>JAYVZE010000145.1:0-24440 GCA_043783625.1 Blastocatellia bacterium | reverse complement strand
GGATTTGAATATTTTTTCAGATCGCGCAGTTTACTTTATTGCCCTGGTAACGGATTTTTCGTGAGCGAAGTACAACCACAATCGAATACCGCATTTGAGTTGCTTAAAGCTAAAGACCGCGACACGGCGAAAAAAGCTTTGGCGGCGCGTCTTTTCATCAACGGCGTCAAGCAGGACGAACCCGTAGATTTAGGCTACATCGTCAAGGATGGCGAAATGGTCGAAGCGTTGACACCTGACGCGGGTAATGAAGCGTTAGAAGTCTATCGCCATTCGACTGCGCATCTGCTCGCGGCGGCGGTGCTGGATTTATATCCGGGGACGAAGCTCGGCATCGGGCCGGCTTTGCTGGATGATCCGAAGGGCGGATTTTATTACGATTTTCATCGTGAAGACGGCGTCCGGTTTACGCCGGAAGATTTGACGAAAATCGAAAAGAAAATGCGCGACCTCATCAAACGCAATCTTGAATATAAACGCCTTCAGATGACGAAAGCGGAAGCCGAAGCGAAATTTGCCGAAATGGGTGAACCGCTCAAGTGCGAATTGATTGCGGATAAGGCTGGCGAAACCGTCAGTTGCTACACGATTGAAGGAACTCCATTTGTAGATTTTTGTTTAGGGCCGCACATTCCTTCGACCAGTAAAATCAAAGCCATCAAGTTGCTTTCCATTGCCGGAGCGCATTGGAAAGGCGATGAAACGCGTCCGCAGATGCAGCGCATTTACGGCACTTCGTTTTTTTCGCAAGAAGAATTGGACGAATGGATCAAGAACAAAGAAGAAGCCGAAAAACGCGATCATCGCAGGCTTGGCCCGGAATTAGACTTATTCAGCTTCAGCGATGCGATTGGGCCGGGACTGGTTTTGTGGCATCCCAATGGAGCCATGATCCGCAAAGGCATTGAGCAGTTTCTCAACGAAGAATTGATGAAACGCAATTACAGTTTCGTGAATACGCCGCACATCACGCAGGCTGAACTCTTCCGCATTTCGGGACACCTTGATCATTATCAGGAAGGTTTGTATCCGGCGATGCACACGGGCGACAAAGACGAAAAAGAAGATGTCGAGTATCGCCTGAAGCCGATGAATTGCCCGTTCCATATTCAGATTTTCAAAGCGCGGCAACGATCATATCGTGATTTGCCGCAACGCTACGCGGAATACGGAATGGTCTATCGTTACGAGCGTTCAGGCGTAACGCACGGATTAATGCGCGCGCGCGGATTTACGCAGGACGATGCACATTTATTCTGCACGCCTGAACAATTAAAAAACGAAGTGCTGGGTTGCCTTGATTTGGTAGATCAGGTTTTCAAGACTTTTGGATTTGCATACAAAGCCGAATTGTCAGTTCGTCATGCGACCGATCACAGCAAGTATATTGGCACTGATGAAGTCTGGAATTTAGCCGAAGGCGCATTAACTACAGCGTTGAATGAATACGGTTTGTCATATACGCGGATGGAAGACGAAGCCGCATTTTACGGGCCTAAAATTGATTTCAAAGTCGTAGACGCGATCAAGCGCACATGGCAGCTTTCGACCATTCAGGTTGATTTCACCTTGCCGCAACGATTTGGGATCGAATACATCGGTGCTGACAATGCGCGTCATCAGCCGATCATGGTACATCGGGCGATTCTTGGATCATTTGAAAGATTTTTTGGCATTTTGATTGAGCATTACGCCGGAGCGTTTCCGGTGTGGCTGGCTCCGACGCAGGCAATGATTTTGCCGATTTCGGATCGCTTCAATGAAAACGCAGCAGCGGTTGAAAAAGAATTACAGGCGGCGGGATTCCGCGTGCAGGCTGATTCTCGTAGCGAAAAAATCGGTGCGAAAATTCGTGACGCACAATTGAAAAAAATCCCTTTCATGCTCGTCATCGGCGAGCGCGAAGCAGAAGCAGGGACGGTCGCAGTGCGTGACCGTGTCAAAGGAGATTTGGGCGCAATTCCCGTCGCGGAATTTGCCGCTCAACTCGGCGAGTTAGTCAAAACTCGTGCGTTAACAACTTAAGGATTGCGGATTTGGGATTGCGAATTGCGGATCAATGAAATTTTGATCCACAATCCGCAATCTACGATCCGCAACCCGTTATCCCGGAGGTGAATTTATCGCAATCACACCCTTTCAAGGCGGTTTTCGTGGTCCTCGCGGACAGCAACGTGGGAATCAAAGGGGTCCACAAGTCCGCATCAATGAGCGTATTCGCGCCAAAGAAATTCGTGTCATAGATGAAGAAGGTCAGGTCGGCGTCATGTCTCCCTACGACGCACTGCGCATTGCGCGAGATCGTGGCTTGGATTTAATCGAAATTGCGCCCACCGCGCAACCACCGGTTTGTAAAATCATTGACTACGGCAAATATTTATACGAGCAGAAAAAACGCGCCCACGAAGCTAAGAAAAAACAGGTCATCATTGAAGTGAAGGAAATTAAGTTTCGCCCTTCGACCGACGATCATGATTACAATTTCAAGATGAAGCATGCACAGGAAATCCTCGAGGGTGGTGACAAAGTCAAAGCGACCATTCGCTTCAAAGGACGTGAAATCACCCATAAGGAACTCGGTGCTGCCTTGCTCGACCGCCTGACGAAAGACCTTGTAACATTCGGACAACCTGAATTCCGTCCGAAGTTAGAAGGAATGCAAATGATTGCCATCTTTTCACCTAAGAAAGCAGCTAGCGGTTAGCGATTAGGTATTAGCTCTTAGCCAGATAAAGCTAACAGCTAATAGCTAACAGCTAACAGCTTTTATTCGGAGTAATTATGCCTAAATTAAAAACACATAAAGGAGCGGCCAAGCGTTTTCGCACGACCGCTACCGGAAAGATCAAGCGCGGGCATTCGCATGCACGCCACATCCTGACGAAGAAATCGGCGAAGCGGAAACGCTTCTTAGATATTGACGTACTGGTTTCTAACAGCGATCAGAAACGTGTCGAAGCGATGCTTCCTTACGGCAGTCACTAAATTTCGGGTTGGCTAAGATAAAGCCTCATACTCGAAACCCGAAACTTCTTAACTAATTATTGGAGGGTATTATGCCTCGCGCAAAACGTGGAAATAAACGCTTACAGAAGCGCAAAGACTTACAAAAACTGGCCAGTGGATACCGTGGTACAAAATCTAAACTGTACCGCTCAATGCGAGAATCAGTCCAACGTGGATTGAAATTCGCCTACGTCGGACGCAAGCTCAAGAAACGTCAGTATCGTGCGCTGTGGATTGTTCGTCTCAATGCGGCTGCCCGCTTGAACGGAATGAGCTACAGCCAATTCATGCACGGGCTGAAAGTGGCCGCGATTGATTTAGATCGTAAGATTCTTTCGGATATTGCGATTCACGATCCGAACGCTTTCACTGATCTGGCGAACGCTGCAAAGAAAGCGATCTCCGGCAAATACGGCAGTGCTTATGTCGCGGCGAATCCAATTGCGGCTGAGAAAGTTCCGGCGTCAAAGGCTGATCGAAAAGCTGAACAAGCTGACGCACCTGCTGCCGAGGCAACTCCAGTAGTTAAAGCAGCCAAGCCTAAAGCAGAAAAACCTGCTGTCGCCGCTCCTGTAGCAGCTCCGGTTGTCGAAGCTGCTGTCGCTGTTCCAGTTGTGGAAGCCGCTGCACCTGTGGTTGCAGAACCAGTTACTGAAACTCCTGTTGTCGAAGCCACTGCCAGCAAAACTTCCGACCTTGTGAGAATTTCTGATCTCAACGAAGAAGACGATCACAAGCTGAACGCCGCAGGCATTTGGCTTTGTTCTGAATTGTTGGAAAAAGGTGCGACCAAAGCGGGACGTGCAGAAATTGCCAGTATTTCAGGCTGTGAAGAAAAAAGCGTGCTGCGCTGGGTCAACCAAGTGGATTTGTTCAGCCGTATCACTGGCGTCAACGAAGCTCTGGCGAACCTGCTCGAAGCCGCAGGCGTGGATACTGTAGTCGAATTAGCGACACGCGTACCGGCAAATCTGACGGCGAAATTGGCTGAAACAAATGAAGCCGAAAAAATCGTCGAGACAGTCCCGACGGAAGCAGAAGTTGGAGCCTGGGTTGCTCAAGCGAAAGAGCTGCCACGCGTCATTTCGCACTAAGTAATTTTGTGGGGCGATTTCTTTAATCGCCCGTTTTCATTAGTCAAAACGGGCGATTAAAGAAATCGCTCCACAATTCAAATGTAATCCCCAAGACCTTTGATATACTTCAGAGGTCTTGGGTTTTTCTTTATTTTTTATGACAGATCGCATCGCACAATTACGCGCCGACTTTGAAAACGACTTTGCCACCGCGTCCCATGAAGAAGCATACACGAAACTAAAAGATCATTGGCTCGGTCGCAAAAGCGGAGTCATTACGTCAGAGATGAAAACGCTGGGTGCGCTTTCACCTGATGAACGCAAGGCTGTCGGACAAAAAATTAATGAGTTGAAAAATTTCGTCGAGGGAGAACTCGAAACGCTAAACTCGAAATTCGCTGCCGAGCGTGAAGCCGCGCAACTCGCTACGGAACAAATTGATGTCACATTTCCCGGACGAAAAATTCCCGCCGGACATTTGCATCCGATCACATTATTGCGCCAACGCATCGAAGACATTTTCGTTTCGATGGGTTACAGCATCGAAGACGGCCCCGAAATCGAAACTAACTTTTTCAATTTTGGCGCGCTGAACATTCCACCGAATCATCCAGCACGAAGTTCGCAAGATACGTTTTATATTGAAGGCTCGGAATTCGCGTTGCGCTCTCAAACTTCAACGATGCAAATTCACGCGATGCAGAAGCGTCGCCCGCCCTTGCGCGTTGCCGCTCCCGGAAAAGTTTTTCGACGCGACACGCCGGACGCCACGCACAATCCGATGTTTTATCAGGTCGAAGGATTGTTGATTGACCGCAACGTCACGCTTGGCGATTTAAAAGGCACTGTCGAAGAATTTGTGCGCCGCATGTTCGGAGAAAATACCAAAACCAGATTTCGTCCTTCGTACTTCCCTTTCACCGAACCCAGTGCGGAAGTTGATTATAGTTGCTTCAAATGTCAGGGCAGCGGCTGCCGCATCTGTAAACAAACTGGATGGATTGAAATGGGCGGCTCCGGCATGGTGCATCCAAACGTCCTGAAACAAGTGGGGATTGATCCCGAAGAATTCTCCGGCTTCGCATTCGGCTTAGGCATTGATCGCCTCTGCGCATTAATGTACGGCTTGGATGACATTCGATTGCTGTATGAAAATGATGTGCGCTTTTTAGAGCAGTTTGTGTGAAAATTTTGCCAGCATGGAGTCAGCATGGAGTACAAGCTTCAGCTTGGTAGTACACCTCATCACTGTAAACCCAAGCTGAAGCTTGTACTCCATGCTTGATGCTTGAACGACAAAGTATATGAATCTTCTCATTCAGGAATTTACCACCACTATCAAAACCGCTTCCGCGCAATTGGCAAACATCACCGAAGCCCAAAGTATTCAATTCCCTGCACCCGGCAAATGGTCGCCGAAGCAGGTTATCGGACATCTGCTTGATTCGGCGTCGAATAATCATCAGCGATTTGTCCGGGTGCAATTGCAGGACGGCTTAGCGATGCCGCGCTACGAACAAGAGCAGTGGGTTAGCTCACAAAATTATCAGCACGAAGCATGGACTGAATTGCTCTCGTTCTGGCAAAGTTATAACCTGCATCTGGCGCACGTCATGGCCAACATTCCAGCCGAAAAGTTAAGCCATCTGGTTCGGGTTGGAGACGATGAGCCTGTCACGCTAAAATTTTTAATTGAGGATTACGTCGCGCATCTGCGCCAGCACTTACAACAAATATTGGATTGATGAAAGGTGGTTTTATGAATTTACTCAGCCGAGTTCCCGTGAGCCTCTGGCTCTTCATTGGTTTGGCGGTCGGAATACAAGCGCAACAACAAGATGTCAGTAAGACACCCTTCAAACTGGTACAAATCAATTTTGAAGGTCTCGTCAATGTGCCGAAAGAAAAAGCTACGGCATCAAGTGGCTTGAAAATTGGACAAACGATTTTGCTGGAAAATCTTAAACAGACATCGCAACGCCTGATTGAATCCGGCTTATTCACCTCTGTGAAGCTTCGTTACAAATACACGGGTGATGATCTGGAGGCAACGTTCATCGTAGCGGAAGCGCGTAGCTCAGTGCCTTGTTTCTTTGATAATTTCATGTGGTTCAGTGATGAAGAAATCTACGCCGCGATTCGGCAAGAAATCCCTAATTTTGACGGCAAAGCAACTGAAGGCGGCGAGATGATTGAAGTCATTCGCAAGTCGCTGGAAAAACTCTTACGAACTAAAAGTAGCACGAGCAATATCGAATATGAGATGGCAGGATTAGGCACGGTTCATGTTTTCAAAGTTGCAGGAATGCCGATGCCAATTTGCTCAATTGATTATCAAGGAGTTACCGCTTTCAGTTATGCCCATCTCACGAATGCAGCGAAGGAATTACTCAGCAGCGAGTATTCCCGAATGATTAATTCGCTGGTTTTACGCGATACAACAATTCCGCTCTATCGGCAAAGAGGTTATCTCAAGATAAAATTACTTCCCGTCAAAGCCTCACCGGAAAAAAATCCGCCTGCCAAGTGTAAAGATGGAGTAGCCTTGCTAGTAACTTTCAACGAAGGAATTCCTTATCAATGGAAAGGTATTACCTGGTCAGGCAATCAGATGCTTTCCAATGACAAACTAAATCGCTTGTTTACATTGAAAACCGATGAAATTGCCGATGGATTAAAAATAGATAAAGGAATGACTTTAACCCTGATAAATTACACCGACCGGGGTTATCTTGATGTGCGGGTAAAACCCGTCCCGACGTTTGATGAGGCAACGCAATCAGTCACTTTTTCGATTTCAATCACTGAAGGCGGACAATATAGTTTTGGACAATTAGCGGTCAAGGGCGTCCCTAATGATGTGATTAAGAGTTTTCTGGAACGATGGGAAACTTTACGCGGGAAAACTTACGACGCGGCGTCACTGCAAGCCTTTATTAATCAAACATCGCGTGAGAATTCTGCGCAAATCAAATTGACCCAAACGCCATCAATAAAAACTTCGCCAGACCCCGGAAGCCATACGGTTGATCTCCTGTTAGAATTCTGACAAATTGGCACGGGCGAATTTTTTCGCGCCTGATTTATTTATGAAAATTTCTTACAACTGGCTCAAAGAATTAGTAGACCTCGACCTTTCGCCGCGTGAGCTGGCGACGCGGATGACGATGGCGGGCAACGCTGTAGACGCTATCGAAGAACATCATGGCGATTCAATTCTTGAGTTTGAATTGACTTCCAACCGCCCTGACTGTTTGTCGCATCTCGGCATCGCCCGCGAAGCCTCAGCGATCCTTGATAAACCGCTCAGCAAGACGAATCAAGCAGCCGGAAATGTAGCGGCAACAAAAACCCGCGAAATCACTTCCGTTGAAGTGCTGGCACAGGATTTATGTCCGCGCTATACAGCTCGCGTCATTCGTGGCGTCACAGTCGGGGTTTCCCCTGAATGGCTGGTCGAACGGCTGGAAGCTCTCGGTCAACGCAGCGTCAACAATGTGGCGGACATTACAAATTATGTCATGCTGGAATTAGGGCAACCGCTCCATGCTTTTGATTTGGATCAACTCAGCGGCAAAAAAATAATTGTCCGACGTGCGCACGACAAAGAAAAAATCACGCTGCTCGATAACGAAGAGCGCGAATTAAATTCCAATGTCGTCGTCATCTGCGACGCCGAAAAGCCTGTCGCCATTGGCGGTATCAAAGGCGGATTGTATTCCGGCATTTCAGAAAGTACGACGAATGTTTTGCTCGAAGCGGCGTATTTCAATCCGGTTTCGATTCGACAAACGGCGAAAAATTTAGCTGTCAACACCGAAGCCTCGTACCGCTTCGAGCGCGGCGCAGACATTGAAATCGCAGATGCTGCTTCGCTGCGAGCCGCGAATTTAATTGCTGAACTTTGCGGCGGCGAGATCCTCAGCGAAATTATTGATGTCAGAACTGAAGTACAAGTACGACAGCCAATCATACTGCGACCTTCACGATATTTATCAAAAACCGGATTGTCACTCGACCTCGCACAGGCGACAAAAATTCTGACTGCGCTCGGATTTGAAGTCACCACTTCTGAAAATAGTTTGACGGCGATTCCTCCTTCGTGGCGACACGATATGGCAATTGAAGAAGATTTGATCGAAGAAGTGATTCGCGTCATCGGCTACGATCAGTTAATCACTTCGCTGCCCGGGGGAAGCGGAGCCGGAGCCTATTTAGAAGGCGACGACGGACGACGAGCCGTGCGCCAAACCTTAACAGCGTTAGGATTTCACGAGGCGATTAATTTCAGTTTTGTGAATGCCGAAGCCGATGCAGGACTCACAACTGTTTCTGAGGCAGAGCGGTTAAAACTGACGAATCCGATAGATTCGACGCAGGCGGAAATGCGGACGACGTTGCTGGGCGGGTTATTGGCTTCGCTTGCCAATAATTTAAATCACGGCACGCGCAACGTAAAATTATTTGAATTAGGAAAATGCTTTGCAAACTCAGCCTCCGGCGAACGTCCGATTGAAACTGAAAAACTCGCGTTGGCATTGACTGGAATGCGAAATGAAACGGATTGGCAGGCGGCTGCAACACGTCTGGATTTCTACGATCTCAAAGGCGCAGTCGAAGCACTTCTGGTCAGCCTGCACCTGCCAAATATTTCATTCCAGCCCGCAACCGATGTTCACTATTTGCATCCGGGACGGGCTGCGGTAATATCGTGCGGTGACACGGTAATCGGACATTTAGGGCAATTGCATCCAACGCTGGTCTCGCGTTATAAATTCAAACAAGCAGTTTTATTAGCAGAATTGAATTTCGGATTGTTAATGGAGTTGAAGGCGGTCGAATCCCGCTATCAACCTTTACCCAGATTCCCCATTGTCGTTCGAGATTTGGCGATGTTGATAGATCGTCAAGTCAGTTGGAAGCAGATTGAAACGACGATTCTGGAGTTATCGTTGCCGCAACTCGAACAAATCAGAATGTTTGATTTGTATGCCGGAAAAGAGCTGCCCGAAGGCAAGCATTCATTGGCATTATCCTTGCGCTACCGTGCGCTTGATCGAACGTTGACCGAAGCTGAAATTAACGGAATGCACGAACAGGTCGTGACTGCTTTGCGTTCACAATTCGGAGCTGAATTAAGATAAATTTACAGGAGTGATCCCCTTTTATGGCTGTATCCGGGTTAGAAAAGTTTTCACATCTCGAAGACAAAATCTATCGCACGGTCGAGTTGTGTAAAACCCTCAAACAGGAAAACGAAGTCCTGACCGGGCAAATGACCGAAACGCGAAGAGAGCTTCGATCTCATCAGGAAGAAAAAGAACGGCTGGAAACACAAGTCGAAAGATTACTCTCAGATCGTGATGCGATGCGCTTAAAAGTAGAAGCAATGCTGGATGCCATCGCAGTTCTCGAAATGGAAGCCGAAGCCATTGGAGCCAAACGTTAAGTAATCCTCCGACGAATTCACTGAATTGAACATGGAACAAACTCCGGCCCAAACAGTAAAGGTTGAAATTTACAACCAGACTTACAACATTCGCAGCCGCGACGGTGATACCACTCATATCAAACAACTCGCGGAATTTGTTGACAGCCGTATGCGCGAAATTACGGCTGGCACACTGACTGTGGATTCCCTCAAAGTTGCTATTTTAGCTGCCTTGCATATTGCTGATGAATTACATCAGATGAAGGATCGTCGCAACAAATTAGACGAAGAGGTTGGTGAACGCAGTGCGCTTTGCGTAGAGCTTTTAGATACGCTGCTCAAAAGTCAAAATGGTCTCAATCACAAGTAATATCGGCGTTTTGCCACGATTATAAAACTCCGCCCCTACCATAGATTTCAAAAGGAATTACTATCATGAAAAAACTGTTAACTCTGGCATGTATCGGCGCATTGTCTTGTTTGCCCGTTTTTGCGCAGGCTAAAAAGGCGAAAACCACAGCTCCGGTTGTCGTTCCGGCTTCCAACGGAAACGTTGCCGACATTACCGCCGCGCAAATGAAAGATTATTTATATTTCATCGCTTCTGACGAAATGGAAGGCCGCGACACACCTTCACGCGGACTGGATACGACAGCGAAATTTCTGGCGATGATGATGTCGCGTTGGGGGCTTCAACCCGCTGGAGACAATGGCACTTATTTTCAAAAGATGAAATTGCGCCGTGACAAACTTGAACCGGATGCGACAGTCGCTTCGATCAACGGTCAAACTTTCAAATTCGGTGATGATTTTCTCGCACGCCCCATTCCGGGATCAGTTAGTGGTAACTGTGTGTATGTCGCCAACGGCTATGTCATCAAAGACAAAAACATCAATGCTTACGAAACTCCAAACGGCAAAATTGATGTCAAAGATAAAATCGTGATTGTGCTGGCGGGCTTACCCAAAGGCGTTACTTTCCAAACTCTCCGATCCGGCAAACAGGGCGAAGACTGGATAGACCCGCTCACGTATGCCGCCAAAAACGGAGCCAAAGCCGTTATTACCGTACCAAGCTACGGTGCACTTTCCAACTGGAATCGAACGCGCCAAACGGCAATAGAAAAAGGAGCACTCACTCCTGATAAAATCAGCGGTGACGGCGACGAACCCAAAATTCCGAATATCACCATTTCGATTCCGATGCTAAACGCTTTATTTCAAGGCGAAAAAGAACCTGGACTCGCAATTTTTAGTCGCGCCACTTCCGATCCGGTGGCACCTTTTGATTTGAATCCGAACAAAAAAGTTTCGATTACCGTCGGCGGAAAATTTGAAGCTCTCACCACGCAAAACGTCGTCGCCGTCCTGCCCGGCAGCGATCCCGTTCTCAAGAATGAATACGTCGCCGTCGGCGCACATTACGATCACGTTGGAATCGGTGCGCCGGATGCCAAGGGCGATACGCTTTACAATGGTGCGGACGATGATGGCTCCGGTACGACTGCTGTCTTAGCAATGGCCGAAGCTTTCGCCAAAGGTTCGCGTCCGAAGCGTTCGATTTTATTTGTCTGGCATTGCGGCGAAGAAAAAGGATTGTGGGGTTCGGAATATTTCACCAAATTCCCCACCGTAGACATCAAGCAGATCATCACACAGCTCAACATTGACATGATCGGTCGCAGCAAAAAAGACGGTGACACTGACCCGCGCAATAATGACCTGTCAGGATCAAATGAAGTTTATGTTATCGGATCAAAAATGATGAGCAGTGAATTAGGTGCTCTCAGCGAACGCGTCAATAATGGCTTCCTTAATGTAAAATTCAATTATAAATACGACGATCCGAAGGATACAAATCGCTTCTTTTTCCGCAGCGATCATTTCAACTACGCGCAAAAAGGCATTCCGATTATTTTCTATTTTGATGGCGTCCACGAAGACTACCATCGGCCCGGCGATCAGCCTGAAAAGATTGATTATCAAAAGATGGAAAAAATCACCCGGACAGTTTTTGCCACCGCGTGGGAGCTGAGCAATAACACGCCAACTCGTCCTAAAATTGATAAGCAATTACCACCGGAATTAGTGCAGCATTAAGGAAGAAATCTAATGTCACGCGGAGCGTATGGAGTGCTACGGCTCGGCGTAGCTTTAGTACAGATTGACCCGACAAGTTCACAGCGATGTTAACCTCTACCAAAGCTACGCCGAGCCGTAGCACTCCATACGCTCCGCGTTTTTGCAGTAAAAATCTGACATGGGAAAAATTCTCCTCCGCAACGGCTCTATCATTGACGGCTCCGGTACAGCCGCCTTCACTGGAAGCGTCTTCATCGAAGGGTCAAAAATCTCCGCCGTCTCCGCCCGGCCAATTGAATCATCATCCGCCGAAACTAAAATTATTGATTGCACCGGACTCGTCATCGCCCCCGGATTCATTGACTCTCACAATCATTTAGACCTGCAATCCCTCGAAGATTTACCCGCCCGCGCCAAACAAGGCATCACTTCTGAAATCGTTGGAAATTGCGGATTTTCGCCGTATCCAATGACCGATAAAAAACAACTGCACGACTTCGCCAACGGGATTTTGTGCGGCGATGAACATTGGGGCTGGCATCGTGCGCACAATTATTTTCAAGCGATTCAGCACAGTCACACGACTTTGAATGTTGGTTCTTTAGTTGGTCATGGATCGCTCAGAATTGCCGCCGCTGGCAACAAACTTGGACAACTCACCGATCAGGAACAGCAAACCATGGAGCAAATGCTGCTCGAAGCTTTGACCAATGGCGCAGTCGGGCTTTCAACGGGATTGCAATACGCGCCTGGTTCCAGCGCACCGTTTTCAGAAATCGAAAAACTTTGCCGGATCATGGCGCAGCACAACAAAATTTACACGACTCACATGCGAGGATATTTTTCCAACGTCCTCGCATCCTTGGAAGAACAAATCGAACTTGCACGGCGTACTGGATGCCGTTTGCAAATTTCACATTTGCAAGTTGTCGGCGCACAAAACTGGCATCTGCAATCCCGCGCTCTTGAAATGATCGAAGCCGCGCACGATGAAGGCATAGACATTGCCTTTGATTGCTATCCTTACGTTGCAGGCAGCACCGTTTTGACGCAGGCGTTGCCGCAGGAATTTCTCGAAGGTGGCATTTCAAAACTCGTCGCCAGATTGCAGGATTCAACCGAACGAAAACGCATCGCGACAGCCACCGAAGCCGAATTACAATGGCGTTGGAGCGACATCTACATTTCCGCCGTAGCCTCCGAAAAAAATCGTGCCACCATCAATCAAAATCTTGCCGACCTCGCTGAAGCAAAAGGAAAAGCTCCGGTTGAAGTCATGCTGGACTTACTGGTCGAGGAAAACGGCGCAGTTAACATGCTCTGCTTCAATCAGAGCGAAGAAAATTTGCGGGCAACGATGACACATCCGTTATCGTTAATCATCAGCGATGGCTTTTACGTGAACGGAAAACCTCATCCCCGACTGCACGGAACCTTTCCGAACTTACTGGGCGAATTTGTCCGCGAACGTCAATGGCTCTCCCTTGAAAATGCCATCGCTAAAATCACTTCGCTTCCGGCTGAGCGATTCAATTTTCAAAAACGAGGAAAATTGCAGGCGGGGTATTTTGCCGACGTAACCGTTTTTGATCCAGAAAAAATACTGTCTCCCGCCACCTATTCGGATTCCGAACTGGAACCTGAAGGGATTCGCCATTTGTTCCGCGCCGGGGAGATGATTAATGGCTTGAGTTAAGAGATCAAGCTACGCAAGGTGATAAGCGCAGAACTATTGGCATTCACTTTGCCGCTGCTGAAGCCATCCATGAATATCTTCAGAAAGCCGGGATCACGAATGGTGACCTCTTCCGTCCGTGTCATAGCTCACGCACTAAAAACCTCGCGGATAGTTTGCATCTACCCCGCATTCGATCAGAGCGGCGGCGGACGACAGCGGAGAGTGCCTCGCACGATATGCCGATTCGAGAAAGGAATATATGATCAAAAGGGCACTATGTATTGGTAATGCTCAATATCCTGATTCTCCCTTAAAAAACCCCACTAACGATTCAAACGATCTAGCTGTGAAGCTAGAGGCTCTAGGCTTCGAGGTCACATTATGTACGGATGTGAATCATAGAGCTATGGATGAATCGCTTACACAATTTTCTCTTGATCTTAAGGAGTCTTCGGTGGGACTTTTCTTCTTTGCTGGTCACGGTATGCAGATTGATGGGGTAAATTATCTCACCGCTACTGACACCGATTTCAGCACAGAAATTAATGCTAAATTTTCTTCACTTTCTCTGAATAAAGTCATCGAAGTGCTTGAAAAGGGCGTGAACGCAACTAGCATTATCATCCTTGACGCTTGTCGTAATAATCCTTACGAACGCCAATGGAGGGGAAGCGATTCTTGGGGACTTGCTCCTGTTTATGCCCCTAAGGGCACAATCATCGCTTACGCAACTTCTCCAGGGCAGACGGCATCTGATGGCAGTGGCAGAAACGGTGCTTTTACTAGCGCCTTGCTGAGCCATATAAGTCATCAGAGGCTAACAATCGAAGATTTATTCAAGCGTGTGAGAAACACGCTAAGCCTGTCAACCGCTGGAAAGCAAACATCTTGGGAGCATACCTCATTGATGGGAGATTTTTATTTCAATCCATCTTTTCTAACTAGCGATCTTATCACTGAATACTCGTCGCAAGCGTTGGCAGATTCCAAATTCCGCGCCCCTATCGGAAGTCTACTTAGAGAGATCATAGAAGGCCTCAAAAGCCATTCTTGGGGGTATCAAAACTCAGCCATGTCGCAGATGGCAAGTATTCAATTACAGGGTTGCGAAAAAGATGATCTATTTGTTCTCGGTCGAAATATTTACCAATCAGCTTGTGGCACTGCGACAAAAGCTGAGGAATTCCTGAGTTCACTTTCTCCTAGATTAAAGCGGTTAAGCTCTGAAACTGTTTTTCATTTATTGAATGGTATCTTATACGAAATATATTTTGACTCTAATGATCGGTTTCGAGAGAAAAAGAAAAGTGGGAAGATTTCAGATATATTTGCACTTGAAGGCGATGAACGATTCAAAGCCTCATTTGAATTCATACAACAAGCACTTTTACCTTATTATAAACAGCTTTTTTATATTCCAGGGACAGGTGTACCCGTACCGTTAGATGTACTCCTGACTTCAAAAAGCGATACGTACTACGACGTAAAACGCATCGTGTACGATAGCCAAGACATATTTTACGCATCTGATGGAGTTACATTGGTCGCTGATTATGATTCAGAATATCCAGATAGACGTTCTGTGGGAGAATTTGAGAATGAACTAGCTAGTAATATAGCCGTTCCGCACAATTATTTAAAAATGACCTATTCAGTTTCTGTCTCGGCTAGTGACCGCTTGCTGGTTCCAGATTCCTACAAAATTCAGCGTTTAAGCACGAAGCCTGCCACAGGGTAATAAAAAGCTAATGAAACATAAAGGACGTTATGTCTCATAAGTAAGCGATTCATATCCTTGCTTTGTCAATTCCATATTTCAGTAGACAAATGGAATCAATATAGTAATACTACTATACATGGAAGCGAAGCCCGTGTACTGGATCAAAAGTAGCAAGGATGACCTTTGTGAATTTCCTGAAGAGGTCATTCGGGAAATCGGGTACGCGCTTTATTTTGCGCAGCTCAGAGACAAGCATCCGGCGGCGAAAGTGTTGAAGGGCTTTGGCAGTGCCGGAGTTCTCGAAGTCGTCGAAGACTACGAGCAAAGGAAGGCTTTATGAAAGATGTCACCAAAAGTTCAGGGAATATTTTTGCTGATCTGGGATTGCCGCAAGCACAAGACCTCCAAACTCGTGCGCATCTGACGCATCAAATTTACAGTCTCCTTAAAGAGCGTGGCTTGAAACAAAAGGAAGCCGCCGAATTGTTGGGAATTAAGCAACTGGATGTCTCCGCTTTGATGAATGGCAGATTTGCTGACTTTTCCGTTGATCGGTTGCTACATTTATTAGTACGGCTCAATCAAAATGTTGAGATTGTCATTCGTCCCGCTTCCACCAAAGGAAAGCACAAAGCTGCAATCCGTGTCTCTGCCTCTTTTGCTTGATCTGGTCTCACCGATACCCTCTCCAGTTTCTAATTTCCCGACACGCCTTTATACCCATCTCACAACGATTTCCGTAACAATTTGTCGCATTCTAACCACGTCGCAACACACTGAGGCGTTATGGATATGTTCACACACAATCTGGCACGATGGATCACCGGGATTTTAGGGATATGCCTGATGGCAGCCACTGTGCTGGCACAGCAAGGGACGCCGCTTCCGGCAAGTTCCGGGATGTCGGACATGAAGCCTGGTTCCGTCCTGTTTTATCCATACTACACTTCAGAAATTATCAGCACTTATAACGAAAACACCCGCATCAATCTCACCAACACACACACGACGCAGGAAGTATACCTGCATGTTTTCTTTGTAGATTCCGCCACTTGTCAGGCAGCGGACAGCTTCTTTTGCCTGACTGCGAATCAAACGCTGACCTTGATTGCTTCTGATTATGATCCGGGCATCACTGGATATTTTATGGCGGTGGCGGTTAACAAGGATACGGGTATTCCTACCCAATTCAATTATTTAATCGGGAGTTATTATTTCAAACTGGCTTCCGGTTTTGCGACCAATCTTCCAGCGTTATCCTTTGCGGCAATCACGAACACGCCTGCGACCGTCAATACTGATGGGTCTACGGTGGACATTAAATTCGACGACGTACATTACAATGCCGGGCCTCGGACGCTGGCGGTAGACAGCCTGCCAAGCCGCGCTGACGGAAACAGTACGATGTTAATTTTGACCCGGCTTGGTGGAGATTTAGCAGGTGGTCAGGCGGGTACGATTGGTGGATTATTGGGACAAATGTTTGACGATAATGAGAAGGGCTACAGCTTTTCGATGGCGGGCGGGAATTGCCAGTTCAAGAATATTTTTTCGGATTCAAGCCCAAGAATGGTTCCGCGTTTCAGCAGCATCGTCAAAGCTGGTCACGTTGGATGGGTGAAGATGTGGCCGACAGCCAATATCCCCGTCGTCGGAATTTCAGTAAATGCGAATGCCAGCACCGCAGTAAATCAAACAGCCTACAGCGGCGGACACAACCTGCATGCGCTAAGTACGACGAACACCGGAGTCTATACAATTCCGGTCTTCCTGCCTAGTTGCTAATTCTGATTCGGGGAAGCAGTGGCGTTATGTTCTTTCCGGCGTACCTCTCTGAGCTGTTCCTGAATTTGTCTTCTCACCCTGGCCGGAATTGCTTTTTTCTCAAGCTGCTCCTGCATCTGTTTGTCAGCCTGATCTAATGATTCATTGACTTGCTTTTCGATTTTTTCTCCGAGGTTATCCACAGAAGCGGGCGGGACAGGCGGAACGGGTACAACTGTTTTTTTCTTGCCAGTCGGTGTGGCAGGTGAAGCAGGAGCGGACGGCGCAGTTTTCTCATCAGGCGACTCCATCGCACTGAAGATTTTTATTTCCGTATTTTTACGATTGCGGTAGTAACCGGTAATTTCAACTGACCGGGATCCGCGATCATCGCTCAATTCATATTTCGTTACCTTTTTTTCGTTATCTTCTCTTTTAGTTCGACGGGCGTCATTGCCAAGTTTTTCCAGATACCATTCCACCACTACATCATATTCATCTTTAGTTTCCAGTGTCGCGTATCCACCTCGCCCTGAATCAGTTTGCGCAGAAATATTAAATGGCGTCGTAACCTTAGCGTTTGGATAAAGAGGAACTTGAAGGTCTGCTTCATTTAAAGCCTCTTTTCCAATTTTCACTTTGAGATTATCCCCAATCGGAATTACTCCGCCGGGGGTATTTTTGACTGTATCAGTCACTCTATCAATGGCTTTGCTGGCAAGAAAAATCCCTCCACCGATAGCTCCAGCAATGATGACTCCGAGGAAGAGAAGAATACCAAGAGCAATCTTGACGCCACTGCCTGATTTTTTTGGCTTGGCCATCGCCTGCTGGTAGTTCGGCGCAGGAGCCTGTGGAATATACGATGTCTGAGGCCTTCCCATCGCTTCAGTCGCTTTGGGAAAACTTCCACCCGGCGGAGGCTCAGGGGCTAATGGCACAGCAGGTTTAGGCGTGATGTCGCCGGAAGGCACCCCAATCGGCATCGTTGGAGGCAAGGCCGCAGTCGAAATCGGAGTGCCACAACCGTGACAAAACTTCGCGCTGTCGCGGGTTTGAATACCACATTTATTACAGATTACAGACATTTGATGCCTCCCTAAAATAATGCGAGTTCGACATATTTTTCTATTAGCCCAGCCCGTTTACGGCTGGGGAAAGTTACGAAAAACACAGCCAGCCCGGTTCACCGGGCTTTCGAGGTGCTTTAGCGAACACTCTTGCAAGCCCGTTAAACCGGGCTGAGATATTTATTTCGCATTCTGACCCAGCCGTAAACGGGCTGGGCTAATAGAAAATTCTACTTTAAATATCTACTCCTGCGAGCGTAGAGCAAGCCTGAAACATTGTCAACGCGCTGTGAATAACGAAAAAATATGCTGCAATGTTCGATTTAATCTATCGTTTTGGGGGAGGTAACGCACAGGCTCGCAGCCCGAAGAACGCCGAAAGCTTAGCACGATTTTGCGCGACAATCCTGTATCCGATCAATTCAAGGACTAAAAAGAGCGGAAAAGCATAAATCAAAAAAACTAATAAATTGTAAGGAAAGTACTGCCAGAATAAATGGTTCAGCCCGAAAGCTCCAAACAGAGTTTTGCCTTTTAAAGTAATGACGACCAGCTTTTTGAAGCATTTCTCATAATCAGTGCCAAAGCGGTTTAATTCGCTTTCCGAATGACTTTGATAAGCAGTGTATTCAAACAGATTTCGCTTATCTATCAGTGCCAGAATTTCACAGCCACGCGCACAAATGCCGCAATCTCCGTCGTATAAAACTTGAATTTTTCGACCAACTTCAATCACAGCGTAACTCCCTGATAGACGGTCACCGCCGAACCTTCCGCCACCAATGCCGAGACCGGGTCAGCCTGCAAACTCTCGACAAATTCTGTGCCGTATAAGCCTTTCACGTCACAGTCAAATCGTGCTTCACGAACGCGACGCACCCGCCACGACGGATGCTCAACCTGATATTCAATCGTCCTGCCGTTGGGCTGTTTTGAATATCCCCAATAATGTTCGGTAATAAATTCAGCTTCGGAACCGGGGACGAGAGCCTGGAAATCCCCTTCCGTCAAAGCTTGCAGAGAATTCCATTTTTTTTCGTAACGCCAATCAAACTGATATTTATTTTCGCTAATTTCATGGCGCATCGGCATCGCTTCATAATTTTCATTGTAGCAAACGCGCGCCACCGTAGCGATAGCCCAACGCGGGACAATTTCTTTAATGAAGACAGTCCCGCGCCGCCACCCTTCCGGCATTTTCCGGCGGACGTAAAAGCGCAAATTCACTTCCTCAAAATTCGAATGAAACGGGATCGGAATCCCCAATACTTTTGTCTTTAAAAACATGAATCCAACCATGCTTACCAGGGCTTTTCCCTGCCAATAATCCAGCTCCGTTCCAGACGGAAGATACGACCGCAAAAGTTCCGGGTCAACTTCGTAATTAATCATCACCAGATCGCGCCAGGCAGCCGTCAAAAAAGGATTCTGTTTTTTCATAAACTAACTTTACGCGCGAATTGTTTCCAATCATTCATCTTTATTTCACGAAACCTTCTCTGCCTCAATTGGTTTGACCTTTAAGCAAAGGCGGCGTAGAATTTTTTCCAATCTAGCTTTGCTGATGCAGTACATAAACAAACTCGCGTAAGTCGAGTGGTAACAAATATTCTTTTCGCTAAAAGAATAAATCACGATTACAACTATACTCAGGCTCAATAATTCTGAGCAAACCAGAAATGTTTTCTCGCAACTCAATTCTTAGGAGGTCAGTATGCGAACAGTTCCCTTTGGGCTTATGCGTAAGGTAACAATGATGACATTAATGCTTGGTGCATTCATTGCCATGATTCATCCTGCGTCAGCACAAGTTCTTTACGGGTCAGTCACCGGAAACGTCTCCGATCAATCAGGAGCCATCGTCCCCGATGCGACCATTACTCTTACCAATAAAAGCACAGGTCAGGTACGTGAAGCGAATGCCAGTTCAGATGGAAATTACACCATCTCCAATGTTTTACCTGGCATCTACGATATTAAAGTCACGAAGCAAGGCTTTTCGACCTATGCAGAAACCGGTCTCAATATCAGTGCCAACAACGTTGCGCGAATTGATGCCAGAATGAAGGTCGGAAACGTCAGTGAAGTCGTTTCTGTGACCGCCAACGCAACACAGATTCAAACCGAATCTGCCGTCGTTAAATCAGAAATCAGTAGCAAAGAAATTCAATCTTTGCCGATTAACAATTATCGCAACTATCAATCCCTGCTGAACCTCGTACCCGGTACGACTCCGGCAGGATTTCAAAATGCGACCACCGATACACCGGAACGTTCATTAACCACCAACGTTAATGGCACAGCGCGTAACAATAACAACACCCGGTTGGACGGTGCACAATCAGTCAACATCTGGCTGCCGCATCATTCCGCGTACGTTCCACCTTCGGAATCAATTGCCGAAGTCAATATTTCAACGAATAACTTTGACGCCGAGCAGGGACTCGCCGGTGGCGCAGCCGTTCAGGTCATCAGCAAATCCGGCAGCAATGAGTTCCACGGATCAGCTTTTGCTTATCACGATAATCATGCGTTACGTGCCAGAAACGTTTTCCAGGCGGAAGGTGTCACGATCAATAATCAATTCATTCGTACACCTAACAAACCAAAAAACCTGAGAACAATTCCCGGTGGAACCATCGGCGGTCCCATCCTCAGAGATAAATTATTTTTCTTTGGCAGTTGGGAAGGCATGTATGAAAGCACCATTCGTGACGGACGATTTACCGTTCCGACGGCTGATATTCGTGCCGGAAATTTCAGTGCCTACACCGTTTCCTTATTCGATCCGTTAACCGGAAATATTGATGGAACCGGACGCACAACCTTTGCTGACCCGAAAGTCATTCCGGCTGCGCGCATCAGCCCCATCACCCAGAAAATTCTGGCGTTAATTCCGCTGCCAAATTTACCGGGTGCGACGGCGAATTATTACAATTCAGCTCCAGTACTTTTCAATCGTAATAACTACGATGTGAAAGTGAACTGGAACCGTTCGATCAATCATCAAATCTGGACAAAATTCAGTCACATGAATGCCAGTGTAAAAGATAGCCCGGCTCTTGGTGATGCTGTCGGCCCGGCCATCGGTGGTGGTGGAATTGGTACAGGACTTACCAAATCGTATGTTGGAACAGTTGGTCATACCCTAACTATCGGTTCAGGCATTATCGTTGATGGTAACTTCTCGGTGACGCACCGCGACCACGCTACACAAGGAACAGATTTCGGGAAAAATATCGGACTTGACGTCCTTGGAATTCCAGGCACGAACGGCTCGGATATTCGCCAGAGCGGTTTCCCGCAGTTTTACTTCAACACGTACACAGGTCTTGGAAATCAGAATAATTGGAGCCCTGTGACTCGTGCTGAACGCAGCTACACCTTCACCCAAAATGCTGCCAAGGTCGTCAATAACCACGACTTCCGCATCGGTGTTGACATCGTTCGCCATGAGCTGAACCACTGGCAGCCGGAAATCGGTGTCGGACCACGTGGCGCATTCAACTTCACCGGACGTGAAACCACGCTCAACGGTGGAGCCGGGCCGAACCAATACAATTCATTTGCAGCTTTTTTATTAGGTACTCCGGCATCTGTGCAAAAGAGTTTGCAGTACGAAGTAATGACTACCCGCGAAGTACAAATGGGATTTTTCTTCCGTGATCGCTGGCAGGTTAGCAAAAAGCTAACCTTGAGTTTAGGGTTACGTTATGAGCTGTTCCCGATGATGCATCGCGCGGATCGCGGGATTGAATTACTTGATCTGAACAGCGCGGTTCAGCTTAACTCTGCTGGATTGCCAAACGGTAACATGAAGGTCTTAATCGGTGGAAAAGGTAGCAACCCAAGCGATCTCGGTGTTGGCTCCAGCAAGAAGCTTTTTGCTCCTCGTCTGGGACTTGCCTATCGCATTGGAGACGACACAGTGATTCGCCTTGGCTATGGATTAACTTATGATCCAATGCCGTTCGGTCGCCCGCTGCGTGGTTTCTATCCTGCCACAGTGGCACAAACATTTATTGCCACGGCAACTGGCGCGAATGAAACCTACACCCCCTTTGGCTTCACCAATGCCGGACGTGGTAATGGTCTTCAGCTCGGAATTCCAGCCTTTAACGGCCCCGATCTCAGTTCTGGTATCGTTGATTTACCGGGAACCGTCGAAATGAGAAGCCCGTACAAAGGCACTCTCCATCGCGGTTATATTCAATCCTGGAATTTATTTGTGGATCGCAAAGTGTATAAGGATATTCGCGTCGAGGTCGGCTACGTCGGCACGGCGACTGCCCATCAATTTGCGGACATCAACATCAATGTCGCACAGGCTCCCGGAGCACGTCGCTTCTTACAGGACAAGTACGGGCGTACAGCGAACACCTTACTGTGGGATGGATTCCTCAGTTCTAACTATCACGCCTTACAAGTGGCGGTGAATCGTCGCCTTTCGAATGGCTTCTTCCTGAAAGGTGCTTACACCTACTCGAAAGCCATTAACATGGCTGACGATACAGGCTGGGCTGGATTGCCGTTATTCAACGCACAATCCCAAATCAGCCGTAACCGCGCCAGAGCTGGATATGACATTCCTCATAACTTCCAGATGGGTGCGGCGTATGAATTACCTTTCGGCAAAGGTAAGAAATTTGCCACTGAAGGTGTTGCATCACATATCTTAGGTGGATGGCAGCTCACTGGCATCGCGAGTGCGGTTACTGGACGCCCCTTCACTGTCACGGCAGATGCTGGATCAGTGAATGCTCCGGGTAATTCACAAACTCCTGACATTGTCGGAACCATTAATCAGGTTGGCGGGGTTGGAAACGTTTTCGGAACCAACGGAGCCAGCAATTTCTGGTACGATCCGGCAGCCTTTGCCGTAGTCACTGGAACCCCGCGCTGGGGTACAGCAGGACGTAATATCCTGCGAAATCCCGGTTATGCAAATATAGACATTTCCGTTGTTCGGACGTTCCATCTCACTGAAAGAACTACCTTGGATTTCC
The DNA here is from genome assembly GCA_043783625.1 of Blastocatellia bacterium. Classification (GTDB taxonomy): domain Bacteria; phylum Acidobacteriota; class Blastocatellia; order RBC074; family RBC074; genus JAFDVL01. The sequence continues at coordinate 1,607 of JAYVZE010000145.1, read as the reverse complement.
GGGTAGACACTTTCAATTCAACCAATACACCTCATTTTAACGGCCCGGGTAGCAATATCTCTGGTGGTAACTTTATGATTATTACCAGCGCGGCTCAGGATCAACGGCAATTTAGACTCGGATTACGATTCGGATTCTAATTTCTATTGTTTCATTCATGTAAAAAGGGCATTGGAGAAATTCCAATGCCCTTTTTCTTTTGCCTAATTTTCGACTACTTTTTTTTCTTTGCTGCTGCACCTGTCAACACTTCCTTCACCATCTCAGCCCCCGGAATAAATTTCTCCCACAACTGCGGAGCCGAAGCTGTCATCTCTAAAAATCCTTTGAAGCGGCGATCAAATTCTTCTTTTGTTTTCAGATATGCGTCGAAACTCGTAGACAAATAGTTACTGAAAAAATCGTGAACTGCACCGTCCTGTGAGCGAATGATTTGCATCAGAAACGGCAGCGGTAACAAATTATTCTGATTCTTCTCTTCTTCGAGAATTAATTGAATCAAGACCGATTTCGTCACATCCGTCTTCGTCGTCGAATCAATCACCTGCACTTCGTGTCCGGCGCGAATAATGCCGACCAAATCCTGATAGGTCACATACGCCTTCGTTTCAGTATTATACAGGCGACGATTGCCGTAACGCTTGATGATAATTGTATCGTTCGCAGCTTCATTTTTCTTTGCCATATTTTGAAGCTATCATATTTGCAGGTGCAAACAAAGAAAATATGGCTTTTCTGCTTAATTCAATCTCATTCAAGTAATAATTAAGCCATTAAATGCTGTAATAATTAGACTTATCATTTTTATTTCGCAAATGCGAGATAAACACTTGACATGCTTATTTTTTTTGCTATTCTTAGCTCGAACTTGACGCACTAATATTTAAAGTTTTTTCAGATTTTATTAACATTTCACGAAAGGAAATCAATATGGCAAGCAAAGCAAAAGCAACGAACAACAAAGGTGGACAAGCTGCCGCATCTGCGAAGGCTCCCGAAAAGAATACAACAAATCAGGCGACTGACTGGGCGAATCAGGTCATCAATCATTTGGTTGAAGCACAGAAAAACTGGATCGCACTGACTTCACAGCAAAACGCTTTAGTGATGAAAGCGATGGAAACAGGTGCGAATTTTTATCGCACTGCGCCAACTCCTGAATTAGGCGATTGGGCGAAGCAGGGATATGAAGGCTTTGTCGAAGCGCAAAAAAGATTTTCAGAAATGGCTTCTCAACAAAGCGGGCAAATGTTTGAAGCCCTGCGCGAAGGTCTCGCCGTTTCCCCGACTGATGTCATGCAGGCGATGTCCGATTATTTAGGACAAGGAATGGATTCTTTTGTCAAAGCCCAAAATCAGTGGTTGGAATTTTCCGCGCAGCAAAATGCGCAAGCTGTCCAAGCGATGAAAACCAGCTTAGGAATTGACGATAATTCTCCGGCAGCGGCTCTCGCAGACTTTGCGCAAACCGCCATGACCAACTACATCGAAGTGCAAAAACGCTGGCTGGATTTAGCGACGCAGCTTCCGTTTATGCGTCCTTCAAAGTAAAGAAAACAGGCGCGACAGCGTTTGGAGTGCGATGACTTGTCACCGCTTTCCCGAGG
>JAYVZE010000144.1:0-4724 GCA_043783625.1 Blastocatellia bacterium | reverse complement strand
GCAAAATTCGTATACTCCGCAAAAAACCAACATTTCGTTGGAGCCGACCCGCTTTGAGCGTTCGGTTAGCCGACGCTGCAAAGCGTGCGGCTCAACTCCACCATTCGATGTCAAATTGCCCCCAGTCAAAATATAATTATGAGCGAAACAAACACTAAAAATGACTTCGGCTTTACATTAAATGGCACTCCAGATGAGCAACGAGATCAGATGCTTCGGCTGATTTTAGAGACTACACTAGAGGCAAAAGCAAAACTAGACGCTTTAATTACTCATTTTCATTGTGAGATTGCAAACCATTTATATCCTGATTCGCATGATGATGGGCTTGAATTTGTGACTCAGATGGCGACACGGTTTGAAAAGAGGTACTTTCAAACTCTTGAGAAAACAATGGGCGACATTGCGGCACGACGGGTTTGATATTAATCATCGTTTCTGAACGTGACGGGGAACTTCTTTCATCCCTAATTGCATTTATCACGATTTATTTAGTTCAGCCTTTGATGTGAATGAAAACATTTCCCTCTTTCAAAACACATCGAACAGTTATTGTTGCGAAGCGCGTCACTCGCAATGATTATGGTTTTAATCAGTTCTGCAACGCGCTCGCAAAACTCATTGTCGCGCACAAAGCAGTTGTATCGCCTAGCCCCCGGCATCCTTGTTGGATTCGCAGCATGGGTCATGGTCGCTGGATTCGGCTTCCTTCTGCTACGCACTTCTTGGCCGTCCTACGCGGTTGCTGAGCCAACAAAATCTTACACGCTTGTGATGCTAATCTCACGCCTTATGGTAGGCGTCGTCTGCACCCTTGCAGCGGGTGCCGTTGCTGCATTGGTCGCAAAGGGTTCGCGGGCTGGCTTATTTCTCGGCATAATTCTCTTGTTGATTTCTGCACCTGTTCACCTCCCAATTGCGACGGGCTTCCACGTAAGCGTCTGGGCTGACTATCCTGCGTGGTATCACTTGACCTTCCTCCTTCCGCTCACACCGTTGACTGTCCTCGGCGGCATGCTGGCTACCGTGAATTTAAAAAAATACGCGGTGAATTTCTTCAGAAAAAATCCTTGAGCCTAAGGCAGGCAATAGAAAAGAATTTTAGATTTTTTTCAGAATCGAATTGAAGAAATAGACTTCGCTCAACCATTGCCTTGTCATTGAAGATGACAAACAATATAGCCTGGCGAGAATCGCTAGGAAGATTGCATTTGTGGTATTGCTGAAGGCGAGCAACAAATATTGTTCGTCGCCTTCAGCGACGTTTTTTAATTGCTCCGTACCTAGCGATTCTCGCCAGGCTATATTGTTGGTCGCCGTTGGCGACGAAGACTTCGTATCCGACAAGCCAATTCAATTATTCATTTGCTCTATCCTTAATCTGGCAGTAAAATATTGCCAGATTAAGGATTCGAGGTTTTGAAATTATGACCGTACAAGAACGTATCGTTTCAGTCTTAGGTGGAGCAAAAGCGGTTGGTATAAAAAAGGGAAAGATTTTGCCTTTCATGCATGAGCCTGTCCGGGCGGGAATTCATTTCGCGGCGTTGGAATCATTTCAGCAACGCTACCAAATGACGCAAGCGCAGATGCAGTATTTGATTGATATTTCTGAACGGACGCTGGCACGCCGTAAATCTGAACAAATCCTCAATAAATCTGAATCAGATCGGCTCTATCGTCTGGCGCGGGTGGCGGCGATGGCGGAAGAAATTTTTGGTTCTCCGGCGGCAGCGTCGGCGTGGTTCAAAGAGAAAATTCCTGCCCTCGGCGGTGTGGCTCCATGGTCAATTTTGGATACGGATGAAGGGGCGCAGCGGGTAACTGAATTGTTGGGGCGAATTGATTACGGAGTGTATAGCTAAATGCAACTGTGGCGACTCTGCCGTGCGCGACACGCCGCTACCGCGTTTGACGGCGAAGGAGCGCGGCTGTTTGGTGGACGCTGGAATTTTAAAGGAAATCCGGTGGTTTACACTTCAAGTACATTATCGCTCGCAGTGTTGGAGGTTATTGTGCATCATCGCGTCCCGATTCCTCCACATGATTTTGTTTCCCTGACCGCTGAAATTCCAGCGCGGATAAAAATCCAAACAATTTCAATTCAAGATTTGCCAAAAGATTGGTCAAGCGATCCTGCGCCGATACGCTTGCAGGAAGTTGGTGCTGAATGGTTGCAACGCGGTTCATCGCTAATTTTAGCCGTGCCTTCAGTCATCATCGAAAATGAATTCAACTATCTCATTAATCCGCGCCATAAAGATTTTGTCCGATTAAAAATTAGCCCGCCTAAACCGTTCAGCTTTGATGGACGCTTGTGGACACGTTAAGAATGAAGGTCGAAATTCACTTACTCACCGAAAAGTACCTGCCAGCGGTTGTTCAGTTATCCGATGTTTGCGGCTTATCGAAGCGTGAGGTGGCGCAACTACAAAAAAATATTAACCTTAATGATTATGTAATGCTTGTCAGCCTACAGGAGAATGAATTGACTGGCTTCATCGAAGCCCAAATCATCGCGGATGAAATCCATTTGTATGACGTAGCGGTTGCTCCAAAATTTCGCAGGCAGGGAATCGCGCAGGCTTTAATCGAAGAGCTGACGCTTCAGCCTTGCAGTGCGATTTTGCTGGAGGTGCGGGAATCAAATCAGGCAGCGTTACAGCTCTATAAAAAATGTGGGTTTGCGGTGGATGGAATCAGGAAAAATTATTATTCCTCTCCGGTGGAAAATGCCGTTTTGATGAGCCGGAAAATATCCTGAATTTCGGCGGCAAAAGAGTTGCTTCAACGTTGTTATGGGTATATGATTTTTTCAAGGGTGAGGATTCTACAATCCTCTTTTTCAAATAGTCACATCAAGCTAAGGAGTAACGCGAATGAATGTTCCGACAAGTGAAGCATCGTTGAAGGATTACCTGTTTAGTAACGACAATATGTATCGTCAACTGGCAGCAGAACATCTTCAGTATGAAGAACGGTTAAACGAACTATCCAATATCTCTCATCTCAACCCTGATGAGCAGATGGAGGAAGTCGTACTCAAGAAAAAGAAACTCTTATTAAAAGACCAGATGGAACATATCGCCGTGAAATACAAGTCGGAGATTGATGGTCACTAAACTACTACTGATGTGGATGGAATTTGCCAAGTGAATTGGCAGGAAGCGCGGAGGCACTTACAATGTCTCCGTTTTTCTTTTTAGGATAGAGACTGGTGTGCCAGCATCCTGCTGGCCGTTTATTGATATTCGTATTTTGAAAATTTTGCCAGCAAGATGCTGGCGTACCTGAATTGCCCCTTATGCTTAAAGACGCCAAGCCCTTTATTATTTCCGCCTTAGCACTTGCTACGCTCACCATTTTAGCCGCGAAGTCTTACACAAGTTATTTTTATATCCTGACCGCGCTGTTTGTTCTGCTGGCGCTGTTTGTGGCGTATTTTTTTCGCAATCCCGACCGTGATTCGCCGACTGATCCGAATTTAGTTTTATCTCCGGCGGATGGACATGTTTCCTTTATTAAACAGGGAATTGAATCAACCGTCGTCAGTGTTTTTCTTTCGGTGTTTGATGTGCATGTGAACCGGACTCCGATTGCCGGAACGATTACAAAAGTTGAATATAAAGAAGGTCAATTTTTGAATGCGCTGAATCATCGCTCTTCGACGGATAATGAACAGAATGTGATTACGGTGCAAAATGAAAAGATGGAAATCACTTTCTCGCAAATCGCCGGAGTCATCGCCCGACGCATCGTCTTCTGGCCGAAAGTTGGAGATCGCTTAAAGCCCGGTGAAAGAATCGGATTAATCAAATTCGGTTCGCGCACCGATATCGTCCTGCCTCCGAAAGTAAAAATTGAAGTCACAAAAGGGCAGAAAGTTGTCGGTGGACTGACCGTCATCGGGAGGCTCACCAATGAGTAACGAAGAGCAACCGAATCCGCCGCGCGTAGGCATTCGCAAAGGCGTTTACATCATCCCCAGCCTCTTCACGATTGGGAATATTTTTTGCGGCTTTTATGCAGTGATTAATGCGATGAAGGCGTATCAGGTGATTGACCAGCCGGAAGCTGTCGCACCCTTATTTAATAGTGCTTCCATTGCGATTGGCATTGCCTTCGTCCTGGATGGATTGGACGGACGAATTGCGCGAATGACAAAAGCCTCCAGCGAGTTCGGAGTCGAACTCGACAGCATTGCCGACGTAATTAGTTTTGGTTTTGCTCCCGCGATGCTCGCGTTTACGTGGGGCTATGGAAATCTAGCCGGACATGACCAACTTGCCTGGGCGGTCTCATTTTTCTTTTTGATTTGCGGAGCATTACGATTGGCGAGGTTTAATGTGCTGGCGCGTGCGCCGCGCTTCGAGCAGCCGGGAGCGACACCGAAGCTGGATAAAAAATATTTCGTCGGACTCCCGATTCCCGCTGCAGCTGGAATGATTGCTGCGATTATCCATTTTATTCCGGCTCCAATGGTGGGAGCCGGACAAGCAAGATTAGCCTGGTTTCTGCTATTTATTGTTTTCATTCTCGCCCTCTTGATGGTCAGTACTTTTCGATATACCAGCTTCAAGGACATCGGTCCACGTTCAAATCAACCTTTTCTCGTGATTCCGATCTTAACTGCACTTATTGGCAGTATTTATTTATACTCTGAGTGGATGCTGCTATTTATTGCCACAGGTTATGTGCTTCACGGCCCCGTGATGAAAATTGGG
>JAYVZE010000143.1:0-49646 GCA_043783625.1 Blastocatellia bacterium | reverse complement strand
TCCAACGAAATGTTGGTTTTTTGCGGAGTATACGAATTTTGCAACTGAAAAGTTTCACTCCGCAATAAAACCAACATGAATTAGACGGATGACGCATGTTTCTCATATCAGAAACTTGTTGCTGATATGAGAAACTACTTACTGATAATAGAAACATTCACCTTTCCATTATCAGAAACATTCATAATTTCGATTTTATCTTTCAGCCCGAGTTCCAGTACTTTAGCGTAGGGTAGTGTCCAAACTTTGATGTTTCCATTCCAGACGCCTCTGACCGCTAGAATTCGGCGTTTCAGCAGTTGATCCTGATTATCAATCCGCACAGCTACCATCTGTTCTGGGCGCATCGGAGGAAGCCAGTGACTTTCTTCAATAATTAATTCTACCGTCTTGAATCGCTTGCGTTGCACGGCATCATAACGATAGCGGACGCAAAGCAATTGCTCGCCATCTTGTCGTTTTGTACCGGGTTGTCCAGGCTTCAAATTCCGTAACATGCTGCGTCTCCTCTACTAGAGAAAAACTACATGGATCAAACTGAGTGGCTTTACTGAATGGCAGGCTGAATTATAAGCTGGTATTCCTCTCTGAGCAACTCCATCTACTAATTTCTCAAAAGGTGGAAATAGGCAGGCAGTAACACCAATAAAAAAGGTCACTTGCAAAAACAAGTGACCTCATGGGTGCGCCAGCATCCTGCTGGCTGTCTTTCATTAAGTGCCAGCAAGATGCTGGCGCACCAAAGTTATTCGCCGCGAATATCTAAATCTCCGTCAACCATATCCACGACAAATGAATTAAAAGCTTTCCATAAATTCGTGATGGGAAGTTTCACCCGTTCATCAATGGTACGTTTCAGGAAGCGTGCGCCGTAGGTTGGGCTAAAGCCTTTCTCGACCACATACGCTAAAGCGGCGTCAGTGATGGTGACTTTCTTGCCTTGCAGTTCCATCCGCTTGCGCATGGCTCCGATATAGATTTGCGCAATCTGTTTGACTTCGTCCTGCGTGAGCGGAGAAAAGACAATCAGTTCATCAATACGATTGCGGAATTCCGGTGAAAAGCGTTCTTCAGCGGCTTTCATGACTTCACGTTTGACTTCGACTGTGTCGTCAATTGTTTTATTCCCGAAGCCAAGCGGTTTCATGAATTTCTTAAAATTTTCAGAACCCAGATTGGAAGTCATGATGATAATCGCATCTGACAAATACACTTTTTTACCGCGACCATCCGTAATCCAACCTTCATCAAACCCCGATAAAAACAGGTTCAGAAGATATGGCGAAGCTTTTTCGACTTCATCGAGAAGCAAAACTGTATAAGGATTTTCGCGGAGCTTTTCCGTCAAAATTCCACCGCGTTCTGAACCGACAATGCCGCGCGGCATGCCGATAAGTTTTTCAATGCCGATGGTTCCGTCCTGATATTCGCTCATATCAATGCGAACCATTTTCTGCTCATCGCCGAACATCGTCTCGGCGACAGCTTTCGCCAGTTCTGTTTTTCCCACGCCGGTCGGGCCGAGGAATAACAGTACGCCGTCCGGTTTGTAAAAATTATCTTTGAGCGGGCCTTTGTTCAGGCGCAGACGCTGGGCGACGGCTCTGACGGCGTCTTTCTGACCAATGACACGCTTCGATAAAATGTCTTCCAGATCGCGGTAGCGGTCGCCCGTCTCACGATAAATCAAATCTTTGGGAATCCGCGATTCCTGCGAAATCACGTCAATAATATGTTCCGGCAAAACCTGCATCACATCGGATTCATTGATCTCAACCTTGACCGAAGCCGTATCCAGCCAGCCAATCGCTTTGTCCGGTAAATGCAGGCTACGAACGTAACGCGGAGCCATTTCCAACGCCGTATCAATCGCCGCATCTGTTATCTGAACCGAGTAATTTTTTTCCAGTCGGGATCGTAAGCCAAACAAAATCTCGCGGGTTTGCAACAGCGTTGGCTCTTCGACTTTGACTAAGCGGAAGCGTCGCGCCAGTGCTTCGTCTTCACCGATGTATTCCTTGTATTCGGTTAGCGTCGTCGCGCCAATAATGCGGATTTCTCCCCGTGCCAGCGAAGATTTGAACATATTCGCAGCATCAGAAGACGCCCCCATCGCAGAGCCTGCGCCAATAATTGTATGGGCTTCGTCCACAAACAAAATGATGTCCTGGCGTTCCTTGATTTCGTTGATGATGCCCTGTAAACGTTCCTCGAACATTCCGCGCAGCATCGTCCCCGCGACCAACCCGGCCATCTGCAAAATTACGACGTGCGCATTGCGAAGCCGCGCCGGAACTTTCTCCGGTTCAAGTTCAATTAATCGCGCCAAGCCTTCGACGACAGCAGTTTTACCAACGCCGGGTTCCCCGACTAACATCGGAGAATTCGCCCGTTCACGATGGCACAGAATTTCGATCATCTGTTTAATTTCGAGTTCACGTCCAATCGTGGGAGGCAATTTATCCTGCCGCGCCAGCTTGTTCATGGAAGTGCCGAAATGCTTTAAATACGGCGGTAATTCGTATTTTTTACGCATCGTCTCATCCTGCTCTTCGCGGTTACGAACGCGCTGGACAATTTTCTCGACAGCGTACTGCGGATCAACGCCGAGGCGTCGCAGGATTTCCGCCGGAATGCCGTTCGGATCAGCAAACAACGTCACAAATAGATCAATGGAGTCAATTGTCTGGCGTCCGTGCTGACGCGCACGCTTGAGCGAGCGGTTGAATAATTCACGAGTTTGATCGGGAATATACATCTTCTTGCCGATGTATTGGCGGCTCTTGGAAAGTTCAATTTCCAGGAGTTGGCGGACAGCTTCGGGGTCTACGCCGATGGAGGTCATAGATTCCAGAAACAAATTGCTTTCCACCTCGCCAAACACAGTAAAAATGTGCTCGACCGATAAAAAGTTGTGGTCGCGCCGCCGCGATTCTTCGATTGCGCGATAGATAATTTTCTGTCCTGAGTCTGAAAATTTATCTGTTAACGGTCCTAAATCAAGCACGGTAGTATTCTCCCTTTCAACAATAATTCCGAATAAAATTAACGTCCAGCTACTCTATATTTTCGTGACGCGAAATTTGACTCGTATCTCTTGTACCACACGGTTAAAGAAATCGCGCTACAGTATAAAATTCCTAGTTCTATTTCCTCAAGCTGTCATATTTTGGATTTTTTCCAAATTCTAATTTGCCCTAAGTTGTTCCTGTTTCGTTTACAGAAACGTCATTATTTTATGCCGCTGCAAAAATCTTTAACTCGCACGACCGACCTTCACACGGGCAGGGCGCAACAAACGCCCATTGAAGGTATAACCGCGTTGTAGCTCTGCCAGGACTTTGTTGTCCTGATCGGCATCAGTCGCGGCAATTTCTACGGCTTCGTGAACTTCAGGATTGAAGGTTTCGCCTTCTGAGACCACTGTCTCCAAGCCCAATTTAACGAGCTGTGATTCTAACATTTCAGCCGTGGCTTTAATGCCATCACGCAACGAATCGAAGGCTGCGCCCTGATCCGTGGATTGCTCAGTCGCCACAATCGCACGCTGTAAATTATCCAGCGTATCCAGCACCGAAGAGACCACATCACCACGGGAAACTTCCAGGCGTTGCTCGAATGTCCGTTGCATCCGCTGGCGCATTTCAGCAGCTTCAGCTTTCACCATCAACTGCGCTTTACGAAAGCGATCAGCGTAATCTTCGCTGGTCTTCAAGGCCTCATCGCGCCGCGCTTCGGCATTTTTCAAGCGTGTCTCAATTTCCTGTAAATACTGATCTCTGGCTTCAATTTTTGCATGCAGCTCTTTGATTTCAGCCGAGCCATCGTCCTCAAAATTGATTTTGTCTAAATCAATTTCATAAGCATCCAGGGCATTGGCCTCATCAACCGCCTCATCATCGTCAGTTGAAAAAGCAGCATATCTTTTGTCTGAAACTTTAAAGCCAGGCTCAATCTGCTCATCATCAATCATCACCACTTCCGCCTGTTCCATTTCTTCTGATGCTTCAGATTCGTGGCTTTCCAGTTCGTTATCGTGCGCCAGAGCCGCCGATTCACTGTTATTTTTTGAACTCATTGCCTTGTAGACTCGATTAATAAAATGTTGGACTCGTGGGGTCTTTTCATCTTTTTCCTCGACTGATTTTTGACCCATTATTTTTCGCTGTTCGGATTGTTCGTGGTATTCATTCTAAGGGCGAGCAAATTTAACATCGCCAGCCAGTGAAAGCAAGAAAATCATCATCCAAACTACTCCGAATGATAAGGTTCTCTCTTGAATTTCAACCTCCAAAAAGCATAACTCACACTCAGCACTTTCCTCTCAGCACTTTTCGGCACTTTTTATCCCTTCGCCGATGCGCCCTGCCCGGCGACAAATTCCATTTGCCCACTGTCAGCATTGCCTTTGATGACCAAAGTATCGCCGGGCTTAACCTCTCCACTCAGCATCTTTATCGCCAGTGGATTCTGAATTAAGCTTTGAATCGCCCGCTTCAGCGGACGCGCTCCATACACCGGATCGTAGCCCTGCACCGCCAGCAATTCTTCCGCCGAAGGTTCTAAAACCAAAGAAATCTTGCGATCTTCCAGCATTTTTTTCAACGAAACAAGCTGAACTTTGATGATCGCTTTGATCTGCTCCAAGCCTAATCGTTTGAAAATAATCACATCATCTACGCGGTTCAGGAATTCCGGCTTGAAATTGAAACGCAACTGCTCCATCACCGCTTCACGCATGGCGGTTTCGTCATCACCCAATTCCTGAATTTCGCGTGAACCGATATTCGAGGTCAAAATAATCACGGTATTTTTGAAATCTACCGTGCGACCTTTGCCATCGGTCAAGCGTCCATCATCCAGAATTTGCAATAAAATATTAAAAACATCAGGATGCGCTTTTTCGATTTCGTCAAACAGCACCACCGAGTACGGACGCCGCCGCACGGCTTCAGTCAAATATCCACCTTCATCGTAGCCAACATAGCCTGGAGGCGCACCAATCAATCGCGCAACCGAATGTTTTTCCATAAATTCTGACATATCCAACCGGACAATCGAGCGTTCATCATCGAACAAAAATTCTGCCAAAGCTCGTGCAGTTTCGGTTTTTCCAACGCCTGTCGGTCCTAAAAAGATGAATGAACCAACCGGACGTTTCGGGTCTTGCAAACCGGCACGAGCGCGGCGCACAGCATTTGAAACCGCTACTAATGCGTCATGCTGGCCAACCACTCGCAGGCTTAACCGCTCTTCCATTTTGACCAATTTCTGCATCTCGCCTTCGAGCATTTTCGTCACCGGAACTCCCGTCCATTTCGCTACAACTTCGGCTACGTCTTCTTCGGTGACTTCTTCTTTCAACGTCCGTCCGCTGCTTTGCAGCGTCGTCAGTTTTTCGTGTCCGACATCCAGTTTCTTTTGTAATTCGACAATTTTGCCATAACGGATTTCGGCGACTTTTCCGTAATCGCCAGCGCGTTCAAATTGTTCCGCTTCGACTTTAGCTTGCTCAAGCTCCGCCTTCGCACCGCGAATGCCTTCAATGACTTCTTTTTCGGCTTGCCACTTAGCTTTCATCGCACCGGATTTCTCACGAAAATCAGCGATTTCACGTTCGACTTTACTTAACCGTTCTTTAGAAATCGCGTCTTCTTCGCGCAACAACGCCTGACGTTCAATTTCACGCTGAATAATATCGCGCTCAACTTCGTCAATCTCTGTCGGCAGCGAATCAATTTCAATGCGCAGCTTGGCCGCCGCTTCGTCAATTAAATCAATCGCCTTGTCCGGCAAAAAACGATCCGTGATATAGCGATTCGACAACATCGCAGCCGCCACAATCGCCGCGTCTTTGATGCGGACTCCGTGATGCGTTTCGTATTTATCTTTCAAGCCGCGCAGGATCGCAATCGTATCTTCAACGTTTGGCTCACCCACATAAACCTGTTGAAAACGACGTTCCAGAGCCTTGTCTTTTTCAATATATTTTTGATATTCGTTGAGCGTCGTAGCTCCCACGCAGCGCAGTTCACCACGCGCCAGCGCAGGCTTGAGCATGTTCGAAGCATCCACCGCGCCCTCACTTGCACCCGCTCCGACCAGCGTATGCAACTCATCAATAAAGCAAATAATTTCGCCGTTAGAATTCTCAATCTCTTTGAGCACAGCCTTGAGCCGCTCTTCAAATTCGCCGCGATATTTCGCACCTGCGAGCATTTGCCCGATGTCGAGCGAAACCAGTTTTTTATTACGTAAAGTTTCGGGAACATCGCCGCTGATAATGCGCTGCGCCAGGCCTTCCACTATGGCTGTTTTACCGACGCCGGGTTCGCCAATCAGCACCGGATTATTCTTGGTTCGACGCGATAAAACCTGCACGACGCGCCGCACTTCATCATCACGTCCGATGACGGGATCAAGCTTGCCCTGCCGTGCTAATTCAGTTAAATCGCGCGAATATTTTGATAATGCCTGATAACTTTCTTCGGCGTTTTGCGAAGTGATGCGGGAATCTCCGCGCATCTGTTTGATAACTTTTTGGAGCGAAGCTTTATCGGCTCCATGCGCCCGCATGAGCCGGCCGGATTCGCCGTTTTTTTCATCTGCGATAGCGATTAAAAGATGCTCCGTCGAAAGATATTCATCCTTCAAAACATCCGCTTCTTTTTGCGCTTGCGAGAAGATCGTATTCGTCCGCGAACTGTAATATCGCTGCTGCGCACCTGTGACGTTCGGGAATTTTTTAATCGCGGCTTCCAGCTCAACGCGGAGCGCGTTGGCGTTCGCGCCAATCTTGCCAAAAATCGGACGCGTCAGACCTTCCGTCTGATCTACCAAAGCCATCAGAAGATGTTCCGGTTCGACCTGCTGATGCCCGGCTTTTTCCGCCATCGTGACAGCCGCTTCTACCGCTTCTTGTCCGCGTAAGGTAAACCTATCTAATCGCATAAACGCACTTCCTTGATAAAAAATTGACAGGATTCACAGGAAATTCTCTCATAAATCTGATTGAATCATCCTGCAAATCCTGTCCGAGATCAACTACCTGACTCACCAACCACCACTATTTCACATCCGCAACTTCAACCTTAATCGAACGCGGTTTAGTTTCCTCTTTGCGAGGCAACGAGACGCTCAAAACACCATCCTTAAAATCAGCTTTGACGTTGTCAACATCTACCGTCGAAGGCAACGTAAAAGTCCGAACGAATTTGCCGTAGCTGCGCTCGACCCGATGATAATTAGCTTCTTCAGCCTTTTTCTCGAACTTGCGCTCGCCCTTCAAAGTCAAAATGTAGTTCTCAATCGAAAGCTCAAAATCGTCCTTGGTGATGCCGGGTAAATCGGCTTCGAGAGCGATTCCATTTTCGTCTTCCCGAACATCCACCGCCGGAGACCAGTTCCCCTTAGTGATCCCCGCATCTTCAAAAATGCGCGAGAAGTTCGCACCAAAAACCTTGTTCAAATCATTCATTGTTTTATTGAAGCCGCCCAGATCGGCATACGGCTCACATTTCACTGCATAACTCATAATGTTTCGTACCTCCAAAAAATCGGTTAAATAATACCCTTCATCAACCCTCACCAGCACCTAAGCACAAACGAATAATAAAACTTGAGTGTCTTATTGTCAAGTATCTTGCTTGAAATTATTGCACAACTATAACTCTTTCTAATTCAGCTATTTACTAGCCCCTGGTTAAAACTATTAAGTAAAATTAATGATAATTTCTTTGGGCTGGTTTTTAAATTTGGTGATTTGGAGGGCATTTTATCCATCATTTTCTATTAGCCCAGCTCGTTTACGGCTGGGGAAGTTGAGAGAAGTATGCCCAGCCCGGTTCAGCGGGCTTCTTGGGTGCTTTAGCTGAAGCTCTTGGCAAGCCCGGTAAACCGGACTGCAATATTTATTTCGCAACTCGACCCAGCCGTAAACGGGCTGGGCTAATAGAAAAAATTATCCCTCATTTTTTCTTTGCACGATTTCGTAATGGGATTTCGCATTAAGAGTGTGAGGAAATAATTTTGTCAGGCAGGTGTAGTTCATGGGATTTTCGTCGCAATTACGGCAAACACAAGCAATCGCCAGTCAACGGATTGACGCGTTGCGGGCGAAGTGGCTATGCTTGCCGCGACCGAACACAATCAAATCCATGAAAGACGAAGTTACTCAACTTTTGCTGGCATGGCGAAATGGCGATGCGCAGGCATTGGATCGCCTGACGCCATTAGTCTACGACGAATTGCGGCGGCTGGCGGCGCGGTACTTGCGCCACGAACGACAGGGTCACAGCTTGCAAGCTACCGCCTTAGTCAATGAGGCCTACTTACAGCTCATCGGACAGCAACCGATAGATTGGCAAAGCCGCGCTCATTTCATCGGAATTGCTGCGCGACTGATGCGTAACATTTTAGTAGATCATGCCCGCGCCCGCGCTGCCGTCAAGCGCGGCGCAGGAGCAGATGCACTTCCGCTCGACGAAGCCAAAACCATCGCGCATCCCACCGCGCCGGATTTGTTAGTTCTTAACGATGCGATGCAGGATTTGGCGAAGTTCGATGAACGCAAAAGCCGGATGATTGAATTGCGCTATTTCGGCGGCTTGAGTATGGAAGAAATTGCCGAAGTAACCAATCTTTCCACTGCTACCATTCGCCGCGATTTGCGGATGGCGGAGGCTTGGCTGGGAAGGCAGATGAAGAAGTAGAACTTGGAGTGCGGTGGCTCGACACCGCTTTTCGTTCGTAACCGAAAACTTTGCGGGAAACCAAGCGTTCATTGGCGAACGCAAAAGCGGCGGCAAGCCGACCGCACTCCAAAAAAGGATAACTTTATGACACCCGAACGTTGGCAAAATATCAAACAACTCGTGAACTCAGCACTTGCCGAAGACGCGGAAGCCCGGACAGCCTTATTGCAACAATCCTGCGCTGAAGATTTTGGCATGCGTTTAGGCGCAGAGGCATTATTGTCTGCGACGCGCCAATTTCCCGATGCGCCGCTTGAGCCTGACGAATGGCAACGCATTGAAAAATTATTTCAATCGGCGTTGGAGTTAGAGCCAGCGAAACGCGCCGCCTACCTTGCCGATGCTTGCGGCGATGATGAAGCCTTGCGTCACGAAGTCGAATCTTTACTTGTCTATCAAGGAGCAGCAGGAGGGATAATTCAAGGTGCGATTCACGAAGCTGCCGGATTATTGCCGAATGATACTAAAGCTCGGTTCACGCCTGGCACGACGTTAAATAAACGCTATCGCATCCTCGGCCAACTCGGCAAAGGCGGCATGGGCGAAGTCTATCGCGCTGATGATCTCAAACTCGGTCAGCCCGTTGCGCTGAAATTCCTGACCGCCAAACTCTCGCAAGATAAAGCGATGCTCGCCCGCTTTCACAGCGAAGTGGCGATGGCGCATCGCGTCACCCATCCGAACGTCTGCCGCGTCCACGACATCGGAGACGTGACGACTTCGGCGGGCAATCTGCATTTTCTTTCGATGGAATATGTGGACGGCGAAGACCTGTCTTCCCTGCTGCGCCGCATTGGTCGCCTGCCATCGGACAAAGCCGTAGAAATTGCTACACAGCTTTGCGCCGGACTCAGCGCTGCGCACGAAGCGAGCGTCTTACACCGTGACCTGAAACCCGCGAATGTAATGATTGACGGCAAAGGCAGAGTAAGGATTACGGATTTCGGACTTGCCGGATTTGCCGAGCAGATCAAAGGCAACGAAGTGTTCGCAGGCACTCCGGCGTATATGTCGCCCGAACAATTCGCAGGCAAAGAAGTGACGACGAAAAGTGATATTTATGCGCTGGGCTTGGTGCTCTACGAAATCTTCACGGGCAAGCGCGTGTTTGAAGCGGGATCGTTGGATGAGTTGAAACGCATGCACGAAAGCAGTGCGCCCACGACGCCATCGAGTTGGGTGAAGGACATTGATCCGCTGGTCAAGCGTGTGATTCTGCGCTGTCTGGAGAAAGACCCAGGCCGTCGGCTGGCGTCGGCAAAGCAGGTGGCGGATGCGTTGCCGGGCGGTGATCCGCTGGCGGCGGCATTGGCATTGGGCGAAACGCCATCGCCGGAGATGGTGGCAGCGGCGGGGCAGAAAACTGGGTTGCGTCCGGCATTGGCGGTTGCCTACCTCATCGCAATTGTTATCGGTGTAATCGCTGTCGTTATTTTAGATACCAAAACAAATCTGCTGGAGAGAATGCCTTTCGATAATTCACCAGAAATTATGGCTGGTAAGAGTCGTGAAATACTCAGTCAGCTTGGCTACCCGAATAAGCCTTTCGATACCGCATACGCCTATGCATGGCAAGATAGTTACTTAAGCTACATACGAAACAAGGATAGGGCTCAGAATCAACTTGATGATCTTCTCAAGGCACGACCTTCGGTTGTTGAATTCTGGTATCGTGAAAGTGCTTCTCCCCTAATTCCCGACTCATTTCTTGGTAACAGTCATCCGGCTGTTGGCTGGTCAGATCCGCCCCTCACACGTTCTGACATGATCAGCATCAAGCTTGATCCGTCAGGGCGGCTTCTGTCACTGGTCGCGGTACCTCCGCAGGTTGAAAAGATTATTGATACCAGCAATGTCCCATCTGACTATGACTGGTCAGTATTGTTTCGAGCAGCAGGAATTGATTCGACGCTTTTTTCAGCTACCAAGTCAGAATGGGTTCCGCCTACGGTATATGATGCCAGAGCCGCTTGGAAGGGGGCCTTCTCAACATCTCAACAATATCCAATTCGGATAGAGGCAGCGGCGTATCGCGGCAAGCCCGTTTATTTCGACATCATTGGCCCCTGGTCAAAACCAGACCGTGAGTATCGCCACGAATATCCATCGCCGACGCTGCGGATAATTTGGGGGATCATTCTTGCGCTTCTGGTATTGGTTCCTTTGATAGGTCTATGGTTGGTCAGACGTAATTTGCACGCAGGCAGAGGTGATCGGCAAGGGGCCTTTCGCTTGGGAGCAGTTGTCTTCGTCATTGGCCTGCTCGGTTGGGGATTGAGAATGAAGCACGTTCCTGAAGAAGCCGAGATATTTCTCCTATGGAAAGGGGTTCTCGACAGTTTGTGGGTGGCAGCTCTCATCTGGACGTTCTACCTTGCTTTGGAACCGTATGTCAGAAAGCGCTGGCCCAACATCCTGATTTCATGGAGTCGCGTTCTGACAGGCAAGTTGCGAGACTCACTGGTCGGCAAAGATGTACTTGCCGGAATATTCTTTATTGGAGTAATCAGAGCAGTGACAATCGGGTTTAGCAAATTCGCCGCTATTCAGCAGGGACGCGTGGCATATCAAAAAAGACTTGAGCCGATGACCAGTCTGCCTCGTATCTTGGGCGAGCTATTGCTTCAGTGGCAAAATTCAATGCTGATCGTGTTAGGATTTTTGCTCGTATTCTTTTTGCTGCGGACTCTGTTACGGCGGCAATGGCTTGCCGTAGTTGTGTATGTTGTTGTGCGAATGGTAATGGTCGGCTTCACCCTGGGATCACCGGAAAGTCTCGGTATAGTTGCTACGCGTTGGATAGATGCTTTTTTGGAGCCTGCGCTCTTTATTTTTGTGATGATGCGCTTCGGCCTACTGGGGACGGTCGCAGGTTTTTTGGCTTTAGGACTACTGATGTATGTCACCCCTCTCACAACCCATTTTTCACTCTGGTATGCGGGTGGAAGCATTATTCCGATAGTGGTAGTGCTGGCACTTTCCATTTATGCGTTCCACACGTCGCTGGGCGGGCAGAAGGTGTTCGCGGGGAAGCTGTTGGAAGAGTGAGAATTGCAGGTGACGGGTGTTAGGCTTCAGGTGTCAGATTTGGCGGAATGGTAATCAATAAGACTTCACGCCCAGCCAATTCCCACGCTTCGGTAAAGGCTGCGACACCATAAGGGCGTGGAGTAACATCATCTAACGGATCAAGGACTTCAATAGTGGTACTGGTAATTTTCACGATGACAATAGCGTGAGAAGCGCGTGGAAAACCCAATAAATGACGCTCTACGCCAACTATCGGAAATTGTCCTGCACGCACACAATCGCGCAGGTCAGTAAGGTTCCAATCAAGGTGTAATTCTGCCGCCGCTCCTGCTTCAGAAAGTCGTGCCTGCGCTCTGACAAGCGAAACTCCCAAACGAGAATATCCAATCAATTCGCGCACATCAGCCTCATCGTGGTAGTCGCCCAATCCATTGAGTACCATTCGGACGCAGGCAGCGACACACGAAGAGATAAATTCCTGTGCAAACCATGTCAGCATTATTCGATTCCGTGTGCGGTGGCTAAGGCTTCGGCGCGTTGCTGAAAGAGTTCGGCTTGCGGGTGTCCGGCAAACTGACCTGTCGCCGCGTGCAAATAAACATCGCCGACCTGACCCAGCGGACCAGTTGCGCCATAGGCGAGTTCTACGGGAACGTGCCAGTAAAACGTGATGGAATCAAAAGTCGCAGACGCAGCGTGCAAGGCGGTTCCAACCTGTTGATGCAACCAGCGATTGACGTGCGCGATGGCGGACTGTGATGTCGGGACAGTGAATTGTGGAATAACTGAAACATCCTTGCTAATTGACATAATTAGAATTCCTTTGGGAAAGAATCGCTTTGACAAAGGCGAGTATAACAAAAATATTGGGCGACCATAATGTATTCGCGGGCAAACTGCTGGAAGAGTGGGGGAAACAGGTGTCAGCTTTGGTGATTGGAGGCAAAGCAAGAGCGATAACAATTACGAGCATTTCGGAAAGGTGTAGTAGAATAGTAGTGCGATAAATCTTTCCTTTAAGGAGTGACCATGGAACTAACAATTACATTACCTGCTGAGGTTGAAACACAAGTGCAAGCCGCTGCCGCCCGTAATGGTCGTGCGATAGAAGATTACGTCATTGATGCCGTCAAAACAGCGATGTTCAAACCGTCGCTGGATGAATTGCTGGCTCCTGTGCGGGCGCAGTTCGCGGCCAGTGAGATGACCGAAGAAGAGTTCGACCAATTAATCGAAGAAGAGCGGCAGGCGATTTGGGAAGAGAAACACGGAAAGCAAGCCTGATGTCCCTGACAACTCCAGCCATTCCCAAAATCGTTTTCGACTGCAATGTCTTTTTGCAAGCCCTGGTCAATCCCTACGGTCCGGCAGGGCATTGCAAGGAATTGGTTGATCGTGGCGAAGTCGAGCTATTTGTCTCGGAAGAGGTACTCGCCGAGAT
This sequence comes from Blastocatellia bacterium, assembly GCA_043783625.1. Classification (GTDB taxonomy): domain Bacteria; phylum Acidobacteriota; class Blastocatellia; order RBC074; family RBC074; genus JAFDVL01. Next base: position 36,422 of record JAYVZE010000143.1, on the reverse strand, counting down.
TTCTGAAGTTCTCAGTCGCCCGCGTACTAGAAAGCTTGCTCCAGCACTGACAATCGAAGCGGTCGAAGCCTTCATCACGGATGTTCGCCTCAAATCAATCTGTCTGCACAACGTTCCCGAAGAGTATCGCTTCGAGCGTGATCCAAAGGATGCTTGCTACCTCAACCTTGCAATCGTGGCTAGAGCATCGTTCATTGTCAGCCGGGATCGTGATTTGCTTGATCTGATGAACCCGAACAGCAAAACAGCCGGAGATTTTCTGCGCCGTTACCCATTGCTCAAGATCATCAATCCAACCGATCTACTCGCCAAAGTCGAAACCAGGTAAAGTCTAAAAATATCCCCTCACGCTCACGCGGGAGGCGAAGGCAATAGCCATCACGAATATTTCGGCAAGTTGTAGTAGAATCCCCGAAGTAAGGAGACAGTTATGGAAATTCATGCACTCGTGATTAAGATGAAATTGTTGGAGCGTCGTCTGACGCTGTACGAAGAAAAGTATGGTGTGCTGAGCGAAGACTTTTACGCGGCACTGATGGCGGGCAAGCTCTCAAGCTATGATGAATATGATGAGACGCGCACCGATTTCAGCCGCTGGAAAGGGATTTATGAAACCTGGCGGCGGCGCAAGCAATCCTATACGGAGCAGCTTAGCCAGCGTGAATTTGCCGAGACTTTACGCTTACAACCCGCTTATTAACGATGGCTGATAATCCGCTCCAATCACTCAATGATTACAGTAGCTTCAATCATATTTATTCCTTTCAAAGATGAATTGCCCTTTCATTTTACCAATTCTTTTTGCTGTGTCGCACTCAGTTGCAACACGCCGACATGTGAAGCGAGGGTTTTCATCTGCCGGATTGCAATCTCGTTGAGCCGCTGGAGGCGTTCGCCTTGCGCAAGATTCATGTGAATGAATTCGGCATTCAGGCTTTCGAGATTTGTCAGCACCAACAATTGCTCAATTGTAGCGTGGTCGCGCATGTTGCCATCAAGAGTAGGATTGCTATCGCGCCATTGTTTGGCAGTTTTCCCAAACAATGAAACATTGAGCAAATCAGCTTCGTTGGCATACATCATCGCTGCTTGCGCGGGCGTAATTTCAGGCGGAATGATGTGAGTCTTGATGGCGTCGGTGTGGAGTCGGTAATTGAGTTTGGAAAGTGTACGATTCAAATTCCACGCCAGCGAGAGGCGACGATTTTCATCATCTTTCAGGCGCTGGAATTCTTTGATGAGATAGATTTTGAATTCCACCGAAATCCACGAGGCAAATTCAAAGGCAATATCTTTGTGAGCGTAAGTTCCACCATAACGTCCAGCCTGCGAAATCAGCCCGATTGCGCCAGTCTTTTCAATCCACTGCTTGGGTGTAAGCGTGAAACTATTCAAACCCGCTTGCATTTTAATCCCGTCGAATTCGACGGGATTAAAAGTAGGGTTATTTAGCTTTTCCCAAACTCCTAAAAATTCGATGGCGTTGCGATTACGAAGCCAGTTACGAATCAAGTCATCTGTGCGCTCGGCGTGCTTGTGTCGAGCAATGTCAGTGATGCAAATGTAATCCTCTTCCTTATGAGACAGGATCGTAATCACTGCACCCTGCACTTCAATATTCGCCTTATTACCCTTTTTCATTGATCCTCTACCTTCCCTTTATTTCCGCAAAACTACCCCCAATATTCGCATTGGCATCAAACGCTCGCAGCGCAATCACGTGCGGCTTGGAATCGCCTAATATCACACTAACTTTAAAATCTTCGCGGCGGGCATCGGCGATGCCGTCGGTAGGGGAAACGGCTTTCCATTCTCCACCATCAATTTGATATTCGGCGCGTTTGATGATTGAAGTTTTATCTTCGGCGTGAAAGGTGACTTCGGTTTTATTGCCGGAATTTTGCGGTGCGTCTGCCGTTACTACCGGAGCAGAATTATCCACTTCAATGGGTTCGGTTTCTTCTTCATCCGTTAATGCCAGATCCGCCGGATTTGAAAGTGCATCACTGGCTACGACTTTGAAAACATAGCGACCATCCGGCAATGCATTCGCATCAACCGTATAATAATTTTCACTGAATCCGAGCTTGAGCGGAAAGTAGGTGCTGCCATTTGCGGCACGATAATAAACGGAATATTGCAGCTTGTCGCTGTTGCGGTCTTCGCCTGTCCATTGCAGAGAAATCGCACCTTTTTGAAAGAATTTTCGCGGCGGCATGTTCACGGACGTGCCAAAAATGGTGGGATCAATTCCGGCTTGCTCAACAGTTGGATCAGGCGGTTGCTGCGGCAATGGCTGCAAGGCTACACCGACGGGTTGCAAGGACAGTGCATTAATTGAGGGAGCCAGATTGCGCGGCAAATAGGCAACCGTGACTTCACGCAAGCGAGTAGCTGCGCCTTTCAACGTCGCTCGCCATTGCAGGAAGCGGGCGCGTGGACTGGCAACATTTCCGCCCTCAGCGGTTTTGATTGCTGCTGACCAGTCGCTCCAGGTGGAATCAGGACTGGCGGTATTGCCACTGCGCGTTTGCAATTCGATGTCGCCTTCTCCGACGAACGAAGCGCGTCCCCATACCGCCACGGTCGCAGCATCGCGCACCGCTGAGGTGTATGTTCCACTCGTCGAAGCAGTACCAATTTTGAATAATTTTCCGAGGTTGGATGATGCAGCATAAAGCTGTCCGGCTGAAGTTTTAATGAGGCGCGAAGTCTGGGCTTCGGTGGATTGTGTTTGCAACGATGGCTTGGCTCCCAGTGTCGCAGAAAAAATTCTTCCTTTATTTCCTGTACCGATTAAGGCGCGTCCAGAATCATCCACGTTCAACGAGAAGGCTGTGACATCAGATGAACTCCAAACTGTATCGTTCACGCCGTTGCTGTCAATGCGATAGACTGCGCTTTTGGCGGATGAGCTGCTTGAAGATGAAGAAGTTGCCGTAGTCGTGCCGGATGATCCGTCAAGAATCTGGACATCACTAATTGTGACCGTCACGCCGTCGCCGGAACTAATCACCTGCGGCTCACTTGATCCGGTGGAAGCCGTAGCATTCGTCGCCCCGCTTCCGGCAGCGTCCGACAACGCCAGTGCATAAATGCTGCCGTCTTTTCCAATGGCCAGTTCACGAATTTCTTTTTGCGGAGAATCGAAAAGTGTAAAGGCTTTGCCGTCCGGTGTGATGCGCAGCACCAATCCACCCGGATCAGTTCCGGCTATAATATTTCCACTGGCGTCCACTTTCAGCGCGGTGATATTGGCTTGCGTCGTCTTCACCAAAACCGAACCTTTGCCGTCCGGCGTGACACGATAAATTGCGCCTTTGTCTCCGGTTCCAATCAACAATCTTCCCTGCGCGTCGAACGTTAAGGCCCAAATGTATTTCGTTTTCGGCTCGAAAAATACGGATGCCTCACCTTTGGAATTAATTTTATAAACTTTACCATCAGGAGCCGTACCCGCATAAACATTGCCTGCGGTGTCTACTGCCAAAGCCATCACATCAAGCTCGGTGGTTTTATACAGCAACGAGCCTTTGCCGGAAGCATCCACTTTGAAGACACGACCTTCGTGTCCCGTACCAAGATAAACATTGCCCGCATTATCCGAGACCATTGCCCAGATGTAGGCCTGTTTGGTATCGAAAACTTCCGTGAACGACGGAGCTAAAGTCAGCGTACCGTTATCGGCAATGGAGACGCCATTCGCATCGCCTTTTTCAATGTCAGCACGATTCGTTACGCGCCAGAAAGCTGGGCCTCCGGCGAAAGCTGTGATGAAAAAAATTGTCAGAAGGAGAAGTGTAAAAAAGGAAGTGATTGTTTTTTGCATTTTTCTAATTTTGATTTATTGATAATCGCCAATGATTGGCTCAGATATTTCGTTACGATGAATGTTCGACTTTTGCGGAGAGATTAAATGTTTCGCCAAACGCTTTGCACGGCATCTCGCATAACAACCAGAAGTCCAGCCCACTCGCCCTCAGAATACTGATTGATTGCCTGCATTATTCTCAGATGAATCCTTTGCTCATTTGGCTGGCGTAAGCGAACAATCAAAACCCCGTAATGCGGTTCGGCACGATAATTAGCAAAGCCCTTGTCGGTAGTAATCAGTAGACAACTCTCACGCTGTACTTTTCCCCACAGCAAATCATCGGTTAATCCCTGCTCGCTTGTCCCGCGAATATCTAACACTTCATGTCCCAGATTTTTCAACCCGGCAACCGTAACAAGGGGAATATTTTCGTCCACACAGATTTTCATATACTGGTGACGGCTGCTCCAAGAGGAGTAACTTCTTCTTCAGCCAACCAGGCCGCATATTCTAAACAAGCGCGGATGTCCTCTTGCCTAATAGATGGAAAAGCTCTGAGCAAACTTTCAAAAGTGTCACCATTTGCCAGCATCCCGACGATCTGATGCGCTGGAATACGTGTGCCTTTGATACAAGCTTGTCCATGACAAATTTTAGGGTCAATAGAAATTCGATTAAAGGGCATGACATCACCTCCTGATGAAACTCAATGATACCACTTTGCGGCTGGTGGTCGCAGGCACGTGCCAACCGCTATCTTCCGTTACTTCTCTACCACATTCAAAATCAGCGCCTTCATCCCCGAAATCACAAACTCTGCCGGTGGAATTTCTTTCTCGAAAACCGTCAGCGAGCGCGTTATATTATAGCCACCCGTCGTGCGCTCCGAACCTAGTGTAGCTAATATTGACGGCGGTAAATTCGGCATTTCTTCGTTGTTGATAACGGCTCCGTTATCCGAACGCGAGAGTCGCACGTAGAGGCGATCCGCTTTGCGCAGGCGGTTCAATTCGCGCACTAATTGCTCAATATTTTTGGGCGTAAATCCGGCACGTGAATCAGAAGCCTGTGTCGCCATTCCATCTCCGACGGTGACAGTCAGATTGCCGAGCGGGGCGTCGTCAGGAATTTTGACTTCGATGCGCTCGACATATTCGCCGCCGCCATCGGTGCGTGCGAAGGCGTGCAGCATCACCGTTTCGCCGCGCTTCACTTCGCTGCGGTTCATCCAAAGTCGTTCCAGACGACCGGAGCTTTTAATATCCCGCGAAGTCAGATCAATCGAAATTTTCTCAATTTTCAAATCCTTGAAGCCGCTCGAAAAAATTGCGCTGATCGGTTGCGATAAACTAAAAACAGTTGCGAGCGCAGTATTGCCGGAAGCCGAAAGCCGATTCTCAATTTTGATTTCCGGTTGATCTTTAATGTTTATTTTCGCAGAGACCTGAATCGTCGAATCCCCAAGCTGTCGTTCAGTTCCGGTAATCGTAGACAACGTTGTAATCTGCATTAACAACGGCGACAGGAAACGATCATTGACGATTTCAAATTGATAGTTGCGAGCTTCGCCGCGACTGGTGTTTAGGTTAATCTCGACTGGAATCATTTTCGCCGCCGTGCCAAGTTCCCCATAAATTCCTGTCGCACGATCACCGCTCATCACGCCCACCATCGCCGTTGGTTTGGCGAGCTTGAAGGAATTCGCAAAGTTCGGAACGACGGTAATGACTTCGCCTTCATTCATCGGAAAATCGCTGACGCCGACTGATAAAAACGGATGCCCGAAAGCGTAGATGCGATTGCCGTCACGATGCGTCACGGTTCCGGCGGCGGACAACGAAAAATCTCCACGCACGAGTGGAACTACAATGGTGGCTCCAGGCTTTAATGTATTGCCGTTCGCTTTGACAAGTTCCGTAATTTTCGCGGCACTCGCGGCTCCGGCGACGGGCATTAAGCCGAACGATTGAAATTGGGCAGCGAAACGCTCGATCACTTCGGTCGGCACTCCGGTAATGGAAAGAGGCGTGGCAATTGGCTTTAAGACGGGAGCGTTCACACTGGAAACATTCGTGGTTGCTGAAACATTCGGATGCACAAAATTGGTGAATTCCTTAGAATTTTCATTGAAAGAAATTTCTGAAAACGAAATCGAACGAGGAACTGAAGGAATTTTATCTTCGGATTTTCGCTGCTCGAAAATGTCTACCATATCCTGAATCGGCGTGATTCCACCGATGGCTTCTTTCGAGAAGGGGAAGGCAAAGGCAATTGCACCGACGAGCTTACCGTCAATATAAACAGGGCTGCCGCTCATTCCGGCAAAGACTCCGGTGCGGTCGGTATCAACGCCGAGGAGCTTCACAATAATCGCGTTTTGTTTGGGAGCATTGAAGCCTTCGAGCGTTCCTAACACTTCCAGCTCAAAAGCTTTCGGTTCGGTTCCTTCAAAAACGGTGTACGCAGTGGCGCGCATGCCCTTGCGAATTTCGCTGAACGGGAAGAAGGGTTGCACCTTTTGGGCGGTCACAGAAAAACTGATGGAGAGCAGAATGAACAAAGAAAATAAGCGCTTCATATTATGATTGTTTTACGAAAGTTCCTGCGTGCATTAATCTCAAATGTGGGCTGATTGCCACGACACGAATATAACACATCCGATTGCAGAGTTCCGAAAATGATTATAGCGATTCAGGCCGGCGGGCGCAGTACGCGAATGAAAACCGACAAAGCCTGGTTGATGATTGAGGCTCAGCCAATGATTGAACACGTTCTCATCACAGCGCAACAAATCACCAAAAAAATCCTGATTGTCATCAATGAAAATAATCCCAGGCAGGCTGACTATCAGGATTTAGCAGAAAAATATGACGCCAGAGTTTTGCCCGACGCGCATGATTTTCGTGGGCCGCTGGGAGGAATTGAAACGGCTTTGCGGCAACTTCAAAAAAAAGACTCAGTCTTAATCCTCGCGTGTGATTTGCCATTTATCAAGGCAGAATTTTTGCGGCTACTAATTTCCATTCATCAATCGGGTGAAGCGTTGCTCACCGTGCCAACTGATGCAGCGGGACGTCCGCAAATGCTCTGTGCCATTTATTCCAGCGACTGTCTTGATGAAATCCGCCGGATGCTGACTGCCGATGAATTGAAAGCCAGATTGTTATGTAAATGTGTCGCCACGAACTTCGTCAGCTTTGAAAGGTACGCGCATCTGGCCGGGGCTGAAAAATCCCTGATGAATGTCAATACACCGGAAGAATATCAAGCGGTTGATTCTCTTTGATGAAGGCGTTAGCATTCCAGCCTCAGGACATTTACGGTCTTGAGCTATCTACTAATCATCTAACGTACCAGGAGGGAAAAAACATGTCAGTTGCAAAAGTCACAGAAATTATTTCTTCGTCAGCCAAAGGTTTTGATGACGCCATCGCCAGCGGCTTGAAGCGGGCGAATAAAACGCTCCAGAATGTCAAAGGAGCCTGGATCAAGGATCAAAAAGTAATCATGGAAAAAGGTAAGATTACTGAGTATCGCGTGACCATGCGTGTCACGTTCGTTTTGAAAGACTAGCATCATTTTATCAACACAGAATGGGGACGTTCTTCACGAAAGTGAGGCGTCCCCATTGCTATTTCTTCTGTCACGACGCTCACCGAAAATCATCACCAAATCAACGATTTCTCTCAACATGTAAGGCCTCTCTCTTGCTCAGTTTTCTATCCTGTAAGGTAAGTAATTGATAAAACAGAACAGACAATCAGCCTTTAAGGAGTGCTATAAATGATTCGACACCTCAAGAAAACACCACCGATACAAGCGGTTATCAGCCATTTGATCATCACAGTAATGATCTTCAGCTTCGGTTACAGCCAACCACTTCAGGCGCAAAGCCTGACAACAACTGTCACTTCCCGCTCGACAGATTTTGTCATTCGTAACAAAATATCCGAAGAATTGCGGCGGGTGGTTAGCGCTGACCCGTTTCCGAATTATGCCTGGACCTTACCTGGCACGCCAAACCTCGTTTCTGTCCTTGTTGTGTGCGCGGGAACAGATAATACTATGACCGATCTCAGAGCACTGATCCTGAATAGCGGCGGATCAATTCATTTTCAATTCCTGTCAGTGAACGCACTCTCAGTGGTGCTCCCGGCTTCACAGGTTCGCGCCATTGCTCAGCGCTCGGAAGTGGTCAGTATCTCGCCCAATCTTCAAACCCAGAAATCCGGCGAATTACTCGAAGACACAACCGGGGCCTCACTGGCTCGCGCCAGTACAGTAACGACTTCAACCTCAACATCGCAGGTTGATGGAACGGGTATTGGTGTCGCAGTAGTTGATTCGGGAATCATGAAAAATCATCAGTCGCTCCTGAATAGCCTGGGGCAGACCCGGGTCAAATACAGCGTAGACTTCACCCTGTTACACCGTCGAAAAGCGTCAGCCTTCGCCAGCAGTGGCGACTTATCACCACTGTATAAACCGGGCGGATATGGATGGACGATGATTGAAGATCGAATTAATACACTGGCGAATCCGTCTCCCGATTTATTCGGACACGGCACTCATGTGGCAGGCGTCATCGGAGGTGGAAACTCTGCCAATGGAACTCTGGGTATTGCTCCCAAAGTCAATCTTTACGACGTGAAAGTCCTTGATGAAAATGGAGTCGGTGAAACAACTGACATCCTGAAAGCGATTGACTGGGTCATCTTACATAGTAAGGAATTCAACATCCGTGTCATGAACATCAGCATCTCAACGGATTCAAAAGAATCGTACGTGACTGATCCGCTGTGCCGTGCGGTTCGCAGTGCTGTCACGGCTGGCATTACAGTTGTTGTCTCAGCGGGTAATTTTGGAAAATCAGTGAGCGGAAAAGAAGTTTATGGCAGTATTGCTTCGCCTGGAAATGAACCATTGGCAATTACAATCGGTGCTGCTAACGATCACGGAACAGTAGCTCGCAGTGACGATACGGTGACTTCCTATAGCTCACGTGGGATTACGAGAGGCGGAGCCGTCAACGCTGATGGCACTCGCAGTTACGACAATATTCTTAAACCAGACCTGGTCGCGCCCGGAAACAAAGTGATTTCGGCGCAAGCTTCCACCAATGAAATAACGAATGCGTTAGCCACCGCCTTTCCTGTTCTGAAACAAAATCAGTCTTCAACAACTTCAACTTCAAATGACATGATGATCCTGAGTGGAACTTCGGTTTCAGCTCCTGTCGTTTCCGGTACGGTAGCCCTGCTGCTACAAAAAAACCCGGGACTGACTCCCGCCTTAATTAAGGCGATCTTACAGTATACCGCGCAGCAAATTCCTAACGCCAATATTGCCCAGCAAGGCGCCGGACTTTTAAATATTGAAGGTGCTGTGCGGCTGGCGGGATCGTTGCGGACAGACCTGAAAGAATCCATCGCTAACCGAACCATTAATTATGGTGATTTGATGCTGCTTCCAGGCCTGCGCCTGCCCGTTGAGTACTCAACGCTCGGCGGTCAGAAATTCAGTTGGGGTGGATATGGTTTCGTGGGCGGTTCTTATATCGTGGCAAGTTCGCACTTCGTTTTACGATACCAGCCAATTTACAAACCCGGCTTCCTCTGGGTGAGGAATGACTCCGCGCAATATTCTGTAGTGCCCGGAGAGGGAACCTCGACGAAGTGGCTCAAAGGATTCACCGACACCACTCTAACCAGTACACCACTCCTGACAAATCGTGTCATCAATTTAACCGGACTGACAATTCAGGGTAGCATCTTTACGACTGGCAGCAAGCTAAGTAGTGGCGCTATCAGTGGTCAGGGAGTAGCACTTGCCGATGGCATAGCACTTGCAGATGGAGTTTCATTGGCGGATGGGGTTTCTCTGGCGGATGGCGTATCTTTAGCGGACGGAGTGGCATTGGCAGATGGCGTTTCACTAGCCGATGGCATTTCCCTCGCCGACGGATTCTCAATGGCAGATACGCTGATGTCGTCCCTGACCGGCATCCTCAGAATCCCATTTATTGGCGAACCATAAAGCGACCCTGACAGCGTTACAGTGATTCGCACCACTTTAATAGAACAACCCACAATCTCTTATTTCAAATCCGTGTTCTTTGAACACGGATTGGCTGCTATGACTTTATTTTCTGAGTTGAGTAAAGAAAATCGCCTGACCAAAATCTATTGGATGGTCTCTGCCATTTTGGGATCGGTTATTCTTTCTGTCTGTTCGGCAAAACTTTATCTGCTCGACAGAACCTCCCTCCTCATCCTTTTTCTGCTGACTCTGGTGGTAATCTTTTCAGGTCTCTTTCCAGTTCGTATTCTCGGCACTCATTCTGTGATTACTCCGACGGAGGTTTATCTATTTCTCATTGCCTTAATGTTCGGAGGAGCCGCCGCAACGTGTGTCGCAGCAGTAGACAGTTTTGCTGCCACCTGTAAATCCTCCAGCCGATGGGTGACAAGGATCGCAGCGTTGACCACCAATGCAACGGCGATGTATGTTTCTTCGGAAATCTTTCTCGGCCTACAAAAGTCTCTGGCCCCTCGGGCAATCAGTACCCATTTAAAGCATTTCGCCGCCTTAATGCTTTTTGCCGTTGTTTATTTTTTCCTCAATTCATTCCTGATGTCCACGCATTCAGCCCTGCGTCAGGGACACGCCATTTTTTCATTGTGGTGGAATAATTATGCGTGGGCAGGGACAACTTATTTAGCCAGCGGGGTTGTCGCCGGCTTAATTTATTTAGGCTTGCAAGACTATGGCATAGTCGTTTTGCTGGCGACAGTTCCAATGGTTGCGACCGTATTTATGACGTTCCGGTTTTATTTCAAACAAGCCGAGGAGCGTGAAAATAATCATCGCCAGCGAACTAACGCGGCAGAAATGCAAGCGATATTAGCCCAAAATCATCTGCTTGAAATGCGCATCAGCGAAGAACGGTTTCGCAGTGCCTTTGATTATGCCGCCATTGGCATGGCTTTAGTCAGCACTGAGGGGAAGTGGTTGCAGGTCAACCAATCCATCGGGAAAATTCTAGGCTACTCTGAAGCGGAATTACTCTCCACCGATTTTCAGAGCCTGACTCATCCAGAAGACCTGGACATCGTCTGTCGCAGCATTGCGCAACTGCTCTCTGGAGAAAACACCGTCACGCAACTGGAACATCGTTTCCTGCACTCTTTCGGACATGAAGTCTGGGTCTCGCTGAATGTTGCGTTAATTGATGCCAGCCAGCACGCCTTACCCGGATTAATTTTTCAAATCCAAAATATCAATGATCGAAAACGAGCCGAGGAGCGCTTACTACACGATGCCTTTCATGATGCCTTAACCGGACTTCCCAATCGGGCACTTTTTCTCGATCATCTGGAGATGGCGATTGCGCGTTATCAGCGTCATAAAGATCGCGCCTTTGCCGTCTTGTTTCTGGATTGCGACCGCTTCAAAATCGTCAACGATAGTCTGGGTCATCTGGCTGGTGACGAACTACTGATCGAAGTCGCGAGACGGCTCTCCGGTAATATCAGATTAGGCGACACAGTAGCGCGTCTGGGTGGTGATGAATTCACGATTTTATTGGAAGACATTCACGCCCTTGAAGAAGCACTTTCGCTGGCTGAGCGCATTCAGAAAGCCTTATCTACCCCCATCAAAATTGGTGGCAACGAAGTCTCCATGACCGCCAGCATCGGAATTGCCTTTAGTAACAATAATTATGCCAAACCGGAAGATGTACTCCGCGACGCTGATACCGCCATGTATCAGGCAAAATCTCAGGGTAAAGCGCGACACACTGTCTTTGATCAAAACATGCATACTGTCGCCATTCGACAACTGCAATTAGAAACCGACCTCCGGCACGCCACTGAACGACACGAATTAAATTTAGTCTTTCAACCGATTGTTTCACTTCAGAATGCGAAACTGCTCGGCTTTGAAGCGCTGCTGCGCTGGCGTCATCCTGAGCTGGGCCACATCAGTCCGGCTGAATTCATTCCTATTGCTGAAGAAACCGGAATGATTATTGAGATCGGTCAGTGGGTTATGTTGCAATCCTGCCTTCAGCTCAAATCGTGGGAGCGGCAAGGCTACGGCGATTTAATCATGAGTATTAATTTTTCAGGCAAACAGCTCGCTCACACCACCGCTGTTTCTTCAGTGTTGGAAGCGCTGAGTTGCACACAGGTAAATCCTGAAAACCTCAAACTTGAAATTACCGAAAGTGTTGTGATGGAAAATATTGAATTATCCATTCATAAACTTGATCAAATACGAAAAATCGGAGTCAAACTGAGCATTGACGATTTCGGAACTGGTTATTCAAGCCTCAGCTATTTGCATCGCCTGCCAACCGACACGCTGAAAATTGATCGCTCATTCGTCATGCGAATGGTCGAAAACAAAGAGAATGCCGAAATTGTCAAAACCATCGTCACACTTGGAAAAACACTGAGAATGGATGTTACAGCCGAAGGAGTCGAGACTTACGACCAACTCCGTCAGCTTCAGGAATTAGGGGTAGAATGCGGGCAAGGCTATCTCTTTTCCAAGCCTTTGGAAGTCAATGACGCAACGAAAATCCTGACCCGGGAGATCCCATGGCAAGCGTTTGAACTATTCACAAAACAAACTTCTATCGCCCAGACGTTCGCGGCCATCGGTGCAAATTAATGTCGCTCACTGAGATAAAAATGCCATAAAAAGCGCGCCGCAACCGCCCGATAAGGCTTCCACTTTTCTCCGAGCAGATCAAATTCTTCGCGCGTTGGGCGAAGCGGTAATTGCTTCAATTTCTGCATCGCTACCAACAAGGCCAAGTCTCCCTGCGGCCAAATATCAGGCCGCCGCAAAGCCATCAATAAATAAATATCCGCCGTCCAATCGCCAATCCCTTTCAGCCGCTTCAGCGTTTCTCTGACCTCATCATCAGGCAATGAATTCAAGGCTTCCAAATCAAGCTGCCCGCCCAGAATGGCTTCCGCCAGCAACTGCGCATACAATGTTTTTTGTCGGCTGAAACCAATCGTTTTTAATTCAACTGCATTGAGCGTCAAAAAACTGGTCGGCGTAATGGGAGCAATCGCCGCGTGTAATCGGTCAAAGGCGGCCTTCGCTGAAGCGAGCGACACTTGTTGTTCGAGAATAATGTGAATTAACGTCGCAAAGCCCGGCTCCCGCGCCCACAACGGAGGCGTTCCGTAAGCCTGCAAAATCCGCGTCAAATCAGCGTCACTCTCCGCCAGTTTTCGAGCCTTGACAACCAGCGATTTTTCATCCAGCGACCTGGGAATTTTATGGAATTTCATTGGCATGACATGGGATTTTGCTCAGAATGATCTATTCGTCAAGCCAGTCGCTACTTCGTCGCAAAAAATCAATTTTAATTTTTGCGATTGGCTGGCATACTTGCCAAATAAAATGCAACCAGAGGATGCCTCGTAAACATGAATCCGCATCTCATCATCAAAGCTACAAAAATAACCTGCCTCCTGCTCGCGGCATTTCTAATTTATATCTCCGCTGACCAAAAGCTTTTCGCTGTTCAAGGTGCAGTTCAGGTTTCTTTTGAGCGCGACATTCGACCAATTTTGCAGCAGCATTGCTGGCAATGTCATGCAGAAAAAAAGCAAAGCGGCGGACTGCGACTGGACGCCAAAGCATTTGCGCTACGCGGGACAATCATCGTTGCAGGCAAATCCGCTGACAGTCTTTTATATCAACGCATCACCGCCCCGGACGGCGAACAAATGCCGCCCGTCGGTGAACGATTAACCGCTGCTCAAATCGCCTTGATAAAAGTGTGGATTGACGCAGGGGCGAGATGGACTGAAGATGACAGAGCGATGAGCGACGAGGCGAATGAACGGTTGCAACATTGGGCGTGGCAGCCAATCAAAAAGCCTTCCGTTCCCCAACTCAGCACTCAACACTCAACGATCAAAACTCCCATTGATGCCTTCATCTCTGCTCGCCTCGCACAATCCGGTTTATCGTTATCACCCGAAGCGGATCGCCGGACATTAATTCGCCGCTTGTATTTTGACTTGATTGGATTGCCGCCCACGCCGGAACAGGTGCAACAATTTGTAAGTTCACGCAATCCGCGCAGCTATGAAAAATTGGTAGATGAGTTATTAGCTTCGCCGCGTTATGGCGAACGCTGGGCGCGGCATTGGCTGGACGTAGTGCATTACGGCGACACGCACGGCTACGACAAAGACAAGCCACGTCCGAATGCCTGGCCGTACCGTGATTACGTGATTCGTGCCTTCAATGAAGACAAGCCGTACGCGCGATTTATTGAGGAACAAATCGCCGGAGACGTATTATTTCCCGGCACCCGCGACGGCAACGAAGCGTTAGGATTTATCGCCGCCGGGCCGTGGGATTTCATCGGACACGCAGAATTACCCGAAACAAAAATTGATGGAAAAATCGCGCGTCACCTCGACCGCGACGATATGGTCGCCAACACCATCGGCACATTTAATAGCGTCACCGTTCATTGCGCCCAATGCCACAATCACAAATTCGATCCGATTTCACAGGACGATTATTATTCGCTGCAATCTGTTTTTGCCGCACTGGATCGTGCCGATAAAAAATATTTTGTAGGCGATCCGGCGATGACGCAAAAATTTAATCAGCTCGACGGACGGCAACGCGACCTCGCCGAACGTAAGCGCGTGATTGAACGTGATGCCACCAAAGAAGCGGGCGAAGCTGTAGTAAAAATTGACGCACAAATTACCCAAGCTACAAAAATCCTCAATAACGATGCGGCTGTCGCAGCCTTGCGAACGGAACGTACAAAAATCGTAGACGCCGCGATGAAGCCGGAAACACGGGCGGAACGTGATGGCTACAATCTCGAACTCGCACAGCTCAGCATTGCCTTATCCAAATTCCCAAAGCCTGAAATTGTGTACGCAGGCACTGTGCATTACGGCACAGGAATGTTCATCGGCACGGGAGCCAATGACGGCAAGCCACGTCCGATTTATGTACTCGCTCGCGGACAAGTGACGACACCCAAAAATGAAGTCAGTGCCGGTGCGCTTTCGATGCTTAATTTTCAGCCATCCCGTTTTGCGATTTCAAAAGATGCGCCCGAAGGCGAACGGCGCGCGGCTCTCGCACATTGGATTACAGATAAAGAAAATCCGCTGACGTGGCGCAGCATTGTGAACCGCGTCTGGCAATATCATTTCGGAGCAGGAATTGTCACGACACCCAACGATTTCGGGCGCAACGGAGCCAAGCCTTCGCAGCCAGAATTATTGGATTGGCTCGCCGCAGAATTCCGCGACACTGGCGGGTCATTAAAAAAATTGCATAAACTCATCGTGACAAGCGCGACCTATAAACAGACTTCTTCTGAAACTCCACACACCCCACTCAGCACTCAGCACTCAAATGAATTGCTCTGGCGACAAAACCGCCGCAAGCTCGAAGCCGAAGCCGTGCGCGATTCCGTTCTCGCAGTCACTGGCAAACTTGATCTGACGATGGGCGGCGCGGGCTGGCAGGATTTTGTGGTGGAACATCCCGAACATTCGCCGCATTACGAATATGGGTTGGCTGACCCGAATGACAGCAAAACATGGAGGCGTTCCATTTATCGTTTCATCGTCCGCTCGCAAACGCAGCCGTGGATGACGGCACTGGATTGCGCCGACCCTTCCATGCGCGTAGACAAACGCAACGAAAGCCTTTCACCGCTGCAAGCCCTCGCGTTGCTCAATAACGGTTTTATGGTGACGCAGGCGCAGCATTTCGCTGAGCGTTTAGAAAAAGAATTCCCGAATGATCCGGCACGACAAATTGAACGCGCGATTTGGCTGGCATTCGGACGTGCGCCTTCAAAAATTGAGTTGCAAAAATTTTCAACCTTTGCCAAAGAGCAAGGACTCATAAATTTGTGCCGTGTGCTGCTGAATCTGAATGAATTTACGTTTATAGATTGAGAACCATCGAAGTGATTTCTGAAATTACAGTTATAGTTTGCCTAATCTGTGTCGTGTGTTATTACACTTGAATGCTTTTTTTTGGCGACACTCAAATTCTTCGCACGACTCTCCGATGTGCCTTATTTTTCAGCCTGACGCTGTGCATCTTCGGTCAAGACACAAAACATGTTGCTATCGGTCAACTTACCGAAAAGCTGACGATTGATGGTGTTCTTGATGAATCTGCCTGGGCTTCAGCTCCGCCGCTCGGCGATATTTTACAGCGCGTTCCCAAACCTGGCATCGTTGCTACGGAACGAACCGAAGTCAAATTACTCGCTGACAAAGACAATCTTTATATCGGGATTCTCTGCCACGATTCTGAGCCAAACAAAGTCGTTGGCACACAAATGGCGCGTGATGCTGATCTGGAAATTGATGATAATGTCGCCATTCTGCTCGACACTTTTCACGACCGCCGCAACGCTTTTTATTTTGCTACCAACCCTGCCGGAGCCTTGATTGACGGACTCATTGTCGAAAATCAACGCACGATCAATTTCAATTGGAACGGCATCTGGAATGTGCGCACGAAACGCACTCCGCAAGGTTGGAGCGCAGAATTTGAGATTCCATTCAAAACGCTCAGCTTCAATCCGGGGCAGGATGTTTGGGGGTTCAATTTCTCGCGCACGATTATTCGCAAAACCGAAGAAGACCGTTGGGCTTCGCCGCGTCTGGATGTCGAATTCACGCAAGTTTCCGAAGCAGGCGAACTAACAGGTTTTGCCGCAGCGGAACAGGGACGCGGGCTTGATGTTCGTCCCTTCGCAGTGGGGCGCTGGATTAAAGACGCCACTGGTAAGCAACGTTTTGAGGGTGATGTGGGCGGAGATATTTTTTACAACCTCACGCCCGGACTGCGACTGACCTCAACGTTCAATACAGATTTCGCCGAAACCGAAGCAGACAATCGGCAGATCAATTTAACGCGCTTCCCACTGTTCTTTCCCGAAAAGCGTGCATTCTTTTTAGAGAATGCCGGCGTCTTTGATTTCGCGCGTTCGGTCGGACAGCGAGGCGAAATGATTCCGTTTTTCAGCCGCCGGATTGGTTTGCTTGACGGGCAGGAAGTGCCAATTCTGGCAGGGACAAAACTGACAGGTAAAGCGGGGCGTTTTGATGTCGGCGCACTGGCGATTCGCACCCGCCAGACACCGTTTTCAGAAGCGAAAAACTATTTTGTCGTGCGCGTCAAACGCAATGCTTTCAAGCAATCTTACTTTGGTGGGATTTACACCGAAGGCGATCCGGTTAATCCTTCTTCAAGCCGTACGTTTGGCGCAGATATGCGGCTGGCAACGGCAAATTTTCTGGGCAGCAAGCACAATTTCGCGGTGGATGCTTTCGCCATTAAATCTTCGCGCACAGGCTTGACGGGCGATGCCACTTCGTTCGGCGTGATCGCCAGTTATCCGAATGATCGGTGGCGAGCCTATGCAGAGTACCGCCATATCGGTCAAGATTTCAGCCCGGCACTTGGCTTCGTACAACGCAAGGCGGTAGACAAATTCGCTTATCGTACCGACTTCAATCCACGCCCGAAAAAATTTCTCAATGTGCGCCAGATGTTCAATGAATTCGGGTTTACGCTCTACAAACGTAACGATTTGAAAACAGTCGAAAGCTGGCGTTTATTCACCGCGCCAATCAATTGGGAATTCAACACAGGCGACCGAATTGAATTTAACTGGGCTCCAACATTTGAGCGGCTCTTTGCGCCATTTCAAATTGCCGACAAGGTCAGTTTGCCCGCTGGCGATTATCATTTCACGCGCTATCGCCTCGAAGCTGAAACGGCGGCGAAACGTCCATGGCAGGTGGCGGCTACGTGGTGGTTTGGAAATTACTGGTCAGGTCGCGCGAACGAATTCACGGCGCAGGTTGTCTACAAACCGACGCCGCATTTTCAGACTGCGATTACTGCCGAGCAAAGTTTCGTTCGTTTGCCGCAAGGTAATTTCGTAGCCCGCGTGTGGGCGCTGCGGGCGGACTATGCGTTCTCTCCGTTTTTCACCGTCACCAATTTTCTGCAATACGATAACGAATCACGCAATCTAGGCTGGCAAAGTCGTGTCCGTTGGATCATCAAACCCGGCAACGATTTCTTTTTGGTGTTCAATCAGGGCTGGGAACAAGAGGAAATCAGAGGCATTAAATTTCGTACCGCTGGTACGCGGCTGACAGGTAAAGTGCAATATACATTTCGTTTTTAAGTCGAGCTTTTTTGATTGCGGATGTGCTTTAGAGTGAGACTCCGCACAGCGGCGGCAACACGCTCTTAACTCCCCCAAGTAAGAGCCTGCACCATGCGTCTCACTCTGCAACACACCCACCATAATCAAAAAGTTTTATCTGGTGCTGGAATTCAACATTGCAAGTGCTTGCATTTTTAGCCGCAGGCACTTGCTAGTTAATGGTTACAGCAGACAAATATTTTTATTACTTCAAACCATCGGCGACTTTATTCACAAGCGTTGTTCCCGTGACCGTGAAGGCATACATCCCGGCGGTTGAAAACGATCTCTTGAAGATTTGTTTTCCGCCTACCGCCCAGCACTCGACTTCGATATTGCGCACGCCAACGGACAACGGAATGGCGGCAGCGCGACCGCCCGCATTCCACTTTATTTCTTCTACTCTGTTAACCCCATCAGAAGACGTCCATTTCACCCGTAAGCCCATGGTATATGCGCCCTTATTCTTCACGGCAATCACGCCGCCTTTCTCCAAAATCTCTTGTCCGTTAGAACTGCCGCGAAATTTGCCAAAATTCAGCACCGCGCCATAGAACAGGTCAATGGTGGTCTGGTCAAGACTTCTGGAAAAATCGGTGGATTTCTGTTTGCTAATCATCACCATATCTTTCTTGAATAAATAGTCCGCTAAATCCTTTCCGGTTGAATCGCCATCGGTGTAATTGGGAAATCCAGCTAAGCGGAAAGGCGCATCATAATTTGTGTCGTGAGCCAGGCAGGCATCTTGATAAAATTTTTTGTAAATCACATTGGAAGGGCCTGAGCATCCGTCAGCATTCCCCTGCCCATACTGTTTATATTTCAGCAAGACGCCGCCATCCAAGGGATTGTAAATTGTCCGTGTGAAGGGGCTCCCCCCGTCCATCTCCATTTGTTTTCATTGGTGATTGTATTGTCCAGCACATAAGGATTGGAATCGTAACTTGCACGCACAATCGGTGTCGGGCTTTGTGCCTGCGCGAGTCCCTGCATAAGTAATACAGCCAGTGTCAGCCCAATAATGATTGCGATTCGTTCGAGTTTCATAAGTTTAGTTCCTCTCGGATGAAATTGTTTCGCACACACTTGCGTGCAACGATTCAGTTACTTACAAGGACCACCCTGCGCATCAAAAATCGTGCCCCAGGATTTGAAACAAACATTCCCGGTAAAGCCTTCAGCAACGGTGGTCTCAAAGACTTTGCCTTTGACCGTTCCTATCCCCTCAATGACTATGCTAATCGGCATACCTTTGGCTGTGTTACGAGGAATCTCCAGTGGTCTTGAGAAACCAAGCGAAATAGATGGAGTGGAAAGGGCTTTTGCCATTGGCACTTGCGCTCCGCCAATCGTTTCCGTCATAAAATATAAGACTGTCATCTTGGCGACATATCCCGCCTGATTGTTGAATGTGATAGACCGCGAACCCGGTGTCGTGGAGCCGCCTGTGATGTGGTTCGTGATCGCCTTATCAGCAGCATTCGCCGCGTTGACGACGCCTGTCGCAATGGTTGCACTGGTATTGACGATCCATTCGCCTGCCGGGTCTCTGGGAATGGTTGAGGCAATCTGATGGCGCGCGTCATTGAGTTCATTGACAAAGTGCAGCGCATCGCCAATCTGCACCTGATTGACTTGAATAAAAGTCGGGAACCGAGTTACTCGCTTGGCGATCCACTCGGCCTTTCGCTTATTTAGCTCAGTGTAATCATTGTAGTACTTGGAGGTAACTGCGTCGGTGAAAGCATCTTCAAAACTTCCTAAAGTCAAAAATTTATCGTCCTCGCCGCCAGCAGTACTGTATTCGTTTTTACTCCCTTTTATTTGAGGAGTGATGTAGCCTTTCCACGCAATATACCCTTTTTTATTGGTGAATGTGCCTTTCAGATCTGCGCCATCAGCCGCCAGAATGATTAATCGTTGGTTACTCGCAATCAATTCCGGCTTCGTTGGCCAATTCTGCTGCTCATCAGGTTTGACATAAATGAGAGTTTTTAATCCCGCGAGCTTAACTTCCTCGTTGAATTGGGTAGGTGTCGCGCTATTGTTTTCAGGCATGATGAAAACAATTTCCCTGGGATGCGCGATCAGCCACTTGTCAATTTCTTGCAGAATTTTGCTGAAGCGAGTAAAAGGAGCGCCAGACGACCAGTTCGGCAACCACCTTCTGCTTTTCATCCCTTTATCGTTGGCTCGTTTTATTTCAATAGCACTATTGCTATGCGGGGCTTCACCGCAGTGGCAGATGTAAACACCCGCTGGTTCTTTGTCATTGGGAGTATCATAGACAATATCTATTTCCAGCATTCTGGCTCCGCCATTTAATTGCGTTGTGACATCGTATCGCTGCGAGTTTTGGAGGTTGTAGCCATACGCATAACTCGATATCGCATTGTGCGTTCCCAGATAAGTGTATTGGTTGATCGGTTTTTCAGCTTGCGCCAGCACCAGCCCCTGCATCAAAAACAAGGCCAGTATCACCATAGCCAGCGTGATTGCCGAATTTCCATTTGATTGACTTCTGGTCAGGGAATTATTAGTCGCAGTTTGGTCAAGTTTCATAAATTTAGCTCCTCAGGTCTGAAATTGTCATACGCGTGCTTAGTTGCGGCAGTGGATTACTGACAAGGCCCACCCTTTGCATCGAAAATCGTCCCCCAGGATTTAAAACAAACATTCCCCGTAAAGCTTTCAGGGACAGTGGTCTCCAGAACTTTGCCTTTAACAGTTCCGATGCCCTCAATGACCACGCTAATCGGCATGCCTTTCGCCGTGTTACGCGGAATCACCAATGGTCTTGAGAAGCCAAGCGAAATCGCTGGCGTCGAAATCGCTTTTGCCATTGGCACTTTCGCTCCGCCGATGGTTTCCGTCATAAAATATAAGACCGTCATCTTGGCGACGTATCCCGCCTGATTGTTGAAAATAATGCCGCGCTCGCCGTCAGGGATTTTTTCGCCCGTCACAACTGTCTTCACGTCATTTCCAAATTTTTTGAGGTCATCGCCAATATCTTTATTCAAACCGTCTGCGATGGTGGGAGAAAGCGTTGTGCCGCCTACCGTGAAGGCATACATCCCGACGCCCGGAAGCGATTTTTTAAAGATTTGGTTTCCCGCGACAGCCCAGCACTCAGCCTCGATATTACGCGCACCAATAGAGAGTGGAATTGTGGCGGCACGACCTCCGGCATTCTGTATCTCTTCCACTCTATTAACCCCATCGGCAGAAGTCCATTTCACCCGCAATCCCATGACAAATCCGCCGTTGTTCTTCACCGCGACAACGCCGCCTTTCTCCAAAACCACTCGTCCGTCCGGGCTACCGCGATAACCGCCAAAATCCTGCACTGCCCGAAAGAAAACTGCGGCAGAGGTTTCGTCGAGACTCCGTGATAGATTGGAGGAATTCTGCTTGCTAAGCATCAGCATATCTTTCTTGAACAGATAATCAGCTAAATCCTTTCCGGTTGAATCCCCATTAGCGTAAGCGGGAAATCCGGCTAAGCCAAAAGGCGCATCATAATTTGTGTCGTGAGCAAAACAGGCTTGCTGGAAAAAGGCTTTATAAACAGGGTTGTCAGGGCCTGAGCAGCCGTCAGCATTGTTCTGACCGTTCTGTTTATATTTCAGCAAGACGCCGCCGTCGAGCGGGTTGTAAATTGTCCGTGTAAACGGATTGCCGCCCGTCCATTTCCATTTGTTTTCATTGGTGACTGTACTGTCCAGCGTGTACGGGTTTGAATCGTAGCTGGAACGCACAAGCTCACCTGAAACCGGCTTGCTTTTACATGCCGTAAGACCACGTTGCCAATCATTATGTGTTTGAATCTGTGCCTGAAAGCAGGCAATCGTTGCGGTCGGATTGGTTGTACCCTGACAAAGATTACGAAGATTCCCTTCGTTCCAGGTTTTGCTACCTGCCTGATCGTAAGCAACTTTACCCTGCACCGCACTCATGCATTGCTGTTCCATCGCTGTCGGGCTTTGTGCCTGCGCCAGTCCCTGTAGACATAGTACTGTCAGCGTCAGCACAAAAATTGTGGCTACTTTATTTTTGATAGATTGCCTGACCGTCAGGAAATGATTGGTGGCTCTTTCGTTTCGTTCGCGTTTCATAAATTTAGTTCCTCCAGAATGTAGATGCTTCGCTCTTTCATATAAAAGCGGGGCATAGCAAATTAAATGAAAGTGAAAGACAGTGAACACTGTCTCTCTTTGGGCAAGAAAATTTCGGCTTCTTCTTGCGTAAAAACCGGGGGAGGTTTGGGTACTACAAAGACGCAAATTAAATTTTAGGGATCAACTGCCTGCGCCAACTAACAATTTCAATTCAGCAAGGTTTTCTTTCAGCACAAACGCAACTGCGCCAGCTTCAACCGCCTGTTTGCGCGTCCGCGTATCGCCGTAATCAGTGACGATGCAAATCTGCGCATCCGGGTAGCGGGAACGGATTTCACGGCTCGCGGTGAAACCGTCTACACGTTGCATTTGAATATCCATTAACACCCAGTGCGGAAGGTTTATCTGATACGCCGCGAAGGCTTCGTCACCGTCTTCGCATTCGGTGATGGCATCAGCAAATTCGCTGACGGTCTCCCGAATAATTGCGCGCATCAATGGGTTGTCTTCCACAATCAAAATATTCATTACGGAAATGATATTCGTTGATTGAAGAGGAATTGAAAATCCGCTGAATTACGGTTTGTGGGCTGTAGAAATACGGTATTTTCTCCGTAGTAGTACGGATGAGGGAGGAAAGTGCTGAGTGCTAAGTGCTGAGTACTAAAAAAACTCAGCACTCAGCACTTTCTACTCAGCACTTTTCACATTTTCAGTAGCAAATTTCATTAACGCGTGACGACCGTGAAGATCAAATTTTTCGCTGATATTGAGGCGATGTTGCTCGACAGTTCGCACGCCCATAATAAGTTCGACGGCGATTTCTTTGTTGGTTTTGTATTGGGCAATAAGCTTGAGAACTTTGCGTTCGGTGGGTGTTAATTGGTCAAGCAGTGAAGCTTTCGCGGGACTGGCTTGCCGCATGCGTTTGAGCAGGAAGCTGGTTAATTGCGGGCTGATAAATTCCTGTCCGTTCACGACGGCTTCGATGCAATCAATGACCTCTTCAGCCGCACTGTCTTTGACGAGAAATCCTTTGACGCCTAAATCCAGCGCGGCATTCAAAAACTGTTCGTCCTTGTGCATCGTCAGAAAAACACATTGCAGTGCAATCCCTTTTTCACGAATGGCGGTTAAGACTTCAAAACCGCTCGCCTTCGGCATATCAATATCAAGCAATGCTACATCTGGCTTATGTTGCAACAACTTTTGAATTGCTTCCGCGCCATCTTTGGCTTCGCCGATGATTTCGAGATGCGAAGCGGTTTCGATCAGTTGTCGCAAGCCGCCACGAAAAATCGGATGGTCATCGGCGATGAAGATTTTAATTTTGTCAGACATAGAGAAAATATAGATTGAATGTTCGGGGATGAATTACTAGCTTGGTCATTGAAAATTAAATCCGACCACGACCATCAGCTAGTGGCAATTCATCGGTTGAAAGCTTATTCATAATTCACCCTTTCTGATAATTACCGTCACCGTCGTTCCCTTACCCACTTCAGATTCAATCGAATGAGTGCCACCAAGCATGCGCACACGCTCAGCCATTCCAAGCAATCCAAAACCACTGGATTGATTTTCAGGCGCAGCAATAAAACCACTGCCGTTGTCCTGTATGCGCGCCATTACTTGCGTTTCGTTTTGGACGATACTGATTTCTACGGCTGTCGCATTTGCATGCTTGATAATGTTATTCAGACATTCCTGAATTACGCGGTAAAATGTCACTTCATCATCTTTGGAAAAAACTTCATCGTACAGGGCGACACGCGCATTGATTTCCAGCTCTGTCGCCTCGCGGATTTTTTCCAGCATCGCTTCGATAGATTCACGCAAACCTAACCGCTCCAAATGATAGGGACGCAGGTTGTACGCAATGCTGCGCACTTCTTCTAGTGCCTGTCCGGTAGCGTTGGAAATTTCATCTAGTTGCGTTGATACTTTCTCGCTGTCATTCGCCACTTTTTTGCCAATGATCGTGCGGTTTTTGATGACCAATAAACTTTGCCCTAAGCCATCGTGCAATTCGGCAGCGATGCGTTTGCGCTCTTGTTCCTGCGATTCGATCAGCCGATGGGCATATCTTTGCTGCGCCAATTTTTCCCGTTCAAGTTTGGAAACGCGCCAGCGGTAGAGTAAAAATCCAATTCCGCCCAACCCTAAAAAGATAAAGCTATAAAACCACGGTGTTCGCCAGAATGGTGCAGTAGCGCGGAATTTAAAGCTCGCACCTTGCTCATTCCACACGCCATCGCTGTTGGCAGCAATCACTTTAAAGGCGTAATCACCCGGCGGCAGATTTGTGTAAAAGGCGGCACGACGGGTTCCGGCTTCAATCCAATTCGTGTCGAAACCTTCGAGTTTATATTTGTATTTCATTTTCGCGGGCTGAATAAAGCTCAACCCGGCATAGCGGAATTCGACATTTTTTGCGCCCGGCGCAATGACCAAAGCATCTTTCGGCGTAGCAATTTTCTCGTCAACCAAAACCTGTTCGAGGACGACAGGCGGCGGCAAACGATTTATTTTGATATTTTTCGGATCAATCACCGCTGCGCCGTCTGTCGTTGAAAACCAAAGCTTACCGTCGTGTGAACGAATAGCAGAAGGTCCACCAAAATTGTTTTCGCTTTTTCGCATACCATCCGCGATACCATAGACAACTGAATTGATAACCGTGCTTCTGCCTTCAGCAAAATCATTTAATTCCGGCTTCGACACACGAAAAATCCCGCGATTGCTACTCATCCACAAATTACCCGCACCGTCGTCGAGAACTGCCCATTGCGTGTCATCAAAAAGCCCGTCTTTGCTGGTATAAACCGTGAGCTTGTCGCCCTTCAATCGTAATAATCCCTGCCCCCAGGTAGCGAACCACAAAACGCCGTCTTCATCTTCGTAGATGGTCTGCACATTGGCACTGTGCAAGGGTTCGCCCGGATACGCGGTGAACGTCTCACCCTGAAAATAACCAGTGCCTCCGAACGTTCCAACCCAAAGGCGTCCACTCCGATCCTCAAGAATGGACGCTACGGCTTTATTCCTAAATACCTCGAACTGCGCATTAGGAACGATTTTTCCGCTGACCAGATGCTTCAATCCAACGTCCGTACCAAGCCATATCGTCTGGTCACGCGCTTCGTAAAAAGAATAGACGGTGGTATTGGTCAGTGCCGCGCCAACAATATTTGCCTCATAACGTCCGCCCTGAAACCGATTGAGTCCATCACGCGTGCCGATCAAAAAAGCTCCCGCCTTCGCCTGTGCAATCATCCGTATTTTGTTGCTGAGTGAATGAAAATCGCCGGTAATCGAATAGGTGGCAAAGTGACCGTCGCGCAAAACGCTCAAGCCACCCGGATTGGTGCCAATCAAAATGCGCCCATCCTGCGCCTCAAAAATCGCATTTATGCTTGCCCCCAACAATCCTTCAGGCGGGCCGAAAACGGTAAATTTTCCGTCGCGCAGACGATGCAATCCATTGGTGTGCGTGCCAATCCAAAAGCTGCCTTCCTGATCTTCCAAAAGTGAGAATATCTCGTCGTTCTCAATCCCTTCGATTCCTTTGACGGTCTCGATTTTTCCGGCCACCATGCGATTCAACCCGCTGTCCGTTCCAATCCAGAGAATCCCGTCACGATCTTCCAGAAGAGTCCGAATATTGTTGTTTGATAATCCCTGTTTGGTCGTAAACAGTGTAAATTTGCCGTCTTTGAAACGATTCAAGCCATTGGCTGTTCCTACCCAAATGTTTCCGGCACGATCACCATAAACGGCTCTGACGAAGTTATCCGCCAGTCCGTCGGCGGTTGTGAAATGTAAAAACCTGCCGTTTTGCAGAAGATTCAAACCATTGGCGGTGGCAATCCACAAATTTCCGTTCTGGTCGGGAAAAGTCGCTTTGACCGGATTGGCTGAGAGACCATCTTTCGTTGTAAAAATCTGCCCCTGCTCGTCTTTGAATTTGCCCAGCCCATTGCTGTTCGTCTTTTCGTTACCCGTACTGTAACCAAGCCAGAGATTGCCCGCTGCGTCTTCGGAGAAATTTTTGACATCACTATTCGACCACAAGCCTTTTTCCTGCCCGAAAAAATCGAACCTGCCGCCACGGTAACGCAGGAGTCCACTTGATGCGCCGATCCAAAGATTTCCCCGGCTGTCAGCCAAAAGACCGTGAATGAAATTTCCGCCTAGCGCATCTGTATTGCGCGAATCAAAAATGGTGAAACCCACGCCGTCGAACCGAACCAACCCTTCCTGCGTGCCGAACCAGATGTAGCCGACGCTGTCCTGCACGATGGCATTAACGGCATCCTGCGGTAACCCTTCGCCCGTAGTCCAAACATCGTGAACGTATTGCGTCGCCGCTTTGTGCGGGTCTAAAGCCCGACCATCAGAGGCACAAAAAAATATCATCACGCCGACGAAAAAGAAGCCGATGAAACGGTTGAGAAAAAGATTCCACCTTCCCGCCACTTGCGTCAATTTATGATGGTTTGCAATATTGAGCATTATCTTAAATGTTCAGAAAGAAACGTTACAACAATAACCATTGTCTTCGGAACTTCAGGCGGGGAAACCCGTTCATATTTTTCTTTATTTGTGAAAATTAATCCGCCAGGAAAATATGTTGTATCAGGTGCAGAATTGCAAGGAAGAAGTTCGCAGTAAGAAGAAGTTCGCGGTTCGCAGTCTCTTGCAAACTGTTCTTGCTGCGAACCGCGAACTACAATCTGCGAACTTCTTTGCTGCGAACTGCGAACTGATTTATATTACCTACTCCATCAATCAAATTTTCCCATCAGGAGACTTTCACCATGCATGATTTACGATTGAGTTCTTTGAAGCTCAAAAGCTCTGCCTTGATTTTATTTTTGCTCAGTTTCGCCTTGCTCACCGCAACCACGGCTCAATCGAAATCCGACTATGCCGTAGAAATTCGCCGCACCAGTCACGGCATTCCACACATCACCGCGAAAGATTACGGCAGCCTCGGCTTCGGTGAAGGCTATGCGTTTGCGCAGGATCATCTTTGTTCGCTCGCCGATCAGGTCATCAAAGTTCGCGGCGAACGTTCACGATTTTTCGGCGCGGGGGAAAACAATAAACATCTCAACAGCGATGTCACGATGAAGGCGTTGGGGCTGTATGAACAGGCGGAATCCATCCTCAAAGCGATGACGAAAGATCAACGCGATCAGATCGAAGGCTACACCGCCGGATATAATCAATACTTGCGCGAAGTGACCGTCAATGGCGTCGGCGGCTGGTGTCGCGGGAAGGAATGGGTATTTGAAATTACGGCAGTGGACGTACTCGCCTACAATCAAAGCGTTGTCGTTACGACTACGAATTTCGCCGATATGATTGCGACGGCGGCTCCGCCCAAAAATGAAGCAGCCGAAAATATTCCGGTCACGATTCCTGAATTTGAAATGGCGAGTAACGCATGGGCGATTGGCTCCGAACGCTCCGCCACCGGGCGCGGCATGCTGATTGCCAATCCGCATTATCCGTGGAATGGCTCCAGTAGATTTTGGGAAAAACATTTGATTATTCCCGGCAAGCTGGATGTTTACGGCGTCGGGCTACTTGGTTCGCCCGGTGTTTCTATCGGCTTCAATAAAAATGTTGCCTGGACGCATACGGTTTCGGCGGGCAAACGCTTCACGATGTATTCGTTAAATCTCGCACCGGGGAATCCAACGAAATATATGTACGACGGTAAAGAACGCGAGATGACCAGCAAAGTTATCAGCGTCACCGTGCGCGAAAAAGACGGCACGACCAAGCAAGTGGAGAAGCGCGTTTTCTTCAGTCATTACGGGCCGATTATTAATTTTCCGGGGGTTGGCTGGTCAGCTAAACGCGTCGCCACTGTGCGGGATGCGAACGCGAACAACACTGAATTTTTTGCACAGCGTTTTGCGATGAATGTGGCGCACAGCCTGGATGAATTCAAACAGGCACACGCGAAATATAATTCGATTCCGTGGATTAATACGATTGCGACCAGCCCCGATGGACGCGCATGGTACGCCGACACTTCCGCGACGCCGAATTTAAAACCCGCTGCGATTGAAGCCCTGATGAAGCGCAAAGACAGCGATCTGATGACGAAAACGGCGTGGGATCGTGGAATCATTTTGCTCGACGGCAGCGATTCACTTTATGAATGGGTGAACGATCCGGCGGCGCGCGCTGGCGTGATTCCCTCTTCGCGGATGCCGCAACT
The DNA here is from genome assembly GCA_043783625.1 of Blastocatellia bacterium. GTDB lineage: Bacteria > Acidobacteriota > Blastocatellia > RBC074 > RBC074 > JAFDVL01. The sequence continues at coordinate 7,995 of JAYVZE010000143.1, read as the reverse complement.
CGAACGCAAAGACTATGTCTTCAATGCCAATGACAGTTTCTGGTTAGCGAATCCACATCAATTGCTGACGGGATTTTCTCCGCTGCAAGGTTTGGAAGGCACAGCGCGAACGCTCCGCACCCGCATGAACGCCATCATGCTTGACGATACCAGTGCGAATGGATTAGCGGGTAAAGACGGGAAATTCACCTTGGATGAACTCGCCGCCGCCGCGATCAGCAATCGCAGCATGTCGGCCGAATTGCTCCGCGCTGAACTCGTCAATCGTTGTAAAGCGACGCCTTCCGTAAGTTTAGAAGGTCAAACTGTTGACTTGAGTAAAGCCTGTGGAATTTTATCCACGTGGAATGGACGCTTCGATGTGGATAGCGTCGGCGCAGTTTTATGGCGTGAATTCTCGACGCAATACGAAGCAGGAGATTTACAAAAAGCCGGGGGTTTATTTCAGAAAGATTTCAACGCCGCCGATTCACTGAACACGCCAAACACCATGACGCCGGATAAAAATAAGGAATCCCTGCTGAAACTGGCGCGGGCGATTCGCGTGCTGGATCAAGCCGGAATTGCGATTGATGCGCCGCTCGGCAAAGTGCAGTACAGCGACAAAAACGGCGGACGAATTCCGATTCACGGCGGAGGCGCGTACGAAGGAATTTCTAACGTCGTAAGCTTCTCGCCAACTTCTCCAACACTGGAACCGTTCACTACGCCAGAGAAAGCCAAAGGCAGTCGTTATTTGGGAAAAGATGGGTATCTCATCAATTACGGAACCAGTTTTATCATGGCGTTGGAATTCACTGCCAAAGGTCCCCGCGCTCAGGCGTTCCTGACCTATTCAGAATCCGGCGATCCGGCTTCACCGCAGTATTACGATCAAACAGAATTATTCTCTGCCAAAAAATGGCGAAAGATTTTGTTCACCGAAGCGGAAATCAAAAGCGATCCGAACTTAAAAACGAAGAAGCTGACCAACGCGAAATAGTAACGACTGGAGCGCAAGCGTCCCGCTTGCCAGTAGCGGAGCTACGACAGATTCCGGCAAGTGATGTCGCCTGCGTTCCAGTCAAAATACTGCTGAAATTTAATGAATAAACTCACCCGTCGCCAATATTTAAAGACTTCCGGCTTAGCACTCCCTGCTTTAAGTTCACTGCACGCCGCGCAACCGCGCAACACAAAAATTACCAACGGCGGTATCAGCCTCAACGAAGACAACAGCCATTATTTTTTCACCCGCGCCGGGAAAAAACTGGACGCCGAAACGGTTGCTGCATTTGTAGATCAATACGCCAACACGCAAGTCCGCGAATTGATGTTGAGCGCGAATTCCATGCGTACCAGCTTTGCCAGCAAGGTCTGGAATCCGATCTGGAAAGATTACGATCCGAACGGCGCAGACGATCAGCCGCTTTTTGCCAGCACTCCCGCCGTCGGTCGCAAAAGCGCACGCGGCTGGGTGCATACCGCGTGGCAACTGCATCAGGATGGCATTGATCCATATCAATTGTGGATTGCACGCGCACGCAAGCACGGGATTGCGCCGTGGATTTCGATGCGGATGAACGACGCACATAACGTAGACGATGAGCGCAGTTATATGCACAGTGATTTCTGGCGACAACACCCGGAATATCGGCGCGTCTCTTATCACTTGGAGCGTTCGGCGGCGCGCTCGTTTGATTACGGTCATAAAGAAGTGCGCGACTATCATTTTAAATTGGTTCGTGAATATGCGGAACGCTACGATTTCGATGGATTAGAACTTGACTGGATGCGTTTTGGTTATCACTTCAAACCCGGCAATGAGCAGGCAGGCTTGGCAATTTTGACGGATTTCACGGCTGAAGTTCGCAGCCTCTTGAATTTTTGGGAGCAGAAACGCGGACACAAAATTCGCCTCGGAGCGCGTGTACCTTCACGTCCGCAAACAGCGCGGAGCTTAGGCTACGATGTCGTCACGTGGGCACAGCGCAACCTGATTGATATGTTAGTCGTCACACCGTTCTGGGCAAGTATCGAAACAGATATGCCGATTGAAGTCTGGAAAGATTTATTGCGCGGTACTGGCGTGACCTTAGCCGCAGGTCTGGAAGTCTTAATTCGGACGCATTCTGATTCCAAACAATTTCAGATGAACACGCTGGAAACCGTACGCGGCGCAGCGGCGGCAATGCTGGATCGTGGCGCCGACCGGATATATTTATTCAACTACATGGATTCGCAAACGGCGATGGATGATTTAATTAACTACCCACAGTTATTACGTGAAGTTGGAAAACTGGCAACGCTCAATGGAAAATCACGTCGGCACATTCTGACTTTTGCGGACACGTGGGCTCCCGGCGAAGCCCGCGCGATTCCCTTGCCTGTGCAATGCACTGCCGGAAGATGGTACGGCTTTCGTTTGCCAACGGGACAAATTCCCACCACAGGCAATATTAATGGGTTGATCGGCATCGAAGGGCTGTCAGAAGCTGAAGCCTTGAAAAGTGAAATTCGTGTTAATGGAGAAATTTGTCAGCTCACGAGCACAACAGAATTAAAGTCACCAAAACCGGAATCCTCTGTTTTCAAATTCACGATCCCACGCACGCTGATGAATCGCGGCTATAACCTGATTGAAATTTCACCGAAACAAAATTGCCAAATTGTCTGGATCGAGATTGCAATGGAGTCCAACAAACTTTAGTTTATTGAGGCTTTGCATTAGAGGTAAAGTATCTGAGTAGCGCAGCACACTACAGTTCTACACATGAAAACCAAGTTCCATTTTCATCAACAACCAACACGCCGTGAGTTTCTGATGCGCTCCGGTGGCGGTCTTGGCTCTCTCGCTCTCGCTGCTATGCTCGGACGCGATGAAGCTCTTGCGCAAAATCAAAAACTCCATTATCCCGCCAAAGCTAAACGTGTCGTCCATTTTTTTATGGCAGGCGCGGCGAGCCATCTTGACCTCTTCGATTACAAACCCGAACTCGTCAAACGGCACGGACAGCCCAGCGATTTCGGCGAGAAAGTAGAAACGTTTCAGGACGGTCTCGGCCCATGGCTGAAACCGCTCTGGGATTTTAAGCCGTATGGCAAAAGCGGCAAACTGCTCGGCGAACCTGTAGCTGCGCTCGGCTCCGTCGTAGATGACATTGCCTTCGTTCACAACATGACCAGTAAATCCGGCGTTCACAGCGCAGCGACGTTGTTGCAGGCGACGGGATTTTTGCTGCCTGGATTTCCCGGCGCGGGATGCTGGGTAAGTTATGGACTGGGTTCGATAAATGACAATTTGCCAACGTTCGTAGTGTTGCCCGATCATCGCGGCATGGCTTCCAACGGGGTCAAAAATTGGGATTCAGCGTTTCTGCCTGCGCAACACAGCGGCACGATGATTTATCCCGGTACTGCCGCGCCTGTCGCCGATTTGTTCCCACATAAATCCGGCAACTACATCACCCCGGAAAGCGAAGCTGCCGCGCAAAAATTTATGGCGGAAATTAATCGCACACACGCTGCGACACGTGAAGGCGATCAGCGATTGGAAGGGCGCATCCGCAGTTATGAACTCGCGGCAAAAATGCAGCTCGCCGCGCCCGAAGCCTTGAATTTAAAGGCTGAACCGGAACATGTGATGAAGCTGTATGGCTTGGATCGTGGTGTCCAAAATTGGTCGAAAGAAATCAACGACGAAGAGGAAACATTTTACTTCGCGCAGAAATGCTTAACGGCTCGGCGCTTGCTGGAACGTGGTGTCCGCTTCGTCCAAATTTGGAGCGGTAATGATAACGGCTTCCCACGCCGCAACTGGGATTCACACGAAGATGTGAAGCGCGATCACGGCCCACTGGCTACCGGGATGGCACGCGGTTGCGCGGCGTTTATTCAAGACCTCAAACAACGTGGCTTGCTCGAAGACACCATCATTTTGTGGACAACAGAGTTTGGTCGGATGCCCTCCAGTCAGGCCGGTGCAGGCCGCGATCATAACCCGTATTGCTTCACGAATTGGCTGTGTGGCGGTGGCATCAAAGGTGGAATTACTCATGGCGAAAGCGACGAGTTCGGATACAAACCATTGGATCGAAATAATCCGACAGAAGTCTATGACATCCACGCGACGATGCTGCATTTGCTGGGACTGGATCACGAAAAACTCAGCTTTTATCACAACGGAATTCAGCGGCGGCTGACTGACGTTCATGGACACGTCATTCAGCCGCTGCTAACGTAAAAACAGGAAAATCTCAATAGCAAAAATAAGAGGTCAAGATGGAACGAGCCGTTAATGTACGACCGGATGTAGGTGTTACAGCCTGTGTCCGCCAACAAGCAGAACTTACTGTGTGCCGTGCGGTGATTGAACGCCCTACTATTATCTCGGTCAGACGTGGAACCAAACGTTTGCGCAGTGCCACGCAAGAACACGTCATCGAAGCTGGCTCCGCGATTGCGATTGCGGGCGGGCAGTCCTTTGACATCACCAATCGCCCGGCAGCCAACGGAGATTACGAAGCGTTCTGGTTAGTTTGGGATCCGTCAATTCTTTTAGCCTATCAAGGCGAGACTCCGATTCAGCAGGCAATGCTTATTCAGCCAATGCAGGCAGGTTTTCAGGAAGCATACGACCGCGCACGTGCGGCGATTATCAATCCTGCTAACGTCCCGCAGGAGATTGCTATTCATCGGTTGAAAGAGGTGCTGGTGTGGTTGCGAATGCAGGGCGGATGTTTTGAAATTCCGCGCCCGACTTCGGCTGCTGCACAGGTGCGAGCGTTATTGAATTCCGCGCCGCACCAGACGTGGATGGCTCCTGAAATCGCTAAACAATTAGCCATGAGCGAAGCGACCTTGCGCCGAAAATTGCAGGCAGAAAATCTTTCGCTCACCAAAATCATGTTGGATTTGCGGCTCTCGCACGCGCTCGTGTTGTTGCAGTCCACCGATAAGTCCATCACGCAAATCGCCAATGAAATCGGGTATGAATCACCCTCGCGCTTTGCGATCCGCTTCCGCGAACGCTTCGGACAGCCACCTGCCGCTTTTCGTTCAAATCCGCGTTAGCCCGCATCAGATTGAACGAATCAGCACTGAATATGAGCGAATCTGTAGCGTAAAAATTCACGTTTCCTCTCATGCTATTACTTCATCGATAGACTCATCACAACCAGAAAACAACATGTCAAAACAGAGAAGAAACCTTTGCCTTTGTGCTGTGCTGGCATTCAGCCTGATCGTCAGCAATGCCGTCCGGGCGCAGCGTCCGACAATTTCAGACAAGCCTGACACTCCTTTCAAACTCGCTACATTTGAAGCCGCAGGCAAAATTCGCCTCGGCTTAGTGCTGGGTGAATATGCGTTTGATATTGCCGCCGCTAACGCGCAATTGACGAAGCAGGCAAAGTTGTCAATGGTTGCAATGCCAACCGAGATGCGCGACTTGATTGAGCAATACGCCCGCGTCGCGCCGCGCCTTTATCAAATTGCTAATCATTTCAAAGCTGCCAACCCGGATGCCCTCGCGTTCGCTTACGCGCTCGATAAAATCGCTATCAAAGCGCCGATCAAATATCCGTGGAATCTGTTGGCAGCGGCGGTCAACTACAAATCCCACGCCGAAGAAATGGGCGGCACGCACAGCGTCAACGTCGAAGCCGAAGACCCTATATTTTTCGCCAAATCGCCACGCAATTGCATCATTGATCCGGGCGCTCCGTTTTTGATGCCGCCGGGACGCAACATTGATTGGGAAGGCGAACTCGCCATCGTCATGGGCAAGCCCGCTGCTAACCTCACGCTCGAACAAGCACACGATTATGTGTTCGGCTACAGCATTGTGTTTGACGTAAGTGATCGCGGCGGCGCGGGACGCAAATTGAACGCGACGATTCCCGGCCCGAACTGGTTCAATATGAAAAGCCGCGAAGGCACTGCGCCGTTTGGCCCGTTTCTCGTACCCAAAGAATTCATGCCGAATCACGCCAACCTGCGCATCATCACGAAGGTCAACGGCCTGGTGAAACAGGATGGCAACACCAAAAGTTTGATCTTCGACGAAGCGCACATCATTCGTTATCTGTCATCGGTGCTGACGCTTTACCCCGGTGATGTGATTGTGACCGGGACGCCCGAAGGCGTAGGCGCAGCCCGCAAGCCACCTGAATTTCTCAAGCCCGGCGATGAAGTCACCATCGAAATCGAAGGCATCGGAATCTTGAAAACTCCGATGCGGGCTGCGCAAAAATAACCCACGAAAAATAAGGAAGACTATGTTGCGAAAACTCCTGCTTGGCTGCTTGCTCTGTTCATCTTTAGGCGTGTCGGCCTTTTATTTACACGCCGCGCAAGCCCAACAAAAAACCAGTGATAAAGGCGTGCGGCTTAAATTGCCGCGCCGCATTGAGCGCGAACATTTTGGGATTTCACTGGCAGATGCCCTGCGTCGCAATCCGGCGGCGGGCAAGGCGTTTGATGTCGTCGGACTCACCGCTACGCCCAGGAAAGGATTTTCATTCTGGAATGCCGAAGGCAGCGTGCTGGTTGTATTGGATTACGACCCCGAAACGGGCATTGTGCCGCCAACTGAAGTCACACTTGCCCCGCTTGAAAATCTTGATCCGTATGATGCCGTGATTATTTCTATATGCTGTTGTCCCAAAGGCGGAATCGGCGCGGACACTGGTTGCCAAGTCGAAAGCAAAGCAGGCGGCAGCGTCGGCAAGTGCTTCGGCAAGGATTGTTGTGGGCAATCGGTTTCCGTTTTAAAAAGAGGCGGCGCAACCACTGTTCACGGCGCAGGCTGTTTTGAAGCCAAACCATAGCACCAGTATCTAACAAGGAAATTATGAATCGCAAATTATTTAAGTTTGGAATTTTAGGTGTCAGCTATCTCGCCGTGTTCGGCTTCGTCACATATTTTGGTTATCACGCCTACGCGAAGATGCGCACGTCGGCATTGATGGCTGAGGCTGCCAGCAAATTCATCGCGTCGCTTTCGGCAGAGCAAAAGGCCAAAGCCGTCTACAATTTCAACGACACCGCCCGCGACGATTGGGAATTTTTTCCGCGTCAGAGAAAAGGCTTGCCGCTGAAAGAAATGACGCTGGAACAACGCCGTTTGGCGCACACATTTTTGCGCACAGGGCTGAGCAATTACGGCTATTTAAAAGCCTCAGCAATTATGCAGATGGAACCGATTCTCGGCGCATTTGAAGATGCGCGTGGCAACACCGAACGCCGTCCATTTCGCCGCGACGAAGAGCTTTACTTCTTTGCGATTTTCGGCACGCCTGGCACGAAAGAGCCGTGGGGCTGGCGCATCGAAGGCCACCATGTTTCGTTGCATTTCACGCTGGTCAACGGCGAACTCGTCGCCAATACGCCGCTCGGTTTTGGCAGCAATCCGGCTGAAGTCCGGGAAGGCCCGCGCGCTGGATTTCGCCCGCTTGCCAACGAAGAAGACCTCGCCCGCGAGGCGATCACAGCCTTAGACGACAAGCAACGCGACCTCGCCATTTTCAATAAGCTGCGTACGCCCGGCGATCTGCTCACGATGTCAAAACGCATCATTGATCCACTCAAACCCGCAGGCATTGGCTACGGTCAATTGAGCGTGGAGCAACGCGAAAGGCTGATGGGAATTGTCGAAGAATATCTCGACCGCATGCCTGAAGAAATTGCCAAACAACGCCGCGCCGCTTTGATGAAAGCAGGATTGAATACGATTTATTTCGGCTGGGCGGGCAGCGTCAAACCCGGCGAAGCGCATTACTATCGCATTCAGGGCAAAACGTTTTTAATTGAATACGATCATTCCCAAAACCCAGCGAATGACACGACGCAATTAAATCCGAACCACATTCATTCAGTCTGGCGTGATTTCAATGGCGATTTCGGGCGCGACTGGCTAGGCGAGCACTATCAAAACGTCCCCCACAATAGCATTAGATAATCAGCTCTTTACTTATCGAAGGTTTTAATTTGAGTGCAACTGTTTGGACGCAACAA
>JAYVZE010000142.1:0-11290 GCA_043783625.1 Blastocatellia bacterium | reverse complement strand
TCCCGTTGCCGCTCGCCATTGCCTTTTTTTCTTTAAGTCTTTGATCGCTAGTTTCATCCTCCTACACTAACTTTTTTCTTTCATCACAACAACTCTATTTAACGCCATCGCTTTTTGCAGATTATCATTCGCTTGCTGCATCCTTGTGTAAATCGCAAAAAGTACATGGCTAGAGCCTCCCCAATTTTCAATAAACTGAGTATTCCAATTCTTCTCAGCCTGGCGTTGCAAAGACTCAAATTGTGATTGAGGGTCGCGTGGTACGGTCTCATCAAGAAAGATAATGTCTGGATGAGTAATTTCGGATAAGCAGTCATCAAGATTTCTGAACTTCGTAAAAAAGTGCTGTACCTGATCAAAATCTTCTAGTTTTTGTTCGTAGAGCTTATTCGTTAAGGCAACACTGTCTAATTTAGCGATCTCTTGTGCTTCGAAGTACGGAAGTGGAGGGGCTTGTAGTTCTTCCTTAGTTGGATACAAAACAGCAATAGGAGGATAAACATCCGCTAAATAGATCGGTTTGAATTGTATTTGTAAAATCGCATATTTTAAAAGGTAGTACTCTTTAGTCTTGGTAGCACTATCTGGCAAAGCTGCTATTTTCAGCATTGGATCGGGGACAAGTACCGTATCAAAATATAACCCGCTTCGTTCAAAAGGATGGTGTGTGAATTGGGGGCCGAGGTCACCGCCAAAATGTGCCTTTAGCCCTGGAAGCGTTCTTACTTCCTCTAAAATCATTACTTCATTTTCCTGCCAAAATTTCATGATCTGGCTGCAAAAGGTGAGCATAAACTCATCACGAAATCTAAGTCGTCTTGAAGGAGCACTAAGAAAATCGTCCGCTATAGCTCCTGCATCCACATTATTTTTTTGCGCTTCATCTGCCAAATTACCAAACCAATCTGTCAGCCAATCAAGATATGGTTTAATAATTGGAATAATCTTATTTTCAGGCATCAGCTTCTCCATTAAGCATATAGTAAGACACTTCTACATTAATTTTCTCCCGAACCAATCGGATCTCCCGGTGGAGTCGGCAACGGCGCATTGTGCTTGCGTGTCGCATCAGGTCGTGCCAAAAATCGTTCGATTTCTTCGGTTAAGAATTTACGATGTGCGAACTCATTGGCTTCGACCATGCCGATTTTTTTCAATTCGGTCATCATAGCGCGGAGGGCTTCATTCGCTACCGCACGAACCTGTTGTGCAGCGTCTTCGTTAGCGGCAGTGTCCATTAATTTCGTAATGCAGACGGTTTGCACAGCGCGTGAAACCTCGGCTTCATACTCATTTTTCGTCGCGCCTTTTTTCCAGATTTCCCGAACCAACTCTCGTACGACTTCAGCAAAATCAGGATTTTCCGCTGCTCTCGCGTGATATTCATTCAGACGTGCAGCACGTTCAGGATTGAGCAAAGCTGAAATGGTAAAATCAGCGGCAATGCCTGCGGCGGCAATTGGATCAAATGTTAATCCCGTACGTTTGGTGAAATATTCAGTCGGGCCTCCGCTGTATCCGAACGCGCGCGGCGGAATCAAGTTTAAAATATTTTCAGGAATCGCCAATGTTTCCGGCGTGATCGTGCTGAGCGCAATTTTCAAGGCTTCGCGTTGCTTGATCGCTGGCACAATCGCTTGAATATTTTTCGGTGAGGCTCCATTCGCAGTTTTCACGGCATAAGTGTAATACAAGCCTCCGATGGATTTCACCGCCGCCGTCAATTGATAGCGATGATGCAAATAGAGCGGCATTAATTTCGCTTCAAGTTGTGAATACGGCGTCCCGTTCGGCACAGTCGCCGCGCCGAAATTTGCCATCCCGATTTTGCGCACTTCCATTTCATGTTTAAGCTGCAAAACCGGATCGGAGCCGTTGTCCCATAAACTCGACAAAGGATGCGCTGCTCCGGCGGGCCGCGTGTCAGCGTCAGAAATAAACAGCATTCCGTCGCTCACACCTTTGGTCACAAAATCGTCAACGGCTTTTTGATTCGGATATTCTCCGTACGCAAAAGTAACGGCGAATTTATCGTACGCGCCGATGCCAACGGCGTACGCATTCGACAAATCCAGCTTGCCGTTTTTGATCTCCGTCACCGGCCCCGGATAATCCATCACGGACGCTCTGCCATAACTCGAAGCCGCGAAATTATGCGCGAGTCCGAGCGTATGTCCGACTTCGTGCGCGGACAATTGGCGAATGCGCGCCAAAGCCATTTCGCCGACAGATTCCGGGTCAGCCGCAAGATATTCTATGTCCGGTAACGTCGCTGCAAAATCACAAGCGCGGCTGTTTTTGTACTGTGGAATTTTCCCGTCGCCGAGCAGAACATCCTGACGAATGCGCATGGAATCCAGCGTGACTACGCCTTTGATAATTTCTCCGGTGCGCGGGTCTTCGACAGTCGAACCATAAGCCCAGCCGCGCGTCGAACGATGCACCCAATTAATGACGTTGTAGCGAATATCCATCGGATCAGCATCAGCGGGCAGTACTTTGACTTGGAAAGCATTTTTGAATCCGGCGGCTTCATACGCCTGATTCCACCACGAAGCACCTTCGACCAAAGCACTGCGGACAGGCTCCGGCGCGCCGTTGTCCACGTAATAAATGATTGGTTTGACAGGTTCGCCGCTCGCATCTTTTTTCTGCAAACGATGGCGCGAAATCCAGCGTTTTTCGATTGGATCGGTGAACGGCGAAGAGTAATCAAAAAACGAAATTCCAAAAAATCCGACACGCGGATCAAGCGGACGCGGTTGATAATTATTGTCCGGCAATTCGACCAACGAAAAATGTTCGCGGACGGTGACGGCGTTGGCGGTGGGAACTACTTCGGCGACGAGGCGTCCGGGTTCATCGCCCGCGAACGTGAGCGTGACTTCGACTTCAGTATTTTTCGGGAACGATTTTGTCCGTGATAAATAAAACGCCGAACGCGATTCATCCATCCGAAAATTTCCCTGCCGCGTGCGCTTCATCGTTTCGATGACGCCGTGTGCATCGCGCAAAAAGAAAGTTGTCGCGTCCACTAAAACTTTGTCGCCTTCGGTAGCTTCGACTTTGAAGCCCCACAGCACGGATTGCGCGAATGAATCTTTGACCGCCTTTTTCTCCGCCGCATCATTCGTCAAAGCGCGATAACGATAGTTCGGTTGGACAAGAAAAATTTTGCTGCCGTTGCGCTCAAAAAATACGACGCGCCCATCGCCCGGCTGTCCGCGATCAAGCCCGATGGAATTGGAACCTACGCCCGCAGGCAAAGATGTTTGGATGAGAAATTCCTCGTTGAACCGCGAGATTTCCATCCACATTTTCCCGTTGGCGGAATCCCAGTACAGCGGAATATAGCCGTCAATTTTTTGGAGGTTCGTAGTTTTTGTGGTGATGGTTTGCGCCGTCGCGGGAATAGCGATTGAAGCAATAAATAAAGCAATAATAATTCGTAGCATCTGTATGTTTCCTGTATTTACGAGATAGCACTAACTGTTAGTTCGCGCATTTTTCATTAAGCCAAACCTCCGCTAAAAATTGCAGATGTTTAATAAAAGTGCAAGTCGCGTTCGGGCGCAACCTAACAGTTCGCACTACAATTTACAAAATCACCACCATCGCCCCTTCATTCATCTCATCAAAAATCTTGCTTATATCAAATATATGCATCACGACGCAGCCCCACGATAAATGGCGCGGGCCGTCGTTGCTCCATTCTTTGATCCAGCCGTGAAAGCCGATGCCGCCGCCTAATTTTGTATTCTGTAACGTCTCTTGTTTATTCATCCAACGCGAATTGATTGTGGCTTCCTGTGAAGTAGTGATGACGCCGTCGCTTCTCCCGCGTGCGGCATCGTAGCGATTGGGATAATTCACTTTGATCCAATGTCCACCGTAGTATTCGCCGTACGCGCCATCAAATTTCCCGCGATGTTTCTGGATAATGAAATACATTCCCTTCGGAGTTTTATTGTCGCCTTGAATTTTCTTTTGCCCCTTTTCCTGTCCAAAACTCACGTCGTATTCGCCCTGCATTTTGCCGCTTTTATACAAGCGCATTTTGTAACTCGTTTGATCTACGACTACGAGCGCAGCTTCATTTTGCGGGATAAATAATTTCCGGTGACTGTTAATGAAATTCGACGGATGCGCGTAACGTTCTTTGATCCACGCTAAATCTTTCGCGTTCGAGGAAGGCCAATACGACGGCGTCAGTGATTCATCCCAGCGCAATTCCAGATGTAAATGCGCGGCAAAAGTTTTATTCGGGTCTTGTCCAATCGTAGCAATGACCTGCCGCCGTTTCACTTCCTGACCTGCGCTGACTTTGAGTTCACTCAAATGTGCGTAGAGCGAAAGGATTTTTTGCTTCTCCTGATTTTCATAAAAGATATGTTCAATGACGACGACGTTGCCCCACGGTTGACCGTAGTTTTGGGCGAATTTGACGCGCCCGTTAGCGACTGCAAAAACGTCCTGCCCGAAATCTGTATTGCCTCCGCCACGCCCGTTCCAATCTTCGGCAGGATGAATTCCGAGCGCGTATTGTTCACCGAATTTTGTCGCAATATACCAATCATTATGGGTCTTTCCTGTCACTTTGTCGGTGTAAGAACCTTTGGCATTTACGTCTCCAACCGGAAAATCAAAGCCATCGGCAATAGGAATTTCAGATTTCAAAAAATCATCGAAGACGTTCAGTGCCGGATTGCGTGCGACTACGGCGAGGCTGGGATTTGGACTGAAGCTGGTCGGCGTCGCCGAAGATTTACATCCTGCGAGAAAAATCGTCAGAATTAAAAATGCATGAACTGTGGGGTTGAGCGGCATAGATCGAAACTCCTGAAGGTAAATTCTGGAATTCGTATTGTAGGGGGGAAAAGTGCTGAGGGGGAAGTGCTGAGTGCTGAGTTTTGAATGCTGAGAAGAAGAAAATGTTGGTTACTCAGCACTTCCCCCCTCAGCACTCAGCACTATTTTCTCAACACTTTCTTCTCCCCTACTTCTTTTCTCATTTACGCGGTGGCAACGGTTCTGGCAGTGAAGGCTTTACTGTTCTTTTTCAAATGTTGCCATTCTTCGATTTCGGTCATCATTTGATAGATTAAATGCTCGGCGTCTTTGACAAGTAACGGTCGGGAAAAATAATATCCCTGACCAAAATCACACTCCAACGCACATAATTTTTCGCGCTGCTGTGCGGTCTCGACACCTTCTGCAACTACATCTTTATTGAGGTTTTTGGCCAGCATGATAATCGTACGGACAATTTCCGCGTTCTCGGCATTTTCTTCCATTTGCATCACGAACGACCGATCAATTTTCAGCGTGTGAATCGGCAGGCGGTGCAAATAACTAAGGCTGGAATACCCCGTACCAAAATCGTCCATGCTTAACTTAAAGCCTAAATCGCCAAGTTCTTTCAGCTTCCCAATGGCTGTTTCAATATCATCCATCACGGCGCTTTCAGTAATCTCTAATTTGATTTGCTCCGCCTTGATTCCGTACCGCTTCACCACTTCTGAAACAGATTTGACCAGATCAGGTTGTGACACTTGTTTGGCGGACAAATTAATGCTCACGACGATTGGCAAGGGCGTCTTGAAGCGCGACTGCCATTCGTTCAACTGAGCGCAAACCAGCTCCAACACACGTTTTCCGATGGGAACAATTAATCCGGTTTCTTCAGCAATGGGGATAAAATCCGCCGGACTGACTTGCCCGCGTTCCGGGTGCTGCCAGCGAATTAATGCCTCGAAGCCGCTGAGCGAATCGTTGCCTAATCGAACAATGGGTTGATACACCATATAGAATTCGTCACGCTCCAACGCCCGCCGCATTTCGGCTTCAATCTCCAGCATCTTCATGGCATGCGTATGCATCCCTTTATCAAAGATGACATGACGATTTTTTCCCTGTGCCTTCGCCTGATACATTGCGGTGTCGGCATCGCGCAATAACTCTTCGGCTAGTTGATAGCTCGTATCAAAAATGGCGACGCCCATACTGGCGGAGGGAATGACTTCGTGATTATTCCAGCAAAAAGGCGCACCAATCACGTCTTGCATTCGATGGGCAATTTCAGTAGCTTCGCTCGCTCCGTTAATGTCGTCTAAGAGCAGGACAAACTCATCTCCCCCCAAACGAGCCAGCGTATCTCCGGTACGCAAACAGCCGCGCATTCGATTGGCGATTTCGCGTAAAAGTTGATCTCCCACCAGATGACCCAGGCTGTCATTCACCACTTTGAAACGATCCAGGTCTACGAAAACTAAAGCAAATAACATTTCAGGATGACGGTTCGCGCGTAACATGGCGACTTCGAGGCGATCAATCAATAAGGTGCGATTGGCTAAGCCGGTAAGCGCATCGTGAATGGCATCAAAGCGTAATTGATCTTCGGCGCGTTTGCGATCTGTGATGTCTTGAATTTGGATGATGACATGATGCTCCTGTGTTTGAGCTTCACGAATTAATGAGATGCTGGCAATCGTCCAGATTTCGATACCACTCCCGTGCAAAAATCTGGTTTCTATTTGGTGGGAGGGAAATTCTTCTCGCAGCAGGCGTCCGAACTGGGTTTGAAAATGCGGCAGGTCTTCCGGGTGGCAAAACGATTGGAGGTTTTTCGCCAACATTTCTTCCATCGAAATATCTAGTATTTCGCAGAGCGAACGATTCACCTGAACACATTTGCCATCAGCAGAAATTAAGGCCATCCCGATGGGCGCATATTCAAAGGCACTGAAAAATCGAGCTTCGCTCTTTTGCATTTCAGACAGGTGTTGCTCGGCCTGTTCAACTTGTAAGGCGGAGGCTTCGATGTTCCGCTGGTAAACGTGGTACGTGAAATAAACAATCGCAATGATCGGCGTCAACGCAATCAACGCATAAACTCCCAGATGCGCAATGAGCGAGGCGGTCAGGATGGCAGCCGAGGCGCTGGTTAAATATCCAACTATCGTCCAGAGATAATAATCCTTCCAGACCTTGCTAAAAGCCTGACCTGTGCGTAAAGCCACCATGGAAGTCATCAGGCTAATATTGCCAACGTAATGTAGAAACGCCATCACACCGGAGGCCAGAATTAATGGCAACGACAACCGATGATCTAACTGTTGGGAGAGCGGCCCAAACAGCCAGTCCAGAACTTTTACCGTGACGAAGATTGAGCAGGCCATCGTCCCGGCATTGAACGCACGAAATTTAAAATGAGTCGTAAATCGAAAGGAAGTGCAATAAGCTTCCAGCCACGCCAGCAAGATGGCGGCTTCGCCTCCGAATTGAAAGATGGCCAGGAAAATGAAAATATCAGAGGCTGAAATATTCATATTCAGCCGCTGGATGTTGACGACGATTCTGGAGCCAACGGTCAGTGTGATGATTGAGAAAAAGACCAGCGGAAGGCTGTAATTTTCAGCCGGAAGGCGCACTGCGGCAAAGGCTCCAATGACAAAACCGACCCCTGCGATGAGCCACATAAACGGAGCGGCAAACCGCTCATTTATCACCTTCGTCGAATCATTCATAACTTATGGGAAGACTGCCTGATAGTATCCCCGCTGCTGAAAACCAACTTTTTCATATAAACCGAGAGCGGCTTTATTTTTTTCAGCCAGTAATAAACAAACCGAAGTCGTTCGATTCAAAAGATTTTTGAGTAATTGCGACAGGCAGCGATAACCAAGACCAAGCCCACGCTCTTTTTCATGAACCCAGACTCCTTCGAGGTAAACAACTTCCGGGGTATCGGTGCTCAATTCCGCCTTAAAAAGTACCTCTCCTTTTTTCTCGACAACCCACGTTTTTTGCTGATTAATGCGATCCAGGCAATTTTGCCGGAAGGTTTCCGGTTCAACTGTCAGCCGATCCACGCCCCGATCTTCATAAAGCACCTGCGCGTGAGCTGCGACAATTTGTGATAAATCTGCGGGAGTCGCCGGACGTAAAACAGTGTCGGAAGATTCATTCCGGTCAATGCTGTTGATTTCCAGTTGTAAATATTTTAAGGCTTGTGCATGCAGTTTTTCCTGTTGATTTAAGTAACCCAGAAACTTATTTATTTTTTCCTGTTCGCCTAACATCAAGTGAACTTCTTCATGGTGTTGTGCGACGTTGGCAAAGGCTTTGAGCGCACGATCATTCAGCGTTTCAAACAGGGTGAAATGTCCGATCAGAGCCACTCCCTCTAAGGCTCCAGCCTGATCACGACACCCGAAATAAGTCCCACGTTTGGCGTTAGGTTCCAACCCGTATTGCCGGATCAATCCATTCAGCCCAAACGTATGAATGGGACGCCTGGCCAGAAAATCTAAAACTTCGATTTCATCTGCTGAAGATAAGGCACTAACGACCGGAAAATTTTCGGACTCAGTATTTCTCAGCTTTTGGCTGACTTCCGGCTTTTTTTGTAAGGTTTTTGTCGTCATTGTTTTTCTCGTTTTGGAGTGATCAATCTTTGTTTTGAATAATTCAGCAACTTTATCCGGGCCACGCTGCCAGCAAAATTGAAGCGTAGCTCGGCTTACCAATTCTTATTCTCCAAGTAATTTCGCTTCACTAAACAAGACGCCTTCACTAAATAAAACGCCCTCGCTGAACAAAACTCCTTCACTAAACAAGACGCCTTCGCTAAACAAAACTCCCTCACTAAATAGAACGCCTTCGCTGAATAAAACTCCCTCACTAAATAAGACGCCTTCGCTGAACAAAACTCCCTGTCCGCTCGTCATGCTGCCACTCAGGAATTCACCTGAAACAAATGGCCCCATCACGCCTGTCACCCGATCCAACCCGGTCACACCGCTCGTCACTAACTGCGTTTTTGCCGTCACCTCTTGTTCATCGAAAGTCGAGATTTTATTCGTTGTCGGATCAACCACCGGAGTGACAGACAGCAACCCTCGCTGTGTCCACACAATTTCAGGATCGTAAATTGGTTGATAACGAGTAAAAAGTTCTTTCCCCGCTAAGACATGCGCTCCACCGGCAAAGATGTAACCTCCCCATTTAGTAGTTTCATTCGCAATGGTTGTTGACGCCGTTGGCATTGATAATCCCGTCGCCAATAAGGGGTCGCCAGCTTTGATGGTTCCAGCAGCAACGACGGTTGAGAGGTCTTTACGGATCACTCCTGCCAGACTCAAAGCTCCATTAATATTCAGCAATCCTGCCCCTTGCTGGGCAATTTTTGCCTGGGGTAATTGTTGGGCGGTATATTGCAAAATCGCTTTAATCACCGGAGGCGTCAGCCCCGGATTTTTCTGCAACATCAGAGCAACCGTTCCGGCGACGACCGGAGCCGCCACCGAAGTTCCACTCATCTCTAATAACGCCGAAGTAGTGGTTCCTTTTTTGTGCAAAACAGGAACTTTCTTAATCAGATTGCTTTGGGTGATGTATTGCCCCAACGTATCAGGCAACACAGATTCTGCGGCCATAATACGATTGCCCGGAGCCACCAGATCAGGCTTCAGCAGATTGTCGTACCGCTTCACACCATTACTATTAACGGAATAGCTCCGTGAGGGACCGCGTGAGCTAAAATGATTGACGGTATCATCACTACGATACCCTGTTTGATAAGTGTTAGCGGAACCGACAGTAATAACAGCGGGATCATTACCAGGTGAAGAAATCGTGCCGTACACTTCTTTGCCGTCGGCATTTTGTCCAAAGTTTCCGGCCGCAACAACGACGGTCAATCCGGCTGCCGTCGCCCGGCGCACCGAACGGCATAGCGGGTCTATCGTCCAGGAATCGGTCGAAGGAGCCGCCAGACTGAGATTCACGACACGGATGTTATAACCAATATCATCCTTGTGATAGAGAATCCAATCAATCCCCATGATCGCATCGCTGACACGACCCATACCATTCTCATCGAGAACTTTGACATCAAAGATTTTTGCATTCGGAGCCACGCCCGTAGCTTCCTGAATGGAAGAGTCTGTTTTGGTTCCACGTCCGGCAGCAATACTAGCGACCGCCGTCCCATGACCATAATCGTCAGGATTCGGTTTGGGTGAGGCGATGACCGCATCCGCCACCTTTTCGCTGATTGCTTTGGTCAGGCTATTTAACGTGAAGAAGGCGGCTAAATTGAACCCTAAGATTTTATTATTGGCGGCGGCGGCGGAAATGGAAGGTTGTACCAGCAGCATGTTGACAGCCTTTGTTACGCGCGAAAGATTCGCGGAATCCATCAGGGAGTTATGAGTTTTCATGACCCCTGAATCAAGGATGGCAATCCCCACGCCTGTGCCATCTACGCCGCTAAAGCTATTAGAAGTGGAGGAGAAGCTCCGCAACTTGGACAAGCCTGTGGTCGTTTCAAGATGACTGGCGGTTTGCTGCGTTGGATGGTCAGCCGTGATCTGCTCAACCGCACAAAGACTGGCAATGTAAGTGACTTGCTTTCTCGGAATCACGGCTAAGACTCCATCAATTGACCGGAATGAATAAACCGGAAGTCCGCCGATGGCGGCGATGGCACTACTAACTGTTTTCGCTCCCGCCTCATCGTTTGTTTGGACCAGAACTTGCACCGTATCGTTGATTGGGTCTATCCACGAAGTCGGCTGGGTACTCGTTAAAGCGGTCTGCACCACGGATGATATTTTTTTCTGCGCACTGGTTAAGTCAACTTTGCAAGTCGTCGTCGTAGAGGTCTGAGCAAGTGCGGTGGGCGAGGAATAATGCGGGAAAATTCCGCCAATCATTGCCAGTGTCAGAATCAATGAGGTGATCTGTCTGGCAAACTGACGAAGGACAATTCCACTGAATACCTGTTTAGTTCTATTCTTCATCTCATTCCTTTATAGACAGGCTCAAGCTTTCGCGCTGAACCTAATTTCTGAAATGAGACCTTGCCATACTCCATTAAAACGGGTATTCGGTAGGTCTCTTCGGGGGCCTATTTCGCCATATCAAAATTGACGTAGGCTGATAAGCACTTGCCAACCAGTCCTTTCAGATCAGGTCAGCTATTATCGGTAAACACCAAATGATCAAATAACCTGCGCTTACACTGCGCACGCGTAATGACTGGCAAAAGACATACCAGAGAGCCAGGAAGCAGTCTCGCTTGCCCGATAAAGCTAAGATTATTAGGCACTTAAAGCACCTTCCTTTTTCTCTGCTATTTCTGTTATGGCACTTCGTGACACGAATCATTCAGGCTGAAAGAATTCTTCACTACGGCAGGGATAATAAATTAGGCAACTTACATTTTTTGCCACTGGTAGCTGACACTTTATGGCAAAGGGGAGGGAGTGCTGAGTAAGAAGTGGTG
>JAYVZE010000141.1:0-21979 GCA_043783625.1 Blastocatellia bacterium | reverse complement strand
GCGGAGTCACCGATGCTGCCGGTTCGGTAGTTTCCGGTGCGGCTGATTTGGCTGGTAAGGGAGTTGACGCAGTTGGCGATTTAGCCAGCGGCGCGGCTGGTCTGGCTGGCAAGGGAATTGATGCGGCTGGCGATTTAGCCAGTGGTGCTGTTGGTGCGGTCGGCGCAGGTTTAGCCGGAGCCGGAGCCGTAGGAATGGCTGGTGCGAAGGCAGCCGCGAATCTCGCAGAAGACACCGCCAAATCAGGTGTATCCTGGTTGCTGAAATTATTACCGTTGCTATTGTTGGCGTTGATTGCATTTCTGATTTACAACTATTGTAACAGCACGACGCCAACCACTCCCGTTGTCACAACTTCTCCCACCGTTGCGGTTCCGAAGATTGAATCTTCACTTCAGGTCGTTAACGTTGATGGGAAGTACAAGGTCAACGCTACTGTTTCAACGGAAGCTGAAAAGGCTGATTTAATCAAGCATCTTGACATTGCTTACGGGGCGGGAAAATATGAAGCCAATATCAAAGTTGATTCTAATGCGAAGCCTGCCGGGTGGTTGGCTAAGCTCGGTGACGCTTTGAAAGAACTCAAGCTTCCTGGTTCTGAGCTGAGTATCGCTGGTTCTGCGATTACCATTAGTGGGTTAGCGAAAGATGCGGCAGCCGCCTTGCAAGCCAAACTCGGTTCGATCTTTGGTACTGGCTTTAAATACAGCACTAAGATACTGGACGCCGCCGCCGCCGTGAAGGATGCGGCACTAGCAGCGGCAGGGGCGCTGGCAGGAGTCCACAGCACCGATGAATTGGTCAAGGCCTTAAACCTTCAAATCATCAATTTCGCTTCGGGGAGTAATGGAATTCCGAAGGAAAATGAAGAATTGTTGAAGAAATCTGCTGAGGCGATTAAAGCCGCTCCCGCAGGAACGAAACTGGAAGTTGGCGGATATACCGACAACAAAGGTGCCGCCGCAGGTAACTTAGCTCTGTCACAAAAACGTGCAGCAGCGGTTCTGGCTTATCTCGTCAAGAGCGGTGTCAAAGCCGATATCTTAACGGCGAAAGGTCACGGCGCGGATAATCCCAAAGCCAGTAATGATACTGAAGAAGGACGATTCCAAAATCGCCGGATTGAATTTAGCGTAGCGAAGTAAGAACAAATTACTTTTCTTGGTGGAATGGAGTTGTTGTCGGTGTTCAATCGGGAGCAACTCCATTTTTTATACGGAAGAAAGATCAATTAAAAATAAACTACTTCCATGTTAAGTGCGGCAGCCGTCTACTTGTGAGACCAGATACTCTGCCGAATTGTTTACATCAGGCAGACAAGATAAACATCCCCCAGCACCTGCGTTTGCTCAAAATAACTTTTCAAGAGCTGGATCAATACGGAGTAAGACGCACCATTCCCGCCCCCCTGGGAATTAAGCCGAATCAGCGTGGAATACGTTAGCCGTAAGTTGTAGCCAATCTATGGTTGATTTTGGTGAGTAGTTTTGGAAAAGCCCCGATGATGAACACTGATCATAAAGCCACCGATGAGACTCTGGAAATTGGTTTGCCAACATTTGAAGAGTTTTGGGAAACTCTCGAAAAGTCTCTTATTGAAACTCCTGAAGTGCAACGCCCGACGCCGATTGGTTTGACCTCTACGTCACGAAAATTAGCGCGGAACTGGAAAGCCATCCTCGATGATTCTTCAACGTCTCAAATTTCCAGCGATCATTATTTGAGTGAGTCTCAGGTTGTTTCGTCATCACTGGAAGCTGGCAGTATGGAGTCTGATTTTGTCCTCACTCTCGTCACTTTTCTGGTTGGCCGACTGACCGAAAGATTACATGAAGTGCGTCAGGTTCAGTTGCAATTGCAGGACGAACTTGGACGGTTTTCACCGAAGTAGTTGACGCTTTTAGTCCCGCCACGTATTTTAATCTTTGCTTCTCATCTCCGAAATTTTCCTCAGGTAAGATGCCTTTTATTACAACCCTCTTCGCTATTTTAATTGCTGCTCTCGCCTGTTTAAATGGGGCATTATTCATGCGCCGTTATTATCCGGCTGCCAGTCTGAAAATGCAGGTGAGCTTTGGCGCGGTTCTGGGGCTGGTCGCGTTATCGTGGTCAGGCTTTTTATTGTCGCTAGGGCTGGGATTGAATCGGATTTCGATAGGCGTCACGATTGTTATTTTTGTCATTTGTTTGGTAGTTCTGCTGACAAAAGCTTTGGCTCATCCTAAGACAAGGAGTCATCGGGAAAAAAATGATCTTAGGTTGTTTGCTGTTAACGGTGCCTTTTATTTGTTCTGGTTGATATTTTTTATTTGGATATTTAGCCGTGTGATTGTCGTCGAAGCCGACGGATTGCATACGTCGCCAGCTAATAATTACGGTGATTTGGCGTTTCATTTTAGTGTCATCACTTCGTTTTCAGAGGGCGATAATTTTCCTCCGCACAATCCGATTTTTCAGGGGCTGAAATTTACCTATCCATTTCTGATTGATTTCCTGACAGCCTTTTTTTACCGAACAGGAGCTGGCTGGGCAGCATCATTTTTCATCCCGAATATCATTTTGATTTTGGCGTTAGTCGGGTTAATTGAAGTGCTGACAGAACAATTAACACAGAGCAGAATTGCCGCACGAATCGCTCCGTTTTTATTTTTTTTCAGTGGCGGTTTAGGGTTTGTCTATTTCTTTCAGGATTTCCAAAACTCGAATTTAAACGGGTGGGATTTTCTTCAGCATTTACCAAACAGTTACACCAAAAATGATGCGTTGAATTTGCAATGGAGCAATATGCTGACGACTTTGATCGTTCCGCAACGGTCATTGTTATTTGGCATTCCAGTCTTTGCGATGATTGTGATTTTGTGGAACGAATACATCAATCAAGTCGCCGGGAAAAAATATCTGGTCTTCGCAGGAGTCCTGGCCGGATTAATGCCGATGCTTCATGCGCATGGATTTTTCGCCATTATGATGGTCAGTTCAGTCATGGCATTAGTATTTTTTTCCTGGGACTGGCTCGCATTTTTTATCCCGGCGGGAATTTTATCGTTGCCACAAGCCTGGTGGTTAAGCGGGACAGGTACGAGAACTTCACTCTTTAAATTTAACTTCGGATGGATGCCGGGAGATGATTCGCTCTTCAAGTTTTACGCTCTGAATTTCGGGTTGTTACTTTTTGTTCTCGTGCTCGCGTTCTTTTTTATATCGTTACGAACGCACCGATTTTATTGGCCTTTCGTGCTGTGCTTTATTATTCCCAACGTAGTCTTGCTCGCGCCGTGGCCGTGGGACAACATCAAAGTATTACTATATTGGTATCTGGTCTCCTGCGCCTTAGTCGCCGGATTTATCGCCAAATTCTGGACACGAAAATTATTTCCGATAGGTGTAGTTCTGATAATTTTACTAACCTTATCCGGGGCTTTGGATGTCGTGCGTGGACTGTCAGCAGTTGAAAAAGTTCGCTTGTTCGATAGCGATCAATTAAAAGTTGCAGAACTCATCAAACAACGAATTCCGCTTCATGCGCTGATGCTTTCCGCCCCGATTCACAATTCCGTTCTGGCGTTAAGCGGCAGACAGATGTTGATGGGCTATCCCGGACATTTATGGTCGCACGGGATCAAATTTGAAGAGCGTGAACGCGACGTAAAAACAATATATCTGGGCGGCGAAGAAGCCGAGAAATTAATCAAAAAATATGCGATAGATTTCATCGTCGTGGGGCCAGTTGAATACCACGATCTAAATGCGGATGAAGGTTTTTTCGCTGACAGATTTTCAGCCGTGATTGATGAAGGCGGTTATCGCGTGTACAAAATTAAATAAAGATTTTTAGACAGGATGGACAGGATTTTTTGCAGGATTCTCAGGATTCGATCCATTTTCAAGATAATAACTTGTTCATCCTGAAATAATCCTGTCCATCTTGTCTAAAAAATCGTCTTATTTTTTCACCTCTGTCTGCTTCCGAATCCAATCTGAAATCGTTGTCAAAGCTGCGGGGGAAATCGTTTCTTCAATTTTTCCGTACTCACTGAAAGCCCCTGTTTTGGTTGGCTGAAAGAGATGATTCAGCTTCGGTAATTCAACCGTTTGGAATTTTTTGTTACCGGCAGATTTTAAGGCTTTGGCAATTTCTGGCAGGTTTTGTTTGGGCGGAACCTGCAAATCTAATTCGCCATTGATTGCGAGTACCGGAATTTTTATTTGTCGTAATGCCGTGCGCGGATCGTACGTCACAAAGAATCGAAACCACGAATTGTTGACGGCTTTGATTTGTGAAACGAGTGCGCCGGGGTTTGCATCCGCTGCTTTCTTTTGCGCTTCAGACATTTCGGCGATATGCGCTACCATTACTTCGCGTAATTTCTTTTCTGCCGCCGCTTCGTCTTTCTCTGTTTTCAAAATCGCAAACATTTTTTCCTGTAATTTCCGGTTTCGTGCCGCTTCATCCGGTGTCGAGCCTTCAGCCATCATCATCAATCGGCTTTGTTCATAAAGGATTTCTTCGCCTGTGACTCCGGGGCCGGCCATCAGCACGATGAAGGAAACATCGGGAGATTTCACGGCGCACATCGGAGCAATCAACCCACCTTCGCTATGTCCGATCAATCCGATTTTCTTTGGGTTAATTTCTTTGCGGGTTTTCAAATATGCAACTGCCGAGAGAACATCCGTCGCAAAATCTTCGCTTGTCGCAGTTGCAAAATTTCCTTTGGATTTGGCGACACCGCGATCATCAAAGCGCAGCACGGCAATGCCCTGGCGCGTGAGATGATCCGCGAGTACGAGAAATGGCTGATGCCCAAGCAGCGATTCGTTGCGATCCTGCGGGCCGGAGCCGGTAATTAAAACTACGACAGGGAAGGGCGCAGCAGTGCGTGGTAGCGTCAACGTCCCTGCTAATTTTATATTCGCAGATTTATTTTCAAATTCTATTTCCTGTTCTTCGTAAGGGTACGGTTTTGTTGGATTTTGTGGACGTTTTGGCGGCGCGATGGAGGCGATAGTTCCCCGTTTGAGATTCAGAAGAAGCGTTACTCCGCTCTGTGTAAATTTGCCGCTAATTTCGTCGGCGTTCTGGTTGAGTGTTCCTTCGTACGATCCGCCAATTGCCTTCATCGCAAATTTCAAGGTAGAATTTTCAAACGTTACAGAATCAATTTTTAATCCATTCGCCCCTTGATCAGGACTGTCCATCGTGCCGCGCAAGGCATTGTCTTCCGTTTTGAAGTGAAGCACGAGTCGTAACTTCACCGCACCCGCATCAAGTACTCCCTGCCAATCGCCAACTATTTTTTGCGTTGGAGCTTCCTGTGCTTTCGCTAACGGCGTCAGAAATAAAACTGAGAAGAAAGTTAAGAAAAATATTCGATAGAGCATAAATTTTTAGACCGGAGCCAATTTTTTTGAATGATTCAAAAACTGAATTTGAGGTGAATTTAATGTACAATCTCTCTTTTAGCAATTGCCTCGGGAACTTGATATGGAATCAAACAACATGACGGATGACAGCCTTGCACAAAGACTCAACGGATTGCATCACATGGTCGGGAATACACCACTGATCGCGGTACATTTCAAATTCAGAGGTCAACGCCGCACAATTTACGCAAAGGCTGAATACTTGAATCTGACTGGTAGCATCAAGGATCGGATGGCGCTGCACATTTTGAAAACTGCGTATGAAAAAGGGAAGATCAATCCGGGCGATTTAATCGCTGAGGCTACCAGCGGGAATACGGGAATTGCTTTTGCTGCGATAGGGCGAGCATTAGGACATCCGGTGATGATTTATATGCCGGACTGGATGAGCTATGAACGGGTTCGATTAATTCAAAGCTTCGGTGCAGAAATTGTTCCGGTCAGTAAAGAGCAGGGCGGCTTTCGCGGCAGCATTAAGATGACCGAAGAATTAGCGCGTGAAAAAGGCAATGTTTTTTTGCCGTGTCAATTTTCCAACGTTGCGAATTCTGAGGCGCACGAAACGACTACGGGGCCTGAGATTTGGGAACAGTTGCAGGTACGCGGTTTGACGCCTGACGCTTTCCTCGCCGGAGTCGGCACGGGCGGAACAATCATGGGAACCGGAAAATATCTGCGGACGAAGAATCCGAAGATCAAAGTTTATCCAATGGAACCGGCAGAATCACCAACGCTGACGACCGGATGCAAAGTGGGAAGCCACCGTATTCAGGGCATCTCTGACGAATTCATCCCCGCTATTGTTGAGCTTGAGACTCTTGACAAAGTCATCAGTGTTCCCGATGGCGACGCCATTTTAATGGCGCAGCAATTGGCTTCACGGCTTGGATTAGCGGTTGGAATTTCGTCAGGTGCAAATTTTATTGGCGCGTTGATGGTGCAGGAAGAATTAGGAGCCGAAGCAATTGTGGCAACGATTTTTTGTGATGACAACAAGAAATATCTGAGTACGGATTTGTTGCGCACAGAGCCGATGAAATCAGGTTATCTCAGTCCTGAAATTGAGCTGACGCATTACGAAGCATTTTGTCGCGCTTGTTAATTACGACTCAATCATCTCGTTCAATTTGTAGCCGCCCCAAATTCCAGCGATTCCGCCAAGAAAGCTGAAAATAAGTCCGCTGAATGAGATCATATCGTCTCCCCACATCGTCGGAAGATAACCGCCAAGAGTTGAACCAACTACGAAACCAAGCCAGATAAATTTCTTTGCATACATCTCGAAATCCTCACGGGAGCGGAATGATTGTAACCGCGAATCCTAATTTCAGATATTATTTATTTATTACGACATTTGTTGATCGGCTCCTTCGTGACATAAAATCAATGGAAGCGAAACAAATTATCCGCGTCCGGGCATAGTGAGATTGGCTATAAAACTGTACAATTAGAACAGAAAGTTATTCATCAAAATTTCCTGACGAAAAAGAGGAACACTACCTTGAAAGCTAACCCAACCCCCTCGGAATATTCCAATCAACCACAGCGTCAATATAAATACTACGATTTAGTTATGGCAGCGTTTGTCTGCGTTCTGCTATGCGCAAATATTATAGGTGCCAGCAAGCGAACGCAGGTGTATGGATTTACCTTCGGTGCAGGTATTTTATTTTTTCCGATGAGTTATTTGTTCGGAGATATTTTGACCGAAGTCTATGGCTATGCCCGTTCGCGGCGTGTGATTTGGGCGGGATTTGGCGCAATGGTTTTTGCTTCATTTATGAGCTTTATCATTGTGAAGATGCCACCTGCCGATGGCTGGGCAGGGCAGGCTGTTTACGAGCAGGCGTTCGGGAATACGTGGCGGATTACAATGTCTTCGCTGGTGGCATTTTGGGCGGGAGAGTTTGCAAATTCACTGACGCTGGCAAAACTAAAAATCAGCACGAGCGGTCGGTTTTTATGGATTCGGACGATTGGCTCTACGATCATCGGCGAGGCAGTTGATACGCTGATATTTTATCCGCTGGCATTTATGGCGATTGGCTCTATTAGTGGTTGGACGTGGGCGCAGACCTGGGAAGTGATGGTGCACAATTATTGGATGAAAGTCGCGTGGGAAGCCATCATGACCCCTGTCACCTACCGCGTCGTAGCTTTTCTAAAGCGTGTCGAGAACGAAGATTACTACGATAAAAATACCAACTTTAATCCGTTCACTTTAGAAACATAAAAGTAGCGCAATCAGCATGGTTGCGACAGTTTTTTGCGGTAGCGAAAGACTAATCTACAACTCCTTCACAACCCTGGCTGGTTGCTCTACATTTATGAAATCGTCACGCCGAAAATTCATGCACTCCATTGCTGCCGCCTCCATCGGCAACACCTTCAGCATTATCAAATCCAAACCGACCGATATTCGGATTGAAAATATTCGTTTTGAATTTGAAGAATTCAAATATCGTACGCCTTACAAATTCGGAGGCGTTCCCGTAGATCGTGTCACGCTCATCAATGTTTACAGTACTGTACGCACCGCCAACGGAAAACGTGCGAATGGATTCGGTTCGATGTCACTCGGAAATGTCTGGGCATTTCCTTCACGGACGCTGCCGTACGATGTCACGCTCGGAGCAATGAAAACGTTGGCAGAGCGCATCAATAAAATCACCGGAAATTATCAGGAATTCGGCCATCCGATAGACCTGAATACTGCGCTGGAACCTTTTTATTTACAGGCTGCGATTGAGGTTTCGCAAGAATTAAAGCTCACGAATCCGATTCCGAAATTAGCTGTTTTGGTCACCGCCAGCGCGTTTGATGCGGCGACCCACGATGCCTTTGGAAAAGTTCATCAGCGCAACGTCTACCAAACCTACGGCGCAGATTTGATGCCGAAAGATTTGTCACATTACTTGACGCCGGATTTCAACGGCGAATATTTGAACCGCTACGTGATGAAGACTGCGCGACCGATGATTCACATGTATCATTCGGTCGGAGGCTCTGATGCAGTGCTGGATTCTGAACTGACGAATCGGTTGAATGATGGTTTGCCGAACACCTTATCCGAATGGATTAAGTACAATAATCTCACGCATATCAAAATTAAATTGCAGGGCGATGAACTCAAATGGGACATTGAGCGCACTGTCAACATTGATCGGATCGCACGTGAGACAAATCCAAAACAAAAATGGACGTACTGCGTAGACTTCAACGAACGCTGTCCAAATAGTGATTATTTGCTCGAATATTTGCGTAAAGTGAAAGAGCTGACGCCGCACGGATTTGCAGCCATTCAATACATTGAGCAACCGACTGCACGTGACCTGAAAGCGAATCGTCAAAACGTCATGCACGAAGCGAACAAACTCCGCCCCGTCGTCATTGACGAATCTTTAGTTGATTTAGAATCACTATTGCTGGCGCGAGAAATGGGGTATACCGGAGTCGCCTTGAAAGCGTGCAAAGGACAAAGTCAGGCGATGTTGATGGCGGCGGCGGCACAGAAATATAAAATGTTTTTATGCGTCCAGGATTTGACCTGTCCTGGAGCTTCACTGATTCATTCGGTCAGCCTCGCCGCGCACGTCCCCGGAGTTTCCGGCGTTGAGCATAATTCACGACAATATGTTCCCGTAGCAAATCAGCCGTGGGAGAGAAAATTCCCAGGGATTTTTAATGTAAAGGATGGAGCGTTCAGGACACGTGAAATCAATGGTTTTGGGATTGGTGCAGTGCAATGATCTGAGCTATTTGGCTAACTCTTCAATTAAAATCAAAGCTACTTTCGACATTAGCAACTGGCCGGGATTATCCACGCTCCAATCAATCGCAGGAATCTCGTCGCAAGTGATCGCCATCACAATGCGTCCGCGTTTCGTATACAAAATTCCGATGTCTGAGCGCAGGGCATCTAAGGCTCCCGGCTTCGTAGCGGTTTCGATTTCTTTGACATTTCGTGCGATGCCGTCGTGATATTGCTGGCGTTTGAGGATGCTAATCATTTCTTTACAGGCTTCGGCGGAGACGATTTCGCCGCGTTCAATTTTTTCAAGTAACATCACCATTTCGCGTGGCGTACTGACGCCGATCCCATAGCGGCTGGGACTGCCATCAGGTTTTTTGTTCCAATCGGAAGCGAATAAATTACTTTCGCCGCCGCCGTTAATTTTGCGCAGGCTGTGCGTTTCTTGTAATCCGAACGCTGCCAGTTTTTCATTCACGGCATTGGCTGTGATGTGATCCAGTACTAAATTCGTAGCCGTATTATCGCTCAGCATAATCATCAAATGCACTGCATCACGCAACGTGATTTTTAAGCCGTCGCCGAATTCCGGCAGGATGCCCGCACCACCGACTTTCTTTTCTTTGGTCAGAATCAGTTCATCGCTCCATTTGAATTTACCTTCGCTCACGAGCGCAAATGTTGCCGCCATAATCGGGACTTTGATAGTGCTGGCAGTACGGACGCGGTCATTTTCGCCAATACCGTAGCTGGCTCCGGTGTCGAGATTTTTGGCGAAAAGAGTGACTTTGCCTTTGAAGTTTTTGATCTCTTTGCGAATCTTTTTATCGAGTTTTTGGTCATGAGATTGTGCGCCGACAAGCAAAGAAAATATCAATAAAGAAAAAGTCATGAGCAGGTAGTGTTGATTTTTCATAGGTTGTATCCAGGTACGATAGGCGTCCCGCCTGTCGGAAATATAAAACCAGCGACAGGCGGGACGCCTATCGTACCTTAACTTGCACCGTCTTGCATTTGTGTGGTAAGTAAGTACTTACTTTTTTATTCAGAAATCAGATTTCGAGTTTTGTTATGCCTAAACCTGTCCGCATTTTATTAGCCCTGATTATTCTTGGTGGCGTTGGCTATTTTGTTTGGAATCAATATTTCAAGATCAAAGTTGATCCTAACAAAATCGAAGTCGCCGGACGCATCGAAGGTGATGATTCAACGATTGCTTCGAAAGTCCCCGGACGCATCAAAGAAATCAAAGTCCGCGAAGGCGATCTCGTGAAAGCCGGCGATGTGATTGTGTGGCTGGATGACGATCAGATCCGTTCACGTGAACAGCAAGCGAAATTTGCCGTGGAGCAGGCGCAAGCTCGCGTGCAGCGAGCGCAGCAGCAAATCGCCATTTTCGATGAACAAATCAAAGGCAGTCAGCTTGGTGAACAGCAATCAAAAGTTGATGCCGAGGGGCGCGTTCGTCAGGCGGAAGCACAAGTTGCATCGGCAGAAGCCGCTCTTGCGCAGGCGGAGGCTTCATTCAAATTTGCCAAATGGGACGAAGAAAAATACGTGACACTCAGGGAAAGCGGCGATGTTCCTGAACGTCAGATGCAACAGGCGAAGACCGCTGTTGCGGCGCAATCGGAAGTTGTCAGAGCCGCGAAAAAACAGGTGGATGCTGCGCGTGGAGGATTGAACGCGGCGCAGGCGATGCTGAAAAACCCAGTCATTCGCGCTTCGCAAACTTCGACGATTCGCCAGCAAATTTTACAGGTAAATTCTGACATTGAAGGCGCTCAGGCGGATGTCGCACGCGCTAAAGCGCAGCTTGAAGAAGCCCAGGCGAATCGCAAAGATTTACAAATCATCGCGCCGTTTGATGGAACGGTTCAAACCCGCGCCGTTGAACCCGGAGAAGTGATTGCCGCCGGAACTCCGATCATTACATTAATTGATCTCAGTGCATTGTATCTGCGCGGTTTTATTCCTGATCTGAAAATCGGCAATGTGAAGGTTGGTCAAAAAGCAAAAGTCTGGATTGATTCCATTGACCAGGGCACAAAAAAGAGAATTGAGTTGGAAGCCGAAGTCGTCCGCATTGATCCGCAGGCTTCGTTTACCCCTGAAAACACGTACTTTCGTGATGATCGCGTCAAGCAGGTTTTCGGCGTGAAGTTGAAATTGAAAGGTAACTTGAGCAGCGCGAAACCGGGGATGCCTGCGGACGGGGAAATCAGTTTCTAGTTTTGAGTTTCGGGTTTCGAGGAAAAATAGTTTCGGGTTTTGGGTTTCGAGGATCAAGTAATAATTGTCTTCATTGAAATGAAAAATTCCAGTAGCAAAAGCGAAATGCAAAACCGAACCCCCGAAACGCGAAACCCAAAACGCGAAACATTATTTGCAATACAAATTCAAGACCTTACAAAATCCTACGGCGCAGTCGAAGCCGTAAAAGGTATCAATCTCGACATCAATGCCGGAGAAATTTTCGGGTTGATCGGGCCGGATGGAGCGGGGAAAACTTCGACGTTTCAAATCCTCGGCGGCGTGATGAAAGCCACCGCCGGAACCGCCGAAATGTTCGGAGTCAATGCGCGTGAGGCGCGGCATTTTGTCGGCTATCTCACGCAAGCCTTCAGCCTGTATCAAGACCTCAGCGTCAAAGAAAATATTGAATACATTGGCGAATTACGATTAGTTGAGCGAGATCAAATTCAGGAGCGCGGGAATCGTTATTTGAAGCTTTTCGACATGGATCGTTTTACGGATCGGCTGGCCGGACGCTTGAGCGGCGGGATGAAACAAAAACTTGCGCTCACTTGTGCGTTGATTGCCGAGCCGAAAATTCTGTTACTGGATGAGCCAACGACGGGTGTTGATCCGGTTTCGCGCCGTGAATTTTGGGACGCGCTGGCAAATCTCGCAGCGGAGGGAATGACGATTGTTGTCGCTACGCCGTACCTTGATGAAGCCGAACGTTGCAATCGTGTGGCGTTGATGTTTGATGGCGAAATTCAGCAAATCGGGACGCCGACGGAGCTGAAAACAAAGCTTGGTTTACAACGTTTGGAAGTCCGCGCCGAAGATTTACGCCGCGCTGATGAAGTGCTGAGCAACGTCAATGAAATCCACGATATTCAACGCTTCGGTGATCGTTTGGATGTGATGGTGAGCGACATAAAAATCGGCGAACAGCAGACCCGTGAAGCTTTAGGAAAAGCAGAAATTCCCATCATCGAAATTCGCAGTGGATTGCCGACGCTGGAAAATACGTTTGTTTCCGTACTGCGAAATTTGCACCCGGAAAAGCCCCTTCCGCCCTTTCCTGTGCATCGTGAATTTCGGCAACGAAAGCCCGGAGCTATCGCTATCGGCGCAAAAAATCTCAACAAAAAATTCGGCGAATTTCATGCGGTCAAAAACATCAACCTTGAAATTAAGTACGGCGAAATTTACGGCTTACTCGGCGCAAACGGTGCTGGCAAAACGACGACGATAAAAATGCTCTGCGGCTTGATCGAAGCGACGAACGGCGACATGACGTTGGCGGATGAGCAGGGCGGTTTTCGTTCAAGTCTTGTGCGGCAACGCATCGGATATATGTCGCAGAAATTTTCGCTTTACGATGATTTGCCGGTAGGCGAGAACCTGGATTTTTTCGCCGGAGTCTACGGCATTCCGCGTCAGGATCGGGAAGAAAAAAAACGTTGGGTGCTGAACTTCGCCGGACTTGAAGACAAAGCCGATCAGATGGTTGGCAGCTTGCCCGGTGGATGGAAACAGCGTGTCGCGTTTGGCGCAGCGATCATGCATGAGCCAAGCGTTTTATTTCTCGACGAACCGACATCAGGCGTAGACCCGATTGCGCGTCGTCAATTCTGGAAGATGATAAATTCGCTCGCAGACCGTGGCGTCGCGGTGTTGGTGACGACGCATTATTTAGAAGAAGCCGAGCAGTGCAATCGGTTGGGATTAATGGTCGCGGGAGAATTGGTTGCTGAAGGAACTCCGACGGGAATCAAAGCCGAACAGGGCGGACACCTGATTGAACTGTATCCAAGCGAGCCGCAAAAGGCGGCGAATTTGCTGAAAACAAAAATGGATCGCTGGCGCGTTTCACAATTCGGAGACCGCTTACACATCATCGTTGATGAAGAAATAAACGAAGGAATTGCGAATATAACGAAGGAATTGAAGCAAGCAAATATTCAGGTGTTGGAAGCTAATGAAGAAACCTATTCGCTGGAAGATGTGTTTATCGTCGTCGTCGAAAAAGCGCGAGCGAAAGGGAAATATGTAGGAGAGTAAATTTTATGCTGCGGCGTAATCGGTATATTGCCGGACGCTGGGATGCTGGAAGCCTAGCACAATATCGGTTTTTGGAATGCCTGCCTCTTCTAACTCATCAGCAATCGGAAGATCAGTATTGTTTTCCTGAATCCAGATTTTTCCGTTGATGATTTCAAGGTGAATGATGGCGCGATGGATACGCTGATTTTTTTCCCATCCGATGCGCAAAAACATATAGCTGTCGGAGTTGCGATCAAACAGAGTGCGATACTCACAAGCATCTGAAGAATGTGGATAGCCGGAAATTTTAGTAAGCAACCGTTCGATGATGTCACAATAATTATTTAAGGTATCCATTTTACTATCTCCTGTTTGGATGGATCATAAACGATCATTTTAAGATGGAAGTTCACGCGAAGTGCTTCGACCGCCGCATTGGAGAAAAGATTATTGTAAGCAATTTCAGGAATCGCAAGCCAAAGTTCACGATCAGGCTCTGAGCTTTGCAGAGTGAAGTCATACATTAGAAATTGTCCCAATGCATCCTGCAAATCTGCGATGTTGGATTGGCTCAAGAAGCTTTTGACTTCAACAGCAATTTTCTGAGTTCCTTTATGCGCAGCAATGAGCTTTTCTGCGCCAAGGTCAATCTGCAAATTAGTTGTTCCAAACGGAAGCAGAAGCGGGTCTTGCGTAATTGTCCAGCCATCGCTGACGAGCGCGTTTTTAACTTGAGGATGGAATTTATCTCTCGCTGCCATTTTAATTTTACTCCTGACCAAAAATATTTTACGCGCAAGCGTTGATTAACTCAAAAACTATGCGAAGAATAATTGCACAGGCTAAAAAAGAACTCCGGCAAATTTCTCGGGACAAGCTCGCGCTCGCGCTGGCGTTTGTCTTGCCTGCATTTTTACTGGTTCTACTCGGTTCGGCGATTTCGTTGACAGTGACGAATTTGCCAATTGTTGTGCAAGACCTCGATGCGACTTCGCTCTCGCGCAAATACGCCGGAGCATTTCGGACTTCACTGACTTTTCACGTCGTCGAATTACCTCCTTCGGAACAGCCGGAAACGGTCTTGCGAAATAATCAGGCACGTGCGGCGATCATTATCCCTGAACATTTTGAGCGTGATTTGTTGCGCGGGCAAAATACCGAAGTGCAAATTTTAGTAGATGCGACGGAGCCGAATACAGCCAATTTGATGCGTGGGAGTTTGGCTGCGCTGACGCAAATTTTCATCCGTGCGAATGTTCCGGCAGCGGCGAAAATTCAACCGGCAATCAAGGCGGTCTCGCGCTTGTGGTTTAATCCCGGACGTGAGGCGAAAAAGTTTTTCGGGCCTGGAATTTTTGTGCTGGGATTGTCGTTGTTTCCGCCGTTGCTGGCGACGCTGGCCATGGCACGCGAATGGGAGCAGAAAACAATTCTGCAAGTGTATGTTTCCAGCATCACAGCGCACGAATATTTGCTTGGTAAAATCATTGCCTTCACGATCATTGGCATCATCGAATGGATGGTTGGGCTGGTGGTTCTATTCGGAATTTTTGAGCTGAGAATCGTCGCTGATCCTTCGCCATTTATTGTTGGCAGTTTTTTGTTTATGACCTGTGTCGTCGCGTTTGGTGTGATGGTTGGTGCAGGCGTTAATAATCCCGCAGTAGCGATTCAAATTCTGGCGATTGGTGGATTCATCATGGCATTTTTGCTTTCCGGGTTGATCTTCCCGATTGAAACAATTCCCCGTGCTTTGCAACCGCTTTCCAATATTGCGCAAGCTAGATATTTCGTCGTCATCGTGCGCGATGCACTCATTCGCGGAGGCGGATGGCCTGCGGTTTGGTGGGCGGTATTAGCTATCGGAGTTATCGCTATGGTTTTCTATTTATTGGCGTGGAAAAAAATGCGTCTCATGCAACTGGCTGATTAAAAAGGTGGTCGGTGTGCGGTGGGCGGGGGTCGGTTTTGTGGAGTACTACTACAGTAAAATTTAAAAATGGTAGGGTGAGAAAATATGAAGGTGAAGAGTTATCGGGATTTGGAGACTTGGCAACAGGCGATGGCTTTGGTGATGGAGGTTTATCGCGTGACCAAAATTTTTCCTAAAGAAGAACTATTTGGATTGACAAGTCAGCTCCGAAGAGCGGCTGTTTCTATTCCATCAAATATCGCTGAAGGGCAGGGAAGAACCTCGACAAAAGAATTTCTACATCATCTGGCGATTGCTTATGGATCGCTTTGTGAAGCTGAAACGCAATTATTAATTGGAAGGCAACTTGAATATTTGAGTCAAGCTGATTACAGCGGAATTACCGAATTAACCGCTCGCGTTGGTCGCCTCATCAACGGGCTTTCCAATTCACTACAAAACAAACTGTAAGGGAGTCACACCTTCGCAACAAAAACCGACCCCCGCCCACCGGACACCGACCACCTATGAATAGAATACTCAACTCACGACTCTTAACACTCATTATCAAAGAGTTGAATCAAATCAAACGAAGCAAACAATTCATCATTTCGCTGATTTTTCCTCCGACGATTCAGGTGATTATTTTTGGCTTTGCGCTTGATCCGGCGATGACGAATATGAAGCTGGGCATCGTAGACGAATCGCGCTCGGTCGAATCCCGCGAACTCGTTTCCGCCTTCACCGCCAACGAAGCCTTTAAATTACAGGGCTATTTCGCTTCGCCTGATGAAGTCGGCAAAGCACTGACGGAAGGGAAACTGGACGCGGCGATTATTATTCCCTACAAATTTGCGGAACAGCGGGTGCGAAAAGAGACTGCCGAAATTCAAATGATTTTCAATGGAGTCAATACGAATACCGGAACGATTGCGCAAGGGTACGCTGCACGGATTGTCGCGGAATTAAATCAAAAAATCGCCGGACAACTGCGCGTCAATCATTCTGAATCCGCGTTTCCCGTCACGCCGCGTGTCGCGTTGCTTTATAATCCGGGCTTGATTAGTTCGTGGTTTATCGTGACCGGAACGTTTGGTGTCTTGCTAATTTTGAACAGCTCCTTAGTCGCCGCCGCTGCCTTGACCAAAGAAAAACAGATGGGAACAGTCGAACAATTATTGATGACTCCGGCAGGAACATCAGAAATTATCATTGCTAAAATTACTCCGTTATTTACGTTGTTGATGGGAACAGTTTGCATTGTGATGCTGGTGATAACGCAGGTTTTCAACGTCCCCGTGCGCGGCAGTTTGAGCCTGATTTTTTTGGCTGCGGCGTTGTGCGTGATGTGTGGAATCGGGATCGGAACGTTCGTTGCAACGTTCACGAAAAACGCGACACAGGCGCAATTGCTGAGCTTTTTTATTAATCCACCGATAGCAATGTTGTCAGGATCGGTGACTCCGATTGAAGCGATGCCCGAATGGATGCAACCATTTACTTACCTGAATCCGGTGCGACATTTTGGAATCATTGTCCGCAGCATCCTCTTTAAAGATACTGGATTTGACGCGCTCTATCTGCATTTTCTCGCACTGCTTGTCATTGCAGTAGTGCTGGTTTCTTTGAGCGTCGGGCGATTTCGAAAACAGTTGAGCTGACATTGGGTATCCCGCATCCTACGGATGCACCGATTAGCAACCCGCTAATTTTCAACCTCTTTTCCTCATCCCAAAAATAAATTTTAGCCCGCGTGATGGGGTTTCCCCACCGTTCTCGCGTTAGTGGCTGAAGTGGAAAGCAACGTCACTTCAGCAGGCACGAAAACTGAGCGCCGGAAAACTTCCGGTCATTCACAGGGAGGATACTATGCGAAACGTTTACCTTTTGATCGTTGTTTTTCTGCTTTCGGCTGTCAGCACAAACGCGCAGAACTCGCGCACGGCAACGGCGACTTCATACCTCGAACGCGGCAATAACTGGATGAGCAAAGGCGATTATGACCAAGCCATCGCCGATTATGACTTAGCCATCGCTTCGGCTCCGAGCCTTGCGAATGGCTACCATAATCGCGCCATTGCGCATTACCGCAAAGGTGATTATGACCGTGCGCTGGCTGATTTTGACCGCGTCATCCAACTCGCTCCACGTGAGGCCGAAGCATGGTTTAGTCACGGATTGGTAAGGAGAGATCGCGGTGATTTGGAGAAAGCGCTGACCGATTTCAATGCAGCAATTGAACTCAACCCGCGATTGGTTGAAGCCTGGCTCACGCGCGCCGAATTACGGTTTTTCAGACAGGACTATGACGGTGCGATCAGCGATAACACAAAGGCGATTCAACTCGGTACACGCGATGTGCGAGCCTGGTCGAATCGCGGCGCAGCGCGCCAGTCGAAAGGTGATCTCGACGGAGCGCTGAGAGATTATAACTATGCTATCGAGCTTGACCCACAAGCAGCGAAAGTCTGGTTCAATCGTGCCGCTGCGTGGCGTGACAAAGGCGATTTGGCCCGCGCCGCGAGTGATTATAGTCGGGCTATCATACTCAATCCACAGTGGGCTTCCGCTTATGCACAACGCGGACTGATTTATCTACAGCAAGGCCGTGAAGCCGCAGCGCAACGTGACTTCGAGCAATGTCTGGCACTCGACAAAAACCTGAAAGATGCAGTGGAGCAAGAAATCAGAAATGTGCGGGAACAAGTTACGGCAAAGCTATGAATGACACAGCAAATATGCAATTGGTTGACGAAGGTTTTATCATTAGCCCCTACGCTCTGGCTGTTCTTTGTATACACCAGAGAGGGGTATCAGAATTTTTGCAACTTCGTTGCCCAGTTCGTCAAAATGGTAACTGGGGTTGAGGAGGAATGCTCTTCATTTGTCTTAACTAAAAAGCGTTGACCATCAGGAGAGACCGCAAAGAACTCACCCCAGGGACCCGTTATGCTGGGAGGATCAATCTCAAAGAGTGGGTGGGGGACTCCGGCGACAAAGTAATTGTCAGCATGCACCTCTACTGCCATAAGCTTGGCGTCCGCGCTCATATAAAATAACTCTCGGCCATCGCGTCGCCACCGGGGAAAGGCTCCACCGGCAGCCGAGATTTGCGTTTCCCCATCTTCGCGCGGAAAGCTCCGAACATAAATTTGTGGACTTCCCGATTTATCCGAAGTATAGGCAATCCATTTTCCGTTCGGAGAAAATTGTGCCGCCAATTCATTGAACTCTGTTTGTATCCAGGGAAACGCTTTTCTCTCGCCTTCCATTGGCAAAATCCAGATATCCAGTCCATTCAATCCACCAGAGGAACCAAAGGCGAGAAACCGCCCGTCCACCGACCAATCATCAGGCCACTTGTTCCTATTTGAACTGTATAGCAAATCAACCTTGCCCATGCCACTCGCCGCCTTCACAAACAAATCCCACGTAGTGCCATGATTGGAACTGAAGACAATACGGCTGGAATCGGGAGCCCAAATGGCTGAAAAATCAATCGTTGGATGCGAAGTGAGTTGAAGGGGAACCCCTCGACTGACATCCATCATCCAAACATCTCCATCAGTTTTTTGCGGTGCGTTCCCTTCAAAGACAACTTTCTTTCCATCAAGAGAGATGTCAGGTCTGCGATAATCTCCTTCGATCACACCAAGGCGTTTGCCTTGACGATCAACCCAGGTGAGCCACGCCTTATTGTGATTCATTTGGCTATAAGCCATCACCCCACTCTCAGAATTTGACAATGCCATCTGAGCCGCCTGGATATTGATCTCCAACAATTCAGCCTGCTGTTGATCGGAAACTGCGGCGAAGAGATCATTGAGCGGAAAAGGTTCTCCGACCAGCATTATTTTCTGCACGTCGAAAGCCTGCGCCACCAGTTTCGACTCCTGAGCAAAGAACAAATAACCCGGTGTTGCATAAACAGCGTTAGTCTCAACCCAAAGCAATTGTTTCTTGACACTACCATCCAGCGAGCCGACATAGACTCCATGGTTTTCGGGATTTGCGCTCTCTATCAGATAGAGAAAATTGCGACCATCAGGTAAGAATTGCGGCCATCGGTGTGAGCGCTCTCCACGTGATTCGTCTAGCTTAGTTACGAGGGTTGGCTCTCCACCTGTGGCAGCAACACTAAAGAGAGGACCTCCGCCCGGAGAAAAGAGGATAACGCTGTCTCGATTCCAAGTGGCGCCTCGCAAATCGGGGGAAACGCAGAGTCCTTGTGGAGTCCCACCCGAAGCCCCAATCTTCTTGAGCTTCCCTTTAGCAGTGAATCCAATCCAACGGCTATCAGGCGACCAAAACGGGTATAAAGCACCTTCTGTCCCTGCCAGCTTCAGTGATTGTTCAGCCTCGAGCGGGCGAAGGTAAATCGAAGTATTGCCTGTAGTATCCCTGCGTTAATTGCCAGACGGCGGCCATCGGGCGATAAGGAGAGCGAAAGCAAGCTGGTCTTTTCAGGGATATTGATGGAAAAATGTATCGGCAATGCTGCGGTGGGCATTGCCCTTTGCCTGTAAAAAAAAACAAAGGGAATTAAGGTCAGTATACCAAGCATCGCCCACGTTATCACGCGCCCCCCCAGTCTCGCGTCACCAAACAGACGCCATCGGCGTGAACGTGAATCTACAAAAGCGGATTTCTGCCAGGAATCGGTGGAATGAGACATAGCTACTAGTGCAAACCGCAAATCGCTGGCTGATTGAAACCGCTGCTCAGGCGTCTTTTCCAAACAGCGCCGCACAATCTTCTCCAATGCGGGGCTAATTTGCCCCGTTATCTTGCTCAGGGGTTCCGGGTCGTTTTTGAGAATCGCGCTCATCACCTCGGCTGCCGAGTCCCCGCTGAAAGTGGGTTTCCCACTGAGCATCTCATACAGGATCAATCCAAGTGCGAAAATGTCAGAACGATGATCGGCCACTTGCCCACGCACCTGTTCGGGCGACATATACTGTGGCGTCCCCATCACTACACCCGATTGCGTTTTTGCCAATGTGCTGATGTCGCTGTCAATGGACTCTGGTCGCGCGATCTTGGCTAACCCAAAGTCCAGCACCTTCACCTGTCCGCGCGGTGTCAACATCACATTCGCTGGCTTGATGTCGCGGTGCGTGATTCCTTTGCTGTGCGCTTCGTCCAACGCATCGGCAATCTGACCGCCGATTTCGACGACTTCGTTGATTGCCAGTGGCTGCCCATTGATTTTCGCCGCGAGCGTTTGGCCTTCGACATATTCCATCGCAATGAAGCACACGGTTTCCGCTTCACTAATTTCATAGATCGTCGCTACGTGCGGATGATTCAAGGCACTGGCGGCTTTGGCTTCGCTGACGAAGCGGCGCATCCGTTCGGCATCGGTCGCCACGTCGGCAGGCAATATTTTCAGGGCTACCGTGCGATCCAGCTTGGTGTCACGCGCACGATAGACTTCGCCCATCCCGCCTTTGCCGAGTAGCGAAATGATTTCGTAATGACTGATAGATTGGCCTGCTAATGATGACGGCTGATTCTCAATCAACAAGGGCGCAGCCATTTGATAGGCTGGCGCTTCGATTAACGTTGCGGCTTGTTCATCAGCGGCGAGCAGCAACTCGACTTCACGGCGCAAGTCTTCATCGCCTGCGCAGGCTTGTGCGACAAACGTAGCGCGTTCGTCGGGCGCAAGGTTGCAGGCGTCGTGAAAGATGGCTTCGATTTGTTGCATTCGTTCAGGCGTCATTATTGCCCTCGGTCAGGAGGCGGTGTAGCCACGCTTTCGCCGCCCGCCATTCGCGTTGCACAGTGGGCGAAGAGATGGACAGGACTTCAGCGACTTCTTCCAAACTCAAGCCGCCAAAGAATCGCAATTCTACGATGTGGCCTTTGCGGGCGTCCAGTTTGGTCAACTGCTCCAATGCTTCGTGTACGGCGAGCAGTTCGGCGGTCTTTGCTTCGGTCACCGCCATGCCTTCATGAAATGAAACCTGAATTGCTCCGCCGCCGCGTTTGGCGTAGGCGTGACGGCGGGCGTGATCTACCAGAATGCGCCGCATTAATTGCGCTGCAATGCCGAAGAAATGGGCACGATTTTGCCACTGGACATGCTTTTGATCTATCAATCGCAAGTAAGCTTCGTTGACCAACGCAGTCGGTTGCAACGTGTGACCGGGGTTTTCGCGCCGCAGGTAATTGCGGGCGAGCCGCCGCAGTTCGTCATTGACCAACGGCAATAGTTCATCCAGCGCGGCTTGGTCGCCGTTGTTCCAATTGACTAAAAGTTGTGTCACGTCAGATGGCTTAGGAATCACCGCGTCACCTCTGTTGGCAAACTGTAAGACGCGTTACTTGCTGGGGGAAGTCTTATGATGTAATGCAATCATCTGAATTGCAATGTTTTCGGTAAGAAGAATCTCTGAATGTAACAGAATGTGCTACGTCACTACTTCTATGGTTTTGCGTTACGACCCAGATAATCCAGCAGTACATTCGACATCACTTTCACACCAATGACCAACGCCTCTTCATCCGCCTCAAATTCAGCCGTATGAATCATCGCCGCGATGCCTTTGCTTTTGTTGCCGACGCCTAAAAAATAAAAGAAGCCGGGGATCACTTTTTGATAGAGCGAA
>JAYVZE010000140.1:0-5016 GCA_043783625.1 Blastocatellia bacterium | reverse complement strand
CGATTTGCGCGACACCAAACGGTAACTTGCGCCGCATGGATTGTTGCACGTTGGCAAAATTCGCAAAGATGCCCTGCGCGGTTTCAGGCCGTAAATACGCGATGTTGTCGTCGTTATCAACCGGGCCAACCGTCGTCTTGAACATCAAGTTGAAATTGCGGGCTTCGGTCAAATTCGTCGAACCGCAATTGCCGCATTTGCCGTCAACTAAGTGATCGGCGCGACTGCGTTTGCCGCACTCTTTGCAATCCACCAGCGGATCGGAAAATGTCGCTTCGTGACCGGAATACCGCCATACCAAACGATTCATGATGATTGCGGCGTCCTGCCCTTCCATATCTTCGCGGTCATAAACTACGGCACGCCACCATGCGCGTTTGACATTATTTTTGAGTTCAACGCCAAGCGGGCCATAATCCCACGTCGAACCGAGTCCGCCATAAATTTCAGAATTCGGGAAGATAAATCCGCGTCGTTTGCACAAACTAACAATTTTTTCCAAGCTTGATGCTGCCATTTTTGATGCCTCGTACGAATAAAAATCTGGGGCGATTGAAACCGCGAGATATTAGCACAAAGCATTTAAATGCTGAACTTTTATGAGGAAAAAGAATCCAATCGAAATTACAATTTTTGAGTCAGTTGATTTTCGGGCTAATGTTCGCTACGCTTTTTTTGCATCCTCTGGTTATTTTTTACATTCCCCTGCAAAAAACAATATTTCTAAAAGGTGCTTTTGCCTTTCGAAAAACCTTGAAGGAGGAACATGAATATTTGTAAAACCAGTAAGTGGGTATCTTTGATAATTATTTTTGGCGTGAGTTTATTCGCGGCATCCAGCCCGACAATTTTTGCACAAAATGTCAGCACACCAGTCAAGCGAACGCTTGGCATCCAATCCGTGCCGAATGGCGCGAAGATGAATTTTAGAGGCGTTGTGATAAATCGTGAGGCTGACACGTTCACCGTACGCGACCGGAATCGGACGGATTATCAAGTTCTCTTAACCGATAATGCCAGCGTCAAAACTTACGGAGGGTTCCTGCGCTTTGGCAAGAAATATGCCGTCGCAGATATTTTGCGCGGGTTGATTGTCGAAGTGGAAGGGCGCGGAAATTCACAGGGGCAAATCGTGGCGGACAAAGTTCGGTTTAATGAATCGGATATGAGAGCCGCCATTACCACGGACACACGCGTCAATCCGGTCGAGGCGAATCAGGAACGCATCGCAGGGCAGATTGATGAATTGCATACGATTGCTGCCGAGGCCAGAAACGAAGTACGGGTCGCCCATGAACGCATTTCGGCTTTGGATGATTTTGATCTGAAAGACGCTGTCACCGTTAATTTTAAAGTGAACAGCGTAATCCTTTCGCCGGAATCCAGACAACAACTCGACACCCTCGCAACCAAAGCCCTGAGTACCAAAGCGTACATGATTGAGGTCGCCGGGCATACTGATTCGACTGGCAGTGAAACGAAGAATTTTCAACTTAGTCAGCAACGGGCTGAGGCGGTGATTCAGTATCTGGCAGTGCAGCACAAAATCCCTGTTCGCCGTTTCGTCTCTCCCATGGGATACGGTAAAACGGATGCCGTAGCGGATAACAAGTCTGTTGCTGGACGTGCACAGAACCGGCGAGTGGAAGTTAAAATATTGCTCAATCGCGGGATGAGTCAGCCGGCTTCACCAACCTCCGCTGTCAGGCAGTAATTATTTTTTTGATAAAACTGAGTGATCTGGTACCGCGCTGGGTCGCTCAGTTTTTTCCACTTCATTCGCGATTGCCCTGACGACACCGCGATGCTTATTTTGCAAAAGGAGTTTCATGTTGCAATGGAAAGATGTGATTCGATTGGCTGATTCCGGGAATCTTGAACCAGACGGAAATGTGACGAAAACAGAAGAAGAATGGATAGCACAACTGACCCCTGAGCAATACGCGGTCACTCGCCGGAAGGGAACTGAAAGGGCTTTCAGTTCAGAAATGTGCAGCCTTTTTGAGCCGGGCGTATACGGTTGTGTTTGCTGCGATACGTTATTGTTTGATGCCAGCGAGAAATTTGAAAGCGGGACGGGTTGGCCCTCTTTTACGCAACCAGTCAAAGAAAATGCCATTGCCTACATCGTAGATAACGCGTATGGAATGCAGCGCGTCGAAACGGTATGCAACACCTGCGGCGCGCATCTGGGACACGTCTTTCCGGACGGCCCGCTGCCGGGCGGGTTGCGGTATTGTATGAATGCAGTAGCCTTGAAAAAGATAAAAAAAGATTTGTAAAAGAAACGCCGCGAAGCTGAGCAGAGAAGCAGCTTCGCGGCAAAGAGGAAGAGGCTAAAGCCTATTGGGGTACTGATTTTATTGATTCGGCATCACCGTCACGCGTCCCAGCCAATAATTTGACGAAGCAATATCCAGTTTCCCGTCGCCGTTAAAATCTCCGATTGTGACTGCCGATAAATCAATGTCGGATGGCAAATCAATCCGCGAAAATTGCCCATTGCTGTTGCGCGAGACAACGGAGAGAAAACCTGAGCCGGCATTGGTGACGGCTAATTCATCAATTCCATCGCAATTGAAATCTCCCGCGATCAGCGCGTTCGGCAGCCTTCCGACAGGCGAAGTAACGGGCGGGAGAAAACCACCGCTCGCATTAT
The DNA here is from genome assembly GCA_043783625.1 of Blastocatellia bacterium. Lineage (GTDB taxonomy): Bacteria > Acidobacteriota > Blastocatellia > RBC074 > RBC074 > JAFDVL01. The sequence continues at coordinate 2,357 of JAYVZE010000140.1, read as the reverse complement.
TCATCAGGACGCTGATGGTGTTGTCTTCGTAATTGGCGACGGCGAGGTCGAGATATTTATCTCCATCGAAATCGCCCACTGTGATTGCCATCGGACAGGTTCCAACCGCAAATGTCGAACGTTGAAATGTTCCGTCACCATTATTTCTGAAAACGTTGACGGTGAAGGAAACCAGATTGGCGACAGCGAAATCTATTTTACCGTCTTTGTCGAAATCGCCTGTCACGACGGAAACCGGGCAACGATCCGGGTAGGAATCAATCACATTGAAAGTGTTATTAAAAGTTCCATCGTTATTGCCTGAGATTACGAGAACGTTATACAAGCCGGAGTTCGCAATGACCAAATCGGCTTTCCCGTCTCCATTAAAATCACCGATAGCAATTGACGAAGGGTAACTCATCCCATTGATTTTAGGCATTGGAGTGAAGCTGCCGTTTCCGTTATTTAGAAATATTGAGATATTGCCGGAGCCGCGATTGGCGATAGCAATGTCAGGTTTACCATCATTGTTGAGGTCTCCGATTTTGACAAATTTTGGATTGGAGCCGACGGGATAGGTGACAAGGGTTCCAGCCGCACTGCTTAAAGCAACAGTGATGGAATTGCTTTCATAATTGGCTGTGACGAGATCGGCTTTGCCATCACCATCCAAATCGCCGGCGTCCAGCGAAGAAATATAATCCCCCATTCGTTGCGCTGGGTCAGCCGTAAAAGTTCCAGTGGCGCAATTCGCGGAGCTTTGCCCGATCACAATAGTTGCTGTCGCTATATTATTTTGTAGATTAGGGTCAGGCGTACCGCTGGAAACGTAAGCCGTACTGCTGAAGGTTGTGCCGGGTGGAACATTGTTATTGACTTTTACGGTGACAGCAAAATTGGCTGAAGCCTGATTGACTATCCCTGATTTATGACAAATAACAGTCGCGGTGACGTTTGGTTTTGGTGCTTCACACGTCCAGCCGCTTGAAGGTGTGATGGATTGGAACGTTGTGTTTTCAGGGATGGCGTTATCCATGAAAATATTTTGAGAATCTTCAGCTCCCTCGTTGGTAACTTCGATATTATAGGTAATCGTCGAACCGGAAGCAGTGGTTGACGACGTGGCCGAATTGGTAATTTTCATGTCGGCGCTGCCAATTGAGGTAAAACTTCCGGCACGGATAAAAACATTGGAATCCAGGCTCGCATCTCCGATGTCAGCGATGGCTAATTTTATGTGATTGGTTTGTCCGACTTTCACTCTGGCCTGCACGGAAAGCACTACGGTCAAGCCATCCATTTCGGTGTTAATGGTCGCGGGTCCAGGATCATCCAGATCGTTGTTGCGGTAAAATTGAGGGTGCTGGGCGTTGGTTCCGTAAGGCTTGCCACCATTCACAGTGTTGATTGAGACCGGAATATTAGTCCCCGGAATTAACGCGACATTGGAGCCACTCAGAAAAAATGCAAAAACGTCATTAAAAGGCGAGTTGGCAAATTCATTGTATTCTTCTGAAGAGAAAACATACTGAAAAGTTAATTGTTCATAAGCCGGAACGAAGTCAAATTCGAGGATGGCGGCATCGCGTGTGCCGTTCGCTATTCCGTTGAGATCAGGGTCGCCTGCCTGACGCAAATTCGTTGTCGTCGTATCAGATTTATTTGGGCCGGTGACGCTTTTCACGGTTCCGGTTCCCAGTACGATCCCGCCATCAAAACCAATAATTCCATCGCCACCGGAAAAAATTCCAGCCGCTAACGGGCTGCCCGTATATCGAACATTTGAGTAGCTGATGCCTGGCCCCAGAATCGCCAGAACTAAATCGTCAGGCGTTAACGCGGACAAATTATTAACTTGGATGCCGCCCGGTTGGGTCTGAGAAAATCCCGTGAAATGACAGGTCAGTAACGAGAAAATAACAGAAATAGTGAGTAATAATTTACTTTTGATCCAAAGACGCGAGGGTAAATTTGAGTGAGGCAAAGATCCGCTGAACATAAATTGGACTCCTTTTGAGTGACCTTGAGCAGAATGGCAGAGTGCTGACGAAAATTTGTAAATTCGTACGGGTTGAAAATATTCGCATCAGGCTCGAAGGCAAAAAATGATTGCTCAAAGCACGAATTTATTTTGAATGGCTGAAAGAATCATCAAGTAGTTTTGGCGGAGACTGGCAAAACTGTGAGGCACTGATGATAAAAATAACGATTAAACTTTTGGGTATATTCTCAACAACAGGAAAATTAGTGTGATTGAGAAGTTGGTTGCAAGCTGGCTACACTTGCGAACAATGGCAGGCAATGATGATTAAAAAAATTAGTCTTGTCCAGAAAAAAATTAATATTTGCAGAAGCCCGCACGAAGTAAGGGCGCT
>JAYVZE010000139.1:0-4192 GCA_043783625.1 Blastocatellia bacterium | reverse complement strand
ATGTAAAAACGCCCTTACGACGTGCGGGCTTCTGCATTTGATTATCTTTTCGGTCCAAACGTCCGCACCGACAATTCAGTTCCCGGATCAAAAATCAGGTCTTTATTCCCCTGCACATAAACTGATCCAGCTCCCACGCCAGCCCCTAGAATTGCGCCGATGGCGGCTCCTTTGCCTCCTCCGGCGATGCCTCCGATGATGGCTCCGATGGCGGCTCCGCCAGCACCGCGAATCGTGGTGTCGCGGGTCGTGCTGCCGGTTTGCACGTTACCTTCCTCGTCAACAGTTTTTACTTTTTCCGTGGCGTAGACTTTTTCGACCTGCGCATGAAAAGGAATGTTCGTGCCATCCTTGAATGTGATCGAATCAAAATCCAGCGACAGTTGTGTTTGTCCTGTTAACTTGCCGGCGCGTTTGATGTCGGCGACATGTCCCTCAATGACGGCGTTTTCAAATTCTCTTGGCTCAATGACGAAGGCGGTGAATTTGTCTCCCACAGCGCTGGTCTTGGTACTAATCTGCGAATCAAGCCGGATTCTGAAGATTGAGTCATTCGCAATGACCGGTGCAGCGTTAGTGTTTGAATTTTCCGCCGGATGATTATTCGTTGCAATCGTCGGTTGCGAGCTAATCGGAGTGCTATTGGCGGGCGTCGTCATCGCCTCCAGGTTCGCCGGGATTTTATAATTCCGGTCACGCCCAAGATATGCGTCGTTATAAGAAAGTTCATAGCCGAAGCGGTAGCCGCGTTGAAATTCTCCTAAATCACCATACATTTTTTCATAGCCGCGATTGGCGTCCGTGTAAAGCGTAGACCGCTGAAAATCTTTGGCTTTGCTCGCATCATAATCACTTTTCCCCGAAGTGTAGCCATCGTTGTAGCCTGCGAGATAACCGTACTCAATTGATTTTGAAGGGTTGAGCGGGGTGTTAGTGATAGTTGGGGAAGGCGTGGCTTGTTCAGTGGCAACAGTCGTCGCCGGACGTTTCAGTGGTTTGCGCGGACGCTTTTTCTGCGCCTCGACCTGATTTACTAAGACAGCAAATAACAACAAGATGGAAAAGATTTGGATGCATCGCGTAGAAAATTTCATAGTTGTCCTCAATTGGGAAAATAACAGCAGGAGTGCGGCAAAGCATACTGCGCAGGCTTCAATAAATGCAAGCGGGGGTTTGATGCGGAATGAAAAGGGAAGGATGCTTCTACGATTGGAGTGCAAGCGTCCTGCTTGCCCCGCAAGCGCGTGGAACGCCGCTCGCGTGAGTCGAAGGACGTATGCGATTAACAGCTAACTTCCTGCGCGAGGTCGTTTGCATCGCTCTGCTGGCAAACGGAGCAAGCGGGACGCTTGCGCTCCAGTCACTTGATACTCTTGCGGATTAAATAAGACATCTTGATGAAAAAGGTTCTGCCGTTGCGTTGAAAGCCGGGTTCGTAGCGGTCGGTGAAAGGGCTGAAACCACGATAATTCATATCGTCATTGTAACCCGCGTAAAACGAAGTGCCCGGATTCGGCGTCCATCCAAACAAGAATTGCCCGCGCACTCTTGAACCTAACGTAGTGTAATCAATACGGCTGCGCACGAACACAAAACGCGTGAATTGATAAGACGTGCGAAATGAAAAGATATTGTCGTCATAAGCCAGCCGCTGCGTATCATCGCGTGTCAGGCGGCTTTTAGTATAATCCAGCGAAAAGCGTAGCGGGTTCGTTGGCTTAATCTCGACATTGGCGGAGAGAAACTTTCCGTGTCCAACTCCCGGATCAAGCGCGGCATTGGGATTCGCCAACGCTGCGGGACTAATGCGCGGATAGCGTTGACCTGCGCCAAAATCGTAATCCAGCTCCGCTGTATTCATTCCCATCTCCATATTCAGCGAATATTTTTTGCTGGGGCTGGCACTTATGAACGTAAACAAATTGTAGCCTACCGCACTGCGTTCTGAATCACCGACAAATGCCCCGGTTCGTGTGAGCGTGCGCTTTCGTCCAAATTCTTCTTCAAAGATTCGTTCGTAATGACGGTTGCCGCCGAAGCCGACATTGATTTGCTTTTGAAACTGCATAAAGAAATTTCCGCCAGAGAACATTTGCTGTGAGCGTCCCTGCCAGTCGTAATTGCCCGCCGTCCGACCGAAGAGTCGCCACGCTTGCAACTTCGATTTCGTGTCGCGCTTCGGGTCGCTGGTGATGCGCCCGAAGATGCCGCTGAAGTTGGAATTCGTGCGGCGCGTGAAGCCGACGTCAGCGCGGTAATCCCGTGTGCGTCCTTCGCTGGTGGCGAAAAATCCGAAACGCCGCTGGGTGTAATCGAGCGTGGTGACGTAACCAAATCCGTTGCCCGTGCGAAAGATGCTTTTGTCTTCCTCAGGGCTGTAAAAATAGCGGCGCGAATTGGTTCCCAAGGCTTGAAATGAAACCACGGCGTGCGGAGTCAGTTTGAAGCGTCCGTCAATACCGCCGAGGTGATTGTGCTTTTCGATGAAGTTATAACTTGTGGCGATCATCCCGATTTCGGATTCGCGCCCGACATCGTGCTTGACACGCAACACGCCGATATAGGCTTTGTGGTCGAGAAATCTTTCGATGTTTGGTCGCGTGGTCAGGTCATTGCGTTCGTCATCGCTGTAATTACCAGGTGCGCGATCCGCCGCCAGCATCAAGCCAAATGAATTGCGTCCGCGCTTGCCGCTGATTTTTGCGGCGTAATCGGGATCAATGATGCTGCGCGTATGCACAGGTTGCATGGAGGTCTGAAAAATTTCGATGCCCTCCAGAAAGAACGGACGACGCTCTTCAAAAAACAGCGGAAAGCGTTGGTTGGCGGTCAGCACGGTTTGATCGGCTTCGACCTGCGCAAAGTCTGGATTAGCCGTGAAGTCCAATGTGATGTTCGGCGTCAGCCCGTATTTGAGCGTCACGCCAGGATCAAACTTGATCGGCTGATTCACCAAACGTCCGGGATTAGTGAGCGGCGAAACTCCCGCTGGTAAAGCGGAAACGCGGCGACCACTTTCTGAAACAGTCAGGCTCGGAATGATTTCCAGATTATGCGTGGTCGAAATATCTTCGATGCCCGTGATCTGTCCGGCCTGATTCAAAAATCCGTTTTGTCCGCGCACAATCGGCATCCACGAATTCTGTTCGTTATTTTTGTGCTTGATGCGCCGCGTCAAGTGGAGTCCCCAATTCTTCCCCTTCCCGATTTCATAGCGCAAAGACTTAAACGGAATCGCCACTTCAATGATGTATCCGTCATCCACTAACTGTCCCTTTGATTCCATGACGATGTCTACGCTGTAATCTTCATTGTTGTTGGAACTGCTTTCCGAAAAAATCCCGTCGGCCTGAATACCCAGCGGATTGAAGGCCAGCGCATACGCTTTGCGTCGGTCATTGAAGGTGTCGAGCGTGAGCCAGATAAAATCATCATCAAAAATATTGTCCCGTTTGGCGACCGTCGCACGCACTTTACCCGGCTCATCCCACGCCCGAAACGCGAAGTACAGATTCGTCGCGTCATAGCCAATGCGAACTTCCGTGGCTTGTTCCGGCGCGATGTTTTCGCCGGGTTGGGTTTGCAGGAAATCTTTGAAAATCACCGCTGTTTTCCAAACTTCGTCATTAAGGTTGCCATCAATAATCGGTGCCGAAGCAAAGCGGGTAATGGTAATCGGTTTGGATTTTTCGGGTGGAATAATTGAAGATTTCGTAGCTTTTTGCGCTACCGCCGAAACCTGAAAAGCGAATCCCCAAATAAATATAAAAATAACGAATTTTAAGCTAGAAGACACCATAAATACCAGTATTTGATTGAATCTCAGTTAGACGAAGCCCGCCGTACATTTCTTCCCCGAAAACGTTTCCAAGTCAGAAAAAGTTCGATTTAATTTAGGGTGAGTGCTTGAAATCCGGCAAAGGTTTCAGGGCAGGCGGGATTTTTTAAGGGGTATGAGGATGGATGATTGGAGCGCAAGCGTCTCGCTTGCCGTTTGCCAGCGCAGCAAGGCAAACGAACTTTGCGGAGGAAACTTGCTGGCGATCACACGTCTTCCTCACTACGTTAGCGAGCGGCGTTTCACGCGCTCGCGGCAAGCGGGGACGCTTGATGTAGTAAAGACGGTTTCTCGAGCCATTGAGGTAGAATCAATGGTGACAACAACAATTCGTTCTTTGACAGGAGAAACCGT
>JAYVZE010000138.1:0-43339 GCA_043783625.1 Blastocatellia bacterium | reverse complement strand
ACGGTTTCTCCTGTCAAAGAACGAATTGTTGTTGTCACCATTGATTCTACCTCAATGGCTCGAGAAACCGTCTTTACTACATCAAGCGTCCCCGCTTGCGCTCCAGTCACGCTCTTTCACAAGACTTTGATCGAATGCTCTTCTTTCTCCCGCACAATTCCCACCACCGCAGCTTGCGGATAATGCGCTCTAAGCCTTGTTAACATTGCCTCTGATTGCTTCGCATCCACACAAATTAATAATCCGCCAGCGGTCTGCGGATCGAAAATTACACTCTGGAGCGGACGGCTCACTCCGGCGGCAATTTTCACATCTGCGCCCACATAATCACGATTCACTTTATCGCCGCGCGTCAGCATTCCTTGCCCTGCTAATGCCAAAGCTTCGGGTAAAAGCGGGAGGCTGTCGGCGATCAATTCAAAGGTCACTTGACTGGCACGAGCAACTTCCCAGGCGTGTCCGACCAATCCAAATCCGGTGATGTCGGTGGCGGCGCGGATATTGAATTCCTGCATCAACAACGCGGCTTCACGCGCCGAAGTCAACATTGTATCAAGTGATGCTTTGGCTACTTCGGGCTTGGCTTTTTCAAATTTTATCGCCGTCGAAATAATCCCTGTTCCCAGCGGTTTGGTCAGAATCAAAACATCGCCCGGACGTGCGCCGCTATTGCTCGCAACCTTGTTTGGATCAATCACTCCCGTGACCGAATAGCCGAACATGATTTCAGCATTATCTACGCTGTGACCGCCAATTAAGGCGACATTATTTTCGGTGAGAATTGACAATCCACCGCGCATAATTTCAGCGAGGATTCCGAAGTCTACGCCTTGTTTCGGAAAGCACGTAATCGCCATTGCTGTAATCGGAGTGCCACCCATCGCCCAGACATCGTTGATCGAATTCAGTGCGGCGATGCGTCCATAATCAAACGGATCATCCACAATCGGCGTAAAAAAATCGAGCGTCTGCACTAAGGCTAAATCGTCGCGCAAACGATACACTCCGGCATCATCGGCGTGATCGAAGCCAATCAGAACATTTGCATTCGCGGGTTGTTTTGGTAAGCCGCTCAAAACTTGAGCGAGTACGCCAGGCGTGAGCTTCGCCGCTCAGCCAGCGCACGATGCCATCTCAGTTAAGCGCAATTCCTTACGGCTTAACAAAGATTTCGGTCGCTTTAAAGTATTGAGAAATTTATTTAGAGTCATAAAAGAATTAGCCACAAATCGTACAGCAGGCTGCCAGCCTGCGTCCCATGTTAACGCTACAAATTATTTGGTAGCGCAACCATCAGACAGGCTAACAGCCCGCTGTACAACCGTGGCTAAAAAATCTTACTTCGCCTTGGCTTCAGCTGCTTTGGCTTCAATCTTAGCTTCAGCCTCACTCGCAATGACTTCGGCTGCCGCCGCTGCCGCTTTACCACCAATGCCCAAAGCCGCACGGACTTCGGCTTCGGCACGAGCGCACATTTCAGGGTTTTCACGCAACGTATTTTTCGAGTTTTCGCGTCCCTGCCCTAAGCGTTCGCCTCGATAGGAAAACCACGCGCCGGATTTTTCAATGACTTTGTTATCAACGCCCAGATCAATAATTTCGCCAAACTTGGAAATCCCTTCGCCGTACACAATATCAAATTCGCATTCGCGGAACGGTGGTGCAACTTTGTTTTTCGCCACTTTAACTCTCGTCCGGTTGCCGACTACGCTGTCGCCGTCCTTGATGGCTCCGATGCGGCGAATGTCTACGCGGACGGAAGAATAAAACTTCAGCGCACGACCACCAGTCGTTGTTTCCGGCGAACCAAACATGACACCGATTTTTTCACGGATTTGATTGATGAAGACCAGGCAAGTATTGGAGCGTCCGACAACCGCCGTCAATTTTCGCAGGGCTTGCGACATCAAGCGAGCCTGCAACCCCGGCAGCGAATCGCCCATATCGCCTTCTAATTCAGCCCGTGGCGTCAACGCTGCCACTGAATCAATAACGATAATATCAACTGCGCCGGAGCGTACCAGAGCCTCCGTAATTTCGAGTGCCTGTTCGCCTGAATCCGGTTGTGAAATCAACAAATCATCAATCTTCACGCCCAGCTTTTCGGCATAGATCGCATCCATCGCGTGTTCAGCATCAATGTACGCCGCAATACCACCAAGCTTCTGCGACTGCGCCACAACGTGCAATGCCAGCGTCGTCTTGCCAGAGCTTTCAGGGCCGTAGACTTCGATAATTCTGCCGCGCGGAAAGCCACCAACTCCAAGCGCAGCATCAATGCCCAGACTGCCGGTGGAGATGACTTCCATTTCGTCTACGCGCTTTTCGCCCAGCCGCATGACGGTGCCTCGACCAAATTGTTTTTCAAGATTTGCAATCGCCGCTTCAATCGCTTTCGCGCGATCATTGCGGTCAGTTCGTTCAATTGTTCGCTCAAGAGCCATACCATATACCTTTCACTTAATAATGTTTCATACTTGAAAACTACTGTTTCACGGATGAGACAGAGTATATCCCATTCACCCCGAATTGCAACTGCTATTTCTGGATTTCTTTCCGTGTTGTTGTGTCATTGGATTTGCGAGGAGAATTATAGCGGTTGCGGTAGGAGGCGACAAGAGAGCAGAGAAAGATTGAACCTCTCGCCCGGCAATGAGACAATCAAACCTGAAAGGCAGGTAAGAATTATGAGCACAACAATTACAATTACGCTGCCACCGGATAGCGAAAGCGGTTCAGCAGTTAGATGTTTGGAATATGGTGCAGGCTCTCATACCGGAACATTTTCCATTCGCAATTTTAGTTTAATCTTCGTGTCGCCGACGTAGAGTGTGTTCGTGCCGACGAGCAGCGGGGCAGGCAGATCAAAAATGATCTCGCCATTGACGAAACGCCCCGACAATTCCACTTCCTGTTGGCGATGCTGTTCGGTAATATCCGCCACCACTTGCAGGAAGGTCTGTGGCGTTACTTGATCCTCGCCGTGTCTGATGAACTGCTCCACCAGTGCATCGAATGCTGCCTCATTCATTATTGCAATCGTTTCGTTATCCATCGGTACTACTACCTTTCGACGTTTGCTTCAACAGTACACGCGCTTTCCAATCGTCGTAGCGGATCAGCATTAGCATTGCTCCGCTTGCGTTCACAACATCAGGTAGAAAGGGAATAGTTTCTGCTTTTGAGGTCAAACTGGCAAACCCAAAGTGATACGAATTATCTCCCGAACTCTACGGCATTCTTTCACGGCTTCTTTGGCATCAGTTTTAGTGGCATCCTGTCCAGGGTAGCGATAAGCGATGGCGTATTTATTCATCGTATCTAATTCAGGTTGCAAGGCTCCCCAGCTTGGCTCAACAGGTAGCACTAAAGAAAGTAAATACAGTAAATCATGCGTTCGGGGAAACGCCGTTCCCGCTTCTACCAGCCGAGCTTTCAAATATTTTTCAGCACATTGCTGAGCGTGAAAACAAGCAACATTATATGAAGGATTTTTCCGCGCCCGATATGACCGGAGCAGCGAAACCCAGTCTTCTTCGGCTTTCTCAATCCATTCATCAGTGATGGGCTTCATACATCACCTTTCCACTTTCGACGATCTCACGCATGAAGGAATCGTCCATCGCCAACCGTTCATTCAATTGCTCGCGCGTCCGTACGATCAAATCAAGGGGAATCATCAGCTTCAACTGACGGCTGATTCTGACTGCCTGGGAAAGTGGTGATCCGTCAAAAGGCATGACTACCAGCAGGTCGAGATCGGATTCCATGGTTGGCGTTCCGTAGGCGTGTGAGCCGAAGAGAATAATTCGTTCCGGGCTGAATTCTTCCGCGATGCGGTCACAAATATTGCGGATCAACATCATTCGTTGCGCAGGCGTTTGAAAACTTTGCCGCCACTCCTGATACTGTCGCATCAGCTCTGCCCCAACGCCACTCACTGCTTCGGGCAAGATCGGCAAGGTCAATCGGATAACTGATTTTGCAGCGCGTTTGCTCATGCGAAATGTTATTCCTATTATTTCTTCCGCTCATCCAAACTCAAAAATGAAAATGAATTCAAATCCCGGCGCAGTAATTCAATGAAGCGGGATTCGCTGTGGCGGGCTTTTCTGGTGGGAACAAAAGTGCTCCAGTTAATGGCAGGTGGAACTGGCAATTCGTCTCCGGCACTGGCTTGCAGCGCGGCGCGGTAATGAGAAATTCGCGGGTTGATTTCGTAGGCGGCGCGGAAATGCGCCTGCGCTTCGTGCGTTCGATTCGTCTGCCAATATAACAACCCTAATTCATACAGCGCAGCATCAAAGCGCGGATCAAGCCGGACGGCTTTTTGCAGGTGCTTCAAGGCTTGATCCGAGCGTCCCTGATCCCAATAAATTCTTCCGACCAGATAATGCATTTCCGGCGCGGGCTGCAATGATAGAGCGCGTTTCAGATGCGTCAACGATTGACTCAATTTCTTTTCGCGGGCGAGTAATCTTCCTAATCCGTAATGCGCCGCGAAGGAATTTTTATCTAACCCCAACGCCTGCGTGAGATGTACTTTGGCCGTCTCGGTTTCACCTTCGTCTCCGGCTAATAATCCAAGCAACAAATGAGCACCGAAATGAGTTGGATTCAGTGATAAAGTTTGATTGAGATAGGCGTAGGCTTCCGCCGCTTTGCCGACGTGGAAAGAATATTCACCCAACAGAAAAGTTAATTCAGAATTATTTTCATCCAGATCAAGCGCAGATTCCAATAAACGCAAGCCGCGTCGCACTTGATTTTCACCTAATAAAACTACGCCTTCGTCAACCATATCGGCAAAGCGATCAACTTCTTCGCCGCGATAGCCGTTGATGATGCGTTCGCAGCGTTCATCCAGGCGATCACGTTCAATAGATTTTTCGTGATGACGCGCAATGCGGATTTTCCAGCGTTGTTCCAGCTCGTCCTGATCTAACAGTCCACGCTCGGTCAGAATATCCGCCATCGCCTCTAACATCATGTGATTATAGAAGCTGCCGGTCGCCTGTTGATGCGCCAGATCAAGCAATTGCTCAAATCGTTCGTTGCAACGTTGCAGCGAAAATTCCAGCGCACTGATCCGCTCTAACAAATGCTCTTCAAGCGGCGCGTCCACAAAGTCCGGCATCTCACCGGGAACGTAATTGATGATATAAAGTTGCGTCTCGCATTCCAGGCAGAATTCGATGTTGAGTGGGTTCGCTGTTTTGCAACTTTGACAGTAAATCATAGGTTATCGGATAAAACTAACAGTAGTAGTATCCGATAGAATAACAGGATTTCAAAGCGTACAGATAAAATATTTTTAATTGGGCTTTCGTATAGGTACGGTACGAGGAGCGATAGCGACTTGGTAACTCTCAATATTTACCAAGTCGCTATCGCTCCTCGTACTGTACCTATCGCTCAACCGCAATCGCTACCGCATTCCCTCCGCCTAAACATAAACTGGCAATACCGCGCCGCACCTGACGCCGCTTCATTTCATACAACAGCGTCGTCAACACTCGCGCTCCTGAAGCTCCAATCGGATGCCCAAGAGCCACCGCACCACCGTTAACATTGATGCGCGAAGGATCAAGTTCTAACACTTTCGCCAACGCGACGGATTGCGAAGAGAACGCTTCGTTGAATTCAAACAGGTCAACCTCCTGTAAATTCCATCCGGCTTTGGCGGCAACTTTTCGCGTCGCTTCCACCGGAGCCATCATCACTAATTTCGGTTCAATCCCTGAGGTAGCCTGTGCGGTAATCCGCACCAAAGGTTCAATGCCAAGCGACCGCGCTGTTTCTGCTGAAGTCACAATCAACGCCGCCGCTCCGTCATTAATTCCCGAAGCATTTCCCGCCGTGACCGTTCCCTCTTTTCTAAACGCAGGCTTGAGTTTGGCTAACGCTTCCAAGGATGAATCAGGGCGTGGGCCTTCGTCTGTAGCAAAAATTATCGGATCGCCTTTGCGGTTTGGAAGGCTGACCGGGAAAATTTCAGCTACAAATTTTCCAGCGGCAATCGCGGCGGAGGCTTTGCGATGCGAGTTGAAAGCGTAGTCATCTTGCAGCTCCCGCGTGATCTGATATTTCTCCGCGACCACTTCACCGGTTTCGCCCATGTGCCAATGATCCATCGCACACCACAGCCCATCGTGAATCATCGCATCAATTATTTCGCCGTTGCCAATGCGATAGCCGGAACGCGCCTTCGTCAATAAATACGGTGCATTCGTCATTGACTCCATTCCACCTGCAACAATAATTTCCCCGTCGCCGCAAGCAATCGCCTGCGCCGCGAGCATGACGGATTTCAAACCAGAGCCGCAAACTTTATTGACAGTAAAAGCTGAAACCGCATCCGGCAATCCTGCCTTGAGCGCAGCCTGCCGCGCCGGATTTTGTCCCAGCCCCGCTTGCAACACACAGCCCATAATCGCTTCATCAATTTGTTGCGGTTCGAGCTTTGCACGTTCCAATGCAGCCCGAATCGCCAACGCTCCCAACTCTGGAGCCGTGAAGTCGCTTAATGAACCTTGAAATTTTCCAATCGCACTTCGCGCTGCGCTGATAATGACAGCTTGTCGCATCCGGTTACCTCTTTAAAAAAACCGACTGAGAAAAACTTAACTAAGAATGAAATTATAGCGGTTGAGCCATGAGAGTCAATAAAAAGAGTTTCAAATATTTATATGTAAGCTGACTGAAAAAACATCTGGAAATAGAGGGCAAGATTAGTTTGAAGCTTCCAATTCCCGCCTAGTATTTTTTCGATCAAGCAACATCTTCACAACAAAAATAATCAGGATGAGTGCCGCAATGCCGAGTCCGATTTTGCCTCCGTTGTGCTTCAGGATTTCGGTCGCTTGATCGCCGTAGCGGACGGCTAAATATCCTTCCAGAATAAACCGGAAACCTCGTCCTAAAATCATCGCTACCACAAAACGCCAGAGTTTCATTTTGAAGGCTCCGGCGGATAAAACAAAAATCTTAAACGGGAATGGCGGAGGCATGACGGCGGCTACTAACATTGCCCAGATGTCGTATTTATCGAGGGCTTTTTGCACTTTGTTGCGTTTCTCTTCACTGAATTTTTTGAGGACGGCTTCGCCCCCTTTGACTCCGACGAAGTATAAAATTAGTGAACCAAGCGTCGAACCAGCCATTGCTGCAAAGACATACAGCGGCATCAGCGCGGGGGCAGCAATCGAGAGTGAAATCACGACGACATCAGGCCCGCCGGGCATCGGGATAAATGCCGCGTCCATCAGCGCAATTAAAAAAATCCCCAGCGCACCGAAACCAATCAGTGCTGCTTTTAGACTTTTGAACCAATCCATTACCCCATTCAGTAATAAAAACATGTAAACCTCAATCAAAGGTATCCAAAATTCATCCGCAATGTTCAGCAACCAAATTTCTCGCAAAAGAATTGAAAGTTGAGAGTTGAAAATGCAGAGTTAATCATTCGAAGAACCAACCAAATTCGCCTTTGCGCTCCGCATCCACCAATTGATCAATATCCCGACGACAATCAGAATTAATAGCACAATCAAAATTTCAGGGAAATGTTCCTTGATCCAATCAATTGCCTGTAAGACTTCTTCGCGGAAAAAATATGCGGCAATTCCGAACGAATAATAACGAATTAATCTGGCAATCAGCACCGTCAATATAAATTTTCGTAAGGGGTAGCCGAGTGCTCCCGCCGTTGCCACAAAAACTTTAAAGGGCAAAGGCGGCGGCAATAAAGCCGGAATCGCCAACGCCAATAATCCCCACCGACGGTATAAACTTTCGACTCGCGCCAGCAATTTAGGCTCGAACCGGCTCGTCAAAAATTTGCGTCCCTGGCTTGCAATCCGGTACAAAATCAAGCATCCGATCAACGAACCGGCTGCTGGAAAAAGTGGGAAATAATAGACTTCGTGGGGATTGTGAGCAATTCGTGTGACGGTGATAATGTCATTGACTTCCGGCAGTGAGAGTAACGACGAATCGGCGATGGCAATCAATGCCATCATCGGCGCAGCCCAGTAAACGGGCATGACAACTATTTGCGTCGCTACACTGCTGAACCACGCCTGAATCGAATCAAAGAAATGCACTACTTATAACCTTTTGACAAAACATTTTCCCGGAAGCTCCCTGATTCTATCTTTCATGTCCAAGCCAAGCAATGCAGCCATCAAATCCGGTGACGATAATCCGCTTGTCATCAACAATTGATCTATGTGCGAAGCCGAATCAGCGGTCAATAATTCCAGTACTTTTTGTTCTGTCACACTTAACGCTACCGCTTCAAAAGTCATTTGCGCCGAAGCGTTTGATTTTTTCTTTTTCCCTTCGGGCAAGGCGTATCCGGGCAGAGATTCCTTGATGTGCGGCGGTAATTCTTCGATCACATCACGCGCCTGCTGCACCAATTTTGCGCCGTCCTTAATCAGGAAATTCGGGCCGAACGAAGTTTGTGAAGTAATATTTCCAGGCACGGCAAAAACTTCGCGTCCCTGCTCATGTGCGAGGCGTGCCGTAATCAATGAGCCGCTGTGTTCAGAGGCTTCAACGACTAATATCCCGAAGCACAGACCGCTGAGAACGCGATTTCGATAGGGGAAATTTTGTGCCAGCGGCGGAGTCCCTAACGGAAATTCTGAAACAACTGCGCCGTTTTCAGCGACTTCATCCGTTAGCTTTTTATGTTCTTTGGGATAGATGACATCCAAGCCTGTGCCGATCACGCCAACTGTTTTTCCGGCGGCTTCGATAGCTCCACGATGCGAAGCTCCATCAATGCCCCGCGCTAATCCCGAAACGATTGAAATGCCCTGCGCCGCTAATTCCCGCGCCAGAAAATTCGCCGCATTGACGCCATAGGTCGAACATCGCCGCGAACCGACAACGCCAATCGCAGGACGAGTTAACGCGCTGGATAAATCGCCCTTCACGTAAAGCACTATCGGCGGATCGTAAATTTCTTTGAGTAATTCGGGGTATTCGTCATCATCCAGCGTGATAATATTTGCGCCGAGCGATTCAAGGCGTTCAATCTCGGCTTCGGCTTTGGCGAGGATTTCCGTATTTTTCAATTGTGCGACAGTGTCAGGCTTCAAACCATCGCGCAACAACGCTTCCAGCGGAGCCGCAAAGATATTCGCAGGTGCGCCATAACGATCCAACAATAAATTCGCCGTCCGCGGTCCGATTCCACGTACCATATTTAAGGCAATCCAATCCACCAGATCAATTCGCATGTGCTTCATCCACCAATCAAAAGAGCTGAATCGAAACTGCCTCCAGCTTGAAGTATTCAAAGTGACAGAAATTGTAATTTCAAGTTAAACCGTGCCGAGATTATCGTTAAAAAACCCGCTATCGTCAACCTGTTGAGGAATAAGAAGTTATAACGCCCGAAAAAACTTTCTTCAAAATTAAAAAGAATTATTAAAACAAACTAAAGCAATATTCTCTTTACTATCAACAAGTTAAATAAATACTTTAAATTTTAACTTGCTTTAACGCAAATTGACCGGTAGAATGATCTTGCTTTTTCGGTAGTAGTTTCATTGGTTACGATGAAAGTGATTGGAAACTAACGGGGCAGATTCTAATCACTTTCATCGGTTTTTTGAAACATTACCACCAGCGTTGTGTTCTCAATACACTCCTGATTTCTTCCTCACTTTGACAGTAATACCTTTCAGCTTTCACTTAGAAGTGCGTTCAAGTGACTTGCGAAACTAATATTTATCTTGTGTTTAAAAATTGAATTGATTGGTTTGTAGGGATTTTTGATTGGTGGGATTTTTTGGGTAAGAGTTTAAAAGAAAGGGCTGATAGCTCACTGGGTACTATCAACCCCTTCACGCCAAAGAGCTAAACGAGCGGTTAATGTAGCAATCTACCGGCAATGGAGCGCTACGCCAACTCGTCACCAGCAGATCGTGCTGGCACTTATGACATATACTGAATGGTTGAACTCTTCCGAGAAAAAATCAAAGTATATGAATTAAATTTGTGCGCACGAATTCAGCCTACCCTCGATTAATCAAACTCGCCACGTAACCAGCACCAAAACCATTATCAATATTGACGACAGTGACATTGGAAGAGCAGGAATTCAGCATTCCCAGCAAAGCCGCGACTCCGCCAAAGCTTGCGCCGTAACCAATACTCGTCGGCACGGCAATAACCGGAACACTGACTAATCCTCCGACCACCGAAGGCAACGCACCTTCCATCCCTGCGACACAAACAACCACTCTGGCTGATTGCAGGATTTCACGTTGACTTAGCAACCGATGAATTCCCGCGACTCCAACATCAAACAATTTTAATAAACGATTGCCCATTGCTTCAGCCGTCAATGCCGCTTCTTCCGCCACAGGAATATCGGAAGTCCCGGCGGTCACAATAGCGATAGTTCCCTTCCCGTGTTCCGTTCGATCCCGAATCACGGAAATTGCTTTGCAGGATTCATGAAAAACGGCTTCAGGGCTGATTTTCAGTACGAATTCAAAAGCTTGCAGGTTAGTGCGCGTGACCAGAACATTACCAGCATGCGCGAGTAACCGTTCTGCAATTCCGGCAATTTGCTCAGGAGTTTTACCGTGCCCGAAGATCACTTCGGGGAAACCCTGCCGAATGGCGCGATGATGATCTACAGTTGCATAGCCGAGATTTTCATACGGCAAACCTTTCAGTTTTTCGATGACATCTTCAACGGTTGTTTCGCCGGTTTGAAAGCGCAACAGTAATTCTTTCAAGTTTTGATGATCCATACTTTCGTGACATAATCGCCATTTTACAGGCTTATACTTCGGTCGTGGAAAAAGAACTTTATAGCACTGAAAGCAGGAAGATGAAATCAATCACGGTTGGCATCACAGGAGCAAGCGGTTCAATTTACGCGCAAAAACTTTTGCAGCGCTTGAATGAATGCTCCGATGTCGCCAGAATTGATCTGGTCATCACCAAAGCCGGCGTCCGCGTCGTCGGTGAAGAACTTGGCATCAATGTCGCAGGCACAGAACCCAAAGTTGTCCGCGAATTGATCGGCGCAGCTTCCGATAAAATTATTCCTCATCCTGCTGCCGACATTGGCGCTTCGATTGCCAGCGGTTCTTATCTTTCCGATGCAATGGTAATTGTACCGTGCAGTATGAGTTCACTGGCATGCATTGCTACGGGCATTGCGCGTGACCTCGTGCATCGTGCAGCGGATGTCATGATGAAAGAAAATCGCCCGTTAATATTGGTTCCGCGTGAAACTCCGCTGCATGCGATTCATCTGGAAAACATGTTAAAGCTCGCAAAAATGGGTGTGAGAATTGTTCCCGCTATGCCGAGCTTTTATCATTTTCCAGAGACAATTGATGATTTAGTTGATCATTTTGTGGCTCGTTTATTAGATCATTTAGGAGTCGTGCATGAACAAAAAACGCGGTGGGCGGGGAGCGTGAAAAAATGAAATTACCGACCATTCAGGGAACAATTCATCGCCGCATTCTTGCCAATTTTCGCGTTGATCCGCAAGTCATGCAACGTCAAATCCCTTCGCGCTTTCGCCTGAAATTGCATAACGGGTTCGCCATCGCCGGAATTTGCCTGATTCGTCTGGAACATATTCGCCCAAAATTTACGCCTGAATTCGTCGGCATCAATAGCGAAAATGCGGCTCATCGTGTCGCTGTGTTTTGGGATGAAGAAAATCAACCTCGCGAAGGTGTGTTCATTGTTCGACGCGATACTGGATCAAGGCTCAATCATCTCGCTGGGGGGAAAATTTTCCCCGGTGAACATCATCACGCGAGCTTTGAAATTGATGAAACTGCTTCGACAATCAAGCTCGAAATGAAATCAGATGACGGCTCTGTCAATTTAGGAATTGACGGAGAAATTACCGACGAATTGCCTGCGACTTCAATTTTTAATTCGCTGGCGGATTCCTCAAAATTCTTTGAAGGCGGTGCGCTTGGATATTCTGTGACCAGCGATCCGCATCGTTTAGATGGACTCACGCTCGAAACAAAAGAATGGTGCGTCGAACCCTTAAAAATCAACCACATTCATTCCAGTTACTTCTTTGATGAAGAAAAATTTCCAAAAGGCAGCATCGAATTCGACCACGCTTTATTGATGAGAAATGTTGCGCACGAATGGCATCAAGCTGAGGATTTGTTCGTCTAAAAATTTATGTTCAAGAGCCTGAAAATAACTTTGGAAATGATCAAGATCGAACATACCTTGTTCGCGCTTCCCTTTGCATTTCTCGGTGCAGTTCTCGCGGCGCGGGGCTTGCCTTCGGCTTGGCAAATTCTTTGGATTGTCGTCGCCATGGTCGGGGCGCGGTCGGCAGCGATGGCTTTTAATCGTTTGGCGGATAAAAAGATTGATGCCGCAAATCCGCGCACGGCGACACGCGCAATTCCGGCTGGCTTGCTCAGCGCAAATTTTGTCGCGTTCTTCACCGTTGCATCGTCAGCCTTATTTTTTGTTGCTGCTTTTGAATTAAATCGTTTGACGCTGCTGCTGTCACCGATTGCGCTGGCTTCGGTGCTGCTCTATTCCTATACAAAAAGATTTACCAGCCTTTCGCATTTGGTTTTGGGTTGGTGTCTGAGCATCGCGCCAACGGGAGCCTGGATCGCCGTGCGCGGAGCCATTCATTCGCCAGTGCCGTTATTATTAAGCCTTGCCGTAATGTTATGGACAGCGGGCTTCGATATTATCTATGCTTGTCAGGATTACGAATTTGATGTGAAGTCAGGATTGAATTCGATTCCGCAAAAGCTCGGCATCGCCAAGGCTTTATGGGTAGCGCGAATTTTGCATCTGGGAATGTTTGCAGCCTTGTTAGCGGTTTATACTTTGACAGGGTTGCATTGGATTGGATTGTTTGGAATTTTTGTTACTGCCGTCTTGCTTATTTATCAACACAGTATTGTAAAAGCTAATGACCTTTCGCGTTTGAATGCAGCATTTTTTACGACGAATGCTTTTGTGAGCATCGTCTTATTTCTCACCGTTGCGGCAGATATTTTTTTAATCAAATGAAACTTTTATTACTCGCAATTTTATTTTCGATAAGCCTCCCGCTCAATGCCCAAAAAGCCTTGAAAGACGAGGTAGACCATCAGCTTGTCACCTATCAAAGTCATCTGCTGGAGTACAAAAATTTCACCTTGCCAACTTCAATTGAAGGTCAAAAAGTCAGCTTGCGTGAGTTTGCTAAAGGAAAGAAATTAGTCCTTGTCACGTACTTCGCGGCGTGGTGCGAAAACAGCAATCACGATTACGAAACGATTACCTATTTGCTGAAAAAATTCGGCAACAAAGGTTTAGCTGTCATTGGTGTCTGCAATTATTCTTCGGAGCAGGAAGTTAAAGATTTCATCAAAACGCATCAGCCGACCTATCCGATTTGTATTGAAAACACCGATGAGAAAGCGCGTGAAAAATCTACTCATTTTGCGTATCGCAAACAATGCGGCGATACGCGCAAATGGGGAACGCCGTTTTCATTATTAATCGAAGGAAAAAACATGAAATCCGAAGGCGAAGTTTTCGCAACAGAAGTGCAATCCGCCGCAGGTGAAATGGACAGGAAAGAAGCAGAGAAATTGATTAAGAAATTATTAAAATGAACATACAGACATTACATAGCTTCTATCTGCAATGATGGCTTTCTGCGCTGAAGGCGCATCAAGATGGTAGCCAGTGGCAAGAGCCGCGAGGCTCGCAGCCTCTGGTATAGAGCAACACACAACCCGCACCCCGAAGGTAGTGCGAAGAAAGAAAATATATGCCGTCTACTCATACAAGCCTGCATTACCATTTAGTGTTCAGCACTAAAGATAGAATCTCAATGATTAATACAGAATGGCGCAATGATCTTCATTCCTACCTCGGTGGAATCGTGAAAAAACTTCAAGGAGTCCCGGTTAAAATTGGTGGGATTGAAGACCATGTACATCTCCTGATTGGATTGAAAGCTACACATTGTCTGGCTGACGTGCTGCGAGAAATCAAAAAAGGCTCAAGCGAATGGGTACACGAGGAATTGCAGAAAAAGCTGTTTAGCTGGCAGCCAGGATATGGAGCCTATACGGTCAGTCCAACAAGCCTCAAATCGGTAAGCGGATATATCGAAAAACAGGAAGAACATCACAGGAAAAAATCATTTCAAGAGGAATACATTGAAATGTTGGAGGCGGGTTGTATCGAATATGATGAACAATATTTGTGGTGAATATCTTCGCGCCACTTTCAGGGCGCGGAATAATTTTCGTAACGTTCCAGAGGTGGCGCTTCGCTTACCTCTGGCTACCATCTTTTGATCCCTTCGGGATGATCGGAACCAAAGCGATTTTGGTAGGCTAAAAATTTTATGAACGATTTTTTTATTGACCCAAAACTCAAATCTATCACTGAAAAAGTACACGCCGATGAACGCCTGAGCTTTGAGGACGGCGTGACCTTATTCGCCTCCAACGATTTGCATGGCGTAGGGCGACTCGCCGATATTGTGCGTCGCCGCAAGCACGGTTTGAAGACGTATTTCAATGTCAATCGCCATTTAAATCCGACGAATTTTTGTTATGCCGATTGCAAATTCTGCGGCTTTTTTGTGAAGCATAACCAGGAAGGTGGCTACACGCACAACATCGAAGAAAACCTGACGATGGCGCGTGAAGCACAAGCACAGGGAGCCACCGAATTACATATTGTTGGCGGATTAAATACGCGACTTCCCTTCTCGTATTACACCGATTTACTTTCGACTTTGAAGCGTGAATTTCCCGCTATGCACCTCAAAGCATTCACCATGGTGGAGATAGATTTCTTTGCGAATTTTTACAAAATGTCTGACGAAGAAGTCATCCAAAAACTGCATGAAGCGGGAATGGATTCCTGTCCCGGTGGCGGCGCGGAAATCTTTCACGAGCGCGTCCGCGATCAAATTTGCTCGCACAAAACCGATGGGCAACGCTGGTTGGATTTAGCTGGCAAAGTTCATCAGGCGAAGATCAAAACCAACGCAACCATGCTGTATGGTCACATCGAAAATCACGAAGACCGGGTAGACCATCTCGTAAAATTGCGTGAACAACAAGACAAGTCTGGCGGCTTTCAATGCTTCATTCCACTGGCGTTTTATCCGGCGGGTACACAGCTCAGTTATTTGCCGGGGCCGTCAGGAATTGACAGTTTGAAAACCATCGCCGTAGCGCGCTTGCTGCTCGATAACTTCGATCACATCAAAGCGTATTGGGTTATGCTCGGCAAAAAATTAGCGCAAACCGCGCTGCATTTTGGAGCCAACGATTTCGACGGAACCATTACCGGTGGCGGCGAATTAATGGAATCCTATTTGGTCGAAGCTCCGGGCGAAAACGAAGCCAGCAAGAAAGAAATTATTCACTTAATTCAAGAAGCCGGATTCACTGCCGTTGAGCGTGATACGGTTTATAATTCATTTAAAGAGTATGAAGCGGTGGTCGGTGGTCGGTGATCAGTGGTCGGTTAAAGGCAAAAAATTCGCATATCTATGGTTCGCGGTTGCTTTGCATTAACGAGTACTGTCCGTTACACGAACCGACCACCGCACACCTTTCGAGGTTTTATTTATGGCATTCAGTGACTTCAAAAATATTTCTCAAGTACAAAAAGAATTTAGCATTCGCTACGAAGAAGAAAATTTTATTCAAGCTGAAGAGATTGCACTGACTGCGAGCTTCAAAGAAGAATTTGAATTCAGCCTTGAAAATATTGACGTTTATACATCTGAAGCGGCGCGCACGGAAGCCATTATTTTTCCGATCCTGCGCGAAATTTATAAACGTTATAACGATGCCTATTCGCTCTGGATTCAAAAATCTATCACTTATAATGAGCGTCTAACCGGGACTCCTGATTATCTGATTGCGACGAAATCTGCGCTTGGAAAAACAGTGCTTGAAACACCATTGGTCGTCATTGCCGAGGCTAAGAAAAATGATTTCGAACAGGGCTGGGGACAGTGTCTGGCGGAATTAGTTGCCGCCCAGAAAATCAATCAGAACGATGGTTTTGCGGTCTACGGAATTGTCACCGATGGCAAACTTTGGGAATTCGGCAAGCTCGTTGAAACGATCTTCACAAAAAATATTGAAAGCTACACCGTAGATCATCTCCCTAAACTTTTTGGTGTTTTGAATTTTATTCTCCACGCCGTTGCGACGGCAAAATTAACTGCGTAGTCGGAACCATAAACCGACCACCGTTCACTGACCACCGACCACCTTTATGAGTAGACAAATCAAAGTTGCCCACAGTCCTGATTCTGATGATGCGTTCATGTTTTATGGACTCGCCACTGACAAAATTGACACGGGCGAATTGGAATTCACGCATGTCCTGAAAGACATTCAATCGCTCAATCAAATTGCGATGACGACGCAGGAATTTGACGTGACCGCCGTGTCGTTTCACGCGTACGCGCACATTTCCGACAACTACGCTTTGCTGCCGCACGGAGCCAGCATTGGCGACGGCTACGGCCCGATTGTTGTCGCCCGTGAACCGGTTCCCGCGTCCCGGCTCAAAGACATGACGATAGCGATTCCCGGTACGTTGACCAGCGCGTTTCTGGCGTTGAAATTGTATTTACCGGAATTCAAATACGTGGTCGTAGAATTTGACAAAATTATTGATGAAGTCAAAGCAGGCAATGTTGATGCGGGTTTGCTGATTCATGAAGGTCAACTCACGTACCACGAAGACGGTCTGGATAAAATTGTAGACCTCGGCGTGTGGTGGAAAAAAGAAACCGGATTACCGTTGCCGATGGGCGGAAATTGCATCAAGCGCGATCTGGGGCGCGAGCTACAATTAGAAGTTTCCAAATGGCTTCATCGCAGCATTCAATATTCGATGGACAACCGCGAAGCCGCGTTAAATTACGCGATGCAATTTGCCCGTGACATGGAAGTCGAAACCGCAGATCGTTTTGTGGCAATGTGGGTCAATAAAAGTACGCTCGGCTATACGGAAGCGGATAAAAAAGCGGTGCAGTTGTTGCTGGATGAAGGCTTCAAAGCAGGCGTGATTCCAAAGCAGGTTAAGGTTGAATTTGTCGAATAATTCAATGGCAAGAGACGCGGAGGCTGAAAAAGTATTTCCACCGCATTTGACCCTATCTCTCACAATAAATCAGTATTTAAAATCTAAGAATTTCGGAGTTGATTAAAAAGCCAGGCCTTGGCAAAGTCCCAATCGCGCTTGAAGGTGGAGAGAGAGATGCCAAGCACTTCTGCCACTTCTTTTTCAAGCAGTCCCGCAAAGAAGCGCAACTCAACAATCTGGCTGGCACGTGGAGCAATCACCTCTAATTGGCGCAAGGCTTCATCCAATGCCATGATCTCCTCATCTTTCTTAAAAGATTCTCCGGTAATCTCATCCAGTGAGAATTTGATGGCTCCGCCAAATCGTTTTTCCGCATTTCTATGCCGCGCATAATCCACGAGTACGCGACGCATCTGCCGCGCAGCAATGGAGAAAAAATGCGCCCGATCTCGCCACTCAAAGTCGCCTTCGCCAGAGAAGAGTCGAAGATATGCTTCATGAACAAGTGCTGTCGCTTGCAATGTGTGATCAGGGCGTTCCTGCTGAAGATAGTACTGTGCCAAGTGTCGCAGTTCTTGATAAACGACCGTGATTAATTGCTGCGCGGCTTCCTGATCGCCGCGATGATACTCGGACAGGAGGGTCGTGAATTCTTTGGGGTTGGCTTCTGACATAAGACGTAGCGTTTCATTTTCCATTTGCGATTTATCATTCGTCATGGTTAGGAGCGCACCCGCCAGTAAGAATCGCGCTTGCCAATGAAAAATATCAAATGACAAATGAACAATGGAAAATGTTATTGTTCTTGGGCTACGGTTTATCTGAATTGGAGACCTCTTGGCGCGTCGCCGCACGCCAGAACCGCATCGTGCCATCCTTGCTGCCGCTCACCAGGAGTTGCCCGTCTGGGGAGAAAGCTACCGCAGTCACCTCATCTGTGTGTCCTTTGAGGGCAAGGAGTTCCTGCCCCGTTGCCACATCCCATAATCTGACGATGCCTTCGCTGCTACCAGTGGCCAGGCGCTTTCCATCCGACGCAAAGGCGATGGAGCGAACGTGTCCCGCGTGTCCTTTGATCGTCATGAGTTCCCGCCCGGTACTCACTTGCCATAACTTGACGGTACTATCGGCGCTGCCTGTCGCAAGCGTCTTGCCGTCAGGCGCAAAGACGACCGCGAGAATCGGTTTGAGATGACCTTTGAGCGTGGCCAGCTCACGCCCT
Organism: Blastocatellia bacterium; assembly: GCA_043783625.1. Classification (GTDB taxonomy): domain Bacteria; phylum Acidobacteriota; class Blastocatellia; order RBC074; family RBC074; genus JAFDVL01. The sequence continues at coordinate 25,014 of JAYVZE010000138.1, read as the reverse complement.
GTCGTCACGTCCCACAACTTCGTCGTCAGATCATAACTCCCCGTTGCCAGCCTTGTGCCATCGGGCGAGAACGCGACCGACATGATGATGTGGATATGCCCTTTGAGCACGGCGAGTTCTTGCTTTGTCGCTACGTCCCATAGTTTTGCTGTGTGATCGAAGCTGCCCGTCGCCAACTTACGCCCATCCGGTGTAAACGCCACGGCACTGATTTGGGACGAATGTCCCGACAAGGTCGCCAGTTCCTGCCCCGTGAGAGCATCCCACAACTTTGCGGTGCGGTCGGCACTGCCCGTCGCCAACGTTTTTCCATCGGGCGCAAAGGCGACCGCCGGAACCAGATAAGTATGTCCGTGGTAAGCAGCAAGTTCTTGTCCCGTCGCCACGTCCCATAACTTGGCGATATTGCCCACTGCGTTGCCCGTCGCCAGCCGCTTGCCGTCGGGCGAAAATGCGATAGCGCCCCCCAAACCGGACTTAAGCGTAGTGATTTCCAATGCCATTACGAGGTCCCATAATCTGGCCGTAAAGTCATCGCCGCACGTGGCTAAGGTTTTTCCATCCGGGGCAAAGGCGACCGACCAGACCTGCCCCAAATGTCCTTTGAGCGTGGCGAGTTCCTGCCTGCTGGTCACATCCCATAACTTCACCGTGCGATCCGCATTGCCGCTCGCCAAACGTTGCCCATCCTGCGACCAGGCAACCGCGCGGATTTCGCTGGCCCCCTTGAACGCTGCGAGTTCTTGCCCTGTCTGAACTTCCCACAAATGTACCGTGCGGTCATTGCCACCGGACGCCAGCGTTACGCCGTCCGGTGCAAAAGCGACTGACCAGACCATCCCCACTGGCGCATCAAAGGTGCGAAGTTCCTGTCCCGTACTCGCATTCCACAACCTGACAGCATCAGAAAGCCCGCTCGCCAATGTGCGGCCATCCGGCGAGTAGGCCAGTGACCGAACCCAGGTCGCGCGGCTCTGAATCGTCCGTAGTTCACTACCCGTCACCGCGTCCCACACACGCATCGTGCCGTCATCACTGCCTGTCGCCAATGTTTTGCCATCCGGCGCGAACACCGCCACATTGACGCGCTTGGTGTGTCCTCTGAGCGTGACCAGTTCTCGCCCGGTTTCCGCGTCCCACAATTTCACCGTTTTGTCATGACTAGCCGTCGCCAGCTTTTGCCCATCCCGTGACCAAGCCACCGACCAAACAGTATTCGTGTGACCGTTGAGTGTGCGAAACTCCTGTCCGGTCGCGGCATCCCACAGCTTCACCTGACTGTTATCATCGCTCGTCGCTACTGTTTTGCCGTCCGGGGAAAACGCCACCGACCAAACTTCTTTCGTATGTCGCAAGCTGAGGCGTTCGCCCGTGTGATGATAAAGTCGCCACAGGTAATACCACTCGAAGCCGCGCAAATCTTCTGACGATGACGCATCCGGCGGCGGTCGGTGACTTTCTACTAAATCTCGCAGGCGCGCAATATTCGTCGTTTCCCAAGCCTGTTGCGCCAGGTTCATTTGGGCAGCATAGAGCAACCGGCGATTCTCACGTGCGCCCGCCCGCGCCACTGTCGCCTGCCAGGAAGTCGCCACAATGCCGCCGAGCAGCGTGATGAAAATGATGGCTGCGGTCGCCACGCCGATGCGATGCTGCCGCACGAACTTGCCGGCCCGATAGCCGAGCGTGTCCTTGCGCACCAGCACCGCTTCACCCGCCAGATACCGCCGCAGGTCTTCACTCAATTGCTCGACCGAACCATAGCGTTGTCGCGCCTCCTTGCGCAGCGCCATCAGGACAATGTTGTCGAGATCACCTCGGAGGGAGGAGACAAGAGATGAGGGATGGGATGAAAATCGCTTCTTCCGCTTCATCCCTTCGCCCTCATCCCTCATCCCTGCTGTACTCGGTCGCGCCGGTTCCTGTTCACAGATCACGCGCTCGATTTCCGGCAACGAGCGACTCTTGAATTGATACGGGCGCTGTCCCGTCAATAGCTCATACAACACGACGCCCAACGAATACACATCACTGGCAGTGGTAATCACCTCGCCGCGCACCTGTTCGGGGCTGGCATATTCCGGCGTCATCAAATGCAGTCCCGTGCGCGTGAAGGCAGAATCGTCAGGACTCAAATCCGGGTTGAGCAACTTGGCGATGCCAAAGTCGAGCAGCTTTACCGTCCCGCCTTCCGTCACCAGAATATTGCCCGGCTTGAGATCACGATGTACGACCAGGTTTTGATGCGCGTACTGCACGGCGTCGCAGACGGTGCGAAAGAGTTGCAAGCGTTCGTTGAGCGAAGGCTGATGCGCAGTGCAGTAGTTAGTGATGGATTGCCCTTCGATATATTCCATCACCACATAAGGCCAGCCTTCTTCCGTCGTCCCGCCATCCAGCATCCGCGCGATGTTGGGATGTTCCAGATTCGCCAGAATCTGCCGCTCCTGCCGAAAGCGGCGCAGCACTTCGCCGCTCTCCGGGCCCGGCCACACCAGCTTGATGGCAACTTGTTTCTGATACGCATCGTCCGCGCGGGTCGCCAGCCAAACCACGCCCATCCCGCCGCGCCCAATCTCCCGCAACGTTAGATACGGCCCGATGCGACGACCAGCGGTGGTGAGTTCATTGGGTTCAATTGGCAAATCAACGAGCGAGAATGCCGCAGGCCGTTCAATAAAATCGCCTGCCTGCTCCAACGCCGCGAGCAGCTTGCGTACCTCCGTACGCACCAGTTCATCCCCGTGCGCCGCCGCTAAATAGGCGGCACGCGCATCCGGCTCGATTTCTTTCGCTGCATCAAAGAGATCTCTGATCTGCTGCCAGCGCTCCTGACTCATTGGCTTTCTCTATGTTTTCGTAAACTGAGTGGCTTCCAAGACAAATCAACACCCCATGAAATATGCCTAAAAGCAAGATTTATCAAGGGCTAGGGCGCAGGAAGCAGCGGCTGACTTTAGACGTGGGTTGAAACCCACGTCTAAAATCAGGCGTCGCGCTGCGACGAAGAGGCTGTTACGAAATATTTTCGTGAGCATGAGCCTTTTTATCGCTTTTTATCGCTTTCTGGGCTGAGCAAGTTTTTTTGTTTATCGGAACGCTGGCACAAACGCTTTTCTCCCCCTGCGGAAAGTGCGCCTGCGACTCTCTCAATCAGCAAATTTCAGTCCCGTCGGCCTAATGAGGAAAAATGAACACCGAATTACAAAACCCATCCGCCAAGGAACACTACATTTTGAACACCCAAGCACATAAACCATCCGCCGCCTTTCTGGGCGCTTCCTGGGCCGCCCTCGTCGTGGGCATGGGAGCCTATTTAGTCGGCCTCTGGAACGCCTCCATGCAACTGAACGAAAAGGGCTACTATTTCACTGTCCTGATGTATGGCTTGTTCGCCGCCGTCTCGGTGCAAAAGAGCGTGCGCGATAAAACCGAAGGGATTCCCGTCACACCCATTTATTTGGGGCTGAGTTGGTTCTCGACGCTGCTCACGCTCCTGCTGTTAACGGTGGGCTTAATCAATGCCACGCTCACACTGAGCGAAAAAGGCTTCTTTGCCATGTCGTTTGTCCTGAGCTTGTTTGCGATCAGTGCCGTGCAAAAGAACACGCGCGATACCTCAATGCGCTGAGCGAAAAACCAATTCGATCCCTAACTGGTTCAGAAGGTGTTTGAAAAATTGTTCGGCCAAGAGGTCACACGCTACCTGTGACCTCTTCCACTCAGCATCCCAAGGGTATTTGTTTAGACGAAGGAAAAAGTTATGAAAACCATTACTACCAGAGCCGCGCGCATTTGGGCACTATTAACCGTCGCATTTATGAAACCTGAATTACGGAAAGGCACGTATCGGCTAGGACTGATCGGGATTGGGATACTAACCCTCAGCCTACTGGCTGCCCTGCTCCCGGTCGCCATCAGTTTTGCGCAAGGCGTGTCCTTTGGCTCCGCCACTAACTACCCAGTTGCCGCTGGGGGATGGAACCCGCACTCGGTCGCAGTCGGCGATGTCAACGGCGATGGCAAGCTTGACCTCGCGGTGGCGGATAACAATGGGAACACCTTCGGCCAGGTCTCGATTTTTCTCGGCAATGGCGACGGTTCCTTCGGGGCCGCGACAAACTTCGCCGCGCAGGGAGGGCCGGTCTCCGTCGCAATGGGTGATCTCAACGGCGACACGATTCTCGACCTCGCAGTCGTGAATCACTCCAGCCACAGCGTCTCAATCCTGCTGGGCGTCGGCGATGGCTCTTTCAGTGCTGCTACAAACTACGCCGTCGGGACGCACCCGCTGTCCATTGCGATGGGCGACTTAAACGGCGATGGTAAGGCCGACTTAGCGGTGGCGAATCAAGACTCCAACAACGTTTCCATTCTCATCAACAATGGCTCCGGCTCCTTCAGCGCCGCTCCGAACTTGGCGGTGGGGACGAATCCGCGATCTATTGCAATAGGCGACTTAAACGGCGACGGCAAGCAAGACCTCGCCGTGGCGAATACTGGCAGCCACAACATTTCGATCCTCCTCAACAGCGGCAATGGTTCATTCGGTGCCGCAACGAACTTTGCGGCGGCGAGTGGCCCGTTCTCCGTTGCCATCGGGGACCTCAACGCTGATGGCAAGCCCGACCTGGCCATCGTAAACGACAACAACACGAACGCCAACGTCGCGATCCTCCTCAACACTGGCGCTGGCTCATTCGGAGCGGCCACTTATTTCGGCGCGGGGTCGGGTCCGTCCTCCGTCGCGCTTGGTGATTTCAACGGCGATGGAAAGACCGACCTCGCTGTTGCAAATTACGCCGGCAATAACGCCTCGATCCTCCTCGGCACGGGTGCCGGATCATTCGGAGCGCCTGCCAACTTCGGAGCAGGATCGGGCCCGCGCTCTGTTGCGGTTGGGGACTTCAACGGTGATGAGAAGCCCGACCTCGCGGTGGTGAATTACTGGAGCCACAACGTCTCAATCCTGCTCAATACTTGCAGCCAATGCACGACACCAACCATCAGTCCCGTTGGCCTCACGCTCACGGAAGGCAGTTCTTCCGTGAACGCAACCATCGCCAACGTCAATGACACCGAGGATGCCGAGAACGCCTTAACCGTCACGATCAATGGCAGCGCGACTGTCAACGGCGTTACCGTCTCCAGCATCAGCGTAAACAATGCAGGTGTGGTGACAGCCGATATAGTCGCAGCATGCAACGCAACGACTGCCAGCTTCACACTGACAGTGACCGATCCTGGTGGCTTGTCCACCAATGCGACTTTGACCGTTACCGTGAACGCGAACGCGCCACCGACGCTCGGCACGTATTTGACTGCGAGTGTAAATGGTAGTGGCAGCACAACCGTCCCGCCGAACGTTCCGCCTTCAGACAATGGTTCAATCAACAGCATCAGCACTACATCTCCCAGCTTCACAGGCGGCCTCAGTGTCAACCCGGCCACGGGTGTCGTCACGATCAGCAATGCTGGCCTGGGCGGAGATCACATCGTAACCGTGACGGCCACCGACAATTGTGGTGCGACGAACAGTACCAGCTTCACGCTCACCGTCACTTGCTTAACGAATCCCATCGTTACAAACAACAATGACAGCGGCGCAGGCTCGTTGCGCCAAGCCATTGCCGACGCCTGCGTTGGTAGCACGATTACGTTTGCCAACAACGCGACCGGCACGATCACGCTGACTACGGGAGAGTTGGGGATATTCAAGAACCTGACGATTCAGGGGCTGGGCGCGAATCTGCTGACCATCAGCGGGAACAATGCCAGCAGGGTGTTCGCCACCGGAGCTGCCAGCCTCACGATTAGCGGGGTCACAATTAGTGCGGGGAATGGCATCGGAACCAATCCTACGGGCCAGGGCGGTGGCATTTGCAACCTGAGTGGCACATTGACCATCGCCAACAGCACGGTTTCCTTCAATATGGCAAACTTCGGAGGCGGCATTTACAATGCAGGCACTGTGAACATCATCAACAGCACGGTCTCTGGCAATACGACAATCCAGTCCGGTGGCGGCATTCATAACGACAGCGGTACCATCGCAACCATCACCAACAGCACGATCTCCGGCAATATAGCAGGCAGGGACGCAGGTGGTATTGATAACCCCGGCACAGTGACCATCACTAACAGCACGATCTCGAACAACACTGCCAGTAATGGCCAAACCGGTGGCGGTATTCGAAACTCCGGGATGGCGAAGTCCCAAAATACCATCATCGCCAAAAACACAGCTCCTGGTGGTGGCCCCGATGTGATGGGCAACCTTATTTCCCTTGGCTTCAACCTGATTGGAAATAGTAGCGGCGCTAACATTCAATCCCCCCAGCCAACCGACCAGATTGGCACTGCGGCTAATCCAATTGATCCGCTGCTCGGCCCCCTCGCCTTCAACGGCGGCCCGACGCAAACGATGGTACTGCTCCCAGGCAGTCCTGCAATTGACAAAGGCAGCGCGGTGGCCGGCGTTACGACCGACCAGCGCGGGCAACCACGCCCCATTGATTTTTCATTCGTCCCCAACGCCACGGGCGGCAACGGTTCGGACATTGGCACGGTTGAAGCCCAATCCCTGACCAACGCTCCGCCAATCATCAACGGCTATAACATAACGCGCAAGCAAGGCAGTGCCGGATCAGTTGAAACAATCGCGGTGGTCAGCGATGACTACACCCCGGCAGGCACGATGAATGTGATCCCACTCAATTCGATAGCGGGCATCACCATCACGAATATCGTCAATACCAACGGGACGATCACTGCCAACGTCACAGCGGGTTGCAGTGCGCCACTCGGTTACAACACGATTCTTTTACAGGTCACCGATGGCGGTGGTTTGACGCGGACATCTAACCTGGGTATCACTGTAACAGCCAACACGCTGCCGATATTGACTTACAGCAACCCATCGGTAGCCGCAGGCGGGTCGCTGACCATCAATCCAACGACCGGGCCGAGCGACAACGGCAGCGTCAGTTCCATCGCCGTGCAAAACATTGGCACTTACACGGGTACGATCAGCGTCAACTCGTCCGGCGTAGTTTGGCTCAGCAACGCTGCACCCGTCGGGATGCATACGATCACGATTCGCGCGACCGACAATTGCGGGGCGATGACTGATGCCACATTTACGCTAAACGTCGCCTGCGCGAACCTCATCGTGAGCAACAACGCTGACAGCGGCGCAGGCTCTTTACGCCAAGCTATCGCCAATGCCTGCGTCGGTGGCGCGATTACGTTTGCAAATACGGTGACGAGTCCGATTACACTGGCGAGCGAACTGGTCATCAACAAGAACTTGACTATTCAGGGACCGGGCGCAAATTTACTGACCATCAGCGGGAATAATAACAGTCGTATTTTCTATATCGCTCCGGCAACTGTCGTGACAATTGAGGGGCTGACCATTACCAAAGGGAATGGCCTGGGAGCAGCGAGTTCAGGCAACGGCGGCGGCATTTTCAATGCAGGGAAACTGAATCTGACCAACAGCGCCGTTACCAATAGTACAGTCGGCGGCATTTACAATAGCGGCACGCTGACCCTCAACAGCAGCACCGTCAGCGGCAACTTGGGCGGCAGCGGAATATCCAACTTCTCCGGCAGCCTGACTATTGTGAACAGCACGATCAGCGGCAACAGGAGTTCTACCGGATACGGCGGCGGCGGCATCCTCAACTTTTCGTCGTATGCTGGTAATGCTACAACCACTGTCAGCAACAGCACTATTGCCGAAAACATAGCCGATGCCCCACCAGGGTTTCAGGGCCGGGGCGACGCCATTGCTGATGCCTTCAGCCCCCTCAACAGCATCACGGTGAAGAACAGTATCCTGGCCAGCCCCTCTCAGGGACTAGGTGACGACTGCTACATCAGTGCTGGAGTGCTCTCATTAGGCTATAACATCGTCAGCGACAATTCCGGTGGACTGAGCGGGACTGGCGACATGAATAACACTAACCCGCTGCTCGGCCCGCTCGCCAACAACGGCGGCTCGACGCAAACCCATGCCTTGTTGTTTGGCAGTCCGGCGCTTGATAAGGGCAGCGCAGCTACCGGCATCACAACCGACCAGCGCGGGCTTCCCCGCCCCGTTGATTTATCCTCCATTGCCAACGCCACAGGTGGCAACGGCTCTGACATCGGCGCGTTTGAAACCCAAACGGTAGCTACGCCTCCTGGAACCAATGTTACCGTGCAATCAGATGCAGTGGCGATCACCTTCCCCACTGTCTCTACTGGTGGGGTAACAACTGTCATGCCGATCAACCCAAGCGCAGCGGGGACGGTGCCGAATGGTTATCAACTTGGCAATCTTGCCTATGAGATTTCCACGACGGCAAGCATCACCCCGCCAATTATCGTTTGCTTCAGTGTTCCATCCGTTACGGATCCGACCGTGTTTGCAAACTTGCGGATACTGCACAACGAAGGAGGCGTGCTAACGGATCGGACAATCCTCTCTGGCCCACAAGCGCCTAATTTTACCGCTAAGACCATCTGCGCCAGCGTCAACTCGCTCAGTCCCTTTGTCCTGGCTCAGTTGCTGAACAATCCGCCCACGATCAGCAATGCTTCCGCCAGCCCGCCCTCACTGTGGCCAGCGAATCACAATCCGGTTGATGTCGCAGTGGGCTATAACACGAACGCCTATTGGGGGCCAGCCACTTGTACGCTGAGCGTCACCAGCAATGAGCCGGATTTTGGCCTCGACGCCGACGATTTGCCCAATGACATCGAAGTGGTCAATCCCCATCTGGTGCGGCTCCGCGCGGAGCGAGCCAGTGGGGGCAATGGCCGCAGTTATACGATCACCATCACCTGCACGGATAGCCTGAGTCAAGTGGCAAGTCAAAACGTTATTGTCACGGTCAATACGCCGCCTTCAATCACAGCTCTCGCCAACACCCGCCAGCAAGGCTCACCCGCGATGACCTCTAACATTGCTACTGTAAGCGACCCGGATCAAAGTGCCGGTTCGCTCGTCGTCACCTTCAGCGACGGCGCGACGAGCAAGACCGTCAATGGCGTGACCGTCTCAATCTCGCCCAACACCAACGGCACGATTAGCGCCTCCATCGCGGCTGCTTGCACCGCCACCGCCGCCAACTTCACGGTCAAGGCAACCGACAATCTGGGCGCGACAGCGACCGCCAACCTGACCGTCAATGTCACTGCCAACGCGGCCCCGGCGGTGACAATCACGGGCCCGGCCAGCGGAAGCGTTTATCCCATCGGCACAGCAGTGACCTTCACGGGCAGCTTCACCGACGACACCACTGGCCTTTACACCGCGCAGTGGAAGTATGACAGCATCGTTCAAGCGGGTACGGTGAATGCCAATGCGGTCAGCGGCGCTTACACCTTCACGACGGCTGGGGTTTACCTCGTCAGTTTGTCGGTCACAGACGCTTGTGGCGCGACGGGCACCGCCAGCACCCTGGGCGAACTGTCGGCACTGGTCGTGATCTATGACCCGAACGGCGGCTTTGTCACAGGCGGGGGTTGGATCAATTCGCCCGCCGGAGCTTATGTTGACAATCCGGTGCTGACGGGCAAAGCCAACTTTGGCTTCGTCTCGAAGTACCAAAACGGCAACAGCGTGCCGACCGGCAACACCGAGTTCCAATTCAAGGCGGGCAATCTGAACTTCAGCAGCACTGTCTATGAATGGATGGTCATCGCCGGTGCACGGGCGCAGTACAAAGGATCGGGCAAGATCAATGGGGCGGGCGATTACCGCTTCATGCTGACGGCGATTGACGGGCAAGTAAACGGCGGCGGCGGGCAGGACAAATTCCGCATCCGCATCTGGAACAACGCGGGTGGTGGACTGGTCTACGACAACCAGATGAACGCGCCGGACAGCGCTGATCCGACGACCGTGCTGGGCGGAGGCAGCATCGTCATTCACAAGTAAACGCAGTACCACCAGAGGCACTGACCGCTGATCAGTGCCTCTCACGCTACCTCGTCGCGTGTATCTTGGGTGCCCAAATCTTCACCGTATTCGTCCAGCCATGGCGCGGTTGTTACAAACGTGACAACTGTCGCCTCGGGGTATCCTTAACTTCAGAGAAATCTTTTTCATATTTTCCTCACTGAAAATACGTTAGCAAATAACTGCCTGAGAATTTTTCGCAGTCAGATTTCAGGCAATTCTTTCTTCGCTAAACATCTCAATAAAGCTCGTATCTTTTTCTGGATGCTGTGTTACTGAAATGGGAGTTGCCTCAAGTTACATCTACCTTTAAATTGACTCCTATTTAAAAATTGGAACTATTTCATAAACCCGTGTACATAATTAATCAGGAGACACGGCACTGAACGTGGGATTCAACGTTTTTGGAAAGCTTAGCGATGAAGAACTGTTGCGGCGCATGAAGGCTGGCGATGCGGACGCTTTCGGAAAATTGTATGATCGTCGCCAAAGCAATGTTTACCGCTACGCGCTCCGAATGAGTGGGTCTTCAGCTTTCGCCGAAGACATTACGCAGGATGTGTTTATCGCGTTGATGCGTGATGCTCATCAATTTGATGAAACACGTGGAACCGTCGCGGCATACCTTTTCGGAATCACACGACATCGCGTCCTGCGAAAGCTGGAACGTGAGCGAACCTTTGTTTCACTCACGGCGCAAGAGGAAAGTGATGAAAACTCTGCCCTGGACAGGCTCTTCGTCACCGAGCCACATCCGCTGGAAATACTTGAACAGCAGGAGATGATTGAGACGGTACAGCAGGCTGTTCTCTCGTTGCCAACCCATTACCGCGAAGTCGTTGTTCTATGTAATTTGGAAGAGTTGAATTATGAACAGGCAGCCGCAGCCATCGGGTGTCCGGTCGGCACTGTACGCTCAAGGCTGAATCGAGCGCGCGCCCTGCTGGTCGAAAAATTACGCCCGACGCAAGCCAGTAAAGTTGAATTAAATATTTCGGTTCCGCAGAGGAAAAAATTATGAAATGCGAAGAGTTTGAAAATCTAATCACAGAATTTACCAACGTAAATCAGCCGACGACAATTCAACTGCATCTGGTGGAATGCCCTCAATGCGCGGCGCGATTGTCTCATGAATTCGCCTTGACTGCCGGACTCAAAGCTCTCGCGGCAACAACTGTTCAGGCAACAGCAGCTCCGCAGATAAAAAAGTCGTTAATGATGGCTTTTGCCGGGCAACACCAACCAGCTAAGACATCTTTTTCTTTCGGGCTAATGGCGATGCGATGGAGCCTGATGGCAGGAATGGCTGCAATTTTATTGACTCTGGCAGCGGTTGGCATTTTCCGGTATCGCAAGGAACCAACCGCGACTAACAGAGTACCTGAAATAAAGACTCCAATGACGCCGCTTCCGACCATTATTCAGGCTGAGAATCAGGCGGATAAAGCGGCGCGAACTCCCCCTCAAAAATCAACCAAAAAACCTTTGATAACCAAGGCTCGCGCTCTTCCCCGGCTCCCTCGCCAAGGGAAATCTGAACCCGGAGAAAACAAATTAGCGCAGGAAACTAAATCGGAATTCTTTCCGCTGACCTACGCCGCCAATGCGAAGGCATTGCAAAATGGAATGTTGATGCGGGTCGAAGTACCAAAGACAACTTTAATCGCAATGGGAATTCAAGTGAATGAAAGACACGCTAATGACCTAATTAAGGCGGAAGTGATGATGGGCGATGATGGAGTCGCTTACGGGATTCGCCTGATTCAAGAGAGGTAATAAATTTATGCGAAACACAATATTTTTTTGTTTAGTCAGTCTGATTTCGCTCTCAGGACTTTCAGCTCAGGCGCAGGCTCATCAGAGCCAAAACAAAGATCATCATCGTAAATCAGCACCGGATGGCGCACCGCGATTAGGCATCTTAACGGCTGAAATGTTGTCGGACGGGAAGATCGTGAAAGATGCTCCTTATTCGGCTACCGCACTGAGAGAAAGAGTTCAGATACTTGAGAACGGCTCACGAATTTCCCATCAGGTGGCTGACGTTTATGTGCGTGATAGCGAAGGCCGGACGCGCCATGAAGCCACCCAGAACGGGTTCGGGGCTTTCAGTCTCAAAGGCCAAACAACGACGATGATTTTTATCCAGGATGTAGTCGCCAAAAAACATTTTGCCCTTGATCCGGGAGAACAAACTGTTCGCTTCATCTCCAAAGTCAAAATCTCACCGCCGCTGGATTTTACACCTCCTGCCGCCGCCAATCAGAAAACTGAGTCACTGGGGAAAAAAATCATCGAAGGAATAGAAGCCGAAGGCACACGCTCCACCATCACCATCCCGACAGGAGAAATCGGCAATGATCGTCCACTGGAAATTATTTCTGAACGATGGGAATCACCTGAATTACAAGTGGTGATTTTAAGTAAACATAAAGACCCGCGCATGGGAGAAACAATTTTTCGTCTGACAAATATCAAACGCGACGAACCAGCTAAATCACTGTTTGAAGTGCCGGTAAATTACAAAACGATTAGTGACGAGATGCCGCAAAAAAATCGTCGTAAACATCAAAAAGATGAAGATTGAAGATGCAATTTATGGCTAATTTTCAATAAAAACACAGAGAACAAAAATTCTTTTCCGGTTTATTTTTTATGTACACAAAAGCACTCACCATGGGGATATTGATATTTTTGACTGTCCCTGCTCTCGCGAAAGAAGTTATGCTGATGAACCGGATTGGGCCTTCGTCATCGGAACTCTACATCGCCAACGCTGACGGAACGGCGGAGCGCAAATTTTTCGCAGCTTCAAGTTTTGATTATCACGCTTCTTATTCGACTGACGGCAAGTGGATTATTTTTACGTCCGAACGTAATGGTTCGGGACAAGCGGATATTTATCGCGCCCATCCCGATGGTACGGGATTAGAGCGATTGACCGATAGTCCTGCGCTCGACGATCAGGGAGTGCTATCACCGGATGGAACAAAGCTCGCTTTTGTTTCCAGTCGCGCTACCACCAAAGCCAATATCTGGATTCTTGATCTCAAAACACGCAAGCTTCGCAACCTAACCGGACAAACAGGCATTCAAGGCGACCCGCTCAAGCCGGATGCTTTTTTGCGCCCTTCGTGGTCACCTGATGGCAAATGGATCGCATTTTCTTCTGATCGCAATACTGAGTGGAAAGGTCATAGCCAGGGGAGAGGTTGGGAGCATGTTCAGGAACTCAGCATTTATCTCGTCCGTCCCGATGGCAAAGAATTTCGCAAAATCACGCAGCCTGGAATTTCGGCAGGTGCGCCGAAATGGTCTCCTGACGGGAAGCAAATTGTTTTTTATGAAATCCCCATCGAACAAACATGGAAAGCGCACTGGCCCGGCATCGCTGCGACTACAACTTCGCAAATTGTTTCCGTCAACGTTGCGACGGGCGAGCGAATTGAACGAACGAGCGGAGCAGGTTTAAAAGTAGCTCCTCAATTTTTGAGTTCAGAAAATATTGGCTACTTAGTTAAAGCAGGCGCAAATGAAGGGTTGGCTTACACAGGTGGCGGCGCAGCGGTCAAAAGAAAACTGCGTTCTCCCGCTTGGTCGCCTGATGGGAAGACCGTAATTTATGAGCAGGTGAGCTTCAAATCCCGTCCGCAAAATCAGTTGCTTTATAGTTGGGATGCCAATTACGAATACCGTTACACAGATGTTTTTCCCAGCTTTTCCAGAGACGGCAAATTGGTCATTACGGATAAAAATGTAGATTCTTCAATTGCTATTATGGATGCAGATGGCACAAATAAATTTCGTGTCTACGTGGCGGAGGGAGGATCAGCCTTCGCGCCGGGCTGGTCGCCGGATAGTCAGACGTTAGTGTTCGGGTTCGGCGGATTTTTGCAGGATCGCTATCAAAAACCTGCGAAAATTATGACGGTGCGCAGGGATGGAACTAACGTGCAAGAACTCACTACGGGAGAGCCAAACGCCGGATTTCCCAGCTATTCGGCGGATGGGAAACAGATTGTGTACCGCGTGTGGGGCGGCAAAGAAACGGGCTTACGCATCATGAATCTGGCAGATCGTTCCGTGCGGGTTCTGACTACGGAACCCGACAACGTGCCGTATTGGTCGCCCACCGGTGAGCGCATTGTCTTCACGCGAAAAGCGAATGATAATTTCGATATTTACACGATCCGACCTGATGGCTCTGATTTACGCCGTCTGACTACTTTGCCCTCTAACGATGGGCACGCGGTGTGGACGGATGACGGTCAGCATCTTTTGTGGAGTAACGCGCAAGCTGGTTGGAAGGATGAAGCCGCGTACTACGACAATACCTTTCAGCCTTACGCTGCAATTTTTATGATGAAGGCGGATGGCACCGAAAAGCGGCAACTTACCGACAGTCTCTGGGAAGACTCAATGCCGTGTTTTGTTCCGAAGGCGAAGAGAAATCAATAACGAATGAGAATCGAATTATGAAAATTATCTTACTGCTTTGCTTGATGATTGGGCTTTGTATTTCAGCCTTCGCGCAAAAGAATTCTTCGTGCGAAGCACTTGCAAAACTAGCATTGCCAAACACAAAAATTATGTCAGCCCAAATGATAGCGGCGGGAGAATTCACTCCGCCGACTTCAGGCGGACAAGGTACGCTCAATGCGAATGCAGCGAAAGCCCTTCCTTCATTCTGTCGAGTAATTGGTGTAGTCGAGCCAGCAATAAATTTTGAAGTCTGGCTGCCCACGACCACGGGCGCGAAACCATGGAACGGAAAATTCAATGGTGTAGGTAATGGCGGACTGGCGGGTTTTATCAACTACAGCGCAATGGCGCAGGCGATGATGCGCGGCTATGCAACTGCCAGCACTGACACAGGTCACACAAACGCGCCAGCCAATGAAGCGTGGCCGCTTGGTCATCCTGAATTGCTGGTGGATTTTGCATCGCGTGGAATTCACATGACGGCGCGCACGGCGAAAGGTGTGATTCGCGCTTACTACAATGAAGCTCCGCGCTATTCCTATTTCACGGGCTGTTCGGGCGGCGGCGGTCAGGCACTATCAGAGGCGCAACGCTACCCGGCTGATTACGACGGCATTGTCGCTGGTGCTCCCGCCAACTTTCCCACGCAGATGTGGCCGGGCGAATTGTATGCGGCATGGGTGACGCACCGCGCTCCTGAAAATCTGATTCCGAATGAGAAGTTGCCGATGATTGTGAAAGCTGCGCTGGCGGCTTGCGATGAACTCGACGGTCTCAAGGATGGACTGATCGGAGACACGCGACGCTGCACGTTCGACCCCGTCGTGCTGCAATGCAAAGACGCAGACGGCTCTGATTGCCTGACGGCGGGACAGGTAGATTCTGTCCGCAAAATTTATGAAGGATTGAAAGACCCGACGACAGGTAAATTGTTTTGGGCGGGCTTCGAGCCAAGCAGCGAAATGGGCTGGCCCGGACACATCCAGAATCCATTCATCGTCCCGCTCAGTTATTTCAAGTACATTGCCTTTCAAAATCCGACTTGGGATTGGAAAACTTTTTCATTTGCCGATCCCAAAAACTTCGCGTTGCTGGTGGAAGCGTCCAACCGAATGAGTCCGATTTTGAATTCGACAGAACCAGACCTGACGGCGTTCAAGCGGCTCGGCGGCAAGCTGGTGATGTATCACGGCTGGCTCGATCAGAACATCTCGCCGCGCAACAGCATCAGTTATTACGAAAACGTGGAAGAAGTAATTGGCGAAGAAACGCGGGATTTCGCGCGTCTCTTTCTCGCGCCGGGCATGGGGCATTGCGGCGGCGGGCCCGGCCCCAACACGCTTGATGGGCTGTCCGCCGTCGAAGCCTGGGTCGAGAAAAAACAACCGCCCCAGCAAATTGTGGCTTCGCACGCGACCAATGGGCAGACAGACCGCACGCGCCCGTTGTGTCCTTATCCGCAGGTCGCTCAATACAAAGGCAGCGGCAGCACGGATGATGCGGCGAACTTCGTCTGCCAAATGCCCACGAAAAAACAATGACCGACAGAAAGATAAACTTTCTCAATTTCCCAAAGGAGTTTTCAATGAAACGAAAAATTGTCATCACAGCACTGTGTTTATCCGTGCTGCTTTGTGCGGGCTGGGCATTGCGAGTCGCGCAACAACAGCGGACGCAAAAAATCAATACGACGCCTGCGCCTCCGCTGCGTACCGTGCCTGCCAAAGAAAGCGACACAACTGGCAAAACCGTCGCGGCGGCGAAAGCCTTGCTAGCAACGCTCGACGATGCGGGACGCGCTAAAGTCAGTTTCGCTTTTGACAACAACGACCAGAAAAGCAAATGGTCGAATTTTCCGAGCGGTATTTTTCAACGCAACGGCTTGCGCATGGGCGACCTCAGCCCCGTGCAACGCGAAGCCGTGATGAAGCTGCTGGCGGTCGCTTTGAGCAAGCAAGGGCTGCAAAAAGTGAAAGATATTATGGAAGGCGACGAAGCTCTGAAAACTTCAGGCGGCGGTCCCGGTGGCGGGCCGGGCGGTGGCAGAGGCCCGGGCGGCGGTGGCCCTCCGAATGGCGGCCCGCCTCCGGGTGGCGGAGGTCCTCCAGGTGGCGGACGTGGCCCCGGTGGGCCGGGTGGTGGAAGACTGATGTTCAGCCACGATGAATATTATCTGGCGTTCCTGGGTGCGCCTTCCTTGACTGAGCCGTGGATGATTCAGTACGGCGGCCATCATCTGGCGATCAACGTGACGATTGCAGGCAAAGCCAACGTACTCACGCCGAGTCTGCCTTGTACGCAACCCGGTACTTATAAGCTGAATGGTGAGACCGTGCGTCCGCTGGGGCGTGAATTAGACAAGGGTTTGGTGCTCATCAACGCACTCGACGCCGCACAGCAAAAGCAGGCGATTCTGCCTTACCAGATGGGCGATATGGTGTTGGGCGCAGGCGAAGACGGCAAGACGATTCAACCCGAAGGCATCAAGGTTTCGGCCTTGAATGCCGCACAACAAGCGAAGCTGTGGGATGTTGTTTATGAATGGGTCGGCATTCTCAACGACGAAGCGGCGACGGCGAAGATGAACGAGGTCAAAGCCAATTTGAGTGAGACATGGTTTGCGTGGAGCGGGGCTACGACAGCAGGCAGCGGAGCCTATTATCGCATTCAAGGCCCGACGTTGTTGATTGAATTCTCGCCGCAACGAGGCGACACCGAACACATCCACACAATTTACCGCGACCCGACGAACGATTACGGTGCGCGGCTGGTCAAGAAATGAAACGGCTGTTGTTCTGTTTGCTTGGCGTGTGTGCCTTCCATCTGACAGTGTCGGCACACGTGCTGGATCAATATTTGCAAGTTACGCAGATCGCACTCACGCCGGATAGTGTGCGCATCGAATTGCGTTTGATTCCCGGTGTGCAGGTGGCTGACCGCATCTGCACACTGATTGACGCGGATGCCAACGGGCAAATTACCAAGGTGGAAGAACAGGCTTATGAGCGGCGCATTTGGCAAGACATCGGGCTGGAAATCAATGGCAGCCGTGCGCCGCTCACCTTGACCGACCTGCAATTTCCCACGCCACAAGAAATGCGCGAAGGGCTGGGGACGATCCGGCTGACCTACACGGCAGCGGCGACGCCGGGCGCAGCGGGCAAGCATCAACTCTATTTCCACAACCATCATCTGCCCGAATTCGGCGTCTATCTGGTCAATGCGCTGGTTCCAACAACGAGTGAAATCAGGATCAACGGGCAAGAGCGTGATCCGCTCCAGCGCGGGTTGCGGCTGGACTTTTACGTCACATCGGCTGGCACACAGCCGTATTGGATCGGGGCATTACTATTTTCCCTGTGCTTGGCACTGTTCATTCCGCAGTGGAAGTACGTGCGCCTATTTTTGGGTCAATTAGATGAGAAGACTCCTGCCAAGAAAACTGTTGCCTAAAATTTCTACTAATTATTTTTTACATAACCAAACGACCTTTTCGGACGTTTATATGTGGGCAGGACTGGCTAGAAATTGGCTTCGACAACCTAGCCGTCGAGAGTTTTTGGGAACATTATCGCCCCTCACTTCACTGTTTGATTTTCCAGAGAATGAATAATGCGCTTGCTTAAAATATCTATCTTGTTGCTCGTTGTATTGCCGTTTATCGCAGTCATCACACAGCTCCTGCCGCTGACAAAAGTTATCGGTCAAGTCAATCAATTGAATCCGCCATCAGCTCCGGCGGGAAATCCAGTGACTACCTCCAAAGCAAATCTAGGCAAAGCACTTTTCTGGGACGAACAACTTTCCTCAACCAAAACGGTTGCCTGTGGAAGTTGTCATCACGCCTTAAATGGCGGTGCTGATCCGCGTTCCGTCAGTCAGGCATCGCGTTCAGTTCATCCCGGCGTTGATGGAATTTTCGGCAACGCCGATGACATGATCGGCTCCATCGGGGTTCCGCTCAGTCAGGCGGATGGAACCTATCAATGGTCAGCGAGCTTTGGATTCAAAGAACAAGTGACCGGACGCCGCTCAATGTCTTCGATCAATGCGGCGTATTCCAGTTCACTATTTTGGGATGGACGAGCCTTGCAGGTTTTCCGGGATCCGCTCACGAATGCAGTTGTCCTTGCCAGCGGCGCGGCACTTGAAAGTCAGATTTTAGGACCTCCCGTGAACTCAACTGAAATGGGTCACATCGGACGTGACTGGAATGATGTCGCCAAACGAATCTCCACGTCTAAACCGTTGGTGTTGTCTCCTTCGGTTCCGGCTGATCTCACAACCTGGATCAATAGTCGCAGCTATCCTGATCTTTTTAACGAAGCTTTCGGAACATCGGAAGTCACGCCAACGCGAATTGCGATGGCAGTTGCCACGTACGAACGGACACTTTATTCCAATCAAACTCCGTTCGATGCGGGAAATTTGACAGCGGCGGAAGTGCGCGGGCAACAGGTTTTTAATCAAAATGATTGTAATGAGTGCCATACAGGAACGCTTTTCACTGACAATCTTTTTCATAACACCGGGATTCGTCCGTTTGCCGAAGATCAGGGACTTTTTGTGGTCACGGGCAATCAAAATGATCTCGCCAAATTCCGTACGCCGAGCTTACGCAATGTTGAGTTACGCGCTCCGTATATGCACAACGGACGTTTCGCTACGCTTGAAGAGGTAGTCGAATTTTATAATCGTGGTGGCGATGTGAATGCCGCCAATCTTGAGCGAAATCGCGTCCGACCGCGTAATTTAAGCGCGCAACAAAAAGCTGATCTCGTAGCCTTTATGAAACGTCCGATGACTGATCCACGTGTTGCCTCTGAATCAGCTCCTTTTGATCGCCCGATGCTGTATGCCGAATCCATGCGCGTTCCGCAAATCATCGGCACCGGAGCGGCTGGCACTGGCGGAGTTGTTCCGCAAGTCACGGCTCTCGCTCCGCCGATTGTCGGCAATACAAATTTCACGGTCGGCGTCACCAATGCACGGGGTGGCGCACAGGCAACTCTCATCATTGATAAAACCGATCCCGGCACAACTGCCAATATTCCCGGCACTGCGTCGCTGGCTCGCGTGACGACTACGCTTTCTAGCGGCGGATATAGTTCAGTGAGTTTGACGATTCCGAATGATCCGGCATTGATCGGCGTTCCGTTGTATGGACGCTGGTACATTACCGATCCCGCCGCTGCTGGTGGAGTTGCCATCAGTCAAGCTTTTCAAATGAATATTTTTGGCGCAGTCGCAAATTCGGCACCCGCGATTGCCACAGTTTCAGCCGCCAGTTATGCCATCGGAGCCGTTGCGCCGGAATCAATTGTCGCAGGTTTCGGGACGAATTTTTCAACGACGACAGCCGCTGCCACATCGCTGCCATTACCGGAAACATTGGCTGGCGTACAGATTTCTATTCGTGATGTCTTGGGTGTCGAGCGCGCTGCACCGCTGTTATTCGTCTCACCAACGCAAATAAATTATCAAGTACCAGCAGGGATCGTCACCGGAGAAGGCTCTATCACAGTGCGCCAAAACGGCAATATTGTGGCGTCCGGGCTTTTACAAATTACTTCCATCACGCCGGGATTATTTTCAATTGAAGCCAATGGACGCGGCCCGGCGGCGGCCCTGGCACAACGCGTAAAATCAGATAATACGCAAAGTTTTGAGGCTGTCGCCGTTTTCGATACAGTACAAAATCGTGCGGTGACGATTCCGGTTGATCTGAACTCCGACCAGGTATATTTGGTGCTTTACGGGACAGGCATCAGATTGCGCAGCGGATTATCCAATGTTAGTGCGAGTGTCGGTGGAACAATTCTGCCACTTGTTTATGCCGGAGCGCAGGGTAATTTTGTTGGAGTAGATCAGGCAAATATTTTGCTCCCGCGAACCCTCATCGGGCGTGGCGAAGTAGATGTCACGCTTACGGTTGATGGCAGGGTAAGTAATATCGTACGAGTGAATGTTAAGTAGCAAAGCAAACTTATCATTCACACATTTATAGAATCCAATAACCCGGTTCAGGCGTCTATGATTGAGGCGTCTTGCTACTACCCATAACCGCAACTTTAAAAAACGAGATTCAAATGCTATACCCCATCAACCGTAAAAATAGTTATCGCTGCCAAAGCTTCATCAGTCTTTTAACCAGTGCTTCATTGATTACTTGTTCGTGGGCGTTACCAGCTAAAAATATCCCTACACCACGAATGTCAAAGGCAGTGACTGAGCATCAGAAGACTGCTCATCCCGGTCAGCTTCCGTTGAGCTTTGAAGCCAATCAGGGACAGACGGATGCGCAGGTCAAATTCCTCTCGCGTGGCAATGGTTACAGCCTCATGCTCACGCCGACCGAAGCCGTTCTGGACTTACGTCTACCACGAAAAAAATCTTCATCGTCAAGGCAGAATGTCTTACGAATGGAATTAATCGGCGCGAATCCGGCAGCGCAGATGAGCGGAATAGATGAACTTTCAGGGAAGAGCAATTACTTCATTGGAAATAATCCGGCGCACACGAAAATCGCTAATTATGGCAAGGTGCGCTACCGCGAAGTCTATCCCGGCATTGATCTGATCTGGTACGGCAATCAGCAACAACTTGAGTATGATTGGGTCGTCGCCAGCGGAGCCGATCCGCGCCAGATCAGGATGAAATTTTTGCTGTCGCCATCGGCCCCGGAGGTACGCTCTATCTGGCAGGCGATACTTCTTCATCAAATTTTCCGCTCAAAAATGCGCTTCAATCAACCTTTGCGACTCCAATCACGGAACCCTATCATGGCTTTGTTACTAAATTAAACGCCGATGGTTCAGTTGGATATTCAACGTTTCTCGGAGGCTCTGCGCTGACTTTTGCCCCGGACGATGGAGTCATTGATGCCGTCAACGGAATTGCGGTAGATGCCGCCGGCAATGCTTATCTTACAGGCCAGACCATCGCCCAGAATTTTCCCGTGGTGAATGCGTTGCAAGCAACCTACAACGGCGGACTCGTAGACGCTTTTGTCGCCAAAATAAATCCCGCCGGATCACAGCTTTTGTATTCGACGTACCTCGGTGGCAGCGGCGGAGAGGTTGGTAGCGACATTAGAGTTGATGCGATTGGCAATGTCGTCGTAGCCGGAATTACAGCCTCGATTGACTTCCCGACACGCAATCCATTCCAATCAAATAATCGTGGCTTAACCAATCTTTTCCTGACCAGATTAGGAGCCGATGAAGTCACCGTCTCCGGGGCAAATTACAGCGGGAACGCGATTACGTCCAAAGGTATTGTCTCGGCTTTCGGCCTGGCACTAGCGACAGCGACGGCGACGGCTCCTTCCGTGCCATTACCGACAACGCTGGCAGGAACCACTGTCACCGGAACAGATAGCGCCGGAACAGATCGCCTCGCACCACTGTTTTACGTCTCACCGGGACAGATCAATTATCAAATTCCGGCTGGCACTTTAGCCGGGCCGGCAGCGGTCACGATTCTCAGCAGCGATGGCAAAATCTCCAGTGGGGTCATGCAAGTGATAGCCGTCTCGCCTTCAATTTTCACTTTAAATCAAACTGGCACAGGAGCCGCCGCCGCACTTGATGCCATTACCTTTTCCGGGGCGCCGTTCAACGCCAAAAGAGCCACTGGCGAGCCAAATATCATTGCACTTTTTGGAACCGGTCTGGGCACAGATGCGACCGACACGGATGGCGATGTGAGTGCCAGTGTCGTGATTAAAATTGATGATGTTCCGGCAACTGTTTTGTATGCCGGACGCTCACCGGGATATGTCGGACTGAATCAATATAACGTGCTGCTACCAACCAATATTAACAGTGGGACGCATGCTGTTGTCGTTGCCCGGAATGGTGCTGCAAGCAATCTTTCAACGATTGCCATCAAATAGTCAGCGACCAAATGCAGTGCTTAAAAAAGTTAGGCACTGCATCCCGCTCATTTACTCAATCCAATCCTCGAATATTGTCCGAAATATTGCAAAGTAGAGACTGTAAAATGTCCTGCCATGTCTAATCCTGCCTTAGTTCCAATTGTCACAGTAGTTATCAAAAACTCATCATCAATCAGACAAAATTACGGAGTTAAATTCAAGTGTCGCTGTTGCTCTTCCAAATGTTTTTAAGCTATTGGTGAATTGTTATGAATAAACTTATTGTCCTTGCCTTAACCGTAATCCTGAATCTTCCCTCATTCGTCCTTGCCGCCTCGACTGATCGTCAGTTGCGGGAAGAAGTACGCAACCAACGAAATCAGGAATCCAAGCTGGCTCCTGATCTCGAAGAAATCCTGACGCAGGATGATGAGAAAACGTCCAATGCGGGACGCACCAGAGAAACGCTACGCTCGCGCCGGGAAACTGTCAGCCGTGCAGAACGTTCACGCATCAACGGAGTCACCATTCCTTCCGTTGATATTACTCCTGAAGAAAATCAAAGCTTCATCGTCCAGTTCGCTGACAATACTCCCGACATTGTCAAACAGGAAAAACTGGCGCAGCTCGGCGGACGCTCCAAACGCAGACTGGACAGACTTGGACTCTCTATCGTCGAAGTGCCACGGAACATGGTTCGATTATTGGCCGCTGATAATACGATTGCCTACATCAGCCCGGATCGTCCCGTGATTTCCTCAGGGCATATCGGAGAAACTACCGGATGGAAAAACACTGGTATCTCAGACAATGGAGATGCCGACCCGCTGACCTGGCTGATTGGCGGCGTGGGAAGCGTTGCGGTCATTGACAGTGGAATTGACACCAGCCATAGCCTGATGAAATGGATGTCTGACGGTGGTACTTCTAAAATTAAATATAGCCAGGATTTTACTGGACAAAACATTGCCGGCGATCCTTATGGACACGGAACTCACGTCGCTACCATGTTCGGTGGAGACTTTATGTTGCAAGGTTGTGCGTATGAAGGAATCGCCGATGGATCAAATATCCTGAGCCTCCGCGTGTTGGATAGCAACGGTCAGGGAACAGCCGGCAATGTCATCGCAGCACTTGACTGGTGTGTTGCGAATAAAAGTAATCTTGATATTCGTGTTATCAATTTAAGCTTGGGAACCATCGCCAAAGATAGTTATAAAAATGACCCGCTCTGCCTCGCGGCTCGTCGAGCCTGGAATGCTGGAATCGTCGTCGTCTGTGCAGCAGGTAACGACGGTAAAGCGGCGAATGGCAGTAAAATTTATGGTGCGATTCATTCGCCCGGAAATGATCCTTCAGTCATCACTGTTGGCGCAGCCAATACTCTGGGAACCAGCCTTCGTTCTGACGATACAGTTGCCAGCTTCAGCTCACGCGGGCCGACACGCAGCTATGCTACCGTCAACGGTGTCAGAAAATACGATAATATAATTAAGCCTGATCTGATCGCTCCCGGCAATAAACTAATCGGTGCCAGCTCCAGTTATAACGGAGTCGCTAATAAATTAGTCAGCAGCTATCCTACTTTAAAAACAGGAACCGATCCGAACACCACCAATAAATTGATGTATCTGAGCGGCACCTCAATGTCTGCCCCAGTTGTCGCCGGAGCAGCTCTTCTGCTGATTCAGACGAGACCGAACCTAACGCCAAATATGGTCAAGGCCATTCTGATGTACACAGCACAACCACTGGCAGGCTACAACATGTTAGAGCAGGGAGCAGGCGAATTGAATGTAGACGGCGCGGTTCGTCTGGCACGATTAGTCAAGACGACCTTGCCCACTACCAATGGCGCAGCCTTGCTAACTTCGACGCCAACCGCAACTTCGACATTCCCCATCCCACAAACCAGTACTATCGCTGGACAGACGATTAAATGGAGCCAGGGAGTCATCACAAATTTCGGCTTCCTCTACGGCAGCAATCTGATGAAGTACTGGCAGGGCGTCTATGGCTCTGGTCAAATCCTGGGCGATGCAACGATTTACAGCAGCGGCACCCTGAGCCTTGTTTCAGGCAAAACTTACAGCGTCTCGCTCAAAGCTGGTGCTTACACCATCTCGACCAGTGGTCAAATTCTGGGCGACGCTGCCAATATCTTGTTTGCCAGCGGGCAAATTCTGGGCGACGGGCAGATTTTGGGAGATGGGCAAATCCTCGGTGATGGTCAGATTCTCGGTGATGGACAAATCCTCGGCGATGGAACCACCCGAGCGGATACGTCGTTGAAACCTGCCAGCGGAGCTTCGTTGCTGGGCGACAACACAGCCTGTATGCCACCTGCACTGTAGGTTCATTAATACTTCCTCCACCACTAAAAGCCAGGTTTGTAACCTGGCTTTTTCTTTGTCAGGTGCAATCCTTGCCGGTTTCCAATTGTCACGGCGATTATCAATAATTCATCATTAGAGTGACAACCTCCAGGAGTGTAATAGCACTCGATTCAGCCCCAATCTGAAGACCTTAAAAGAGAGAAATGCTATGAATAAACTTATTGTCCTGACCTTATCTCTGTTGCTGAACGTCCCTGCCTTACTGGTGGGAACCACCGTTCAGGCACAATCGCTCAAAGAATTACGTGCTAAACGAGAAGCGGCCAAATTACCGAAACTGGCCCCTGACCTCGAAGTCTTACTAG
>JAYVZE010000137.1:0-6107 GCA_043783625.1 Blastocatellia bacterium | reverse complement strand
AAGTTAGCTCCGATACCTGACTTTCATTTAATTCGTGCGGCTATGTAGAATCAACAACTTACGAAAAATTAAGCTTCAAAAAGTGTCCACAGTATTGATAATGGTTTGTGATGGCGCCACTCCTTGTATTCCAGATTTCATCGCTATTTTAAAACGAATGAAATGACTATGAAAGGAATAAAAACCGACTAAAGAATTTTAGTCGGTTCGAAAGTTGTTGCTGATTAAATATTGCGCACAGGGCTTTCTCAAAAGACCGAAACGCATCCGAAGTCAGTGTGTGGACGCCCTTATTTCGTGCAGGCTTCTGCATTTTTAGGTGATAGAGCCACCATCCACTGTCACGACTTCGCCGTTCATGTAACTGTTTCGATCCGAAACCATGAAGGCAGCAAATTCGGCTAATTCTTCAGGTTTGCCGCGCCGACCTTTACTGCACCAAAGGTCGTGAAGCTGCAAGAATTTTTCCGGTAAAGCATCTGATAAATCCGTATCGAAAATGCCTGCGGCAATCGCATTAACAGTAATTCCAAAGGTTGAAGCTTCGCGCGAAAGGCATTTCGTAAATCCAATGACGGCGGCTTTAGAAGTGGCATAGTGAACCGAGGTTGGCAGCGAGCGAATCGCGCCAATACTACTGATATTCAGAATCATCCCGGCACGTTGCCGGATCATGAATTTATACACCGGCTTGGTCACATTGAAGATGCCGTTAACGTTGGTGTCAATGACCTCATCCCACGCTTTTTCTGTCGTTGTCGCAAACATATCACCGCGATTGATCGCGGCGTTATTGACCAGAATATCAATCCGTCCAAAGGCTTCGTTGATCGTCCTAATCATTTTGATAACACTGGGACGATCTGTGACAGAAACTTTAAAAGATAGGGCTTGTCGCCCATACGATTTAATTTTGTCTACGGTAGCGGCGGCGCGATCATCGCTGACATTATAGTTAAAAGCGATATCGGCGCCTTCACGGGCGAAGACTTCACAAATCGAGCGACCAATACCACGCGAACCGCCGGTGATAATTACTTTCTTTCCTTCAAGTAGTAAACCCATAAATAATAAAATCAAGCGATTATGCTTAATCGCTGCCAAACTGGGACAATTTTAGAGATTCGATTAACCGCTTATTTCTTGCTTCGATCAGGTATTCCTGGCTTTTCGTTTTCTTGCTGGTTTCGACCCATGACTAAAACGTTAGCGAGGATTGATTACATAGGGAGCCGCCTGCGTCAGTTCAGGTTTACGGACTTCCAATTTACTCGTAATTTCGTGGACGATTCTTTTGGTGGCATCCGGGATCGCTATCTTAGCCGTTGCTAAACATAACGCTGCGTGTTCTGCCGGATTAGCGACTAATCGTTTCACAATTGGGACAACGTCAGCCGCACGTTTTAATAGGACGCCAGCGTGATGACGCTCCAATAAATTAGCGGTCTGTGATTCCTGCGGCATGGGAGTTGTCGTCACATCGGCAATGATCGGAAGCTTCGAGGCTAAGGCTTCAAACGTTGTCAACCCACCTAACTTGGAAACCATCACATCGGCGGCGCGCATCAGCTTTTCCATCGCGTTTGTGTAGCCAACAATTTTAATCGGGAACTTTGATTTCTGTGCGAGTTGTGTCACCTGCGCTTTGAGCTGCTCATTTTTTCCCGCCAGAAAAATTGCCTGCGTATTTTCAAGCTGCTGGCTTTGGTCAACCAGTTCTTCAAAAATCCGGGGAATATTTCCACCCCCAACCCATCCAGCATTGACGAAGACCGTAAATTTGTCAGGATCAAGCCCCAGCTCAGCGCGAGCCTGTGATCTGTCTTCAGGATTTTCGTATTGAAATTTTGGATGAATCGGAATGCCGCAAATCTTAATTTTCTCAGCGTCTATCCCGTAATCAATCAACTGCTGACGAGCTTCGTCAGTGGCGACTAAATACAAACTGACATCTTCACACGCCCAGCCGCGCCAGAATCCATAGCAGGGATCAGTGACGACAGTGACTAAAGGAATGGTTTCCAGTAATCCAAGTTCTTTCATGAAGCGTGCAAAAAGATGCTGCGTCATAGGATGAACTGAGATCACGATTTGCGGGCAGAAGCGCTCAAATAATTGCCGCAAATAATTCAGACCTAAGCGGTAGAACAGATTTGATTCGTTGGGTTTGAAGCGTTCGATAGCACTGTAATAATATTTCATCAACGGCTGGTGATTTTTAAGGAGGTAATTATAAAAATCAGCGAGCTTTTGTGCGAGGAAGTGAGATTCTTCGATGGCACGAGCAATATTAACCAGGCAGCCGGGAGCGGAAAAGCGTTTTAATCCGTCGGCAATCGCTGCCGCCGCGCTACTATGCCCTCCGCCAGTATCAGAAGTAATAATGAGGAATTTTTTAGTCGCTTCTTCCATCCGGGCAAGAGAGTAACACGCAGTTGAAAAGTCCTGAACTTAATTCGCGTTCGCTTCGATCATTTGTCCGGTTAATCCGGCTTTGGCAGCCTTTTTCAAATCACGTTCAATCTTTTTGATTTGAATCAGGTGCTTCGGATTGAAGGCCAACGAAGGATAGTAACAATTAGATTCGTGCGTACAGTGACAGCCTGACCGCGCATGTTTTCGACGCACATCCATTTCCGGCGAATTCCAGAGCTTCCAGAAATTCCAATCGTAGTCGCGCAAATTCGCTACCGGATCAAGGTTTTCACAGCTCGACACTGTGCCTTCGTCGTAGATCACTCCGCCCGTATTTCCGGCGTGACATTGAAGTTGTGCTTTCTTTTCGATTTCCGTTTTGGCAATGACTTCGTGCATGTGAATATCAATTGCCGCTTTGAAAAATCCGCCTTTTCCAGCGTAGTGATTACTGATAACACCGCGACGGGAATCATCATCAATCATGCGGGAAAGTTTTTGGTAGCGACTGAGGTCAATGTTCAGCTCTTCGGGTTTTGCGGCTGGCGGACGAATATAATTAAAGTTGATTTTGTCTGGCTTCAGTTCATAGCGCAGAAAATCGTACCATTCAAAAATACGATCCTGATTTGAATTCATGAAGCAGGTGCAAGTTTGCACATCAAGCCTGGGGATTTCTTTTTTGATCGCTTGTAACTGACGCGCGGTATCAATTGCTTTGTCCCAGCTATTCACTTTTTGACGAATATTTTCGTGATCTTCTTTGAGTCCGTCAATTCCCAGCGCGACTGTCACATTCAGGTTCGGACATTCATCGAGAATGCGCTGGACGTCGGGCATGATGCGCTGTTGAATGCCACCGTTCGACATTAAATAAACGGATTCAAGTTTATTATTTTCGTAAAAAGCACGAACAATTTCAGGGATGTCTTTGCGCGTGAACGGTTCGCCTCCGGCGAGAATCAACACAGGCAACGTACCGTTCAGCGTTTCACTGACCTGCTCAAAATTTCTGGTTGTCATCTGCAATTTTTTGCGCGGCTTGTCATCAAGCTGATCCGTGAAGAAGCAATGCACACAACGCATATCGCAAACTGAAGTCACCAGCATATTCAAGACTACCGGAGATGTAACCTTGCCGGTCAGAACACGCGCATAGTGTTTTAGTAATTCAAAACTATAATCCATTCGGACTCCTCTAAGCGGGGTAAAGCTAAATTCTTACCGCTAAGTTAATAGAGTATTAAGCTTTATTTGCAGGGGTAAAGTCAACCGATTACGAGAATATTGGGAGATGTCGTGGACGGCGCAACGGTACGGCACGAGGAGCGGTAATGAAGTGGTAACTGCCGTGTAAAAAATGAAGGAAGAGAGATCATCTACAGCCGAAGAAAAATCTTTAGTGTGCGGATTAAGTTTGAGGATAAATTGCTGTGCAGACTCACCCGACTGGAGCGCAAACGTCTCGCTTGCAGTTTGCCAGCGGTAGCGTTGCAAACGAAACTTACGACGGAAATTCACTGGCGATCACACGCCCTCCTCGCCACGTCAGCGAGCGGCGTTAGGCGCGCTCGCTGCTCCAGTCAAAACTGTCGCGCACCTGACTTACCGCCTTTAAAATTAAAGTGTACGCCTACATCAAAGCGACTGCCGTTTATCAATCGGCACACGAAATGAAAATGAAGTTGAAGAAATTAGTGCAGGGAAAAGGTAAGGCTTTTTGGCGAAAAAGATGGGAAGCGGCAAGAAGATTTGCGAGAAAGTAGAAGTATGAATAAATAGTGAACCCTCAAGAGGGCTACCAATTCTTCTTTAGTATTTCTGCAATAACAATTGAGGGCAGGTTATCAAATAATGTTGGAATGAGTAGCACGCCATAACTTAGCGAAAACTTATTAGAATTGATTTTAAAAGTAGTTGTATCTGAGGCATTTTTCAATATAACAAAGTTAGTTTGAGGATCAATCATTATTTCACCTAATTTTATCTCGTCATTAGGGAAACCCGCTGATACTCTTGCACGGTTTACTTCAATCAGTTTAATCTTGATAGGGGTACCTGAGTTAAGAGAGTTTAGGATTTCTAGCTCATTATTTTTCTTGGTAACTTTCCAAAACACACTTTCGTCAGGTGAACGAATAATTAATAAATCGGTATTCGATTCGACCTCGGCAAATGGTTTATTTGTATCTTGATTATTATAAATGAATCGTATTCCTTTTGACTCGCCGAAATATTTAGAAATGCTATCTTCTTCATAAACTAATACGTTGGTAGTATTATTATCAATTTCAATATCCGCAACTCTAAAATAATTTGAGCGAATTGAGATTTTTTTATTGCTATTATCTAAGAGGGAGATTCTTTCCGTCCCAGCAGGTTCTTGCCTATTTTGCATGGTCTCGCAGCAAACAGACATCATGCAAAATGCAGCAACTGTTAATGATATTTTAGGGCAGAGTAAATTAATGATCATAGTAACCTAAGCCTTTTTAGACCGAGCCTGATGCTAGTCTAGCAAACGATAAAAAATAGGAATTTGATAAATGTCACCTCTTCATGCTGCGGAATATTATGAGAATGGTACAGCATATGCCGACTTACCGCTCATGACAGTGTCTCCTACTTTCTTCCAGTTTCCTTGTTTGATCATCTTGTCGGCATATTCCTTTTGAGTTTTATTGAAGAAATTATAATTATTTTTAAAACAAGCATCCCATATTTCTTTATTGACCTCTGCCGGAGTGGTCTTAGTCTGGTCATATCTAGCCAACTCGCGTGCCGTCATCGTCTTCCCATCTCCATGGGTCTGTCTCCCTGTCGCATGACTGATCTCATGTATTATTAAAAATGCTACTGCAGCTTTAGTATTTAACCACGAATACGGTCCTTTTAATCCAGATCCTCCAAGGTCATTCGCTGCCTGTAGGAATGGAGCGTAAATGTCTATAGTTGCTGACTTACCAATAAGTTCGGTATATCCGTAAAATCCATTATTCTTCATTGAAAGAGCTAACTGTTTATTAGCCTTGAGGTATTTTAGTAATTCCGAAGGGTCATTTTCTGGGTTTTTGTCAGATTTTACTGCGTTGGCACAATCGGTATCACTTAAAAGCTCTAATGCTAAATCATACCCTTTATCAAACTTTTCTTCTCGTTGTGGTCCCATTGTCGTAGTTTGCACGATCAGATCAGCGTTAAAATCGCCGCCAGCAATGACATTTCCAGTCTCGATAATTTTATCGCCACGGTCATCCCAATATTTCCCACCACCATAACCATTGCCTTGAACGGTTCCGTAAATGATTACTGAGTCGTTATCAATACCGCCATGTATAGCCTGACGCACTAATTTCGCGCAACTGACACTCTTCCCATCAAGCTCGCACCCCGTCCCCGGATTCGTCGGGTCTTCAAGCTGTGATCTTGTCCCCGGATAGTGTGATTGCGATTGCGCGTAGGAAATCTGCGCTCCGATGGCGCCGACGAAGCGATCTCTGACCTGTTGCCAATTGATGGTTTCATTGGCGACGCCGACCGGGCTGAGATGAACGTTGCGGTATGTGTTCGTCTGCCGATCCCATTGATGGGCTTGCGTCCCTTTCGGGTCGCCGTACTCCGACACGATTTGTTCCGGGTAGTTGGTAAATTGCGTACTTGAAGTTTTGATGGAGTAGGCTTTCATCTGCCGA
>JAYVZE010000136.1:0-3901 GCA_043783625.1 Blastocatellia bacterium | reverse complement strand
CGGTGCGCCAGCATCCTGCTGGCAGCTACTCTTTGCGAATGTTTACCAGCAAGATGCTGGCGCACCGACAACTGTAACATCAAAATTCAATTCTGGTCAGCACTCCGAACGTGTTCCAATATCCCGGTTTCGCACGCGCATCCCAATTGTGCATATACATAAAATCGCAGGTTATATGGGAATGTACCGGCACTTTTACCCCCGTCCACAATTGCTTTCTGCCCCATTCGTGATAGCGCGAATCGTAATAAATCTCTCCTGAGATGTATGGCGTAAAAGATTTCTCATGCCACTGAATCGCCTTCTCTACCTGATAGCGATTGCGGTATCTGGTCGAATGCTGATGATTGATTTCTCGAAATTCAAGTCGGTTACGATCCGAGAAGGTGATCCCGTTTTTCAATGGTAAGCGCGGCGTCACATCAAAGAAAATTCGATTTTCATACGAAGATTTTCCAGGCAAGGGCTGCGACCAGGCTCTTCGATAATTGGCTGTGAAGGTCAGATATGGCGTCGGGCGGTAAGCCGTTGCAACGCCCAACTGCTCCGCGACAAAATGTGAAAGATTTTGACCTAGTCGCGCCGTCCCGAAAAAATCTAATGAAGTCTTTTCCGTTAGATTCAAGCGAAGCGTCAGATCAGGCCAGAACTGCACATCGTCCGTCGGATCAGAATTGCTTTGCGCCTTGATCGGCAACTGTAAGAGCAGCAGCAAAGCGAATATTAACAGGCTCTTCCTCATCTCAATTCCTTCACGAAATAACTGACAATATGATAGCCAACTAAAAATTTATAAGGCGACTTTCCGCTCGTATAATGCCCGCAAGGTAAAATGACCTGATCTATCGGCACCTCGTTCTGCTGACAATCCGCCAGCAATTGCTGCGAGAGATCATACGGAAAAGTCAGATCATAACGCGCTACCATAATCTTGGCTTTGCGTTGATGATTCTTCAGTTTGGTCAGATAAGCACTAGGGCTGATCGTCAGCCAGGCTTGCCGTGCTTCGTCGCGGGTCATTTCTGCTTCCAGGCTTTGGCGGATATGCGCGGTCGTAATTCCCTGCCACACGACATCTCCAAAATAACATGAGGCATGATTGAAAACGCCAACCGCCAACCGTTCATCGTGCGTAAAACTTAAAAATCCAACATTGGAACCAACGCTCGTCCCCATCACCCCAATCTTTCTAATCCCCTGGAGTTCCAGCCAATCCGCGCACCGGCTGACATCGTGAACGCCCTGCCGGATAGATTGAATCGTCCGCCCAATGTTCGAGCAAACCATATAATCTGCGCGTTCAAGTTCCGGCGGCTTGCGCCAATCGTGATAAGGCAAGCTCAGACGTAAAGCCGAAATCCCGAAATAATTTAACCCCTTGCAAATTGCCACATGCGCGTTCACGTCCCCATTCCATTGCGGCATGACGATCACGGCGCGGTCTGAAGGTTTGCCATCCTTTGTCGTAGCCGGATAGAAACGGGCATGAACCGTATTATTAGCCGGAGAAATAGTTTCAATTGAACTGGGGAACTTTAATAAATGCCCGTCAAAATCAAAGGTGTCAGAAGCGACCGGAGCAGGTCGAAAAAAATCGTCGCTGTTCGGAATTGTCTTCCGGTTAAAGGCTTCGATGACGCTGATCGGAGATAACACCTGAGCCGAACCATTTTGATTAGACTGAGCGTAACTACTTTGATGGGATTGATGAAAACGATGTTCCGGTGCAATAAATTCTAATCCCCAATCAAACGGTCGAACGATACGATTATTATCCTTGTCGTGACAACGACGCTCCCAATCGTGCATGAAATTTCGGTACAATTTATTCTTACTCCTCGAATTACTTATTTATTTCAATTGGATATTTTACGCAGGTGCGAATAAAAGACAAGACCCCGGACTTTGAGCGCTTTACCAATTCCTACATAAATGTTAAGTTTACTATCAGAGCTTACATTTTTGTCAGACAGGTAAAATAATGGAAGAAACTGCAATACAAATTAGACGGCTTTCCGCCTTGCTTGAAATCAGTCAGGCACTCGGTTCCACTTTTGATTACAAGGTTGCTTTTGAAAAAGTCCTGGAAATTCTCGACCACGAATTAGGGATGAAACGTGGAGCCATCTCGTTGATTGATGAAAAAAGCAGCGATCTTTCGATCCGCTTTGCGCATGGTTTGACGGAGACAGAAATTCGCCGGGGACACTACCGCCTGGACGAAGGCATCACCGGAAAAGTGGCGGCGACAGGAAAACCGATCATCGTTCCGCAGGTCAGTAAAGAACCGATGTTTCTGTTTCGGACACGCAAAAGATCAACCATGCGCGAAGAATCTTTTTTATGCGTGCCCATCAAAGACCGCCGAAAAACAGTCGGAACCATTTCGGTCGCGTTCCCTTTTAAAATTGGCAATAACTACGACGATTCGATTAAATTGCTTTCAATTGTCGCCACCATGATTGCGCAAAGTCTGCGCCTTTCCCAATTGGTACAACAGGAAAAAGCGCAGCTCACCGAAGAAAACACCTTACTCAAACGTGAATTACAGGAAAAATATGATTTCCGAAATATTATCGGGACGGGCAAGGAAATGCGCGATGTCTATGAACAAATCGCACAGGTCGCACATACCAATACAACCGTTTTGATTCGTGGAGAATCCGGGACGGGCAAGGAATTAGTGGCTCACGCCATCCATTACAACAGTCCCCGTGCGGGTAAACCATTTATCAAAGTGAATTGCGCGGCGTTACCGGAATCATTGATCGAATCTGAACTATTCGGACATGAAAAAGGCAGCTTCACTGGGGCTATCGGACGCAAAAAAGGTCGTTTTGAAATGGCGGAAGGCGGCACTTTATTTCTGGATGAGATTGGTGATTTGTCGCCAGCGATGCAGGTCAAATTACTGCGCGTTTTACAGGAACGTGAATTCGAACGGGTAGGCGGAATTGAGACAGTAAAAGCCAACGTTCGATTAATTGCTGCCACGAACGTTGACCTTGAAACGGCTGTCCAAAATGCACAATTTCGCTCGGATTTATATTATCGCCTGAATGTTTTTTCGATTTTCATGCCACCACTCCGCGAACGTCGCGCCGATGTTTTATTGCTCGCCGATCATTTTTTGGATAAATACGCTAAACAAAATGCACGCAGTATTAAGCGGATTTCCACCCCGGCCATTGATATGCTGATGAGCTACCACTGGCCTGGTAATGTGCGGGAACTTGAAAATGTGATTGAGCGGGCGACGCTGGTTTGCGAGGGCAATGTCATTCACGGCTACCACCTGCCGCCAACGTTACAAACAGCGGAAGGCTCTGGCACAGTCACGCGCATGAGCCTGGAAAAAGCGGTCGAATCCTTTGAAAAAGAAATGATTCTGGATGCCTTGAAAACCACCAGAGGAAATCGCGCCCGCGCCGCACGAATGCTTGATACAACGGAACGAATTCTGGGCTACAAGGTGTTGAAATATGAAGTGGACAGTCGGCGGTTTAAATGAACAAGTAACCGGGATTCTCGCGGGTGTGTCAGCAGATTGCGGGCGAACACGAAGACAGAGCAAAGCTACAAATATGTCGGTAGGCTACTAATAAACTACAATTATGGGGCGATAAATAATTCAGGTCGAGCTTGACCGTCAGTAGATTTATCTTTATTTTCTGATACTTACATAAAAAATACGTTCGTTCAGATGTCTGGCAAGGGTCTTGCATTAATAGTTGAGGGATACTTTGTCCGCATTCCCGGATTGTTTTATTTGTATTAATTATTTAACAATACTGTGGACACTTTTTGAAGCTTAATTTTTCGTAAGTTGTTGATTCTACATAGCCGCACGAATTAAATGAAAGTCAGGTATCGGAGCTAACTTGCAGTTAATTCATTTCTA
>JAYVZE010000135.1:0-15195 GCA_043783625.1 Blastocatellia bacterium | reverse complement strand
CGATTTGCTGGCGACGATGAAAAGCGTGTTGGTAAGATCAACTTTATTTTCCAGCGTTTTGACCTGTGCCGGATCGGTTGAATCCAAAACATGAATTTCAGGAAAGCCTTCGACTTTGCCAAAAGTTAGTTTTAAGACTTCGGGGCAGAGGCTGGAACCGCCCATGCCGAGCAATAAAATATTTTTGAAACCTGCTTGTTTCACGTCATCCGCGAAGGCTTTGAAGCTGTCAGCATTGGCGAGTTGCGCGCCAACAATATCCAGCCATCCTAACCAGTTTGCTTCATCGGCATTCGTCCATAAAGACGCATCATGTGCCCATAAACGTTGAATTTTTTTATTATCCTGCCAATCGTCAATGGTGTTTTGAACAGCAGGTTTAAGTTCGTTCGAAAGTTGATAAGTAATCATAAAGGCTCCTGAAAAAAATGTTCAGAGTTACGCATTGATGCGTGAGAAACCGCCGCGCTTCGCTGGCGGTTCACGCCTGAAGGCGTAACTCTGAACGTGTCGCAAATGTTTTACGCCTGTCTGATGTGTTGTGCAATCTCTTGCAGGGTGGCAGTGGCTTCGGGGATAAGCTTGACAAAGATCGGCCAGACGTGGGGCTGAGATTTTTCGATGGTTAATTTGACCGCGACGCCGTATTGACGGGCGCGTTCGGCGAAGCGCACCGAATCATCCAATAACATTTCGGTGTCACTGACATATAAAAATAAGGGTGGCAACCCCGTCAGATCAGCAAAGAGCGGCGAAGCCAAAGGGTTAAGCGCGTCAGCAGAATGCAAGTACACCGCAGCAAGTTTTTTACCGGATTCACCCCAAAACATGACATCGCTTTTATCATTAGTGATGACTGAATTTCCGCTACCGGACAAATCCGTCCACGGCGACAAACAAAACGCCATCGCAGGTAACGGGCCGCCTGCGTCGCGCAGCGCAACCAGCGTTGCGAGGACTAATCCGCCTCCGGCAGAATCTCCGTTGAAGATAATTTTTTCAGGAGCGATGCCCTGAGCGAGCAACCAGCGATAAGCGTTTAGCGCATCTTCGACCGGAGCGGGGAAGCGATGTTCAGGAGCTAAGCGATAATCCAGCGAGAAAATTCGTGTTCTGGAAAGTCGTGCTAAAGCGGCGTTATAACCACGATAAATTTTAGGAGAACAGGCGACGTAAGCTCCGCCATGCAAATGAAAAATTACACGGTCATCGTGCTCGCCTTCCCACCAAACCCATTCACCGTTGATCCCATTTTCATTGACGGGTTTAATGCTGACATCTTTCGGAGTCATTCGCGCAGCCATCGCTTCGTTGCCAAATTTTTTGCGGGCGAAATTAGCGATTTGATGCTCATCGTCGGAAAGACGTTTTTTGAGCGTGAAGCGAAGATACATTTGCAATAAGCGGCTTTGCCAACTGGGCATTTTGTCTCCTTAGTTTTTTCCTAGCTTCTTATCAAACCATGGCCCGATGATACGCCAGTAACTGACGGGGAAAAGTCGTTGCAGTAATGCCAGCAGACGCGAATCGTAGCCAATCAGAATACGCTTTTCGTTGCGCTGAATGCCACGTAGGATACGTTCTGCCGCTTGCTCCGGCGTTGTCGGAGTCACGTCATCAAACTTGATGGAGGCGTCGGCGAATTCATCTTTATTCGCAAATGCTCCGAGTTTCGCACTGGCGGCGATTTTCGTTTTGATGCCGCCGGGATGGATGGTAGCGACGCGGATATTCGTGTCCTGCAATTCATGACGCAAGGATTCAGTGAAGCCGCGCACCGCGAATTTGCTGGCGCAATAGGCCGTTTGTCCAACCGGCGCGATGATGCCGAAGATGCTGGAAATATTCAAAATATAAGCTTGTGATTCCTGTTTGAGCAGCGGCATGAAAAGTTTTGTGCCATACACTACGCCCCAGAAATTAATGCTCATCAGCCATTCGTAATCTTCAATCGAAAGCTCTTCTGATTTGCCGTAAATGGCTACGCCCGCATTGTTCAGCAGGATCGAAACGTGACCGTGTTCCCGTTCAACTTCTGAAGCAAAAGCTTGCATTCCTTCTTTGTCAGAAACGTCTACGAGATGCGTCGTGACTTTGATGCCGAAGGCTCGCGCCGCCGCCGCAGTTTCTGCCAGACCTTGAGCGTTAACATCGCTGATGGCAAGAGCAGAACCAGCCTGGGCTAAGCGAATCGCAGTAGCGCGTCCGATGCCGGAGCCTGCGCCAGTGATGACGGTGACGGTGTTTTGATCAATATTCATGACTTTTGAAACAGCGAAAATTATGACTTTACCGATAAGAACTCAGCCGGAAAATTATCAACATAATAATTGGACTCCCGTTCAGTGCTGTCAAGGTTCACAAAAGAATCTTTACATGAGATAAATAAATACTGTCATTAATCACGCACTAAAATAAAGAGGAATTTATCTTGCAGAAAAAACAAGCCGCGCTTTCATTCATCCTCGTCACGATTCTACTGGATATGCTCGGCATCGGGATAATTATTCCTGTCCTGCCAAAGCTGGTGACATCACTGTATGGCAGCGATCTCAGTCATGGCTCCTATATTTTCGGATGGTTCGCGGCTTCATACGCGCTGATGCAATTTATTTTTTCTCCGATTCTGGGAAATCTGAGCGATGCTTACGGACGCCGCCCCATTATTCTGGGTTCTTTGTTCGGAGCCGGACTGGATTACCTGGTGATGGCGTTTGCTCCGACCTTGAGCTGGTTATTTGTCGGGCGCATTCTCTCTGGGATTACAGGTGCGAACATCACAGCCGCGAACGCTTATGTCGCTGATGTCAGCGCCCCGGAAGATCGCGCCAAAAACTTTGGCATGATTGGAGCCTGCTTCGGCATCGGCTTCATTATCGGCCCGATTTTAGGCGGTGTGCTGGGCTATTACGGATTGAAATGGCCTTTCATCGCGGCGGCAGTATTAAATTTGTGCAATGCGATTTACGGATATTTTATTTTGCCGGAATCACACGCGAAGGAAAACCGTCGCGCCTTCGATTGGAGCCGTGTGAATCCGATGGCTTCGCTTCAGGCATTAAAACAGTATCCAATCGTTTTAGGCTTGGCAGCGACTTTGTTTCTGGAAAGAACGGCACACGATGTTTTCCCCGCGACGTGGGTGTTGTATACGACGTACCGATTTAACTGGAATGAGATGGATAACGGGCTTTCGCTGGCAGTAGTAGGCGTTGCTTTTGCAGTGGTCTCAGCCTTATTAACGGGCCCGATTGTAGCGAAACTCGGTGAGCGAAATTGCCTGATTTTCGGGCTGATGATTGGAGCCGTAGCTTTTTTAATGTACGGCTTAGCCACGCATGGATGGATGCTTTACGCGATCATTATTTCTTCCAGCATCGGAGGCGTTTCCGGCCCCAGCTTGCAGGCGATTATCACCAAGCTTATTCCGGCGAATGAGCAAGGAGCCGTGCAAGGCGCATTGAATAGCCTGCAAAGTGTCGCTACGATTATCGGGCCGTTGATTGCGACTAATTTATTCGGATATTTCACGTCAGATGCGGCTCCTATGAAAATTCCTGGCGCAGCATTTCTGGCCAGCTCCTTCCTTGTTACTATCGCGGCGATAATGGCGATTCGGAGTTCACGGAGGCAGGTGTCAGAGATCGGGTGACAGGTGTCGGGGAAGTATGAGATAACTATCTTTCGCTGTAATTCTTTCGTTGTTCTGACGACAGACGGCAACCATACATTATGTTTATTTTTCGTCACAGCCTAACGGGTCAGGGCTGGCTGAGTTTTCTGCTCATCCTTTTTATTGGGGGAGGAGTGTCGGCGCAAAAGCAGCCCGCTGCACCGCAACCAATTTCCCCGAATGGTCTGGCGTTGGATCGCGGTGGAAATCTATATTTTTCTGATCTTGGTGCGCACCGTATTTTCAAAGTGGCGAAGACGGGAAAGCTGATGGTGATTGCGGGAACTGGCGAAGCCGGATTCAGCGGTGATGGCGGACTTGCTACGAAGGCACAGTTAAATTCTCCGCATGATTTGCTCTTCGACAACGCCGGAAATTTATTGATTGCGGACACCGGCAATAATCGTATTCGCCGCGTAGATCGGCAGGGGAATATCACTACAGTTGCGGGCGATGGCAAAGCGTTACAATCAAATTTCAACGGCGCAGCACCGGAAGCTTCGCTGAATAATCCACAAAGTATTGCGCTTGATCGTGAAGGAAATTTGTTCATTGCGGATACTTACAATCATGTGATTCGCAAGCTGGACAAAAGCGGTAAATTAACAATTTTCGCGGGATCAGTTTCCGGCTTTGGCGGCGATGGCGGAGCGGCGACCAAAGCCCAAATTAGTTTGCCACAGGCGATTGCCGTAGCCTCGGATGGCAGCGTCTATTTGAGCGATGGCGGATATAGCCGGATTCGGCGTGTTGCCGACGGTATCATTAAAACGATTGCCGGATACGGCCCGGCGCAGGATACTTATGGCGGTGGCTACGGTGGCGATGGCGAGATTCTTGAGAAGTCCAAATTGTTTGCGCCGACGGATTTGAAATTCGATGAGGCTGGAAATTTGTATATTAGTGACAGTGGCAACAATCGCATTCGTGTCGTTCGCGGCGGAATCATTACAACGCTGGTAGGAAACGGTAATCCAGGCTTTGGCGGAGACGGCAAAGCGGCGAATATTTCGGAATTGAATTCACCTCAAAAAATTGTCGTGGCGAAAGATGGAGTTGTCTACATCAGCGACCGCGCTAATCATTCGATTCGCAAAATTGACCAACGCGGAAAACTGCTCACGGTGCTGCGCGGTACAGGCGGGGAATAGTCCTTTATGAAAAATAAATTATTACTCAAACTTACGCTTAGTATTTTCAGCGTAGCCGTTTTTCTTGGTGTCGGTTCGTTGCAGGCGCAAAAGCAAACAGACGACAAAGCCAAATACGCCGACGAGCATAAGGACGAAAAAATTAGCCCTGCGCGTCCCGACAAACAAATCAGCAATTTGACTAGAGACGTTGCTGCTAATTTGCCAAACGTCGGAAGCAACCAGCCGCTCGCAGTGCATAATTTTATTGACCAAAAACTATTCAGTTCGATGGAGCGCGACAAGGTTCCGCACGCGCCGCTCTCGAATGATTATGAATTTTGTCGCCGCGTGTATCTGGATTTGATTGGGAGAATTCCGACAACCGAACAGCTGAAAAATTTTGTCAGCAGCAAAGACCTTAACAAGCGTGACAAGCTGATTGATGAATTGCTGGCGTCTCCGGCGTGGGTAGATCAATGGAGCTATTTCTATGCGGATTTATTTCGCGCCTGCGGCAATCGGTTTGGCAATCCGACGCTGAAACATTTTGACGCGTGGATTCGTGAATCGTTCAAGAAAGATAAGCCGTACGATAAATTTGTGAGCGAGATGATGACGGCAACTGCGCCGAATTCAAATTGGATGCCGGATGCGGCGGCTTCAGGATTTTTGACGCGCTGGCACATCACGGGCGCGACGATGTACGACGACAATTACGAAGACACCGCCGACGAAATTATCGTCAACACTTCGCGCATTTTTCTCGGCATTAATTACCAGTGCATTTCGTGTCATAACGGCAAAGGATTTTTAGAAAAAGTCAGCCTTGATTTGGTAGCGAGAAAGCGCAAAGAATTTTGGGCAATGGCAGCATTTTTTGGCAAGATGCGCATGCGCGTAGTGCCGTATCAAGATCGCTACACTTTGACTGAAGACGGCGACAGATACAACACCAAAGGCTGGAGCCAGGTGCGCTTGCAACGCGAAGGCGGGGAAATCGAACCGACCTTTATTTTGACGGGTGAAAAAGCTGATCCGCATAAACCGCTACGCCCGCAATTTGCGCGAATGCTGACGACCAATCCGCAATTCGCCCGGGCGACGGTGAATTTAGTTTGGAAACAATTTTTCGGCCTCGGCATTGTTGATCCGATAGATTCTTTCGATATGGCGCGGCTTGATCCAAAAGCTACGCTGCCGTCGCCGTGGACATGTCAGCCGACGGATGCCGATTTACTGAATACGCTCGCCGCTGATTTCGTCAAAAATAAATTCAGTTTGAAAAATTTAATGCGCACGATTGCGCGTTCCAGCGCATATCAATTGTCGGCCAGATTTGATGGTGAATGGAAGGAAAATTATACGCCGTATTTTGCGCGGCATTACGTGCGACAATTAACGGCGGAACAATTGCACGATGCAATTTCTCAAGCGACAAATGTGTTCGGGAATTATCCGCACAAAGATTGGACATACGATACACCGTTGACGCCCGTGAAATATTGGACGGAAACAAGCGGCCCCGAAGGCGTCGGCACGGCGGATGCCAAAACTTTTCTGCGGACGTTCGGACAATCCAACCGCGAACAATTTGATCGGCAACCGGGCGGCTCCATCTTGCAAGCGATGTCGTTGATGAACAGCCCCTTTGTGAACAAACGCGTACTCGCAGAAGGCGAAAGTTTGACGGCGCAATTGGTGAAGTCCTTAAAAAATAGTGCAGAAATTGTAGACGAATTATATCTGGCTACGCTGTCGCGCTACCCGTTAGCGCAGGAGAAAGCACTGGCAATTTCGTGGATCGAAAAAGATCGAAAGCAGGGAACTGAAGATTTGCATTGGAGTTTGTTGAATAAGTTAGATTTTGTTTTTAATTATTGATGACGAGGATGGGGCAGGATGTTTTCGCAGATACTTGCTGAAATGCAGGAAGCCGCAAGAAAAGGTCTGATCTATCTCACTGAGCATGCCAGAGATGAGATGGCGGATGATGATCTTACTTTTCAAGATGTCGTCAACTGTATTTTGACGGGCGAAATCGTCGAGCAGCAGTATGATCCAAAAAGGGACGAATATAAGTACGTGGTTTATGGCGATAGTCTCTATGAAGATGAGATAGCAGTAGTCGCCAAGCTGACATATAATTACAGTGTTGGTGTGATTACAGTTTTTCGATTGCATATTTCTGATTATGACTGAAACACTTCTTCAAAATATTAGCTCCGAGGCTTGCGCTTTTTGTGGTGCGCCGAACGTCAAAATTATTTCTAAAACCAAGCTTTTTGGAAAAGGCGAGCGAGCAGTGGTGATTGAAAATGTTCCGCTGCGGAATTGTGGAAATTGCGGCGAAACTTACTACACTCCCGAAACTTCGCTCTTGATTGATGAACTTCTTGTCCACCCGGAAAAACAGAAAATTACCCGACAAGTGAATGTCGTTTCGCTCGCAGCTTGAGGTTTATTTGAACTCAGTTTTCTTGAAGGAAATCGCATGAAGAACAATAATTTTTCTCTTACGCGTCGTGAATTACTACGAGTCGGCGGTATCAGCTTAGTTGGCGGTTATCTCAACGCATTTCGCCCAATCAATGTGCGTGCAGCACAGAAAGTCCATCCCAAAGCCACAGCGCGTCAAGTCCTGTTTCTCAACCTTGACGGCGGCATGAGTCAGGTGGATTCACTTGACGCCAAAGAAGGCGCGTGGACACCGAATTATTTTGATATTCGCAGCTATAAAGACGACCTGAAATTACCCTTTGGCGTTTTCAAAAATTTGCCGGAGGTGCTGGATAAAATCACGGTCGTGCGTTCGATGAGCGCGTGGGATGTCGTCCACGGACGCGCACAATATTACATTCAAACCGGACATCCATTGAATCTGGCACTGGCAAAAGAAATTCCTGCCCTTGGCGCAGTTATCTGTCACGAACTCGCGCCGCAACGTAAAGATTCCGATTCGTTACCCGCGTATATTGCCATGAATTTAGCAGGGAATCAGGCGGGATTAATCAATCAGGGATTTATGTCCGCTGAATTTGGCCCGATGAGTTTGGCCGTAGGCGACGCGCCACCGAATCTGACTTCACAGCCGGGGATGGAAGAAACTTTCAAACGGCGTTGGGAACGGTTGCAACAACTGGATAATTCTTTGCGTAGCGCGGGCGGACACCCGGATCGCAGCTTTGCCGATTATCAGGATTATTACAAAGGCGCTTACGCGATTATGAATGATCCGCGCGTGCCTGCTGTAATGACCATTAGCGACGAAGATAAAAAACGCTACGGCAATAGTGCGATTGGTAACAGCTTGATTCTGGCGCGCAATTTATTCAAAGCCGATGCCGGAACGCGCTTCATTATGGCAAGCCACGGCGGTTGGGATCATCATGGAAATATTTATAAAGAAGGCACGCGCAATCACGTAGTCCTGATGAAAGAACTGGATGTTGCCTACAGCAATTTGCTGAAAGATATGGACAGCATCGCGTCAAAATATACGCCAGGAAAAACGTTGCTGGACGACACTTTGATTATTTGCATGAGCGAATTTGGGCGCACGCCCGGAGCCATCAGCGAAACGCGCAAAGGCCGCGAACATTTTATGCAAGTGCATTGCGGAATGATGGCGGGCGGAGGCGTTCGGCGCGGCGCAGTCATTGGCAAAACGGATAATTTGGGAGGCACAATTGTTGAGTCCGGCTGGTCGGAAAAACGTCCGATTTATATGGAAGACATTGCCTGTACTATTTATTCTGCGCTCGGAATTGATTGGACGAAATCAGTGCAGAATACGCCTTCGGGACGTGCATTTCATTATATCGAAAATGCTTCGGGGACGAAGTACGTTAACTTTCAACCTGTGGCAGAATTTTTTGTGTGATAGCATAAAAACTCCCCTCATGTTTTAGGAGGGGGGTCCGTTAGGACGGGGTGGTAAATTCTGCAAATCCTGACC
This sequence comes from Blastocatellia bacterium, assembly GCA_043783625.1. Classification (GTDB taxonomy): domain Bacteria; phylum Acidobacteriota; class Blastocatellia; order RBC074; family RBC074; genus JAFDVL01. Next base: position 6,434 of record JAYVZE010000135.1, on the reverse strand, counting down.
ACCCCCAGCCCCTCCTAGGAAAGGAGGGGAGCTTCTGATCCCATAGACTGCGCCGTGAAAATTCCAAAGCGCGAAGTGTCGCTTGACTTTTGGTAGCGGCGGTTAATAATTAACTCTGTTATCCGTTCTCAAAATACTTATTGACTCAGTTAAAGAGGAAAAGATATGTCTGAAGAAAAGAATAATATCAACCGCCGTGAAGCGTTAAAAGGAATTGCTACTGGCATCGGAGTCGGAGCCAGTTTGCCGATTTTAGGGCAACGCGCTTTAGCTGATGAACACGAACACAAGCATACCGCAGCGAAGACCGTGCAAGTCAAAGCAGGTGCTCCAAAATTTTTCACGGCGGCGGAAATGGTTGCGCTCGGTGAAATCTCTGAATTAATTATTCCCACTGACGAACGTTCGGGCGGAGCAAAAGCTGCCGGAGTACCTGCCTTCATTGATCTGATGATTAGTGAATCGCCCGCCGAACAGAAAAAACAATGGCGCGACGGCTTAGCTGCGATGGATAAAAAAGTTGGTGGCTCATTCGCCAAAGCTGCCAAAGATCAGCAAATCGCCGTGTTGACTGAGATCAGCAAAAATGAAATGAAGCCTGTGACGTTGGAAGAGAAATTTTTCAAATCCGTCAAGAATATGACAATTGACGGTTATTACACTTCAAAGATTGGTATTCACGACGAGCTGAAATATAAAGGAAATACTTATCTGAAAGAGTTCAAGGGATGTACGCATCCTGAGCATCAAAAGTAATTTTGCTCGCTCTTTGTCACGAGTTCCTGTCCGTTTTACGGGCAACATTTTTTGAGCCTCGTATCAACCGATGCGAGGCTTTTTATTTTAAGGAAGGTCTTTGAGCTTGGGTTTTCGGGCTTTGATTTGGCGTCCATAGTTGAGGTTTTCTGCGTAAGCAAATTTCTGATGGAGCGAACCAAAGACCTAAGTCCAAAGCCTAAAGTCCCAATGAAAAACTAAGGAGAATTAATTAGGATGAGCATGACATTTGCAATTATCAAACCCGATGCAGTGAAAGCCGGCAATGCTGGAAATATTATTCAATGTATCAATGACAAGGGCTTCAAAATTCGTGCGATGAAGTTAATGCACATGAGCCAGGGCGTCGCCGAAGGCTTTTATGCCGTTCACAAAGATCGTCCGTTTTTCGGCGAATTAGTTGAGTTTATGACCAGCGGCCCAAGCGTCGTGATGGCTTTGGAAAAAGACAACGCGATGCAGGAATGGCGTGATTTGATGGGACCGACCGATGCGACAAAAGCTCCGAAGGGAACGATTCGCGGCGACTTCGGAACCAGCATGGGCGAGAACGCTTCGCACGGTTCAGACTCAGATGAAAACGCCAAAATTGAGTTGAGTTATTTCTTCAACGCAACCGAATTTTGTTAAGAAGTGGGCGGTAGTCAGTGGTCTTCGGTTTTCTGCCGACCACTGACCGCCGATCACCGACTACGCCTTTTATGTCCATCCTCGAAGCCATCAACGTCACAAAAGAATACACCATGGGCAGCGAAACAGTCCGCGCTCTGGCCGGGGTTTCCGTCGCCATCGAACCCGGCGAATTCGTCGCGATTCTTGGCACTAGCGGTTCAGGAAAATCTACGTTACTGAATTTATTTGGCGGACTGGATCGTCCGACCACAGGCGATATTTGTTTTGATGGGAAAAGTATTGCAGAGCTTTCTGCTTACGAAATGTCGCGGTATCGGCTGAAAAATGTGGGGATGATTTTTCAGAGCTTTAATCTGATTCCGACAATGACGGCACAGGAAAATGTTTCGCTCGCGCTGGCTTTTGCCGGGATGAAGCAAAGCGAGCGACTGCAACGTTCTACAGAAATGTTGGCACAAATCGGATTAGGCGAACGAACCGAACATCGCCCCTCAGAACTTTCAGGCGGAGAACAACAGCGCGTTTCGATAGCCCGTGCGTTGGCGAATGATCCACAGGTTTTATTGGCCGATGAGCCAACAGGGAATTTGGATAGTGCCCGCGCCGCTGAGATTTTGGAATTGCTAAAAGCGATGCAGCAAGCTGGAAAAACAATTGTGATCGTCACACACGATCAGGAATTAGCGGATAAATTCGCAGATCGAATTATTAAACTCAAAGATGGGAAACTAGCTTAGTCGTTGTGGGATGTATGAATTTAACTGATCTTCTCGCCCTTGCTCTACGAAATTTGCGACAAGCAAAACTCCGCACCGCTTTGACGGTGATGGGCGTCGTCGTGGGCGTCGCTGCGATCATTACGATGGTTAGTTTCGGGTTAGGCTTGCAGAACAATATCATCACCACTGCACTGGCACGGTTGGATATTTTTACGACGATTACGGTTTCGGGGATCAATGTAGACGCACTGCTGGAAATAAACGATGCGCGGACTCCGTTTGATGAAGAGGAAGAAAAGCAGGCTTCACCAACTCCGACGCCAGATGTTAGCCCTCTGCCGTTCCCGACGCCTGAACCACGTCGGATTTTGGACGATGCAGCATTGAGCGAAATTGAAAAAATCTCAGGCGTCAAATATGCGGTTCCGAATATCAGTTTTTCCAGTTATTTGCGCTATGAAAATCATACGCGACGGCGTTCGGTGAGTGGGGCATTTGCGAATCTCGAACGTGTTCCCGGTTTTAAAAAATTTCTGGCAGGGCAAGGCTTCAGCAACGATGATGCAGAGGAAATAATCGTCAATGAAAACTTTGCGCAGGGGTTCACGCAACCGCGCCAGCGTGAACGTCGAGGGCCGTTTGCTGCCCTTGAAAAGTCGGACAAGAGCGATGACGAACGCACCGCTGCTGCTGAAAAAATACTTGGCAAAGAAATCGTTTTATTAACGCTCAAGGGCAGTGAAATCGTACCTTCCAGTATTTTTGGCATTCCGCTGATGAATGCTCCAAGTCAGCCAAACGACAAAAATTCAAAGACAGATATTGATAACAAATTTGATCGTCACGTTTTCAAAATTGTCGGTGTCCTGCCGAATGAACAACGTAACTTCAATCCATTCGGAGGGCTTTCGGGTTTGCTGATTCCGATTGAGCAGGCGAAACGTTTTTCCGAAACGAATCAGGATTCGATGTCGCAAATGGGCGCAGCTCTGGTCGGTGATGCGGGCTATCGTCAGGTTACGGTACAAGTCGTTGATCCGACGCAAACACAGCTCGTTCATACGGAGCTGAAAAAACGCGGCTTCAATGTTTTTCCGCTCCCGAATCTGGATGAAATCAAGCGCGTATTTTTATTCATCAATGGAGCCTTAGCCTTGATTGGCGGAATTGCGTTGCTGGTTGCTTCGTTCGGAATTTCTAACACGATGATTATGTCCATCCGCGAACGGACGCGCGAAATCGGCATTATGAAAGCGATTGGCGGATCAGACGGCGAGATCATGAAAATCTTTTTCTTTGAAGCTTGTCTGATTGGATTTATGGGCGGATTGTTTGGCGTTTTGATTGGCTGGGGACTGACGAGCATTGCGAATCCATTAGTCAATAAATACATCGTGAAATCAGCGACGACGTACATTCAATTTTTTTCGATCCCCTGGTATTTGTGGCTTGGCGCGATTTTATTTGCGATCCTGATTGCATTGCTGGCTGCGCTCTATCCCGCTTCTCAGGCGGCGCGGGTTGATCCGATCAAGGCTTTGCGCCACGACTAATATTGTGTTTGGTGTGTCGGCATCTTGCGAATAAAACGCCAGCAGGATGCTGGCACACCAATGCTGATTTATTCTCAAGCTCTCGACTTAAACCAAATCTGTCGCTACTATTCCCCCACCGAAAACAAAAGATTTTTCAGATATAGCAGCACGCAGATTACAGCAGTTTTTAGAGTCATGACTGCGGGGCAGTGACTCTTTTTTTTCAATTGCTCCGCGCAAATCTATCCAGTCAAATCAGGAGGCAACAGCTATGGCAGAAAATCGTGGAGTCGTTTATCTCGGCCCCGGCAAGGTCGAAGTGCAGAGCATCAAATATCCCAAACTTGCTATGCCGGACGGCAAAAAAGCCGAACACGCCGTTATCCTTAAAGTCGTCACCACTAATATTTGCGGCAGCGACCAACACATGGTACGTGGGCGTACAACAGCTCCTACCGGTTTAGTCTTAGGGCACGAAATCACCGGCGAAGTCGTAGAAATCGGGCGCGATGTGAAATTCATCAAATCCGGCGACATTTGTTCCGTGCCGTTCAATGTGGCGTGCGGACGTTGTCGCAATTGCAAAGAGCAAAAAACAGGCATTTGCCTGACTGTGAATCCAGCGCGAGCAGGCGGCGCTTACGGCTATGTAGACATGGGCGGATGGGTTGGCGGGCAAGCGGAACATGTTTTGATTCCGTACGCGGATTTCAATTTGCTGAAATTTCCAGATGCCGCGCAAGCGATGGAAAAGATCAAAGACCTAACCTGTTTGTCGGATATTTTACCGACAGGTTTTCACGGCTGCGTTTCGGCTGGCGTTGGTCCCGGCACAATTGTTTATATTGCCGGAGCTGGCCCCGTTGGATTAGCTGCGGCAGCATCTGCACACCTGTTAGGCGCGGCTTGCGTGATCGTTGGCGATCTGATTCCGGCGCGTTTGAAACAGGCAAAATCATTCGGCTGCGAAGTCATTGATTTGAAGCAATCGGCGACGCTGGCGGAACAGATTGAGCAAATCGTCGGAATCCCCGAAGTGGATTGCGCCGTTGATGCTGTCGGTTTTGAAGCGCGTGGGCACGGTGCAGATTCTGGCGTCGAACGTCCGGCGACGGTGCTGAATTCCATTATGGAAGTCACCCGTGCCGGCGGTTCGCTGGGTATTCCAGGCTTGTACGTGACAGGCGATCCCGGCGGCGTAGACGAGGCCGCCAAAATCGGCAGCCTCAGCATTCGCCTCGGCCTTGGTTGGGCAAAAAGCCACGCTTTCTTCACGGGACAAACTCCTGTGTTGAAATATAACCGCCAACTGATGAACGCGATTTTGTATAACAAAATCAAGGTTGCCAAAGCCGTCAACGTCACGATGATTTCATTGGACGAAGCGGCGAAAGGCTATTCAGATTTCGACAAAGGGGCAGCACGGAAATTCGTAATTGATCCACACGGTTGCGTGAAATAACGATAAGAAAATTTGCCACAGAGAACAGCAAGAGAGAGCGGATCAAATTGCATAAGCTTTTTCGGGTGATCTCTGTGGTAAATTCTTACTTCAGACAAAAGGTTGGAGTCCATTTTTTAAGAAGGAGATTACTAATGAAATCAAAGCTTGTCTGTGCCATAATTTTTACCATTTTTGTGCTGTGCCTGAGTATATCTTCCACCTTCGCGCAAGACACCAAAGCCCGTGTCATTGTCTTTGGTGCGCATCCTGATGATCCTGAAATTGGGACTGCTGGCGTCGCCGCGTTGTGGGCGGCGAAGGGGCATCAGGTTAGGCTTGTGTCTTGTACGAACGGCGACATCGGGCATTGGAAAGAGGCTGGCGGGCAGCTCTATCGTCGTCGCAAAGCGGAAGTCGAACGGGCCGCGAAATTGATGGGATATACGGTTGAGCAAATGGACAATCACGATGGCGAACTGGAGCCGACGCTCGAAAATCGTAAGAAGGTGACGCGCCTGATTCGTGAATGGAGAGCTGATATTGTCATCAGTCATCGCCCTAATGATTACCATCCCGATCATCGCTACACGGGCGTACTCGTGCAGGATGCGGCGTACATGGTCACGGTTCCGAACTTCTGTCCTGAAGTCCCGCACCTCACGAAAAATCCAATCTTTTTGTATTCGTCAGATCGCTTCGAGAAACCGAATCCATTTTCTGCCGACATCATCGTAGACATTGATTCGGTGATGGAAAAGAAGCTCGACGGATTGCTGGGAATGGTTTCGCAATTTTATGAAGGCGGCGCGAATGGCGATGAATCGTTGATGAATACAGACCCCGAATTTGTGAAAAAGCGGTGGGCTACCGTACGCGCTCGCTTTGTAGATCGCCAGAAAGATATTGCGAACAAGTATCGTAAGAACCTCGAAGAATGGTACGGTAAGGATCGTGCTGCGAAAGTGGTTCACGCGGAAGCTTTCGAGATTTGCGAATACGGACGCAGACCGGATAAAGCAGAAATTAAAAAATTGTTTCCGTTTTTTGAGTAACAGAAATTTTTAAGAGGTGAAGACCATGAAATTATTACTAACATTTTTATTTGCATTGTCGTTAACAGGTTCAGTTTTGGCGATGCAGGATTCATTCAGTCCTGACGCGAAAGGCTTCATTCGCAACTGGCTGATTCTGGCTCCGATTGCGATGGAAGCAGAAAACGAAGGCGCAGCGGAATTGAATAAAAAACAAATCAAAGACGAAGCCACGCTTCAGCCGAAGGAAGGCGATGAAGCTACGATTGGCACTGCGAAGATGAAATGGAAAGCG
>JAYVZE010000134.1:0-3790 GCA_043783625.1 Blastocatellia bacterium | reverse complement strand
CCTAACCACCCCCAGCCCCTCCTCAGACAGGAGGGGAGCTTTATGTTTATTGACAACTAAAATTTACAGCGTCATCAACCCTGCCGCTGCCATTATATTTTGCTACTTTCGGATACGCACAAAGGGGTCGCGTGCGAACCGGATTCGTCCCTTTGCCAACAATTTTTTCGGGAGCTTTTCCCTGCTCTACCCATTCATCAAGTGCTGCAACATAATCCGCCTGATGACAGCCGGGGCCGCCGCCGCAATGCAACATTCCCGGAACTAAAAATAATCGCGCGAAGGAATCCGTTTTTTGTTTGCCCATCGTGCGCTGCATTTGTTCGAAATAATTGATCGTCGCCGTCGCCGGAAACGCATTGTCAGCCCAGCCGTGATAAAAAATTACTTTCCCGCCGTGCTTCTGAAATGCCTTTAAATTCGGATTGTCAGCATTCACTAATTTTGCAGCAGCTAAAGTATCCGGCACGTTTTTTTCAAAGTTAAATTGATGCAGTTTGTAATTCGGATTGTCATAAATCCAGTACCGCAAAAAGCCTTCACCGAACGCATACGAAAGATTCGGGCCGAGTGGTTTGATCGTCGGAATGCCTTCAGCCAGCCACGTATTCCAGCCGCTTTCAACACCGGGAGCAAAGCCGGGATAAAGCTGTCCTTTATTATTTTTTGCGCCGCCATAAATTTTTTGGAGCGCGGAAATTTGCTGCGGAGTAAAACAATCGGCTCCGTCTGCGCCCTGACATTTTGGTAAGTCTTTCGCCGGATCAAAATTGCATTTGCGCGGATCGTCAATCAAACCATCTTTCAACCCATCCATCACATCACATTTAGCGAGGACTTTGGCTTCGAGTAATTTTAATTTTTCATTGGAAACAACCGGCTTCGATAAATTATTCGGATCAGGAAACATCGCCATTCCGTTCCAGATAAAAGCGAAATGAAAGCCCGTTAAGTTGTACGCCGGAGCACCGACAACGATGCCGTCGAAATCTTCAGGGAAGCGTTGCGCTTCAATCATCGCTTGCCGCCCACCACCGGAACAGCCTGTAAAATAAGCCTTGCGCGGAGCTGTGCCGTAAAATTGCCGACTGATTTCTTTTGCGGTAACTGTCGTCAAATGAAAGGCGCGGTAAGCAAAATCGGCTTCGCCTTTCGGGTTGTTGAGCGCCCAACTGGTGTCTCCGCTGTTGCCTTTGTGACCTGCATCAGAAGTCGCTGTCGCATAATTTTTCTTCCATCCAATTGACGTATCAGAAATCGCCCCGGCATTTCCGCCGATGCCAACGACTAATAATTTATTGTTCCAGTTGGCAGGCAAATTCACTTCAAAGCCGATGGTTTGATCTATCGTGCCACCGACTTTGCACCGCGCCGGAGTCGAATCAGTTGAAGCAATTTCTTCAGCGGAAATAATCGTCGTGTTATCAGGAAGCCTTAATGATTTGAGTTGCGAGCAGGTGAGTTTTTGCGCGAAGCAGGGCAACGTAGTTGCGAAGAGCAAACTAAGAAAGAATGTAATTTTCATAAATGATCCGCGTCTTGCGACGTAGCATAATCTGAACGTAGCACAAACTGTTAGTTTGTGTCTTTCCCTGACAGATTATTTCAAGACAACCACAACTCTTTCCGGCTAATTCGTTTCTCGCTAGTAGCGCAAATTAACAATTTGCGCTACTTCTTCAGCAACGCCGTCCAGTTCTGCACCACCGTCAGCGGGCGCAGCGAATTGTCTTCCAGCGGGCGCAGCAACAGGAACTTCTGCCCGTCGGCGCTCACGTCATAGGCGTAGCGGTTTTCGCGGCGACCGTATGCTCCCACATCAAAGAGCGCCACGGGCGCTCCTACCGTAAAGTTTGCGCCTGTCGCAACCGGCACGGCCATCAGTTTGTCTCCCGCTCCCACGTAATACAGTTCTTTGCCATCCGCCCGCCAGCGCGGAAAGGTGCCGCCGCCTTGCGAAACTGTGACCTTGTGCCCCGGCTCCGGGAAGGATTGCACATAGATTTCATTGCGGCCTGATTCGTTGGACTGATACGCCAGCCAGTGTCCGTCCGGCGACACCTTCGCCCAGAACTCGTCGAATTGAGTCGCCAGATAATCGTGCGTCTGGCGGTCGCTCAGGGACAGCACGGCAATGTCATTGCCGGTCTTCTCACCGACGTTGCGGTAGACAATGAACTTCCCATCACTCGACCAGTCAAGGGCGTACACTGCGTTTAGATTCCCTTTGAACAGCAGTTCTTCGTTGCCGCCACCAGTCAGACGATAAAGACCGTCTCCTTCCCGGCTGGAGGTGAAGACCACGCCGTTCCCATCTGGTGCCCAGATCGGTACAAAAGCGCCACCAGGGTTGGAAGTCAGTCGCGTCAAGGTTTCGCGGCGCAGATCGAATTGCCATATATCTGTCGTCTCCCCCTGTGGATCATTGCGATCCAATAGCACCTGCTCTTTGTTTGGTGAAAGGTTCATCTGACGATAGACACCTGCCGGGCCGACGGTGGAGAGTTGTGTGCCCTTGCGATCAAACCAGGCGAGTTGCGCGTTCACATTGCCGCTGTTGCGATAGCACAACAGACGGTCGCTGAAGACGGAGAAATCAACAAAGGAAGCGCCCGAAGAATACGGCACCTGTTCGGTCACGGGCACCGGCTCACCACTGAGCGCCAGCTTCTCGGCGTCAAACGGTTGCGCCAGAATCCTGCGCCCCTGCATAAACAGCAGGTAGCCCGCAGCAGCGTATTGGGCATTCGCGCTGGTGCGCACGAGAAAACTGGTTTGCGGCGAGTCGAGCGAGCCAACGCGAATCCCGCGATTGTCTGGCTGACCAGCGTTAGCAAAGAACAGAAAATGGCGACCATCGGGTAGGAAAACAGGGAAAGTGTGTCCAGTTTCAACCCGTGCCTGATCAAGACTGGTGACCGGCGTTGCCATCCCGCCTGCTTCCGCGACACGGTACAGTCCGTAGCCTACGACGTTCGGGGCAAAAAGAATCTCTCCGCTGCTGCTCCACGCACCGCCAAAACCATTCGTCACCTCGCAGAGCACGACCGGCGCGCCGCCCGCGACCTCGATGCGTTTGAGTTTGCTTTGCGCAAAGAAGCCAATGCTCCGACCATTCGGCGACCAGAACGGAAACCGCCCGCCTTCCGTACCCGCAAGCATCACAGGCGACGGACGATCAAAGGAATAAAGCCACAACCGTCTGACGCCTTCCGTCTCCACATGCATCACCAGTCGCCGCCCCTCCGGTGACACAGCCATTCCAGCAGCGTTGTATGTCGTGGACTTCTCCGGCAGCGGCAGATACGTGTAGGTGAGCTGACTCTCGGCAGGCGCGCGGCGGAAGTACGCCACGCCAAGCGCGAGCATGCCCAAGGTTGCGATGCCCGCGACAATCCACGCCGGGAGCGCCCGCATCCTGCGGGCTGACGGCGGCGCTTCGCTCGCCGGGGCAGGCTGGAAGCCTGCGCTGGACGCTTCCAGCGCAAAGCCGAGATCGCTCGCCGTTTGAAATCGCCGCTCCGGTTTCTTCTCTAAACACCGCCGGACAATCTTTTCAAGGTGCGGCGAAATCTTGTTGTTGGATTCGCTCAATTCCGGCGGATCATCTTTCAAAATCGCCGTCATCGTTTCCGCCATTGTCTCGCGCTGAAACGCTCGTTCACCACGCAACATTTCGTAGAGAATTAAGCCAAAACTGAACAGGTCGGAACGATGATCTACCACCTCACCGCGCACTTGTTCCGGTGACATATACGCCACTGTTCCCATCACCGTCCCCGGAGCCGTC
>JAYVZE010000133.1:0-43741 GCA_043783625.1 Blastocatellia bacterium | reverse complement strand
CAGAAATTGATCCCGACACGGGGCTAGTTTCGTCCTACACACCTATTGATTCGAGCTTTTCAGGTACGGTGTCTCAACCAGGTAACTCAAGTGGAGCTTCCCCCATTTGGTTTTTCGTATTAGCCAATGGTGGAAGTAGATATGTATTCAATCAGACCGTTAAAGTAAGCAATTTTCAATATACCGGGCAAGTTAACGGGAATCCGAATCCTCACAGCCCGGACGATTCAGAACTAGGTAATGAAACAGATGACTGGGTGGCGGTGGCTCGTGTCCCGGAGACTGCGACGTATGATGCTCCGTAAAAACTCAACAGGTAGTTAACGTGGACTATAACGACTTGGTAACTTGTATTAGCTACCAAGTCGTTACTGCGTGCAATCCGCCAGCTTTCCGAATCTTTACTGCGCCTTTGACAAACTATGAAGTGTCCCAAGATAACCAATTTAATCCTGCAATTCGCGCTGTACCTTTTGCTATTAAGTACTACTTCAATCGCCATGAAACCCGTTTGGCAAAATGTGGTATCGCTTGAATCGGGGGCAAAGATTGAACGAGAGCTTAAAACTGGTGAGGTTCATTCCTATCAAATTCATCTGAATGCCGATCAATATTTCTATGCTCTGGTTGAGCAAAAGGGTATTGACGTAGAGGTCGCTATTTTTGGATCAGGTAATAAGGAAATTGCCCGCACCAACAGCCCTAATGGAAGTAATGGTAATGAGCCAGTTGTGTTTATTTCTGATGCTGTTGGTGATTTTCGGATTGATGTTATCTCCAAAAGTAAACTGACGGGACAATACAATCTTCATGTTGAAGCAGTGCGCGAAGCTTCACGCGCAGACAAGGAACATTTCTCTGCTGAAAAAAATTTTGCCGAAGCAGAGAAGCTTCGTTCAAACCAGACAGCAGCAACGTGGCGCACGGCAATTGAAAAATATCAAGTTGCATTACAATTTTACGGAGCTTCCGCCAATGCAGAAAGACAGGCGTTATCGCTTTTTATCATTGGAAATTGCTATGCCAATCTGGGCGAATTTCGCCAGGCGCTTATTTTTCTAAATCAGGTGCTCCCGATTTTTCGTCAGCGCGGTGATCGGGTAATGGAAGCACGTACCCTTAATTTTATCGGGGGAGCATCTGACGAACTGGGTGAGCCATCACAAGCACTTTCAAATTATTCTCAAGCTCTTGAATTGGCTCGTCTTACAAAAGACCGTTCAAGGGAAGCCACGATTTTGAATAACATTGGCAAAATTTATCTTGACATTGCCGAATGGCAAAAAGCTTCAGACAACTTTAAGAAAGCGATCTTAATAAGTCATGCTATGAACGATAAGCTGTTGGAAGCTGTCTTGCACATCAATCTTGGATCTACCCAGTATCTGCTAAATGATTTAGAGAACGCTTTAGAATCTCATCAAAAAGCCCTTGAGCTTCGCCAAACAGCAAATAATAAAATAGGTGAAGCACTCACTTTACAGCGGATTGGTTTAGTTCTAGCAGCGAAGGGTAAAATTCAACAAGCAATTGAAAAATATCAACTTGCCTTGTCCCTACAAAGAACTGTCGGCGATCGTAGAGGAGAGGCCGATACACTTAAAAGTCTCGGCGAAGTGTTGACCTCACAAGGTGAACATAAGAGAGCATTGGAATCGTTGCATCAATCCTTGCAATTATTTAAAAGTTTGGAGGATAAACGCGGCGAAGGATTGACACAAGTAAGGCTTGGGGCAGTTTATCTCGCAATGGGACAACCGCAAAAAGCTCTGGAATACTACAACCCCGCACTGACAAACTTTCGAGCTGTGCTCGACCCTCAAAATGAAGCCAAAACATTGCACGGTATTGCCCATGCGGAACGTAATCTCGGCAATCTGGAGGGTGCGCGTCAGCGAATTGAAACTGCACTTTCGCTCTATGAAAATGTGCGCACTAATTCATCCAACAGCCAGCAATCACGTGCTTCATATTTTGCGGTACAACAAAACGCCTATCAATTTCACACGGATTTGCTGATGAAATTGCATCTGCAAAATCCTGCTGCCGGACACGATGCCGCTGCGTTGCAAATCACGGAACGCGCCCGCGCCCGCAGTTTGTTGGAATTACTCGCTGAATCCAATGTAGATTTTCGACAAGACGTAGATGCGAAATTATTAGACCGCGAGCGTGATTTGATGCTGCAAATCAATGCCAAAGCCGCACGCTTGCTGCAACGAAATTCGGCTGACAAAATTAACGAACTGAAAAAAGAAATAGGCGCACTCGAAGACGAATACCAGCAAGCACAAACCGCCATTCGCAAAAGCAATCCGCAATACGCGAATGCTACACAACCGCAACCGCTGAATGTGGCAGGCATCCAAAAAGAATTAGATGAAAACACGTTGTTGCTGGAATACGCTTTGGGCGAGGAGCACAGTTTTGTGTGGGCGGTCACGAAGAATTCATTAACCAGTTACGAATTGCCAAAGCAATCAGAAATCAAACCCGTCGCCCAACAGGTTTACGAAGCACTGACGGCGCGAACCTTGATCGTCAACGGAGAAACGCCATCCGCGAAACAAACACGGATCATGCAAGCGGATGCACAATTTACTGAGGCTTCGACCAAATTAAGCGCCATGTTGCTGGCTCCGCTCGCCGCGCAATTAGGCAATAAACGCTTAGTCATAGTAGCGGATGGCGCGTTGCAGTATGTGCCGTTTGGAGCTTTGCCGGAAATGGTGATCGGGGGTCGGGGATCGGTGGTCGGTAAGAAAGATGCTGCTCTCCGACCACCATTAATCTTCAATCATGAAATTATTTCCCTACCTTCGGCTTCAGTGATTGGCGTAATGCGGAAGGAATTGGCGGGACGCACGGTTGCTCCTAAAATGTTGGCCGTCATCGCCGACCCTGTTTTTAGTGGTGATGATGAACGCGCCAAAATCAGTCAGGTGAAATTAGCGCGGACAGCCAGCGTTACCACAGAAGCACGTGGCATCATCCACACCGAAGAAAAGCCTACGGGCGAGCAGAAAATGACGGGTGGATTAAAAATCCCGCGCTTGCCGTACACACATCAGGAAGCCGATCAGATTTTTGCGCTGGCTCCGAAGGCTACGAGTTTTCGAGCGACAGATTTCAAAGCCAGTCGCGCTACGGTGACTGATCCTGAGCTGGGAAAATATCGTTATCTTCACTTCGCTACCCATGGTTTGCTGGACAGCGAAAAGCCCGGACTTTCTTCGTTGGTGCTTTCCATGGTGGATGAACAAGGCAAGCCACAGGATGGTTTTTTCCGTGCGCATGAACTTTATAATTTAAAACTTCCGGCGGAACTGGTCGTGCTCAGCGCGTGTCAGACCGGACTCGGCAAAGAAATCAAAGGCGAAGGGTTAGTGGGATTAACACGCGGATTTATGTACGCCGGAGCCGCTCGCGTGATCGTCAGCTTATGGAGCGTCAACGACAAGGCAACCGCCGAATTAATGACGAAGCTGTATCAAAGCATGTTGCAAAAAGGTGAGAGTCCAGCGGCGGCTTTGCGTTCGGCACAAGTGGCAATGTGGAAGCAGAAACAATGGAGCGCACCGTATTATTGGGCGGCCTTCACCTTGCAGGGTGAATGGCGATAAATTATAAGAATAAAAATTTAGTATGGGTGTGAAAACAGAAAATTTGAATTCCGGGATGAGTACCGGGCGACTCACTCAGCCGAAGCAAAAAGTAGACACGTTATTGGGTCTGGAAGTACTTGATTTGTCTGTCCGTGAACCAAAACCAGCTCCGCATTTTAAAGTAAAAAGTACAGGTAGTGCCTCGTTTCGCAAGAGTACCCTGGATTCCCATCAGACGAACGCCTGGCAATTGGGCGACGAGGAAGATGGGTTAACGCTGCAATTACGTTTGCCCCAAAAATATGGTGTCACATTAATTTTGGAGATGTGCCGGACGGAACATAATGAGCAGGACCATAACACTGACCCCGTTATCATCAATGTGAATGGTGAGGAGTGGTCATTAACATTGGACGCGCATCACCTGAAATTTTACAAACAATCTTTCTACTTGACGCACCACCATTTGCAAGCGGGTAAAAATCTCATCACTTTGCGACGGGCGTCAAATGTTGAGACGGCAGTGCTGGTGAAATCAGTGGCAGTGATGCGCTTTGAGCTGGAAAAGCAAAAGCGCAGCGAATGGTGCTGGGCAGCCGTCACAGCCAGCCTGCTCAAATTCTTTACGCCTGACAGTGAAATAACACAATGCGAAGTTGTCCGTGAATGTTTCAGTACGACCAACGGGTATGAAACCACTAAGGATTGTTGCAAGCATTCCCAAACGGACGAATGCAATCGCCCCTTCAAACTGGTAGATGCACTGGATAAAATGGGAATGCTTTCGATGCGCTGTAATTATCCATTATCTCTTGACGAAATTCGAGATCAAATCAATCAGGGTGTGCCCATCGCCGTTCGCTTCAAGTGGAATGGCGGTGGCGCTCACTTCGTGCTCATCACGGCGGTCGGGCCTCCTGATCCCAGAGGCGATGATTTCACGTGGCTACGCGTGTCTGACCCGAACGAGCCAACGGCGATGTATAAATCGTATCAAATTCTCAAAAAAGATAGGCGGGGAGAATGGTCGCATTCTTATTTGTTTGATAAAGAAAGAAAACGTCATTCATAAAATTAAGGAAGGAGACATTGATGCCCATTCAACCGTATGTACCACCGGCAGCCTCTTTGCGCACCTTGCGCGAAGCAGCGAAGATGACACCGAAGGCGTATCAGCATAATGCCGCGATGATCCAGGAGGTGCTCGCGGATGTCCCCGGACATTGGCCGCATCCCGTCTACGACATCGGTCTCAACGATCTGGCACGTGAGAATGGATTGCATAATGCGGAAATAATGAGCTGGCGTTATTTAGCGTGTTCTGGAAATGACCGGAATTATGCTATTGAAGTACAGATTGATGACGATAAAAATCACACCTTTTCCGAGCTGGATAAAGGCCCTCACATTGACGGATTGTATCGGATCGTGAATGATGAAAGCATTATCAAAAAAGTGGGGGCAACCGTTCTGAAACCCGCTGTCTTACGCATTAACGCAATGGGAATTTTTGCTGTGTGGTTACGCACCACTGACCCGCAAAAAGAAATTCTGATTCCCTTGCCACCGACCCGCAATTATTTGGTTGCCTGGCAAGAGTATTCCATTAAACAGTTTCAGGATGCGCTGCGAGATAAGGCGAAAGCAAAAATCGCCAATGAATTTTCAGATGCCTGATTTTATTTTTCTCAGCTACGGTTTGCGCGTAGCTTTCAACCACGGTGTACCATTGACAGGTCGCCTCAACTGTTAACTCATTCCCCAGGGAGAATTGATATGCCTGCAAAAAAATCCGATCAAAAATCCGAACCGACAAAAAAATCTGAAACCTCCGATAAAGAAAAAAAGAACCCGACTAAAGGGCAGAAAATAGACACAGGTGAAGAAGGTGGCGGTGAACCTAAGAACGCAACAGGCAGTTAATTATTTTATTCAACGAAGGTCGAAGCTGTTTCCTGAATTGACCTTAAGATTCAGGAACAGCTTCGACCACTAAACTTGTTTGTGACCCCCGATAATGTCAGCGATGTTTTTGTCATGGCCAGACTGATTCAACTTTATCTCCGCCGACACTCATATTTTTGCAGCCCATTTTTTTGCTCTTTACTCCTTATTTTTGTGCAGGTAACAGCTACCTGCACACCCAGCCAGGAAAATATCACGCCGCTGGAACCAGGTCAGTCCATCGAACGGCAACTAAAAGGAGGCGAAACGCACGCTTTTCAGGTTTCGTTGCAAACAGGTCAGTTTCTATCCATTTCAGTGGAGCAACGCGGGATTGACATTGAACTAAAATTTTATAATCCGAATAGGCAGCTAGTGACTGAAACAGATGCTCTTAATGGCACGCAGGGACCAGAGGTCGCCTCCATTATTGCTGCTCAACCGGGGATTCACCGAATTGAGATTGTCTCGCCCGGCAATGCTTCACCGACAGGATCGTATGAAGTGAGAATTCTGGCGATCCGTCCAGCCACCGAACAGGATCACCGATGGATTCTGGCCCAGCAGTTTTATACTGATGGGCGAAAATTGAGTGAGCAGTCAACCGCAGAAACCCAGGAACAGGCAACCCGAAAATTTACAGAAGCGCTCAGAATCTGGGAAGTCTTAGCTGATCGTTTAATGGTCGTACACACACTGTATTACCTGGTAGCGGCGTATCGTGACGTAGGGCAAACTCAGCATGCTCTGGTGTATTCAGGTTATGCACTCGAAATACTGCGCTCTATCGCACAAAAACGGGAAGAAGCTCCCGCCTTGACTACCCTTGCAATCATCCTCAATGAATTAGGCGAGTTGCCAAAGGCGTTAGAATATTATGAGCAATCGCTGATTCAGTGGCGTTTGTTCCATGACGTTTATGGCGAGGCTCGAACCCTTCTCAACTTAGGACTCGTCAATACTCAGCTCGGTGAAATACCGGTGGCTTTGAAGAATTACAATCAAGCTCTCGCAGTCTGGCAAAAGCTTGGGAATCGGTTCCAGGCAGCTGAAACTTTGACACGAATTGGAATCGCTTATGACAGACTGGGTGAATGGCAAAAGTCCCTCGAATACGCTAAACAGGCACAAGCCCTGTACCGGGCAATTGACAACAAGCGTGGTGAAGCTGCGATATTTAATAATATCGGTCTGATCTATGAAAACCTGGGTGAAGTCGGGAAAGCATTGGATTATTACAACCAATCCCTCGTGATCTGGCGCACACTTGGAAACCACCGTGAAGAGGCCGAAATCCTCAACAACATCGGTCTGGCTGAGTCGAAACTGAATAATCAACCGAAAGCGTTAACGTCCTATCAACTGGCCCTCAAGCTCTGGCGCGAATCAGGAGATCGGCGTGGTGAGGCTCAAGTGCTGCAAAGGCTGGGCGATCTGCAAGGTTCATCAAAGGACGCGAAATCTGCGTTCGAGTTTTACAACCAGGCCTTGCCGCTGTTGCGAACTGCGGGGGATACGCCACGTGAATCCAGCGTACTGATCAGCATTGCTGACCTGCACCTGTTGCAAGGAACACCAGAAAAAGCGAAAGAGTTTCTCAATCAGGCGTTGACCATCCTGCCATCAGTTGGGAACCGCGCAAATGAGGCACAGGTACAATATGGTCTGGCACGCGCCGAACTCGGGTTGGGCAATCTGAACAAAGCGCATCAGCACATCAAGGCGACCATCGCCAAGACCGAAACCCTGCGCACCAAGGTTGACACCCATCAACTTCGAGCCTCATATCTGGCCTCCGTCCACAAATATTACGAACTCAATCTGGATATTTTGATGAGCCTTCATCAAGCCCATCCAACTGAGGGGTACGATGCCCGCGCCATGCAGGCCAATGAGTACGCCCGTGCCCGAAGCCTGTTGGAATTGTTGACGGAGGCGCACTCTAACATTCGGGAAGGCGTAGATCAATCGTTACTCGAACGCGAAGATAAACTGAAGCAGCAACTCAACTCTAAAGCAAAACACCAGTTACTAATGAGTTCTCAGCACGTCGGCGAAATGCAGCTAAACGAACTGAAACGGGAAATCAGTGCGCTTGAAGATGAGTACAATCAACTCGAAGCCGATATTCGGAAAAGCAGCCCGCACTACGCTGCGTTAACTCAGCCGGAACCACTCAGCCTGCCAGAAATACAACAACAGTTGGACGATGACTCAATCCTGTTGGAATATTCGCTGGGCGAAGATCGGAGTTGGTTGTGGGCAGTCACAAAAAATTCCATCGCCAGTTTTCAATTACCAAAACGCGCAGAGATTGAACAAGCTGCACTTCAGGTCCGTGATTTATTAATTGTTCGGAGCCAAAACCTGCGCGGTGAAACTGCGCGTCAACGCGAAGCCCGTATCAGGCAAGCCGACACAGAATTCCCCTCAACAGCCGCAGCCCTGAGCCAGATGATTCTAAGTCCTATTGCTCCACTGCTGGAAAATCGTCGTCTGGTCATCGTGGCCGATGGCGCGTTGCAGTATGTGCCGTTTGGAGCTTTGCCGGAGACGGTGGTCGGTAAGAAAGCTGCTGCTCCCCGCCCACCGGCCACTGACTACCGGCCACTTATTCTCAATCACGAGATCATCACGCTGCCTTCCGCCTCAACGATTGCTGTGATGCGGAAGGAAATAGCGGATCGAAAACCCGCGCCCAAGACTCTCGCCGTTTTCGCCGATCCGGTTTTTACGCATGAAGAAGCCCGCCAGCGAAGCAGGTCAATCAGCACTGTAGCCACCGCCCGCGAATTAGCAAAATCACGCGACATCATTCACGATAGTGAGAAGTCCGCCACCGGGGGGAGCCTGAACATTCAGCGTTTGCCTTACACCCGCCAGGAAGCCGAACAAATTCTGGCCTTCGTGCCTCTGGCTGACAGCTTCAAAGCAATAGATTTCGCCGCCAATCGTACCGCCGCCATGAATCCGACCCTGAGCCAATATCGTTATTTACATTTCGCTACGCACGGCTTGATTGACAGCGAACGTCCCGGACTGTCAGCGTTGGTGTTATCGTTAGTGGATGAACAAGGCAACCCGCAGGATGGTTTTTTGCGGGCCAATGAAATTTATAATTTAAAATTACCAGCAGAGTTGGTCGTGTTAAGCGCGTGTCAAACCGGACTCGGCAAGGAAATCAGAGGCGAAGGATTAGTGGGATTGACGCGCGGATTTATGTACGCCGGAGCCGCCCGCGTCGTCGTCAGTTTGTGGAGCGTCAACGATCAGGCGACGGCTGAGTTGATGACGAAGTTCTATCAGAAAATGCTGAAACAAGGCGAGCGTCCGGCGGCGGCTTTGCGATCAGCACAGGTCGAAATGTGGAAACAGAAACAATGGAGCGTACCGTATTACTGGGCAGCTTTCACCTTGCAGGGCGAATGGCGATAGTAAAGTTTTGAACACTGCCACGTCAGCAGGCGCAAGCCTGTACTCAAAACTTTACTTATTTTTTTTGAGGGAGTTGGCGAAATAATTTCGCTTTAGTAAGCAGAAGAGAAATTTTATGAAACAACTAATTATTTTGGTCTCACTTTGCCTGTACTTCTGTTTGCCTTCCCTCGCTCAAGATAGCGGTTCACGACAAATCGTTCCAGAGGAATTTGTCAAAGCTCGCGCAAACAAATCCGCCGCGTCACCTGCCCGACGTTCCAACTACCGCAGCACTACTACAACCAAAACTATCGCCACCAAAAACGACAAGTATGAACAACTTGGGCTGACAATCTGGCGCTTGCGTCCGACGAAAAAAACTGACGAAGGCGCGAGAATTATTGTGCAGGAAGGCGAAAATGCAAATGAATGGACGCCGGAAAGAATTGCGGCGGACACTCCGATGAAAATGGGCGAGCGCATTCGTTTTAGTTTTGAATCTCCTGTTCCCGGTTATCTCTATGTTATTGATCGTGAGCAATATGCCGATGGCTCTTTCGGTGATCCTTATTTAATTTTCCCGACGACGCGCACGCGCAATGCCGATAATCAGGTTGCACCGGGACGCATCATCGAAATTCCGGGACAGGATGATCGCCCTAACTTTTTCAGCCTGAAGCAGTCGCGCAAGGATCAAACCGGCGAAATATTAACGGTGATTGTCGCGGCTCAACCGTTGTCAGAAATCACGATTGGAGCCAACGCTTTGAAGCTGTCGCCGGAAACGGTTATGCAATGGGAAAAACAATGGGGCGCACAGACTCAGAAATTTGAAATGAATGATGGCGTCGGAAAAATCTGGAC
This sequence comes from Blastocatellia bacterium, assembly GCA_043783625.1. GTDB lineage: Bacteria > Acidobacteriota > Blastocatellia > RBC074 > RBC074 > JAFDVL01. The sequence continues at coordinate 33,911 of JAYVZE010000133.1, read as the reverse complement.
GAAAGCAGAACAGGAAGCGGGAGCTAACTCTACACGCCAGCTCACACAGGAAGAACCAGCACCACAAACAATTTATCGGGTCGCAGTCAAACCCGGTTCGCCGATATTGGTTAAGGTTAAAATGCGGTATCGTTAATTTTCCTCATCAACATCAACTTTCCCTGCGTCCCTGACCTTGCGAATCACTAAGTCGTACTTAAATCCGAGCCGCAACAGGTAATCAAACAATTTCTTTGATTCTTCGCGTGTCGTCGGCTTCCCTTTCAGGCGTAGTCTTTTTTCCAGCGCTTTCTCAATCAGCTCAGCTTCGGGCTTTTCTGTGTAAACATTTTCCAGAGCCTGCGTGATGACCGTTGAAGAAAGTTTTTTTCGTTGCAGATCACGGCGCAGGCGGGACGCTCCCAGCGGTTTAACAGAGAGCTTTGAATTCGCAAATTGCACCGCGAATTTTTCATCGTCGAGGTAGCCCAGTTCGCACAAACGGCTAATGGCACGCTCGACTATTTCTGCGGTCGCCCATTCTTTCTCCAACAATCGCGTCCGCATTTCGGCAATGCTGCGCGGCTTGGCGGACAGAATATTGAACGCTCGCTTGATCGTTTTTTCGTAGAGTTTGTCTTGCACTCGTTCATCGTAACCGAAGCTCGAAGTGTCCTGCAAACATTCCGTTTACCATACAGTTCGGAAATGCAAACAAGATGTTTACACTACACTTTTATGAGATGACGATTGATTGGCGAATTGCTGAAAAGAGGGGATTCAAAAGGGGTGGAATCTTCGGGAGCAAAACAATCGCTACTTGCGCGGAATTGATTGGTTCTTCGCACGCATCAGAACCAGACGATTCTGGATTTCTTTGTTCCAAACTGCCATCAAAAATAATGTACAAATAATTGTTCCTACGACTGCCATAAACATACCTCATTTCCTTAACTACATAATCTTCAGACAGGTTAAAAATATTCCCTAATTGTTTCTTTCCAGTTGTCTGTCAATGAAGATACGTTGTTTTTCACCATTCGGTTCTGTTAAGAGGCGGCAGTCGTAAAAAAAGTTGCCCGATTATTTTGGAATAATCGGCAAAATGATTGAAGACGGGTATTGCGCATCGTGATAAATCGTTTGCTTCGCCGTCACCATCCTGAGTCCTCCCATCGTTTTTTCTCCGGTATTCAAGTTGCGATTGAAGCGCGGAAAATTACTGCTGGAAATATAAACACGGATGCGATGTCCGACCTTGAAGACATTACTCGTCGCCCATAAATCAATCGTATATTTATAAACTTTGTTCGGCTCAATCGGTTCAGCAACTTTCGTCGAGTTCCGATAACGCGCCCGAATAATGCCATCGCCTAAATATCGGGCGTAGCCTTTTTCATCTACATCAACAATCATCGCGGTGAAATCTGTATCCGCCGCTGAAGTCGAAGCATACAATTCAGCCGTAATAAATCCGGTGACTTCCGTGTCCTGCGTTAAAGCCGGAGTCGAAAAAACCAACACGTCACTGCGTGATTCGTTCGCTTTTTGATCGGTTGGCCCCGGCGGTAAGCCACTACAGCAAAGGCGTCCTCCGATAGTTGGAACTGGATTCGCGGGATCGTATTCATAAGAATCCGACTTCCCGGAGGTTGGAATTTTCGGGCTGATAATGCCGTCTCCACTCAATGAATTCGCGCCTTTCGAGGAATGCAGATAATATTTTGTATAGCTCGTGCGGGCGAGAGGAAATTCTTTTTCGTCGCGCCAGACGTTATCTCCCATCACAAAAATCTTCACCGGAGCATCCGTTGAAAATTCATTCTGCTTGCCCTTCATCACGTAGTCGTACCACTTCACAATCGTGCCGTTCATATCCAGCACGGCATCTTTACCAAACGTGACATCGCCGATTTTCCCTTCGGGCGAAGTCGCTGCATGCGCCCACGGCCCCATTAACAGGCGTTGTCCCTTGCGTGCCTCTTCTGTCGGAGCCTGTTTCTGCATTTCGATGAAATTGCGGATTGAACCGCCGCTGAAAATGTCGTGCCAGCCGCCCGAATGCAGAGCTTTAATATTCATTTTGCCGTAATGATCCGAAACTTTGATCGCTTTCCAATAATCATCGTTGGTTTCGTGTTCGATCCAATCCCGCAGGTACGGCGCAACTTCCGGTACGGTCGGAACATCAAGCAGCTTATAACTTTCAACAGGCAATGCATTTGCCCAAAGTTTTGAGCGTGTCAACGCGGAAGTTTTTTTACGAAAGGTGTCTTCCGCTAAACCTGAAGTCCACGATTCAGAAAACCATTGCATCCACGCGCCGCCCTGATACGTCCAGCCTTCGTAATATTCCATCGCTGTCACGTACGGAAAAATCCCCACCAGATGCGGAGGAGCCGAAGACGCGGCCAGCATTTGCGTAGCGCCGACATACGACCCGCCATGCATTCCAACGCGCCCGTCAGAATACGGCAAAGCTGCCGCCCATTCGACGGCGTCATAACCGTCATTCATCTCGTAGTTGAAGGGATAAAATTCGCCGCCCGAATCAAAACGTCCGCGCGTATCCTGATGAATAGAAATGTAACCGTGCGAAGCCAGAAAAATCCCTGTGCCCGGATCGCGCCGATTATACGGCGTGCGAATCAACAGAACAGGAAATTTTCCTTCGGCTTTAGGACGATAGATGTCGGTGGCGAGCATAACGCCGTCGCGCGTTTTCATGCTGACGGTCTGGACCGTCACGGCGTAGCTTTCAGGTGCGGGAGCTGTGGCTTGTCCGAACGTGAGCGATGTAAAAATAAGGAGTGAGGCAAATGCAAAAGCAATTCGATTCATGTGGCAACCTCGGTATTTTAATTTGGTAAAACTTTGAGGTTGCTATTGTAGCGCAGTGAACCGGAAATAGACCACGGATGGAGCGGATTTAACGGGTTTTCGCGGATATGAACTTCTCATGATTGATCCGCGAAGACCCGCATCATCCGTAAAATCCGTGGTCTATTTTCTTTATTGATCGTATTGAAAACTGAAAACCAGCACATCATCCGCCGAAAATTCTTCCGGTAAATATCCGATTTGATAGCGACCATTTTCGGTGGACTGATTACGATCTTTCGTCCACATCTCGGCGTCAATCACGACACTTTTGTACTCAACAGTTGGTTTGATTCTTTTCTGTGCGACCAGTTTTTTAACAGGCATTGATCGAACGTTGACCGGAGTCGGAGTCGCCATCAATTCCTTCAACCGAATAAATCTGAAAACTGCTAATCCGGTGATAATGGCAGCCACCAAAAGGGCGGCAGAGGTCAAGAAAATCACTTGCCAGTTAAGCGAGGTAATAATCCAGAGATTTTGATAAAGCACGAAACCAGCGCCTGCCAGCAGTGGCAAAGCCAGGCTAAAAAATGCTATCCGAAAAATATTTTTTCGGAAGGAACGCTTAAATCTTGAAGGTGCTTTGCGCTCACTTTTGCCAAGATAAATCGGAAAGATAAATTGATTACCAGGTGACATTTTCCTTAACCTCGATCCTAAAAACCAGACAATCTGGAGCGATCATTTCATCTGAAAATACTTCGGCGATCACCGCTTCATCGAGAAATTCGATAAATGGTTCACTGACGAATTCCTCACATGAAAATTCGACGGCAGTTGTCCGTTCAGAAGCAATTCGCTGGTGCTGCTCGAACACTTTCACTACTGATTCGAGTGACGAAGGAGCAGTTAAAGCAAGTGCTTCACGACTTGCCAACAAAGACATAGTTTCGGGGGGAGTGGTAAACGAATCTCTACTCTGAAGTTGATGGATTGCCGCAAATGCCAATAAAATCAGCGTGATTCCGGTGATGGCTGACGAAGCCATCATGATTGAGCTACTCATTGTTGCAGGGATCAGAGCATTCGTCGGCTCGAAATAAACCCATAAGGAAGTAGCAATGGAAGCAATACTTATCACAGCGGTAATTGCCTGCGTTTTCCGGGAAAAAAATAAAGCCTTCAAGTGCGATGCCTGGACTGGCCCGTCATTCGGAACCATCACCACCGGAAAAGATTCCATTCCCAGAGTTTGCTGCGGTGTGGGTAGTTTGTAGTGAGGAAGCGCCATTGTTAGACCTCCAGAAAACATAAGATTCCATCTCAAAAACTTTTTGCGACATCTTCAAAATACGGCATCGCTAGTAGCAAAAATGTTGTCAGGTGATGATTAAATCGTGTCGCAATCTTTGTAGTAATTCAGGGGGAGAGGAGATTGCCAGCTTGACACTCTGTAAATGCGCGTGTTATCCGATCAACTTCACAAAATTTTATATGAGGAACGCTATGAAGATTTACAAAACTGAAAACGGAACTGTCGTCGAACATGAGGAGTCGTATTATCAGCTCTCAGATGTCAACTGGGATACACTGTTTGCGCAAAATGATTTGTCGGCTTTTCTGACACCGCTGTTATCCAGTGAGAAGATAATTGCCAAACTTGAGGGGATGCTTGCGCCGATTGGCTCGCAAGAAGTCTGGGCCTCCGGTGTCACCTATTATCGCAGCAGAACCGCCCGAATGGAAGAGTCCAAAGATGCTGGCGGCGGCAGCTTCTATGATCGCGTGTATAGTGCGGAACGACCGGAATTATTTTTCAAAGCGAACCCGCACCGCGTCGCCGGATCAGGCGCCAAAGTCAAAATCCGCAGCGATTCCAAATGGAACGTTCCTGAACCTGAACTGACACTCGTGATTAACCGTGAAGGCTCTATCATTGGCTACACGATTGGCAACGACATGAGTTCGCGTGACATCGAAGGCGAAAATCCGCTGTATTTACCGCAAGCCAAAGCCTACGATTTAAGCTGCGGGCTAGGGCCGTGTATTCTGGTCGGCAAGGAAGATTTGCCGCAGGAAACAAAAATCTCCATCCAGATTTTGCGCTCCGGTGAAACCATGTTTCAGGAAGAAACTGATCTTTCGCAGCTCAAGCGCAAACCCAAAGAATTAGCTCATTACCTGTATCTTGATAACACCTTTCCGAGCGGCAGTTTCCTGCTGACCGGAACCGGAATCGTTCCGCCGGATGAATTCACACTGCTGTCAGGCGATGAAATCAGCATCACGATTGACGGGATCGGGACTTTGGTTAATGTAGTTATGTAAAAAATTGTGGCGCGGGTTCTTTACCCGCGTCTGTACTGGAAAAAATACGCGGGTAAAGAACCCGCGCCACATCAAAATATGCACGGAAAAAACATTCTCGGAAATTCGCTCTCTTCAACAGGTACTTCAACTTTTCAATCAACCAATCCAGCAACCAGTGAAAAACTGCCAACGCTTTTTCACGAAGCAACTGAAGCAGAAATCAATCAAGCCGTAGAACTTGCTGCGAAGGCTTTTGATCCTTATCGCAGCTTAACAAAAGATCAACGTGCGGATTTTCTGGATCGAATCGCCGAAGAAATCTTAGCGTTGGGTGATGTCTTATTAGAAACAGCGAATACCGAATCCGGCTTGCCAATGGCTCGCCTCACGGGTGAGCGTGGACGCACCATGGCGCAACTGAAAATGTTTGCGGCGTTGATCCGCGAAGGCTCCTGGGTTGAAGCGACGATTGATCGTGCGCAGCCTGACCGCCTTCCGCTCCCGCGTGTAGACCTGCGAAAAATGTTGATTCCCATCGGCCCCGCCGCAGTCTTCGGAGCCAGTAATTTCCCCCTCGCTTTTTCAACTGCGGGTGGAGACACGACGTCGGTGCTGGCGGCTGGCTGCCCCGTCGTAGTCAAAGCGCATCCGGCTCATCCTGCGACGGCTGAATTAGTCGCCGCCGCCATCATCACAGCGGCGCAGGCGACTGGAATGCCCGAAGGCGTTTTTTCGATGGTTCACGGCTTGAATTATGAAATCAGCGTCACCCTCGTCAAGCATCCTGAAATTAAAGCCGTCGGATTCACCGGGTCGTTCCGGGGTGGCAAAGCGATTTTCGATGTCGCCAATGCGCGTCCTGAACCAATTCCGGTGTACGCCGAAATGGGCAGCACGAATCCGGTTTTCGTTTTACCCGGAGCCTTGCGCGAACGCAGTGAAGCATTTGCCGAAGGCTTAAAAAATTCTGTCATCATGGGTGTCGGGCAATTTTGCACCAACCCCGGACTGGTCGTTGGCATGGTGAGCGAAGAATTGACAAGCACGATTGAAAAAGTCAGATCGTTAATGGCTGAAGCTGCTCCGGCGACAATGCTTCACGCCGGGATTTTAGCCGCCTACGACGCAGGCATCTCTAAACTTACACAATCGTTAGGTGTAGAATTAGTCCGCGCCGGAGCCGAAGCCGATGCTAGTAAAACAGAAGCTCGTCCAGCAGTATTCACGACGAACGCTACTGCTTTTTTATCTCAGCCACAAATGAGCGAAGAAGTATTTGGTCCTTCAACTGTCATCGTTAGCTGCGATACGGATCAGGAAATGGAACGCGTCGCGCGTGAAATGCACGGACACTTGACCGCTACGATTCACGGCACAATGGAAGATTTAAACGAATATAAATGGCTCATCACTTTACTTGAGAAAAAAGTTGGACGCCTGCTTTTCAACGGCTTCCCTACTGGCGTTGAAGTTTGCCCTTCCATGACACACGGCGGCCCGTATCCGGCGACGACAGATTCGCGCTCGACCTCCGTCGGAACCTCTGCTATCAAGCGTTTTGTGCGTCCGGTGAGTTATCAGACTTTCCCGAATGAAGCGTTGCCAGCGGCTTTGCAGGACGGCAATCCGTTAGGAATTTGGCGGTTAGTCGAGAACGAAATGACGAAAACGGCGTAGGTCTTTTTCTGGATTTATCCTCACATTGGGTCTTTAGACTCAACGTTATGAACTCTATCCAGGACTTAGAACTCATTTGGGCTTGTGGAAGACCGGGTCACGATCATCCTTCGTGGGACGGAGCAGAACGGTGTAACACAGACGCTGATCCACAGGTAGAACAATTACAAAAAGCTGTCACGAAATTAGCCTTGTCGTGCATGCGCGCTCTGGATGCGCTCAAGCTTCTGTTGCCGCCCGATCATCAGCGGTTACAAGAAACCTATTCGACGATTCATAAACAACTTTGTATGCAATATATTTCGGCGGGTGAACCGTATGGACGAGGTGAAGAGGCAATGTGGAAATGGGTGAAGGAACGCGCCGAAAACTAAGCAAAAGACAGGCGGCTTGCCTGTCTTTTGCTTGCCCTAACTAAACTTCCGCCCGCGATTATTGCGGATTTTCAAACGGTAATCATCGCCTTTAATTTCGATGACTTTGCACATTTCGTGCAGCCGTGAACGCAAACGAACGCCAACACGATCCACTAACGTTTCTTCTCCGGCTTCCTTCACTTCATCCAAGTAGTTCGTCGTGAAGATCGTCATCTTTTTTTCGTTGTAGCGTTTGTTGATGATCTGCGTCATCGTATCGCGCACCCAATCCGTCGGCTTCGATGCACCGAGTTCATCAAGCACTAAAACCTGCGCTTCGTACACGGGAGCCAGCACGCGCAGTTCCGATGATTGCGAAATTGGATTGTAAGAATCCTGGATTTCCTTCAGCAAATCACGAAAATCATAAAACAAACACGAAACACTTTTGCGCTGAATCAGCGAAGAAATAATCGCCGTCGCCAGATGCGTTTTGCCGACTCCGCACGGCCCGATTAATAATAAACCAATATCAAGATTCGGGAATTCATCAACCATGTGTTTCGCATCGCGCAGCGCGTATGCCTGAGAAAGAAATGATTGCGTATTCGGCGCGCCCTGCGGTTGATAATTATTAAAGTTACATTTTTCGTAACGTTTCGGAATTTGCGAGACATCCTGAAGCGCGGCACGGCGATCCGTACTTTGACAACGGCAGAGCTTAACGCCTTTGCCGACGACAAGTTCCCATCCGGTATCACGACAAAATTCGCACGGGCTTGGTTCAGATTTTGCGAGGACAATGCTCATTCGATGTATTTATTGAAAAGAATTTCTGCTTTCTAAAAAGCGAATTATAAGAGACGCATCGAGCCAATTCAAGTTGCTGATTGATGCGGGCGCAGTAATTGAGTAATATCTTGCTGCCCTTGATTTTTTTGGGGAAAATTTATGCTCAAGTTCATTTCAAAATTCACCGTAACTCTGATTTTTTGTCTCGCTTTGGGCTTGTCGTTGCTGGCGCAAACTACGCAGCCGCAAACTTCTGACAGTAAAGTCACCAACCACGAAGCTGTCTGCGATGGTGCGTTAGAATTAATTCCAAGCGCGATGAAGTTTCAGCGCAAACGATACGTGAGCAAAGTCTCGACGCGACCTGTGAAACCAAGAAAGCGTAGATAATTCTTTCAGTAGTTTTTTTACAATTGATCTTCGACAAATAAGACCAAAATATTTTTCTACTAGCCCAGCCGTGAACGGCTGGGAAAGCAACGAATTATTTTACTCAGCCCAATTTATTGGGCTTCCAGATGCTTTAGCTCAAGCTTTTTGCAAGCCCGATAAATCGGGCTGATTGTTTTTTGCATCATCTTCCCAGCCGTAAACGGCTGGGCTAATAGAAAAAATACGAAGCTTGCTAAATGCCGCCATTTGAATTTTTATGTCCCCAGAAAACACCTCGGATATTTACGAAATCACCCGCGAAAAAATCGATAAAATTGATCTGGAACAACGACTCATCACCGGAGCTGCCGGAGCCGTCGTCACCTTTGATGGCGTCGTGCGCGAACAAACAAAAGGGCGTCGCGTTGTCACATTGCAGTACGAAGCCTACGAAGGAATGGCGGTCAAAGAAATGCGCAAAGTCGGCGACGAAATCCATGCCAAATTCCCCGAAGTCCTCAATATCGGCATCATTCATCGCTTCGGAGAATTAAACATCACCGAATCCAGCATCGCTATTGTCATCACTTCGCCGCATCGCAAAATCGCCTTTGAAGCCTGTCACTACGCCATTGATCGCGTGAAGCAAACTGTCCCGATTTGGAAAAAAGAAATTTTTGAAGATGGTGAGGCGTGGGTGGAAGGTACGATACCTGCCTAAGCAGTTAGCAATTAGGCGTTAGCTTTTAGCCAGACCAATAGCTAATTGCTAAGAGCTATTCGATAACGACCAAAACTTCTCCGGCATTCACAGTTTGTCCTTCGGCAACTTTTAAATCAGCAACTTTTCCTGCCTTCGGAGCCTGCACTTCATTCTGCATTTTCATCGCTTCGACAACTAACAATCCTTGCCCTTCGATGACTTCATCACCCGCTGCACACATCACGCGCACAACTTTCCCGGGCATTGGCGAAGTCAACGTAGCGCGTCCGCCCGCCTGAGCATTAGCGGCGGCACTATGACTGAATTTTTTCGGGTCTTGGACGGAAACCGGAATCCGTTTGCTATTCACAATCACGTCGTTGTTTTCAATGGTGCATTGAAAAACTTTTCCTTCAATAATGACGGTGTAAAAGCGCGGCTGCGGTTCAGAAAATTGCGCTGAAAATTCATTGAGCTGTGCGACACCATCACGCAGTGAAAAATCTGCAGTGAGGTCTTTTTGATTAATTTTGAGATGGAGTTTCATAATGCAAAAAGTCCGACAAACTTCAGTTTGTCGTTTCCTCTATCGGGAAGAGATTTCATTGAAAAACTGCAACAAACTAAAGTTTGTTGGACTTCTCTCATCGCACACGCCCCGAAGCCTTCCATTTACTCACTGGAACTGTCGCAGTATTCGCTGCTGGTAACTGTTGCTGACGAGAAAAATCGAACGCGGCTACCATCGCAGCGGCGACTTCTTCGTTGGTGAGTGTTTCATCCGATGCGCTCTCAATTTTCTTCACCCGCTCAAAATAGCGGGTAATGAATCCCGTATCAATCTCGCCGCTGCGAAATTCTGCATCAGCTAAAACGCCTTGAAAAAACGGGATTGTCGTGCAGATTCCGCCCACGTAATATTCACGCAAAGCCCGCTGCATGCGGTTGATCGCTTCTTCGCGTGTCGCTCCGTACGTTGCCAGTTTTGAAATCATCGGATCGTAATATAACGGGACTTCCCAGCCTTCATAAACGCCGCTGTCGTCGCGGACTCCGGGGCCGGAAGGAGTTCGTAAGTTCGTAATCTTCCCCGGTGATGGCAGGAAATTTTTCTCCGGGTCTTCGGCGTAGACGCGACATTCAACGGAATGCCCCAACCACTGCACATCTTCCTGCTTGATCGCCAATTTTTCTCCAGCAGCGATGCGGATTTGCTCGCGCACTAAATCTACGCCCGTCACTAACTCCGTCACCGGATGCTCAACCTGCAAGCGCGTATTCATTTCTAAAAAGAAAAAATCACGATTCACGTCTACCAAAAATTCGAGTGTACCAACGCTGTAGTAATTTGCGGCTTGGGCAATACTAATGGCAGCCGCTCCCATTTTGGCGCGGAGTTCGGCATCGTTGAGCGGCGACGGACATTCTTCAATTACTTTTTGATGCCGTCGTTGAATGGAGCATTCGCGTTCGCCGAGATGAATAATGTTGCCGTACTTGTCGGCGACAATTTGGATTTCGATGTGGCGCGGTTTGATAATTAATTTTTCGATGTACACCGATGAATCGTTGAAAGCGGCCTGCGCTTCGGCAGAAGCTGTTTCAAAAGCAGATTTCATTTCAGCGGCAGAATGCACGGCACGCATTCCCTTGCCTCCGCCGCCCGCCGCTGCTTTGAGCATCACAGGATAGCCGACTTGATCCGCTGTTTGCAGTGCTTCGGCGGTATCCGTCAATTTATTTGCTGTGCCTGGAACGATTGGCGCACCCGCGTTCAACGCCGCTTCACGAGCATTTGTTTTATTGCCCATCAATTCGATTGAATCCGCTGAAGGACCGATAAATGTGATACCTGCGGCTTCGACAGCACGGGCAAATTCGGCTTTTTCAGATAAAAATCCATAGCCGGGATGAATCGCTTCGGCTCCCGATTTTTTCGCGGCGTCAATAATTTTTTCGATGACTAAATAACTTTCAGATGCCGGAGCTTCGCCAATAAAATAAGCTTCATCAGCTAATTGAACGTGAAGTGCCTGACGGTCTGCGGTGGAAAAAACTGCGATGGGAGAAATGTTAAGATCGCGGCAAGCGCGAATGATGCGGACTGCGATTTCACCGCGATTGGCGATGAGGATTTTTCTGAACATAGTGGTTGTGGTCATTGGTAATCGGCAAAGTCTTGAACCGACTACTGACCTCCGACCACCCAAAACTGACGCCGGAATTTATTCAACTAATGCCCGCCCAGGATAGCGCGGATCAAAGCGAACACTGACGGCTGCACCGGGGAAATATCGTCCATGTTGAACTCCTTGTTCGGGAGTTAAGGTCTGAGAAGATTCATAGCGAACATTTGAAATATGATAGCAATAAAAAATCGTCTCATCTTCACCTGAATCAATGACACGACCTTCGACAACGCGCCCGTATTTCAGCAACCAGCGACGATATTCATCTTCAGATTTACGGCGTAAAAGCTTGTCTACTAAACGCCCAAAGTATTTTTTTTCCATATTCTTTATGGTTATGGATAGTTATTTGTCCGAAGTAAAAATACTATTGAGAGGATCGTTGTAATCAACTTCACTGACAATGACACCATCAATCATCCGAATGTCATCAGATGTATTCAGAATTCCGTCCGGCCCGGCGGACACTAACTGATAATTGCTATAACTTGAAGTGTTGCTTTTCGAGGCAATCAAGGCAGCCGGGGCGTACTTGATCGTATTCCCCCAATAATCCGTTTGTGAAACAGTATCCGTAACGAACTCACGAAGATCGGAAATTTCCTGCGGATACGTGCCGAATTCAGCGTAGTATTTCGCTAAAGCTTCACCGTGAAGATGATAAAAATGGGCGCGTTCAGAAGCAATGTGACGAGCACGACCATATTGAATCGCACGTGGAATAGCACTGATTCCAGCAGCACTAAACGAAACGAATAACAGGAGTGCCAAAGTCATTGCGAAGGCAGCAATGCGACGCCCGCCAAAATCAGCCGGAAACATCTTGGCCAATTTTCCGGCGCGTCTGGCCAACCAAATCCCAAGCATTGAAAACGGAATTGCTCCGATGGACATCAAACAGGCAAGACGATACGCATCAAAGGTAAAAATACGGTAGCGCAAGAGGTCGGGATCGCCCTTCAATAACGAACTGGTCAGCTTAGTGCTTTCACCCAGAAGTGCCACGGCAGTCACGCGCAAAACTTTCATGTCGTTAATCAAAAGCCACGCCATCGTAAAAGCGATGACGGCAATCAAGGCGACGCTCAACGCTAACCAAGCTGCTCCTAAACGCGGCAGCTTATTGAGCGGCTGAAACATTGGCACATCCACGTTACGCGCCTGACACGACTTACAAGAGTCAGCTTCGACGACACGTTGGAGTCCACAACAAGGGCAAATCATGTTTACTTTTTCTTCGTTTTTCATTGTTTTTTCCCGGTTCAAAATTAACAGACCGAGTGCTTATTCCGATGACAGATTCATTACTAAATTATGTCATGACATCAGGTCGTAACATCTGATGGCTTGAGCGGGTTCGATTCAAGCTCCCGTGTTAGACGCCATGTGTCATATAGTCGTTGTCCGAATGTCCAATATGATAACACAGTCAGCAGCCAAATCGTGGCTGGCATTTTGTTCAAAGCCCAATGCGTTGAATTAGGCCAAACTGTTAACGAACCAATGATAAGTAAGACGACGCGTTCGGGTCGGCGAAAAAACCCAACATCCATTTTGGGGACGATGGATTCAGCTCGCGCACTGGCGTAGCTAATCATCACGGAACCAATCAAAGCGGCACCCGTTAAAGCTGCATATAAGGTGCTGTGGTATTGCGTATCGCGGGCATAAAAAATAATGATGCCCAGAAAAACTACCATATCAGAGGCACGATCCAGTGTTGAGTCAAGGAACGATCCGAACTTCGTGACACGTCCGGTCAGCCGTGCCACGCGACCATCCAACATGTCAAAAACGTTCGCAAAAATCATGACTAATCCGGCGTCAAAAAATTCGCCGAAAGCATAAAGAACCGCCGCAAAAATATTGATGAACAATCCGATCAACGTCAATAAATTCGGATCGGGATTGAACCGCACAATATTGTTGACAATCCAATTTAGAATGCGAGTACAAACCTCGCCAATGAATGCGCCAAACATAATTCTTCAGCTCTCCAGTTTCAAGACAACTCACCGTTGCGATGCCTTCTTAGTACTTACAGGCTGACCGTCACCCGCAGGAAGGTAGCCGGGATCGAAGTGCTGCCATCCGTACTCTGATTCTGTGCTCTTGCCAGTTCCACAAGTTGGTGGTGAAGCTCTTCTACTTTCCCGTTCTTCTCGGCTGCCTCAAATGCGTTCATCGTCGGACCATAAAACTTTCGGAATAACTCGACGACCTGATCCGGGGTTTTATCAGCGGAAATGAAACGAAATATATCCTTGACCATTGATATTTTCTCCGCAGGTACTCCGGCCTGCCCAAACCGCTCAATGATGTGCGACTCCACACCCCACATCATTGGGCTGACGAAGCCTTCAGGCGGTGGGGGCGTGAAAGCTGAACTAATCTTCAGCACCTGCGAGACGAAGGAAGTTGGATCATTTGGAATCCAGTTGCCCATCACAATACGACCACCCGACCGTGTCACCCGCACCATCTCATTGGTAACATCGAAGGGTTTGGGTGCAAACATTGCACCGAAGACAGTTAACGTCAGATCAAACGAATGGTCGCTGATCCCTTGCAAATCGCAGGCATCTCCCTCTTGAAATGTCAGGCGCGTAAGCCCCAACTGCGAGGCTCGCTTATTACCAGCCTCAACAAGATTTGAGGCGAGGTCAATCCCAGTCACATCAGCTCCCAAGAGTGCAAGCGGCACCGCTGTCGTGCCATCTCCGCAGCCGAGATCCAAGACCTGGATCGGTGGCGTTATGTCGAGAGACTTAACAACAGCATCACCCGATTGACGCATCAAGGCAGCAATCTCAGTGAAATCACCTTTCTCCCATAACACCTTATTTGGGTTCATAGTAATTCCTTTTTATTTTGGCAACAGGGAGCGTACATCTAAATGATATTGAGCCGCCGATTTTCTGTCAAGAAATCGGTCTCAAAACGTAAAAAGAATGCAGGGGAGAACGCAGGACTCGCTTAATCGCTATCAGCTTTTTTCTTACGCTTGCGCGGCTTCGGTTTTGCTTCGGCTTCGCCAAAACTGGTGATAGCTTCTGCTTCGGTTTTGTAATTTTCGATCAAACTTAGCAGTCGAGTGATCTGTAAAGCTCCGTACACGCGCTCGGTTAATCCAAGTAATTTCAAAGTGCCGCCAGCTTCCTGCACCGTCGTAAACGCGCGAACAATTTCACCAATCCCCATACTATCTACCATCGGAACGTCAGACAGATTGAGGATAATTTTTGTTGTTCCAGCGAGAAGCACCTTGCTAATCAGCATTTGAAGCTGAAAGCCGCCTTGCCCTTTGATGAATTTTCCGCGTACATCTACGGATGCAATATCGTCCAGATAGTGAATTCCTATCGTAATCATAAGTAGTAGTCAGAATGATTTGCTTTGATTTCAGGATATGGTTGTTTCCACAACGTAGCCATTTTACAAGAGTTGATGATAATATCCAATGTTATGCTGACATTTGACGATATTATCGCTGCAAAAATGCGGTTGAACGGTGTTGCTCATCGCACTCCGGTCTTAACTTCCAGACAATTTAACGAACAAGTCGGGGCCGAAGTTTTCTTTAAAGCTGAAAATTTCCAACGCGCCGGAGCTTTCAAATTTCGCGGCGCTTATAACAAAATTGCTTCGCTCACTGAGGCCGAACGCCAGCGTGGAGTCCTCGCCTATTCTTCCGGTAATCACGCGCAGGCAGTTGCTTTATCAGCCCAAATTTTTAAGATTCCCGCCATCATCGTGATGCCGCAGGATGCACCTGAAATTAAAATAAAAGCGACGCGTGGATATGGCGCAGAAGTGATTTTTTATGATCGCTACCAGGAATCCCGTGACGAAATCGGTCAGCGTATCTGCGCCGAACGCGGCATGATTCTGGTTCCCCCCTTCGATGATTATTTAATTATGGCGGGTCAAGGCACTGCCGCTTTAGAATTAATTGAAGAGGTTCCGAACCTTGATGCTTTAGTCGTCTGTAGCAGCGGATGCGGATTAATCGCCGGATGCGCGACTGCCGCTAAACACCTGATTCCGAAGATTAGAATTTTTGGAGTCGAACCCGAAGCCGGAAACGACACCTGGCAATCCATGCAAAAAGGCTCCCGCGTAGAAATTCCTGTCCCGCATACAATCGCGGACGGGCTGCAACAATCGTCTCCGGGAGAATTAACCTTTCCCATCGTGCAAGCTTTAGTCGAAGAAATTTTATTAGTTTCTGATACTGAACTGGTCACGACTCTGACTTTCCTTTTGGAACGCATGAAAGTTTTAGTCGAACCCTCTGGCGCGGCGGCAGCGGCAGCAGTGATGCATCGTAAAAAAGATTTTGCCGGACTGAGAATCGGCATCACCTTGTCCGGCGGCAATGTAGATTTGAAAAAGTTAGGACAATGGCTAACTGATAGATTTGACAGTTAATTGAAGTTAGCTGATGATGCCTTCCACCAGTGAAAAGCGGTTTAGCTAATATAAATAGATAAATTTTATGGCATGGTTCAAACGTAAAGAAGAGAAGCTTGCTGATCTTGTCCCGGTTGAAGAAAGAACAGTAAAAACCGAAGGGATTTTCGTTAAATGCGAAAGCCCTGATTGCTCGGCAACGATCTACCGCAAAGACCTCAAAGAAAATTTAATGGTCTGTCCGCAGTGCAATTTTCATTTTCGATTAACTGCTCGTGAACGCCTGTCGTTGCTTTTCGATGAAGGTCAATACGAAGAACTTTTCAAGCACTTGCAGCCCATTGATGCACTCGGTTTTGTGGATTCAATTCCCTACCCTGAAAGAATTAAAAAGGCACAAAAATCTACGGGTTTGCTTGATGCGGTAGTCGTTGGTGACGGACTTGTTCAGGGGCGACGGACAATTATTTCCGCTATGGATTTCAACTTCATGGGCGGCAGTATGGGATCAGTGGTGGGAGAAAAAATCACGCGCGGCATTGAACTTTGCATTGAAAAGCAACTTCCAGCAGTGGTCGTCTCCTGTTCGGGTGGAGCGCGCATGCAGGAAGGCGCATTATCGTTAATGCAAATGGCAAAAATTTCTGCGGCATTAGCTCTCTTGCACGAAGCGAAGCTCCCGTTTATTTCTTTATTAACGAACCCGACGACCGGCGGAGTCACCGCCAGCTTCGCCATGCTCGGTGATGTCAACATCGCTGAACCCGGGGCCTTAATCGGATTTGCCGGAGCCAGAGTTATCGAACAAACCATTCGACAGAAATTACCCAAAGGATTTCAACGATCTGAGTTTTTGCTGGAACATGGAATGATTGATTCCGTTGTCTCACGAAACGACCTTCAGGATTTCATCGCCGACTTTTTCAATTTCACTTGTGCTACGCGAGTAGATTTTAAAAAGGAATAATCATCGTTTGCTCATCTTTTTCTCATTATTTATGGTTACTTTATCATTAACCTTGAGTAATTTGAGACTGGCACTTGAGCCAGACTCAAAAGATGTGTATAACTGAAATAAATGAAGATCAAGATTCAATCTTGATTCTTACCATCAAATTGTAAGGCGTTGGTGATTCGTAAGTTGTAAGTGCAGCATACTTGATGTGTAATTCACATCATTACAAAATAACTCTCAAGATGTCTGATTCCCCCCTCTACCAAATCTTGGAAGGCAAGAGCTGCCACAACTTTACCCCCCCCATTGTTACTCAAGGGAAAGATGGTAAAAATACTCTGAGATAAAGGAAAATTTATGACTAAATGGCAATATAGGACGGCAGACTGGGGCGAAGTAAGGAAAATTGGTGCAAAAGTTACAGGAGAGGACTTCATTGACGCGAACGTTGATGCCGGACTCAATACCATTGGCGGAGAAGGCTGGGAATTAGTTGGTGTTTATGTGGATGGTTACACTGTTCACAAGACCAACAAAGGAGAAGAACTCCTTTCCAGCAGTCGTTATGTGAAATACACATTCAAGCGCCCCGCACCGCAAGAATAGTTCCCCCTTTTAATATTGAGGCCTGCCCACAGGTTTCTTTATGAGAATCAAGCAGGCTCCTGATTTTTTACATAAAACAGGAGCCTGTTATTTAGTAGCTGCCCGTTTGGAAAAATCCTTTGACCAGTTCAAAAAGAATCAAGGTTGGTTGCGGCTCAGCACTGGCTGAAGGTTTGTCACCCCATAAAATCCCAATCCCCTGAATTCCATTGAAAACAAAATGGACGGCGATACAAGGCAGCAGCTTACCCGACCAGGCTCGCAGATAGGTCAAAACAAAACTTAAAATCAATACCGCCACTAACGTTGCAATACTCTTATAATATTGCGCAACGTGAACGCCCCAGAACAAAATCGTAATGATTGTGATTGCTGCGGTCTTGCCAATTGACTTATCCAATGCCGAATAAAATACGCCTCGATACACGATCTCCTCAGCAATCGGCGCACCAAAAGTTGCCGCCAAAGCCAATGATAATCTGACGGGGAAACCCATCCGCAAATATTTCTCTAAATCAGTTTCATGGTGTGGCAATAAATATTGTAGCAAGGCTGCCAACCCAAGCATGGCGAGAGCAATAATGATGGCGTAGTACCATTTAAAATTCCCCCACTCCAACCCCAACGCCTTGCTGCCATTTCGTTTTCCGAACTCTGAAACTATTGCCCAGCTTAACAATACCGTCAGGATTTCCCCGATAAACGTCCCGACAAACATCAACAGAGAAATCGGCTCTGAATCTGTCAACACTTTCGCCGCCGCATCTCCTTTGGATAAAATCACTTTCATCAAATCCGGTTTCATCGCCAGGTAAATTCCGATTAAAATCAACGCAGGTATCATGGCAAAGACAATGCTCATCACCCAATTAAAAAAGGCGAGGGGGACGCCCCACGTCACCTGATGGTGATCGGAGTCGTTGACGACATCGCTGTAGCTTGGCTGTCTGAATTCTTCTTGCATGATTATCCTTGTACCAGTTCAAGTTTTTCGAGTGGCTGAGCTGAATGCTCCGCCAGCCGCTGCGCAATGATCGCGTGAGCCTGTTCGACTAATTTCGGCAACGTCGAACTTGTATAACCTTGTGTCGCCATCGGAGGATCAATAAAAACTTCAATATTTCCCGGATGAAAAATCAGTGAATCTTTTTTGAGAACGTGCCGCGTCCCGATCAACGTAATCGGCACAATCGGGACTCCGGCTTTTTGTGCCATTTTAAATCCGCCGAATTTAAAATCCTGCAAAGCCCCATCCGATGAACGACGTCCTTCGGCGAAAACCACTAACGAACAACCCTGATGAAGTTTCTCAATAACACGATTCATATTAGCGACAGCCGTCCGCGCATTGCCGCGATCTACCGGAATATGCCCCGCCCGCCAGAGAAACCATCCCATAAACGGAACATAAAATAATGACCGTTTCGCCATGATCCGAAACTGCACTGGAATGTAACCCCAAATCGCCGGAATATCCATGTAGCTGGAGTGATTAGAAATGAACACGGCAGCCGAATCTTTCGGAAGATTTTCGAGACCGTGAACCTTCACTTTCGCTCCGGCAGTGATGGCAATTTGACGACACCAGGTTGTTGCACACCAATGCTGCAAGCTGCCGTCTTTATCAAACACTGATAACATAAACGACAGG
Source organism: Blastocatellia bacterium (assembly GCA_043783625.1). Lineage (GTDB taxonomy): Bacteria > Acidobacteriota > Blastocatellia > RBC074 > RBC074 > JAFDVL01. The sequence continues at coordinate 15,085 of JAYVZE010000133.1, read as the reverse complement.
ATTGCCATCACGAACGTATACAAATAAATTAATGGAATAACGATGCACGAACGTAAAACATCAACCATAAATTTGCTTCACCAAAAGAAGTGCGATGATCGTTTTCGCATCTTCAATTTCACCACTGGAAATCATCTGCAAGGCTTCCTCAAGAGTCGCATAGACGATCTCAACCTGCTCATCGTGATCCAGATTTTGCCTGGTAGGTTGCAACTCGGTCGCCAGATAAAGATACAATTTTTCGGCACAAAATCCCGGCGTTGAATAAAACTCCGTCAGCTTTTCCAGCTTGCCTGCACGCAATCCCAGCTCTTCTTCGATCTCACGCGCCGCACAAATTTCGGGAGCTTCACCATTATCAATTTTTCCAGCGGGAATTTCGAGTAAATCTTTTTTTGCCGGATGACGGTATTGCCTGACCAGCGCAATTCTGCCGTCAGCAAGCAATGCCACACCGCCCGCGCCGCCGGAGTGAGTGACGACTTCGCGCGAAAATTCGTTGCCCGAAGCTTCGCGGATGCGGTCACGCACCACGTCAAAGACTACGCCTGAATGAAGTTTAATTGAAGAAATGATTTTTCGCTGCAAGAAAGGCTCTCAGATAATTAAGATTTTCAGTAAAGAAGGATTCAAACACGAGCGGCGAAGAGATGCAAGAAAGTAGCAGTTTTCAGATCAAAAGCATAATTCACCACAGGAAGCACAAAAAGCTCAAAATCGTAGCAAGATATTTTTGCGCTTTTTGTGCCTTCTGTGGTGGAATTCCCATTTGTATTTTTCTCACTGCATTAATGTCGCAATTCGCTCCGCCAGCGCGCCAATCGTCCGCGAAGGATTGACGCCAAGCGCAGTCGGGATAATCGCGCCATCGGCGACATATAAATTTGGATAGCCAAAAACTTCGCCGCGATGATTGACGACGCCGTCTTGTGCGGAGTTCCCCATATTACAGCCACCGAGCGGATGTGGAGTGATGAGGTCTTTGGAAAATTTCCAGAGCGGCGAATCAAGCGGAATGCCTCCAGTCGCTTTTGCGAGCTTGTGATGCATTTGGAAAATTGTCTCGAAAACCGGTTTGGATTGGGCAATGTCCCACTTCAAGTTGAAGTGTTTTTTTCCAAAGCCGAACTGCCACCAACGCCGTTTGAATTCAAATTGCCCATCACCCGCGTCTACGCCTTGCGCAAACCACGGCATAATTTTTTCAAACGCGGTTCGACGATGAAGCGCCTGATTGATGAAATTCACCAGAAAATCTGCGTGCAAAAATTTGCCGCCTTTCGTGGTTAGATTTTCTTCGTAATATCCTAATAAATCAGGAATTCCCCCGTCTTCGATCCAGAACGATTGCCCGTCCTGACTGCGATCCAGAAAATTTATCGCACTGGTAATCGTCGGCCCTTTGGTCGGAGAAATATTGCGCAGCGGATACAACGCCGGAGTCAGAAAATCTCCATTACTGCTCCAGTTTTTTCCGAGGAAATTACTAACGTTTGGTAGCGATTGAAATTCATCACGGCAACGAAATAATAGCTCGGTCGAGCCTAACGATCCGGCAGCAATGATAACTTTCTTCGCCGTCTCACTGCCAGGAATCAATCTGCCATTTTCGATCCGATGAAAATGGACGCGGTAGCCCTGATCCGACGGCTCAATATATTTTACAATGTGCAACGGACGAACTTCGGCGTGATGATTTTCCGCCTGCGCAATGTAGGTCAGATCAAGCGTATTTTTCGCGTCTACCGGACATCCGGCATCGCACAATCCGCGATGTTCACAAAACCCCTGCTCTCTGCCTTGTGCATTGATAAACGTTTTTGGAGCCGAAAATTCCGGTGGATCGTGCGGTGCAAATTTCAACTCAGGATCAAATGAAACGGCTAAATCTAAAGGTTGAAAACGATCTGCTACGCCAATTTTCTCAGCCCCTTCTCGCATCAATCTGGTACGTTCCGGCCACTGCGCCTCGGGCACAGGCTGCACATTCATGAACTTCGCCACTTTGTCGTAATACGGCTTCAATTCATCGTAAGTAATTTCTTCGCACCACGGAGCTTTGAAGGTATGCGGCGGAGCTTCTGCCGAAATGTTGGCGTAAATCAACGAGCCTCCGCCCACGCCTGAACCCTGAATCACCGACATATTTTTAAAGGCACGGATGTCAGTCCAGCCATTCAAAAGTTCTGGTTCTTCGTGGCTCCAGATAAAGTTTTTTTCCGTGACACTCGGGTACGATTTTTTATCCCAGCGACGCCCACGCTCAAGAATCAAAACTTTGTTTCCAGCTTCCGCCAGACGACAAGCTGTAATCGCTCCGCCGAAGCCACTGCCGATGATGATAATGTCGTACATAGTTCGCAGTTGTTAGTTCGCGGTTCGCAGTTAAAACACAGTTCGCAGCATATAGTCGCGGTTCGCAGTTAGTAGTGAACTATTCTTACTACTGCGAACTTCTTCTCTGCGAACTGCGAACTTTCCTACACTGCCCCATAACTCAGCAATTCACGTGCATACACATCCCACAATTTGCCCATAAATAATTTCCCAAACCGTGCGAAGGCTGCCGCTTTGTCTTCATTGGTAGGGCCTTCCACGCGAAATGTCGTGAGTTGTTTCAGAAAATCTAATAAGTAAATATGAATAATCCCGGAGGCAATCAGTTCGCTTTTGGCTTCGTCATTCGCCTGTACATGGCCGCGATAAATGCGCGTGAAAAGCGTCGTCGTATCCGCCCAAATATCAAAGCCGGGATCGTCCTTAATGTCTTTGAATCCGCTCAGCGTCAACGCTTCGCCGTTGCTGTCTTTGAAAAATAAACGATAGAGCATTTTCTTATGCGCAGGGTCTGCGTCACTGACAAAAAGATTAAAAACCCCACGCTCGACGGGCAGCCGTCCACCGAAAGCAGCGCATTCGATGTAGCCTTCTGCATCCGCCTCGTGACGCGGATTCACCACAAAGCGATTGACGCCATCAACCTTGATGTCGAGGTGAAACATGAGCGCATCATTCATCATTTTACCGCGCCGGAATCCCTGGTCGTAATCACTTTCACCCAATGAAATAAAGCCTTTCATCTCTTCGGTGAATTGCAATTTGGTTTGCGCCGTATGCATCGGGATCGGGTAATCAACTAATGGATGAGTCAACGCAATTCCCTCTTTTCCACACCATTCGCGTGCGTATTTGACGCCGAGGTTCACAGCTTCGCCGAGGCGATCCGTACTGAAGTTGATGAGATAATGTAACGGCACTTCGGCTTTGAGGAGCTTCACTTCAATGTGGCGTCCAAAGCAGCCAATTTGATTGTTCGCAATGGCTTCATTGTTTTCTTCAATGCGTTTGAGAATTTGTTTGAAGCGCCCATTCGCAGCCGTTTCAATGATCTGAAAATAATTCGCCACGAAGCCATCGCGCCAAATTCCCTCTTCGCTGACTGTCCAGATAACCCAGAGTTCATCAGCTCCGTTTTTGATGGCTTCTTCTAAGTTCGCATCGGTGTTGTACACCGGATCAATGTAAGTACTACCATTTTTTTCGACGGGAGGAAACCACATCGGCAACGAGACACAGGCACAGAGCCAGTCTTCATCCATCTGTTCCGGTTTGAGGATTTCAAGCTCGTGCTTAGAAAAATTGTAGACGTTGAAAGAGGCTTGTTTATTGGTCGAATTGATCTTTTGCCAATCCAAGCCCCAGCCCGTGAACACATTTTCCCGAAATTTATCCAGCGTAAAAAATGACTTGGCATAAAATAATTTTCCGTATTCCTGCCAGTTAAAATCTACGCCGGTACGCGGATTCATCGCGCGCCAATTATTCGCAATATCAGTTCCGCTCATCCCTTGACACCACATGGCTAAATTGAAAACTCCGCCGCTGGCTCCATCAGCGTAGTCGAATTCCAATCCGGCTTCGTCTAATAAAACCTGTAAGACGCCAGCTTGAAAAGCGACCTTGATACCGCCGCCAGCGAGGATTAAAGCTTTTTTGTGTGTAGGCATTTTTTATTCGTAGCTCCTTATGAAAATAGTGGTGGATCAATAATAATGGGACGCTCAATCAACGTCGGAGGCGTTGCATTTGGATCAGCAGGTTCGTAAGTAGAGCCGCCCTGATTTAACGGGATCGTCTCCCAATGACGCGGTACTCGCTGAATCCCGATTGGATAAATCGTGAGATAACCTTCTTTGTTAATGTGAAGCCGAAGAAAGTTTTTCCAATCCTGAATGCCAAGCGAGGAAAAAGCTTCGTTGGAATGGCGATCAAAAAATCTGAGCGAAAACCACAGATAAGCGCCAAAAATAAACGCACCCACAAAATAACTCAGGACAGCAATCAGAAGTCCACCAAAGAAAATTTGCCGTGGCGTATCGAATCTGCCGCCCCATTGATAGGATTCTTCCAGAAAAGATTTATTGTTCTCATGAATACCAGCGGCAATCGTCGAAATAAATAACAGACAGGCTGAACCAATCGTTGCTAACCAGAAATGCATTTTTTGCCAGATGCAATACACGGCTAACCCTATCGCGGTGAAGCCTGCATAGAACATCCATTCCTGAAAAGTTAAAGGACGGGAAACGGCACGAACGGTTAACCAATACGCTGACCAATTAATAATAAAGGCAGCGATGACGTGAAGGATACCGTGTCCCAAACTTCCATACATGCGGTAGTGCTTGGAGTTTGAATCGGTAAATAAATAAAAACCGCCAGCAATTATCAGTGCCCATAACGCTACAATCGGAGTGCGCATGGCGACCAGCAATGTTTTTTCAAAAGCAAAAATCCAAAAGTTAAAAAAGTCGTACAGACAAACAAACCAGTTGAAATCCCGGAACCCGTTTAAGGCCGGGTCACTCAAGGGCAGGATGTTGGTACTGACAAAACTCTGATCTTTTGGACTTGCCTTCTCAATCTCATTGAACCTCACAAAAGCCCAGACCGACCACGAAGACAACAAGTAAAGAATCATTGTCACAAAGCCAAACGTTCGATTGAGAAAAGGAAAAAGTAAATTCACTTTTGTATATTGTTGTGATTCTTCGCTGGTCGGAAACGCGGCACGGAATTCTTTTTTAAAGGCATCATCTAATGGTCCGTGCGTTGGATGCAGGAAGGCGCCCCCGCCTCCAGCCGTAATCTTGTGAACCTGATCGTCTGTTTCAAGGTGATAATAATGGTGCAGATCACCCGCCACATACACTGCGATTTTCTGCTTTTTAATTTCCTTGCCAAGCCGATTGAATTGCGTGAAAACGCGATCTTCGAGGAATTTTTTGTTGAGCCGGTTCTCTACAAACTTTGAATCAAACTCTTTTTCATCTTTGTAAATTTCAGCAAAAACCCAGTACGGTTCGGGGCTGCAAAGAATGATTTTATCGCCATCACTCATGTCCCGTGCTGCAGCACGGAGGTATTCAATCTGTCCGGTATCAAGATCGGAATCAAGTTGCAGATCAATCCCGACTAACCACCAACCGTGAGGCAGCTTGAGAACGAAATAGCTACGCTCCTGCGGCGTGCGCCAGCGTCCCGGCAAATTGTCTCGATCATCTCCTGTGTCGTTATTATTGACGGCTTCTTTATCTTTTGCGAAATACTCTTCAGTCAAAAATATTCGTGAAAAATTCGACAGGCTGTCGTACCAATCATGATTACCCGGAATTGCAAATAAAAATGGATGCTTACCTGGTTCATTGGTCGTCATCGCCGCTCGAAAGGGTCTTTCCAGACGATTTTCATATTCTTCCCTCGTCGCAGTCGGATACACTTCATCACCACCCATGATCAAAATTTCACCGCGCTTCGTGTTCTCGCCATCAAGCGTTAATTTTTCTTTGGATAAGTAATACGCTACGGCATACGATGAATCCCATCCATCCCCTAAATCGCTGACGTAATCAATCCAGACCTCTTCGCGTTTCTCCGGGGTGGCAACATAATGCCCGATAGCTTCAGGGTCATATTTGTATTGAATGGTAAAATCATTGAAATGCTCCGGGCGGTCTCTAAATTCGAGTGATTGAAAAAAACGCCGATCATTATGCCGTCCCAACGTCGAGGAGATCACTACTTCCAGTGCTGTTCGCGCCAGTTGCCCGATGTTGTACCATCCCACCATCTTCTGCCCTTTGTGAGGTTGATTTCGGCTTCGCAACTTGTCTTGAATGACAGCAAGAACATCTGAACTTGATTGAGACATGGGTTATTCCTTTCTTCGGGGGAGAAGATTCTTCAATCTTCACACGCTGCGAGCTGGGGAGAGCGCGAAGGCGGCGAGCAATGACTGTATTTTGTTCTAATTCTGGAGGCCGGCTGAAAGCTGCTCAGAATTAATCTCGTAAACTTTTTACTGCTTTTGAACAGGGAGAATATACGCCGGAAGAAATGGCGCGTCTACAATTTTTTCGAGGACGTGAAAAATAATTGCCTGTCACGATCATCTGGTGCGCCAGCATCCTGCTGGCAAGGTTTTTGCTCAGGCAGCATTCGCCACCTGCCAGCAGGATGCTGGCGCACCAGGCAGATAGAATTTATAAAGCTGCGGCTCCGGCTGCTGCGACAGCGTGATCCTGATCGCCGGAACCTCCGCTGACGCCGATAGCTCCGACCCATTTTCCTTTGCGCTTGAGCGGAATTCCGCCCGCGAAGATCATAATCTTCCCATCATTCGAAGCGTGGATTCCGAAAAATTGTCCGCCGGATTGTGAATGCGTTGCCAAATCTTTCGTCGTAATATTGAAGGCGTTGGAGGTGTAGGCTTTCTTGATCGAAATATCAATGCTGCCCACCCAGGCTTTATCCATGCGGACATGAGCGATGAGATTGCCGCCGCTATCCGCGACAGCAATATTCATGGGCTGACCAATTTCATCCGCTTTAATTTCAGCGGCGGCGATAATTCTACGTGCATCTGCAAGTGTTAACATTTGTTTCTCCTATTTGATTATTTTATGATTTGAGATTTTGCATTGTAGTATTGAGAAAGAAATCGAACAGAAATCTATCCAATCAACGATTCAAAAAAGTGAGAGCAAGTTTGTATTCCACGAATTTTTTATTTCCATTTTGCTTTACCCAATTCAAATAAGGCAGTGCTAATGACTTTTGTCCTGATAAAACCAAGTCAATCCCGATATAGGCATTCGCTTCTGTTTTTTGGTCTACATTCGTAGCTCTGAGAAGAAATTCTTCGCGGGAAATTTTCTTCGAAATGTATCGTGCTATTTCTGCCGTCCACGAACTTGCATCTACTTTTTCGCTCATCTCTTTAACGGCAAAATCAGCTTCGGCATTCTTGTCGAGCAATCTGTTACCCATCCAGACAACTAATAGTATGTATGGATAATGACGTTCAGAAGAACTTGAGAGCCTCAGGTATTCCGTAGCATCTGAAATAGCCGTTTCTGCGTGAAATTGGTAAATCTCTGCCTGACATTTCATGCTCCATGCTTGCGCATCTGATGGCATGAGCTTCAGCCCTTTGGCAAAGGCGTCCGAAGCGGAATCGTAGCGACTTAATTGTAACTCTGCCACTCCTAGATTAAACCAGGTAAACGGGTGGTCTGCTTTGATCACAACCGCTCTACCCAGATGAACAGCAGCTTCCTCGAAGGCTTCTTTTTTTAGATATACTTGTGCTAGCCTCGCTCTAATTAAAAAATCATTTGGTGCGAAAGTAGCTCCTCTTATTAAGAGGGGTTCTATCTCATCTGATTGATTAGTTGCCAAATAAAGATCAGTTAAAGCTAAATACCAAGACGCAACTCGAGGATTTATTTCAAGTGCTTTTTTATAGGCAGTGGCTGCGGAAGTTAAATGACCTAGTTTATTTTCAGCATTCGCTAAATAACTATATGCTGCGTGATGTGATGGATTTATCGCTATCGCCTGTTCTGCCGCAATTTTCGCTTCATTGTACTGCTTTAACGCTATGTATCCGTAGCTCAACCCACCAAGCACCTCTGAGTCATTTGGATAATTTTCAGCTAACTTCTTATAAACAATAATTGCCTCTTCAGGCTTCTTGGCAAGAGCTAATGATGTACCCAATCTCATCCAGACAAGTTTATTATTAGGGTCTTTTTCCAATAATTTTCTATAGGCTTTTGAGGCTTCTTCAAATTTACCAGAACTATGCAAAAGATCCGCTTGCCGCTTCTCTTCAAGAAGCGGCGAAGCTAAGTCAGCAGGAGAAGTCTGCTGCTGAAAAAACAGAAATACCCCAAGTATTATCATCAACATCCCTACCTCCTTAATACCTCAAAAATACCTCAAAAAATCTACCTGGTTTCTCATTGTAAGAACTATGCAGTAACTGGCTCCACCTTCTTCTCCGAGAAAAATAACAAGAATAAAACCAATACAACCGCTGCAATCGCCGCCGGAACCATCCATACCGCAGTCCAGTTATAAACGGCTTTTTGCGTCGTCGCATCAATGGTTTTATACCAATCTAAAACTAAGCCTGAGAGCTTCGATCCGATTCCCATTCCAACGCCATAAGTTGCAAGGACGATCAAGCCTTGGGCGGAATTTTTAATTTTTTCTCCGGCTTTGATGTCGGTGTAAATCTGACCCGTGACGAAGAAGAAATCATAACAAATTCCATGTAACAAAATCCCGATGTACAAAATCCACTCTGAAGAAATACCATCGCCATAACCGAAGCACACGAAGCGAACCATCCAGGCGATGAGTCCAATCAGTAACATTTTTTTGACGCCAAATTTCAGATACACAAACGGCAGGATCAACATGAAAAATACTTCAGAAGCTTGCCCAAGTGACATTTTATTTTCGACATTTGTCATGTGGGAATCCGTCAACGAAGGATTCGCCAAACCATAATAAAACGCCAGCGGAATGCAAATCAAAACTGAAGCAATAAAGAAAATCAGGTATGACCGATCTTTCAATAAGACAAACGCATCAGCTCCGATAATCTTGGCAAAGGAAACTTTTTCACCCTTCGCTCGTGGTGGCGTATCCGGCAGAAAAAAACAATAAATTCCAAAAATTATGGAAGTCACTAATGACAATTGGAAGATTCTGACATCGCCTCCGAAGTTGAAATATCCCACGATATTCGTGACGACGATCCAGGCGATTGTCCCCAGCACGCGAATTGCCGGAAACTCTTTTTCAGGATTTGTCATCTGATTCATCGCAATCGAATTCGACAACGCAATGCTCGGCGCGAAGCACAACATGTACGCCAGAATGTACCAGAAGAACGTTCCGCCATCCGTGATTTGCGTCACAAAATACAACACGATAGCTCCCACGATATTCAGAATTGCCATCACTTTCTGTGCAGCAAAAAAACGATCTGCGATCATTCCGACAAAGAATGGCGCGGCTATCGTCGCGATAGAAAAAGCCAGATACGCATTGCCAACCTGATCTCCGGTCGCGCCTTTGCCGCCATTAAATGCAGGCGAAAGCATGTATTTGCTCATCTGCCCGTACCACGCACCCCACATAAAATACATGAGGAACATCATCAGCATTAATTGAATTCGAGTGATTGGTTTCATAATTGTTTCGTATTGTTACTCTAACTCTGATAAATAAACCACGGAGAACACGGGGAAAGATAAGACGATTTCGTCCGAATGAATCTGCGATTTCATTTTCATAAAAGACTCCGTGCGCTCAGTGTTCTCCGTGGTTCGAAATCTGGGAGCCTTGTTTATTTTCGTTTCATTAACTTTGTCGTGATCTATCTTGAAAAAGACTCCGCGAGTGTACATCAGGATCAATAAAACGTGAATCTCTCGCGGTCACACTTCATCATTCATCCTTCATCGTTCATAATTCCTGTTATGGAACCGATTTCACATTATTTCTATTCGCATCGCTTAAAACTGCAATTCTGGGATTGGGGGCAGGAAGGCAAACCCGCGCTAATTCTCGTCCACGGCGGAATGGATCACGCTCGCAACTGGGACTGGGTAGCACGAACGTTGCGCGAGCACTTTCACGTTTACGCCATTGATTTGCGCGGCCACGGCAACAGCCAACACGCTCCCGGTGCGCTTTACAGCCTCGTCGAACACGTCCTTGATCTATCAGCTTTGATTGATATTATCGGCGATTTTCCGATTTATTTAATGGGGCATTCACTGGGCGGAGTCATCGTGTTGCATTACACCGGAATTTACCCGGAGCGCGTGAAAAAAGTAGTCGCGATTGAAGGTTTGGGCTTACCAATGGGCAAACGAATGGATCTTCCGTTTGCTGGACGATTGCGCGAATGGATCGAAGGCGTTCGCAAAAGCGAAACCAAAGAAGCGAAAAGCTATCCGAATTTGGATGCCGCAGTCGCTCGCATGCAGGAAGCCAATCCTCATCTTTCCAACGATGTCGCACGGCATTTGACATTGCACGGAACAAATTGGAATTCCGACGCTTCACTGATTTGGAAGTTTGATAATTACGTTCGCAATTTTGCGCCGATTGGCAGCAAAAAAGAAGATTTAATTGAAACGCTCAGCCACATCAATTGCCCGACGCAACTGTTTTGGGGCAAAGAAAGTTGGATGTCGAATCCCGAATCTGAAGGCTTGGCGCAGGCGATCAAAAATTATGAATTAGTCGAAGTCGAAAAAGCCGGACACTGGCTGCATCACGATCAACTCGATTTCTTCCTCGAAAAATCCTCGGAATTTTTATTGCGGTAAGGTAACTGGTGTGCCAGCATCTTGCTGGCACTTGGCTCAGATGCCAGCAAGATGCTGGCACACCCAATTTTGCATTTTGCGAAAAGCCTCATTCCACATAGCAAATTGCAAAACTGTCACAATTAACACAAAACAATGGAGATTTTCACACTTCGAACATTTTCCTCTCCGCTTTAATTGTAAGCCTGATGGCGTTTTGCCTTTCTCAGGTTATCCCTCATTTTTATAAATCCCGCCTTTGCCTTGGCTGAGCCGTGTTCTTAGCTTTGGCATAAAAAATGCAGATGATAGCGCGAGGAATAAAGATGATTGACTTAAACTTTTCCAAACCCACACTCGCCGTTCAGTCTTTGCCGTTTGCATTTACCAAGCCTACCACTATCACTACGCAGCTTCAGCATCGTTCCGTCATTTCATACTTGATTCCTAGCGAGCGCGTCCGCCAACTCGTTCCCGAAGAATTTCAGCTCGGAGAAAATTCCATTCTCAGCATCGAAGCTTTTCAGGATTCAACGCCGCACCGCTTCGAACAAATTAATTATCGTTTGCAAGTGAATTATCGCGGAGCCTTTCGCAACTGGTTGCTCGGCACTTCTATTGGTTCGTTTTCCGCGATCACCGCACGAAATTATTTTCAAAATCCGTGGCATTTAAGCGCGATAGATTTGCAGGTTTCAAGTGATGCGATGAGCGGTCGCTATCACACGTATCGCCTTAACTCACAGAGCGAATGGGCAAATTCTTTTTTTGAAATTGCTGATACCGGAATGGCAGTTTTGAATCACCAACGAATTCAAATGACCGACCACTTCATTCGCCGCGACGGAACCATCGGCAGCCGACAAACCGCTTATCTTCCGGCGAATACCACGCGCGGGATTTTAAAATCCGGTCGTTGCGATATGTTGAAAAAACTTGGCATTTTGGATGAAGCCGAAATTGCTTATCCACTGAGCGTATCATTGCAGAGAAAAGTTAATTTTGAATTAGAGCCGGAAATTAGGCGATCAGCTTTTATCTGATGATATTTACCGCCAAGTGACAAACGGGCAAAGAAGAATTACTTATTCAATCACTTTAATCCTTTGCCTCTTTGCCCCTTAGCGATAAAAGCATTTGTTTTATAACTTCCCTGCTGGCATCTTTACAGAATGTTATTAGCAATTTTGATGTCCTCTCTGGTGCTGACACTGGCACTGGGATTTTACGTCATCATCACCGCTCCCGATGAAGCCATCAACCGCACCTTCGCGGCTTTCATCGGCATGATGACGCTTTGGATCATCAAAGACATCGCCTTCTGGTGCTTCCCGCATAATCACGAAAACGCCTACTGGTGGGGCATTCTCAGCTTTACGATTGGAATCAGTTTGCAATTCGCATTGCTGCTTTTTGCCGATGTTTTCCCTGAAAATCATCCGCCGCGCTGGCAGCGTACTGCCCTTTTCGCGCTTCCGATGCTCGTCTTTTTGCCGATGATTTTTTCAGGTGCAATGTGGGAACATCTGACCTTCATCGAAGGACAATTCAGCATCAAACTGCGGTGGCCAGCGTACCTTTTTGGCAGCTATAATTTCATCTTATTATCAACAGGAATTTCGCAGCTTCTGCTCAAATACCGTAAATATAAAAGCACACTTTGGGGCAAGCAATTAGCCTCCGTTATCCTCGGAGTACTGACCACCGGAGCCTTAATTGTACCTGCTGGAAACCTCCTGCCTGCGCTCGGAATCTACTCACTACTGCCTTACTGCTCTGTCTTTATTTTGGGTGGAACATTAATTTATGCCTACGCCATTTCCAATTTTAAATTGTTCTCATTACAAACCGCGCTCGACCAGTTACGACTGTTTCCCGTCACTTATAAAATCACTATTGTAGTTGCTTTGACGGGCTTACTCGGCTTCTTTTTACTGCAAGTTCCGGTCGCAATTTGGGCGTTCAATAATGCTGATCCGGGTTGGCGCAAATTCTTGATTTTTGCCCCGCTTGCCGGATTAATTCCTTCGCTGGTTTTGATTCTGGTGATTGTAAAAATTCTGTCCCGTCCATTGCGTGAACTGACGGAAAAAACGCTGGAAGTCGCACGTGGCAGCTACGGCACACAAATCGAATTAACACGGAATGACGAGCTTGGGGTTTTAGCCAAAAGCTTCAACTCCATGAGTACGCAAATGGCAGAAGACATTGCCCGGCTGAAAGAAATCAATCACAAATTAATTCGGACGGAAAAACTGGCGACGGCGGGAACCCTGGCAGCAGGCGTCGCGCACGAAATTAATAATCCCTTAGCCGCAATTTCTTCGCTTGTTCAATCGCAATTAGCGCGGAGCAAAGACGAACGCGACAGCGAGACACTCCGCTTAATTTTGTCGCAAATTACCAGAATTTCTAATGTTTTGCGCAGTACGATGGATTTTGCACGTCCTCAGATTCCAACGCGCGGAGCCTGCCATCTAAATCAGTTAATTACGAAAAGTATTGAGCTGGCCAGCTTCGATAAGCAATTCAAGCAATTACTTGTGACGTGTAATTTTGATAAAAACCTGCCACTGCTTCAACTGGATGCCGATCAAATGCAGCAGGTTTTTCTGAATCTTCTCTTCAATGCGCGGGATGCCATTGAAGAGCGCGACAACAAAGATATTCCCGGAAAAATCACTATCGTAACGAGGCCGTCCAGTTCTGAAATTTTAGTAGAAGTCAGCGATAATGGCGTCGGAATTTCACCCGCGCACCTTGAGCAGGTTTTTGATCCGTTTTTCACGACCAAGCCCGGCGGCAAAGGAACCGGGCTTGGGTTAGCTGTCAATCACAGCATTATTACGGCTCATGATGGGAGCATTCGGATTGCGCCCAATGAAAATGGGACTACGGTGACGATTGCGTTTCCTATGAATGCAGAAGCCCGCACGTAGTAAGGGTGCCTTTACACTTGGGAAGGCGCCCTTACTACGTGCGGGCTTCTGCATTGATGAATTAATTTCTAATCTGCACCACCACACCAAGCGTCGTTTTCAAATCCCGCAAGTCAAAATCTTCATCCAAAGTGCCTTCCCGATCCAGCACTAAAAACGTAGCATTTTCCTCAACCGGAAACGCACTGGTATGCCAGGTTCCGCGATGCAATTTAAAGGCGCAGTTTCCATCCACCCAAAAGGCTGCCATTTGATTCACATCAGGATTTTCTCCGTCGGATGGCATAGCGACAGCAATGATAGATTTTGATCCGCCCAGCGGCGAAAAGACTTGCTCCGTACGACTGTGACGACCTAAAAAATCGAATGTCATCGGACGCTGCTCAACTGTTTGCGCAACGAGACAGGCCTCGCCTCCACCTAAATCAACTTCGATGGGACCACGCTCGCCAATGATTTCACCAAAGGGAGCAAACATTTCTCGCGTCATCGGACGAGCCTCCAGACAAATTGTCAGAATCAATTGATCTGAATCCGTCAGCTTACGATCACGGATTTTGGCAGGAGCAGTTGCTGTAGACATAAAGAATACCGCCTTTCTTTCCAAAGGAAAATTAAGCGAGCTGTCGGCATAACATACCAACTATTCGCAAAAACTATTTTACCTGGGACGGGGCTAATTCCCTAAATGGCACAGATGAAGGCGAAACAGTAGTCGCGGAGAATGAGGGCTGGATTGACATTGAAGAGAAGACCTTCATTCGGTTTCTGTGCGCAATGTAGTTAAAGAACTGGTTTTGGGTTGTATTTTCAGCTAACGCATCTGTTCGGAAGAATTAATTTTGCGCTTCTTTCCAATTGAAGTCAAAGTAAATCTTTGTTAAATCCGCTGTTGGAAGTGAAATGAACTGCTTGACGTAGTGCTAGTGTTTGTGGTCATATAACCGTTCGTTTTTGGGAGAGACTCAGCCCGTTGACAACCGATTCAGGCGGCGTAGCCAAGTGGTAAGGCAGAGGTCTGCAAAACCTTTATTCAAAAGCCTGGAATATCATCAGCGCCGATCTGCCGATGTTCCCGCTCTGGTATCCGTCAAATATTGTGATCGCCAACAAGCGTGTAAATAATATTAAGATGGCCGGCAGCGGTGATTGGACGTTTCTTAAAAATATAACTGTTCAATAAGCCATCGGCATTTACTTGACAATCTCGTATCAGACGCTAAAATTATCATTTGCCACAAGCGGGAGTAGCTCAGTGGTAGAGCGCGACCTTGCCAAGGTCGAAGTCGCGAGTTCAAATCTCGTCTCCCGCTCCAGTTTTTGAAAGGAGAAAGGATAAAGGCGAAAGGATAAAGTGGTGCTTTACCTTTATCCCTTATCCTTTCTCCTTTATCCTTTTAGCAACGGCGGCGTAGCCAAGTGGTAAGGCAGAGGTCTGCAAAACCTTTATTCAAAAGCCTGGAATATCATCAG
>JAYVZE010000132.1:0-15808 GCA_043783625.1 Blastocatellia bacterium | reverse complement strand
GTTTCCCTGTTTCAGGTGTGGCTCTTTTGGGAATCTACTTCTAACCAAAACGCAAACAGGAATGTTTGCGCTACATCAGACAACCTCCCGCATTCCCTTCCCATCCAATGTCACACTTGAAAAAGTGTGACAGGCAGGCAATTCCATATTAAAATAGAATTTATACTACTATTGAACTGTCCCGATATTATTTATTGATTGACTTATGCGAACAACCATACTCTCCCTGATTCTCTGTTTTTGTTTTTTACTTTTCACGTCAAGTCCAGCCAAAGCCGATCTGACGTTTATGCTGCATGAAGGCATCGGTACTTCCGCAGAATTAAATGCCGCCGGACATGCGACAGTTTATTTTTCAAATATCTGTCTGGACTCAAAGGACAAGCTCAGGTTTACCAATCCCGGCGAAGAAGGCGTCGTGCTGGTTCTCTACGATGATTTCGGAGCAAAAGAAAAAATTCACTGGATGGCAATCCCTTACACTGCTTATTTATACGGCGTCGAGAATGAAGCGAGTGCGGTAGTTTATGCCAACGGAAAAGTTCGCAAAATGATCCGCGAAAATTATCGCGCGAAGCACTGGAACGAGCTAATTGACGCCCCAACCAACGGGATTTTAAAACGCGGACAATGGCAAAGCACTGTCGGCGTTCTCGTCAATCGTGATCTTTATACCTACAAAATCAAAACTTCACTGGAACAGGATGTCGCTTTTCTCGAAGCCTTCAACGCAATCCCCAATGTGAACAAATTCAGCACGATGTTCAATAATTGTTCGGACTTTGCCGCGAACCTGCTGAATTTTTATTTCAAAGGTTCAGCGAAGCGCGATCCGTTGAATGATGGATTTTTCCGAACGCCAAAATCAATTGCCAAATCCTTTTATAAATATTCCGCCAAGCGTCCTGAGCTGGAATTAACGCTCGGGAAATATTCCCAGATTTCCGGCCCGATCAAGCGGAGCTGCGATGTTCGCCACATCACGGAAGAAGCACTTTTTTCCCGCAAATATATTTTGCCTCTGGCGATTTGGGAATGGCCTTTGATCGTGGAATTTTCGGCGAGTTATTTTTTATTTGGACGCTACAACGCTGAAAATACCTATCAGAAGCACTTGGCAATTCAAGGCAAAAATCCAAGCATCAATTTTCAAACCCTGCGTTCCAGTTTGGTGCCGGAAACCCGCAAGGACGCGACTGCGCCTCTCATTACCGTGCAGGCAAAATGGAAAGAGTACCGCGAACAACTTGATCGAATGGTAGCGCGTGCCATCAGCAATGGATATTTTGCCGACAAAGAAGAAGTGAAATTTTTCTATCGTGATTTGGAATGGCAGAGCGAACCGGAGATTTTAGCAGATGGCAGTATGGCACTAAATGTCAAAAGTTATGGCAAAGATGTGAAGCTCGGCATTTCCCGCAATAATTATAACTCCGACATGTCCGACAAAGCATTGCTCTATAAGTTAATGTTGGTGCGGTTGAATGATGAGGCTCGCGAAACGCCACGTAACCGTCGCGGTCTGGAAGAATTTGAACCTGAATGGCAACTGCTGAGAGATTTGGCGCAACAACACGTTAAGCCTACGGAATATGCAGCAATGGCTCCGAAAGATCGTCCGCGCTTCCTGACGACAAAAATCGTCACGCCGTTTAGTAAGAAATTTAAATTGTGGTTTGCAAAAGTTAGTCATTAAGAAAGTCGGTGCGCCAGCATCTTGCTGGCAGCTTTGAGCTTTACGAAAGCTGCCAGCAAGATGCTGGCGCACCGGCTTTTAAACTTTCTCCCTAAGATATTTCGCAACATTTTTCGGCTCAGCGCCAAATTTCGCATGGGTTTGACTGGCAGCGAATTTGCTAATTAACCCACCCTTACGCGCATACACCGATTGCGCATCCCAATGCACAAAAAAATAATTTCTGCCGTAAGCTTCTTCATCAGCGCGATCATTCACAAAATGTAATTGCGGCTGAAAACGATTTTCGGTTAAGGCTCGCGCACTGTCGAACGGATGCCCTTTTCCTACCAATTTTGCAATCTTGTCATGCCACGAATTCACTGCGAAGCGTTCGCGTTTGAGGGCAGCTAAAAACCTATCGCAATCATCTACGCACAGCTCAAGGTAGCTGCTGGAAATGCCAATAAACCGGTAAATACAACGCCAGGCTTCGGGAGAGCTTCCGACCTGTCGCGTAAAATTTCTCAGCGTGAGAAATTTATCTTCTGTTCGTTCGAGGCTACCTTCTTCCTCAATTAAATTCCAGAAAACATCCTTCGCTTGATTGATTTCTAAGGGTGAGAAATGTTTTTTTTGTTCGGAAAGTAAAAGCTGAGGAATCAGCAATTTCTTGTCGTGATCTGAGAGGCGTCTCCAATATTCAGGCGTGAATTGCATAGCAAACTTTTCCTGCTCACTTGACCATCCGGCGGCTGATGCTTATAATCCGCGTTCGATTGAAAAGCACGTCAATGTGGGGACGTGGCGGAATTGGTAGACGCGCGGGTCTCAAAAACCCGTTACCTTACGGTAGTGTGGGTTCGATTCCCACCATCCCCACCATTTAATTTCTTTCATTAGAACTTGGATTTTTTAATCTTCTATTTACACAAATTACTGGATACCCTCCGAAAAAGTAGTCAACTTGCCTCGTCTCTTAATTTCTCAATTTCTTCAACCTGCAAATTGGTTAATTCGGCAATGATCTCATTCTTCAAGCCTTGCAAAATTGCCTTTTTGGCGACTTCAAGCTTGCCTTGTTCGACGCCTATTTCGATGCCTTCGAGCTTGCCTTCGAGCTTGCCGCGCTTTTCGGCTAATCGTAATCTGCCTTTTTCGTCGCCTTCGCGGATCAGGATTTTATTGTATTCTTCCAGTTCGAGCTTACTCCAATTATGTCGGTCAGCTTCTTCAAAGGCTGTTTTTAAGCCCTCATCTTTGATGCTTTCCGGGATGACATTCAGGTTTTCGGCGTTTTTGATGAAATACACCCATTGCTCAATGATGCTGTTTAATTCGCTTTCTCCCTGCTTGAACTTCGGCAGCTCAATAAAGTTAAATTCGACATCGCGGAGAATATGTTCTCCGGTTTCCACATTCAAGACTTTGTGCCGACTGAAATAATCCGCACTCGCGCCGATTTCAAAGTCCAGGATTCCGATGAAAAACGTCGGGCTAAGCTTGGAATAATCATCTCCGCGCTCAATTTGGGAGGCATAACTTTGCGCAGTATAATATAAAACCCGTTGGCTAAACGATTCGGCTTCGGCGACCTGCATCTCGACGATGAAAAAATTTCCACTCTCGTCCTGCGCTTTAATATCCACAATCGTAGATTTTCCGCCACTCAAATTCGGGAGCTGATACGGATTGACAATCGTCACATCGGCGATTTTCCGACCGCCTGGAAGCTCCAGGACGGCATTGAGAAAGGAAATTAACACCTCTTTTTTATTCTCGTTGCCAAAGATTTTCCGAAACGCAACATCATTTTTGACATCTACAAATTTCATGTGGCAAAGGTACTAAATTTACTAAATTTCTTCAATCAGGCATCCGATAGATACGGTGGAAATCAGATGGAGTTAAATCGAAATAAGCTCATCCAGTAGTGTTGGTTTGTTGCAGCAAAGTTTTAATTTGCTGCGCGATACGGGTGAAATTGTTTTGACTGCTTTCCTTATTCTCCCTCAAAAACTTGATCAAAATGTTCCAGCACGGCGGCAAACGCTAAATCTTCGCATTCTCCGTCGTACGCTGCACGATCATCGCGCATAAATCCGTGGTCAGCATTGAAAAGCTCAATGGAAGTTTTCACCTTCGCTTTATTCAGCGCATTGATGATTAGATTTCGCGCTTCTTCGGAAATGTATTGATCCTGCAAGCCGAAAAGAATCAGGATTTCGCCTTTAATTTCAGCTGCCCGTTCCAATGAACCTGCGTTCTCGCCTTTCCCTAATTTTCCGTTGCTGAGCCACGTCGGATAAAAACACGCTGCGCCTTTCACATTCGGATTTAAGGCTGCACGAAACGCGAGATGTCCGCCGATACAGAAACCTCCCGCGCCAATATTTTCCGGCTCAACGGCGGAGTGATTTTGCAGGTACTCGATGACCGCCTGCGCGTCTAAATCAAATTCTTCAATTGTCGTAGCTAGAGCATTCCGCGCTCCTCGCGCCCGGCCTTCATCGTTCTGTTCAAGCACAACTCCGGCAGCTTCGTGGCGATGAAAAATTTCAGGCGCGGCGACGACAAAGCCATAGCTGGCAAGCCGTTTGCAGAAACTCAGCAGCGAAGTACTCAGTTGAAAAATATCTGAGTAAATCAGAATGCCGGGAAATTTGGCTTCTGCGAAAGGCGAAGCGACAAATGTTCGCATCGCCCCGATCATTACGAATTCTGTTTTGATTTGCATAGAGGTTTCGCCATATTTTTTTCGTTAGCCCAGTCCGTTTACGGCTGGGTTAGGATGTAAAATAAGTATCTCAGCCCGGTTGACCGGGTCTTGCAAAAAGCTTCAGCTAAAGCACCTGAGAAGCCCGGTGAACCGGGCTGACAACGATTCTGCCAACTTTCTCCCAGCCGTAAACGGGCTGGGCTAATAGAAAATATTGCGTAGCCCTATCTACTAATTCCATCGAATCCACGTTTAATTTGAATTTGAATACTGAATCAACAATTCCAATTGCTTCAAGGCATTTCCATTTTGAACCGCACTTCTCGCCAGCGCAATACAATCCTTAAAATCAGCCTCTTTGCCTGCTACATACAACGCAGCCGCAGCATTAATCAATACCAAATCCAGCGCAGCATCACGTAATTCATTCGATAAAATTGCGCGGATTATCGCGGCGTTTTCATCAGGCGATCCGCCTTTCAGGTTTTCGAGCGATGATCGCTGAATCCCAAAATCTTCCGGCTGAATTTTTCGCGCTTCAACACCCGCTGAAGTCACTTCGTACACCTGCGTAGACGTAGCGATTGAAATTTCATCAAGCCCGTCATCGCCGCGCACGACCCACGCTTTTTTGATCCCAAGCTGATGAAGTGCCTGCGCTTCCCTTTCGATGGCGGCGGCATCTGAAACGCCGATGACTTGAAATGGGGCGGCGGCAGGATTTGTCAGAGGGCCAAGAAAATTGAAGATCGTGCGCACACCAAGCTCGCGGCGAATCATCGCTACACGCTTGGTAGCAGCATGATGAAACGGCGCGAACATAAAACAAATTCCAATTTCATCAAGGCAGGAACTCACGCGCTCCAGCGGCATGCTGGTATTGACGCCGAGCGATTTCAGGACATCTGCACTGCCGGATTTTGAGGTGACGCCGACGTTGCCGTGCTTGGCTACGGGGACGCCGCAGGCGGAAACAATGAATGCCGCAGCCGTCGAAACATTAAATGTTTTTGTCGTACTGCCACCCGTGCCGCAGGTATCTATGAAATTTTCATGTTTCGTTGAGGTGACGCGAAAACTGCGAGATCGCATCACGGAAGCGAATCCGGCTAACTCTTCGGCAGTCTCGCCTTTCGCAGCTAACGCGGTTAAGAGAGCCGCAATTTGCGCATCGGTGGCATCGTCGGAGAGAAGATATTCAAGCGTGGCGGACGATTCGGAAAAAGAGAGGGATTCACGAGCGAGCAGTTTTTTCAGGGTTTCGCTGAACATTGGTTTGGCAGAGATTCGACAAACTAACAGTTTGTCGGACAGTTATCGTTTACTGATTTTCAGGAAATTTGCAATTAGCTGCATGCCAGCAGTCGTCAAGATTGATTCGGGATGGAACTGGACTCCTTCACAGATGAAATCACGGTGACGCAAGCCCATAATCAATCCATCTTCCGTCGTCGCGCTGACTTCTAAAACCGGAGGCAATGACGCTTTTTCTACAATTAATGAATGATAGCGCGTCGCTTCAAAGGGATTGTCCAAGCCTTCAAAAATAGACTTGCCGTCGTGATTTACCTGACTGATTTTCCCATGCATCAGGTAGGGAGCGCGAATGACTTTGCCGCCGAAAACCTGACCAATCGCCTGATGCCCAAGACAGACGCCGAGAATCGGAATTCTTCCGGCAAAAGTTTTGATAACTTCCATGGAGATGCCAGCGTCGTCAGGCGTTCCCGGCCCTGGAGAAATTACGATTTGTTTCGGGCCGAGATTTTCGATCAGCTCGAGCGTTATATCATCGTTGCGCGTCACAATTGGATCCGCGCGCAATTCTCCGAGATATTGCACCAGGTTATAGGTGAAGGAATCGTAATTATCTATGACTAGCAACATAAGCAGGTGTCAGGTGTCAGGTGTTAGATGTCAGGTCTGAAACCCGACACCTAACACCTGACACCTGCTTTAAGGTTTTATTACCGCCTCAATAATCTCCACTCGCGTTTGTGGAGTTTCGCCAATTCTTGGGGCACTTTCAATTCGATCCATTGTATCCAACCCATCCACAACTTTTCCAAAAATCGTATATTTCCCGTCTAAATGTCCGGCGATTCCGAGCATGATAAAAAACGAAGTCGCGGCTGAATCGGGATCGTCGCCACGAGCCATGGAAAGAATTCCGCGAACGTGTTTTCGCTCTTTGCTGAACTCACCTTTCAAGGGTCGTACCCAGCGCGTCGCCGGATGCTGCTCCAACGGAAGCCGCGTATCATCAATGCCACCTTGAATCACAAAGCCCGGAATCACGCGATGAAAAGCGGTATGATCGAACCATCCGGTTTCGACCAACTTCAAAAAACTGCGGACATGCTCAGGAGCTAAATCAGGATCAAGCGCAATCGTGATGTCGCCGAGTGTCGTTTTCAGCAGCACTTCCTTACGCATTTCGTCTACAGTTGCATCTTTGAAAGGCTCAATTTTTTTCGGTTCCAACTTGATGCTGATGATGCGAATCGGCTTCTCAGTTTTTTTGTCTTTGTCGGTTTCGACCATCGAAATTTTTTCGACTACGCTCAAGCCTTCCGTAACTTTTCCAAAGGCAGAAAAATTTCCATCCAACTGTGCCTGTGGGCCGTAGCAGATAAAAAACTGCGCACCGCCGCTGTTGGGCTGTCCTGGAATTCTCACCGTCGAGACCGTTCCGCTTTCGTGTTTTAAATCGCTGAACTCATCTTTAATTAAGCTCAAAGCTCCGGTTCCCCATTTCGCCCGTGGCGCATTTTCCTTCAAGATCGGATCACCGCCTTGAATTAAGGCTCGCGCAATAACCCTGAAAAAAGCGGAGCCGTCGTAATATCCGCTCCGCACCCGCTTGATAAAAGCGAAAACATGGTTTGGAGCTTTGTTCGGATAAAACTCCATGCGAATGACGCCCATCTCCGTGGTGATAACGGCTTCGAGATTTGCCGCCTCTTCCGCCGTCACCGGAGGATCAACGGGTGGCGCATTTTTTTTGCGGGCGGGTTGTGCTGAAATTGTTAAGGAAATAAAAACAACAATTGTAAAAATGTGAAGCCGTAGAAATGACTTGGTAACTCCAAAATTTACCAAGTCGCTACCGCTCCTCGTACTGTACCTTTGCGTTCCGCAAAATCTACTCATAGTTCTTTTTCCGCCATCTCTATCGCTCTGATACAAGCCCGCGCTTTGTTGACGGTCTCCGCGTATTCTTTTTCCGGCACAGAATCGGCGACGATTCCTGCCCCTGCTTGAATGAAAGCACGATTGCCTTTGACGTACATTGTCCTTAATGCAATGCAGGAATCAAGATTCCCTGAATAATCAAAATACAAAACCGCTCCGCCATAAGCGCCACGCCGCGTCGGTTCAAGTTCATCAATAATTTGCATCGCACGAACTTTCGGGGCACCTGTCAAAGTCCCGGCTGGAAACGTTGCACCCAGCGCATGAAAGCAA
Organism: Blastocatellia bacterium; assembly: GCA_043783625.1. Lineage (GTDB taxonomy): Bacteria > Acidobacteriota > Blastocatellia > RBC074 > RBC074 > JAFDVL01. Next base: position 7,946 of record JAYVZE010000132.1, on the reverse strand, counting down.
TCGTAGCCTTCCTGCAAGCGCGATTTCAGCACCGAAACCAAATGCATGACGTGCGAATAACGTTCAATAATCATCAGCTCTGCGACTTCAACGGAGCCATAATTTGAAACCCGTCCGAGGTCGTTGCGCCCCAGGTCTACGAGCATAATATGTTCGGCTCGTTCCTTTTCGTCATGCTTTAATTGTTCACCTAAAATAATGTCTTCATCTTCGGTGACGCCGCGCGGATAGGTTCCGGCAATCGGGCGATATTCAAGATTTCCTTCATTGCATCGTACCAACATTTCAGGCGAAGCACCGAGCAAAACCTGATCTTCGCCGAGCTTCAAATAAAACATGTACGGCGAAGGATTTACCGCCCGCAACGCACGATAAATCTGAAATGGATGGGTCGCAATATTCGCTTCAAAACGCTGTGAAAAGACAATCTGAAAAGCATCTCCGGCCAGAATATATTCCTGAATCACCTTGACCGCCGCTTCAAATTCCTCTTTGGTCATGTTCGATTTCAAACGTGCCGGCTCAGTCCGCTTGACGGGTGGTGGAATCGGAGTCGGGCGTTTCAAAATCTCTTCGATTTGAATAATTTCCCGGCAGGCTGCCTGATAATTTGACTCCAGATTTTCCTGTTTTCCATCGGTGAAAACATTGACGATAATTTGGATCTGATGCTTGACGTGATCGAAGGCGAGGATGCTTGAATAAAACATCACTGTCGCCGTATCTACGCCTAAATCATCCGGCGCGTCGTGCGGCAAGCGTTCAAACCAATGAACGGCATCGTAGCCAAAAAATCCCACGCCTCCACCCGTAAACGGCGGCAGGTTCGGAACCTTGACCGGCTCATAACTTTCCATCATGTGCCGCAAAATATCCGTCATTGAATCCCGGCTCTGCTCAACGGTTCCATCCGCATTTTCAATGGTAATATTATTCGCTTTGGCGCGAATGACGCGATGCGGATTAATGCCTAAAAAAGAATACCGCGCGATTTTTTCCCCGCCCTCAACGGATTCCAACAAAAAAGCGAGCTTCGCGGTGTCTTGAATTTTGAGGAAGGCAGAGACGGGTGTGAGCAAATCTGCCATCACCGTTTTGATGACTGGAACGACTGTCCCTTTCGCGGCCAGCTCCAGAAATGCTTCGTAGGTTACAGGGGTGATTTGTGCCATAAATCGTGATGACTATTTACTATATTTCGCTTCCGCAAGCTTTCCGTCGCGGCTGGCCAATTCTGCTTGAATCACAGACAGTGGCAAGCTTTTTTCCACCATCAAGACCAGCAGATGATAAATCAAATCTGAAATCTCTCCCGTTAATTCAGACGGGTTGGCATTCTTTGCCGCGATGATTGTTTCAGCGGATTCTTCTCCGATTTTTTTGAGAATTTTATCCAGTCCCCGCTCGAATAAATACGTCGTGTAAGAATTCGGCGGAAGGGTTTGCTTGCGCTGTTCAATCGTCGCATAAAGATTTTGCAACGTTGTTCCTAAATCAGACTGGATAACACTATTTTCAGACATTAATTTATCTTTTCTGTGAAGCACGTCCGCGCTCCCGTATGACAAGCCGGCCCGCCTGGTTCGACCAATACAACCAATGAATCAGCATCGCAATCTACGCGAATTTCCTGGACTTGTTGCGTATTTCCTGAAGTCGCTCCCTTGTGCCAAAGCTCCTGACGCGAACGGCTCCAGAACCACGTCTCATTGGTTTCCAACGTCAGTTTCAGGCTTTCTTTGTTCATATAAGCCAGCGTCAAAACTTCGAGCGTATTGCAATCCTGCACGATAGCAGGAATCAGTCCATTCGCATCAAAGCACAATTTTTCCAGGCTTTCAAAACTCATTTTTTCAGTTTTTTTGCTAACCATCCATCCAGTAATTTTAAGAACGCAGGGTCTAATGAACGATTGAATTCGTAATCCGAAGCCAGCGTCGCTTCGCCTTTATTTTCTTTCATGAAGTAATCAAGATTTGGCAATTGATGCGCTTCAAAATCCTTGTGTTCACCAACTCTGAGCGAATCTTCAATATAAACAGCATCCTTCGTTTTGACCCGCCGATCTTTGGCTCCCTGCACGATTAAAGCTGCACCATTGATGCCGGGATAAACCTGCAAAGGATCGTCTAACAGCCAACTGAAAGCATAGCCGGGCAGTTTTTGTAACGCCACCAAATATTCATTACTGAAGTCCTTGGCGAAGGCAGCTTCCTGATGCCCGCCTTCCGTCATCTTGATAATTACATTTTCGACGCGATCCATTTGCTGATTGATTTCAGCTTCAGGAAGTTTCTTGTCAACCATCGCCTGACGTGCCCAGTCTCGCAGCAATTTGCTGGGATTTCTTCCCGGCGCAGCAACTACGATACATCCCGCCAAATCAGGATGCGCGGCAATCCCAGCGGCTAAAATCGCACCGTCTCCATGCCCTAAGACAAAGATATTTTTGGGATCAATTTCTTTTCTTGTTTTTAAATACTGAACTGCTTGATAAGCGTCTTCGACGCCATTCGCCATCGCGCTATTCGCCATGCATTCGCTCGCCCCCGTACAACGACGGTCATAACGAAGCACAGCAAATCCATTTGCATTCAGATGCGTCGCCAAATCACGGAAAGAATTGTGAACGCCTTTGAGCGTTGGAATCCCGTCACGCGTGGAGAAAAAATCCGGCACAATCAGGACTACTGGAACATGTGACGCGCTTTTCGGTAACGATAAAGCTCCGGCAAGATTGATATTCTCGCCTTTAAATTTAACTTCCTCTGGCACTACCGAAGACGTACTTTTTTGTGCTGCGACAGAATTTTTTACCGCCGCTTTTGTCGTCAGCGATTTTTTCGACTTAACAGATTTTTGCCCTGCCGCCGCTGCGCCAAGTAAAACGGAAATCATCAGAATAAGAAATAATTTCATAAATACAACTATCCAGTTCTTTCCGGGGCTAGCGCTATGATCTCATTAAAACGCCTTGTTCGCGCAAAAACTTTTTTGCTTCACTAATTTCGATCTCTCCAAAATGAAAAATACTGGCGGCAAGAACCGCGCTCGCTTCTCCATCCGCCAAAGCTTCGTACAAATGCTGCATCGTTCCCGCACCACCGGAAGCAATCACGGGGATATTTACCGCTCTCGAAACAGCTCGCGTCAGTGCAATATCGTAACCGTCTTTTTGCCCGTCGCAATTCATACTCGTCAGCAGAATTTCCCCGGCTCCCAGTGCCGCCGCCTGCTGTGCCCATTCGATGACATCAATGCCCGTTGAAGTGCGCCCGCCATGCAAATAGACTTCCCACGAATTTTCGTTTTCAATACTGCGCTTGGCATCAATCGCCACGACCATGCATTGTGCGCCAAAACATTCTGCGCCTTCTTTAATCAAATTTGGATTTTGCACAGCCGCAGTGTTGACAGAAACCTTGTCCGCACCTGCGGCGAGAATGGCGCGGACATCTTCAACGCTACGAATCCCCCCGCCAACTGTGAACGGAATAAAGACACGATCCGCTACTCGCCGAACCATGTCCGTGACAATTTCGCGGCGGTCGGAAGAAGCAGTAATATCAAGAAAAACTAACTCATCTGCGCCTTCACGGTCATAGCGTGCGCCCTGCTCAACCGGATCACCGGCATCTACTAAATTGACAAAACTAATCCCTTTGACCACGCGACCGCGATCAACATCAAGACAGGGAATAAGGCGTTTTGCTAACATAAGAATCGTGGTCGGTAATCGGTGGACGGGGGTCGGTTTTCTGGTCAAAAGTTCGAGATATTTCAATAAATTTGAGCTTTAGCAAATCCTTTTGAAATCGTAAAACCGACCCCCGCCCACCGATCACCGTCCACCCTCCTCACAAACTGATTTGCTTCACTGAGCGCATGTGCGCAAGGTTATTTAATTCTTTCAACGTCTCGATGCTGGCTTCTTCATCAAGCTGATAAATAGAAAGTGCCAGTCCGCCTTTTCTATTTCGGCTCAGATATAATTGCGCAATGTTGTTGCCGTGATCGCCAAGAAAAGTTCCGATGCGACCAATCATCCCAGGCACATCGTCATTGCTCACGATCAATAAATGCCCTTCAGGAACGGCTTCCAAACGATAAGAGTTTAAGTTGACGATGCGTTGATCGTGGCTCCCGAATAAGGCTCCCGTGACCTGACTTTCTTCGGACTCACCACGCACAATGACTTCAATTAAACTCGTAAATTCTGACGAGGAACGTGACAAGGATTCTTTCACTTTTAATCCTCGCTCTTCCGCAATCATCGAAGCATTTACCTGATTGACCCGTGCACTGACCGGAGCCAGCAACGCCGCTAGAATTGCCTGCGTGACGGGTTTAATGTCTAATCCGGCGACTTCTCCGCTGTACTTAATTTCGATCTCTGAAACCGGATGCGGCAAAATCTGAGACTGAAAACGTCCCAGTTTTTCACCTAAAGATAAATATGGTTGTAGATATTCCAGAACTTCAGATGAGACAGCCGCCACATTGACTGCGCCGCTAATCGCTCCGGTGGTCAGGTACGTGCTGATTTGCTCGGAAGTCATGATGGCCACCGAATCCTGTGCTTCGGTTGTAGACGCGCCCAGATGCGGAGTCACGATGACTTCATCCAGTGTCAGTAATGGATGATCCATCGGCGGCGGTTCCTGCACAAAAACATCCAGTGCAGCTCCCGCGACTTTGCCGGATTTGATGGCGTCGTAAAGTGCCGCTTCATCAACCAATCCGCCCCGTGCGCAATTCAAAATCCGTACGCCGTCTTTCATTTTAGCAAACGCTGCTGCGCCAATGATTCCGCGTGTTTCGTCGGTCAGTGGCGTATGCACCGTAATAAAATCTGCCCGCTCAAAAATTTCGTCTACGCTGACTGTTTCAACGCCCGTGCGAGCCGCAATTTCTTTTGATAAAAATGGATCGAACGCCAAAACTTTCATACCAAGTCCGAGCGCGCCTGAAGCCACAATTTTACCAATATTCCCGAAGCCGACAATGCCGAGCGTTTTTCCGCGTAGCTCCATTCCCATGAATTTCTTTTTGTCCCAGCGGGCATTTTTCAAAGCAAAATGTGCCTGCGGGATTTTCCGCGCTAATGCCATCATCATCGCTAATGTATGCTCCCCCGTCGTCACACTGTTCCCTGCGGCGGCATTCATCACGACAATGCCGCGTTTGGTCGCGGCTGGCACGTCAATATTATCAACACCGGAACCGGCTCGCCCGATAACCTTCAAGTTGTCGGCGGCAGCAATAATGTCGGCGGTCACGCGTGTTTCGCTGCGTACAATCAAGGCCTGATATTCGCCGATGATCGCTTTCAGTTCTTCGGGCTTTAATCCGACGTTCTGGTCAACCTGAAATTGCTCGAAGCGGTTCAGGACTTCTACACCTCGCGCTGAGAAATTGTCACTTATCAATATCTTCATGATGAATATTTTGGAGAAAAAAACTTAGATTTAGTACAGAAAATTAGGTTTTAGCGTGAACACGATGAATGTTGCCAACGCCAATTCAAAGAATTGCGGAAGGAATTAAAGGGGCGGGTGGAGGCGTGTCGCATAATAAATACTTACTTGAATAAATTTTCGAAGGCTTTTTATTAATCATTCGTAACCAACGAATCGCTAATATACCTGTAGGTTGATATAAAAATCAACGGAGTTTGAAAAAATATACTGACGATCTGCCTTAAATGGTGACTAAGGAGCGTATAAAAAATAAGTTGTAAGACTAAGCTCCCCTTCTCAAACGCAAGGCGTGGGCAAACTCTTTCCAGTCAGGCAAGAGTCCACGATCAAACAGCGAATCTATCACCATTCGTGACCATTCATTGGTGGTAATATTTCGATGTTCCATGTTTACTTTTTTATTTCCTGAATAAAAGTTTCCGGCGTCACAACCTTGATAAACTTAAAACGTCGCTGGAATTCACGGCTGATAAAAAGATTCAGGTAGCGTTGTTCCGCTAAACGCAAACAAGCCGCCGCAATGCCTTCCTGACGTGCGGCAAATTATACAATCAAAGACCACTCGTGGTTTTTCCGCACTCAAGACTTTTTCTCCCGGTCACGGTGATAGTCCTGCCGTGCCTGCGTAAAGAGTGCGTTGAGATCATCATCGGAAATGGCGGAGTCTGTGACCTCTTGTCGAAAGGGAGCCAGAATTTCATCAAAAGTCAGGGGCTAAGGCTTCCCGCTCCAGAACCTTGAGAGCGTAGTCGGAAACGCCGACTCCGGCACTCGCGGCTCGCTTGGAAAGCAACGGTTCAAGATGAACAGGTAATGTGATGGTGATGGTAGCCATAAGAAAATCCTCAATACAATAATCATCGGCAGATTTTGCCGTCACTTGATGGTAGCGGAAAGTTTTTGGGATGACAACACATAAGAAAGGACGGTATGTGTTGATAATTAGAAGAGAGGTCTATAACCAATGATCGGCGTGCAGCCAATAGAAATTCCCATCGGGATTGCGCTGCGCCACCACTGCGCCGCCGTTCATCACGTACGCTCGTTGAACACTGCTGCTATTGACTTCCATCACCGCGCTCCCGATCACGGAGGAGTAGACGTAGTACGTGCTCGCCCCGCCTTCCGTCTTCTTGACGCGCTTCCCGTTGCCGTCAACTTGTACGAGTACGATCTTTTGCTCTCCAAAAAACCATAGCAAGCAAAATTATAATAGGAATAGCATACTCTACCCCTATTTTAATAAAACTTGGGAATGAAGAAATTTGATCCTTAAAGAATTTAGAGTATATAAATGCATAAGTTAACCAGAATATAAATGTCAGGATCATGTTAATAAGTATACGCATAATTCCTCCAATGTAAAAAAGATGATTAAGAAACTAGAAGCTTGCCTCTTTGTAATTATAATAATTTAACTCCCTCGACTACTATGCATTAATTATGTCAAAGTAATTTACGACCATGGGATAGTATGAATATCATTAATAAATGCCATATTATTGTTTGAAAATACAAATAATCTAGCAGATGCAATTTGCGCTGACGAAGGACTGTTGCCATTATTCATGACATTCTGTGCGTGAGTTTTCCACTCGTTTTGCATAATAAGGTAACCTTCACAGCTAGGCAGGCTTTTATTATAAAAATTATCAATTTCTGCGTTATAATTATCGATAGATTTTTTTATTGAATCCGCACTACCAGTTCCGGTTCCCACGGTGGCTCCTGTAATAATATCCCCAGTACTAACACCGCCGCCTCCTCTAAGGGAACTTACTAGGGTACTCAATGCAGTAACAATAAGTGCGACTGAAAGAGAAGTTGTAACTTTATTTTTATCCACAACTTTTTCATTCAGTATACCTTCAAGCTCTTGGATTTTTGTTTTCGCACAATCGCTGAATTTTCGTTTTTGCTTGGCAAGCCACTCAAAATAATCTTCCCCTCCACCACCACCTGTTTCATCAGGCAAAAGACGACCATCAACATTTTCCTCAATTGCCAGAAACATCCCATTTAACCCAAGACTTCTATCCCCAAATCCTGATGGGTTTACAAAATCTATACCAGCGGAAACTGTCCCACCATTGATTGCTGCCGATCCATAAGTTGTTACACCATTGACGGTTGTCCAAGAGACAGTAAAGTCTGGGTCTAACCCCGTTGGGTCTACCATATTTACTGGATCACCATCAACATAGTTATAGCGATTTAATGTCTTCGGGCTATACTTGTTTGCTGCCTTAAGCCCCTTCGGATCAGGCGACAAAAAGCGTCCCCATTCACTGCCATACATCCGCGCCTGCGCGTAATCCAATCCAGAACCCGCATCACGTTCATAGCCCGTGAATTTCTTGGTATTCTGATTCGGTGTCGCGCTCCATTCGTAGAGTAATTTCCCATACGGATCGAACTCAGCGCGATAGGTGAGGTTGCCGCTGGTATTGGTCATCTTGCGTCCTG
>JAYVZE010000131.1:0-6553 GCA_043783625.1 Blastocatellia bacterium | reverse complement strand
CAGCCTAATTCCTGCAACCAGAGTGGAGCGAAAACAGAACAAGCTCCATTACAACAATCAATAGCGACAGTCAATTTTCGCGCTTTGATGGCTTCAACATCAACAGATTTTCTTAACAGGTTGAGATGATTTTCGACGGCGGAAAAGGTTCCAATTGTCGCGTGAATGCTATCGTGTCGCGTCTTGCGAAATTCGCCTTGATGATAAATATCCAGCAGCTCTTCGGCCTGCATCGAATTCAAATACAAACCATCAGCGCGGACAAATTTTAAGGCATTCCAGACGGCAGGATTATGCCCGGCAGTGATCGAAATTCCTCCGCTGGCGTTCAGGTGTTTGACAGCTAATTGCAGCGTCGGAGTCGGACAAATCCCCAGATCAACGACTTGGCAGCCTGACGCCAGCAAACCGGAAATCACTGCCGAGCGCACCATCAATCCTGAAGGTCGCGTGTCGCGTCCGACCAGCATTTTGCCGCCATCGAAATACGTGCCGAAGGCTTGCGCAAATTCGATAATCAGCTCCGGCGTCAACGTTTCACCAACGATGCCACGGACGCCTGTGATGCCGATTTTTAAAGGTTTCATAACGCTTATCGTAAAAACGGGCGGCTCGCCCGTTAAAAGAGGGCGAGCCGCCCGCATTCCGCAGGCTTGCAGCGCAAAAAACTATTTGGCTGCCTGAGTTTTTTCCCAGTCCTTCATGAACTGCGCCAGTCCAATATCGGTCAACGGATGCTTGAGCAGTTGTTCAATGACTTTGTAGGGCATTGTTCCGATGTCGGCTCCGACGCGGGCAGCTTCGATGACGTGGAGCGGGCCGCGAATACTTGCCGCCAGGATTTCCGTTTTGATTTCGTAGTTATCGAAAATCTCCCGAATTTCCTGAATCAAATTCATCCCGTTCGTCCCGATGTCATCCAAACGACCAATGAACGGGCTGACAAAAGATGATCCGGCTTTCGCAGACAACAATGCCTGTGTCGCGCTGAAAATCAACGTCTGGTTAATCCGAATGCCTTCGCTCGACAGCGTATTTGTGGCCTGCAATCCGGCTTTCGTCATCGGTAATTTGACGTAAACAGAAGGATGGATTTTGGCCAGCTCGCGGCCTTCTGTCACCATTGCATCGTATTCGAGTGAAACGACTTCCGCGCTGACCGAAGCTTTGGGATTATTCAAAATCTCGCAGATTTTCAACATGTGGGCTTTGAAATCAATGTTATTCCCTTCTTTGGCAATCAGCGAAGGGTTGGTGGTAACACCATCAACGATACCCAGGCTGACGGCTTCCTTGATCTCATTCAAATTTGCACTATCAACAAATATCTTCATTTAATCTCCTCTAAATATAAAAATAAGCCGTGCATGGAATATCGCGTTGTGACGAAGTTTGCAAGTGCTGACGAAGGTATGATCGGCGTTCCACCTGTCTAATCTGGTGGAAGAGGCAGGCGGGACGCCGACCATACCTTTTATAAAGCATCTACCAAGTTACCAATGCCGCCGATAATTCCTGGTACATTGGCACTCATCACCGCCGAGCCTAAAGAAATGATCAGGGCCGCAACATTCAGCACCTTGTTAAATGTCGCCAGTTTCTTGAGAGCCTTTTGCATGCCATCTGAGGCTGCTTTGATTTGATCCAGCGTTCCCTGTAATTCATCCAGCTCCATTTTTAAGGATAAGCCATTAAAATTGGAAGAAAAGTTACGGATCAACCGTTCATTATCTTCGAGCGTTCGGCGTTGTGCGGCAGTTAAATTATCCCACTCATTGAAGCGATAATCACCGAGTTCGCGGGCGAATTGATGGTAGCTTTGGGCAAGTTGAAAAACCTGATCTGCGGTTAGTTTTGGCATAGTTCCTCCTTACTAAAATGCGCGCCGAAAATCTTCGGCTAAATTGTTGATGGTCAATCCATACCCAAGCGTTTTGTGCAGGACTTCGCGCGAAGACAGCTTGTTGCGACCTTCAAATAAATCCTGATGCGCGGCTTGAATCTCCTTCATCATGTCGCTGTAAGCAGTTGCGGCTTTGAGGCGTTTTTGCAGCTCTCCGTCTTCTAAATCCCACTGCCGCTTGATGGTCATAATCGGCAATGGATCATTGACCGCATCGGGGGAAGTGCGCGGCAGCGATTTTTGAAATGAAGCGTATTCCTTCATTCCCGTGACATAGAAATTCCGCAATTCATCACGCTCGTTGTTGAGCTGTAACTGATATTGTTGCGTCACGATGCGGCTCAAGACATCGGTCAGAACTTTAATATGTTCGTTATTTTCCTGAACGGCATCTTTAATTTTGGACTGACGAGAGCCACTTTGCGCGAGCTTCAGGATAAACGCAGCCAGCCCTTTGACGGCTTTGACTTCACCGGAGGTGAATAATCCAGCCTCATTGAAAGAGTTCCCGACATTACTCAAACTGCGATCCAGCGCAGTCGTATCATTTGAAGCGAGAGCCGCCATCGTCTGTAAATAATTCAGCAACACGGCATTCGCCTGAATGAGGCGAGGCTCCTGTTCGATGAAGTTTTTACAAGGTTCAAAGAGCGCGGCAGCCTCTCTGTTTCCCGCTGCCGGGTCAACCATAATCTGCATTTTTTCGGGTGAAAACCGATTGTCCCGAATATGCTGATAATAGATTTGGCGGCGACACGAACCACTTAGATCTCGTGCAAGAGTAGGAAAGCGCCGAGCGGCGTCGGCGGCGACATCTGCGAATTGCTGGACGGGGCGTAAATCCGTACAAGAAGTTGAAAACAATATCGTGAGCAACAAAAGCCACGAGACGCAAAAGCGAAATCTGAGACGGAAATTCATCATCACAATCCTCCTAAAAGTTTGTGAAAAGCTGAGTTAGTTTTTGGTGCGCCAGCATCTTGCTGGCGAGTTTTTGCAGTGCCGCAGGCACTCTACTAAACATCAGCAAGATGCTGGCGCACCAGTTATACTGAATTAGTTAAAAAAGGGGGGAACGAAGGGGAGAAAATTGTTGGCGGGAAGAAAACGATTGCTGAATTTTTGTTTTCTTCCCGCCGAAAAACTGTGGATGCTATCCGAGTACTTCTTTGACTTTCGCGCCGAGGTCAGCCGGACTTTTCACAATGTGAATACCAGCGGCTTCCATCGCGGCGAACTTTTCTGCTGCCGTACCTTTACCACCGGCGATAATCGCTCCGGCGTGTCCCATGCGACGGCCTGGCGGGGCAGTCTGGCCGGCAATGAATCCAACCACGGGCTTAGTCATGTGCGCTTTCACATATTCGGCGGCTTCTTCTTCCGCTGATCCGCCAATTTCACCAATCATCACGACTGCGTGGGTCTCAGGATCGCCATTGAAAATTTCTAAGGCCTCTCGTTGCGAAGTCCCGATAATCGGATCGCCACCGATTCCGATACAGGTGGATTGTCCCAAACCAAGCGCGGTTAATTGTCCGACGGCTTCGTAGGTCAATGTCCCGGAGCGCGAAACAACGCCAATGTTGCCTTCTTTGTGAATGCGGGCGGGCATAATTCCGACTTTGCATTTACCGGGAGAAATCACGCCGGGGCAGTTCGGACCAATTAAGCGAACGCCGCGTGCTCTGACGTATTGATAGACATTAATCATATCAATCGTGGGAATGCCTTCGGTGATGCACACGATCAAAGCGATGCCAGCGTCAGCGGCTTCCATAATTGCATCGGCAGCAAACGGCGGCGGCACATAAATCACGGTCGCATTCGCTCCGGCATTCGTGACAGCATCAGAAACAGTATTGAAAACGGCAAAGCCTTCGTGAGTAGTTCCGCCTTTTCCAGGTGTCACTCCACCCACAATATTTGTACCGTAATCGCGCATTTGCAGCGCGTGAAAAGTGCCTTCCTTGCCGGTTAATCCCTGCACAATGAGGCGAGTATTTTGATCAACTAAAACGCTCAAGCTTCCTCCTCGAAAATAACGATTTCCAACCATCGCTACCAAGAAAAATAGAATTGCCAATAAAAGACGCGCAGAATAGCACAGTAGCAATGAAATTGTCAGGCTCACAAAAAATAATTCAAATAAAATAATGATCTTCAAATTCAGTCCGAAAAAAGCTGACAAGCCCTAAATTTTTAGTATACTTGGATTTCGGAATCGCACCCCGCATTCCAGGCTTGATAAAAAAGGGATTGAATGAAGATTGAACCAGGCGCATGTATTATTATCAGCTTAGCTGAACCAAGAGAAAAATTCTGGGGTCTGATTGAAGACCTGAACTCTGCCGGAGCCATCGTCCGGGGGATTGACCTGAACAGCTTCGATGAATTAATTCGGATGCTGGCTAAACATGAGAGTGGAATTTTCCCTTCTACGGTGTTCTTTCCATTACGCCGCATCGAAAGAATCATGCTGGACGAAAGCAACGATTATTTGCCCTCACTAAAAGAACAATTTGAGCATAAATCCGGTTTTCAAGTACAGGATTTTCTCTATCCGAACTAACCCATTTATTTTTTGCCCCAATCAAAAATCATTGTGGGAGATGAGGAATTAGTTTCATGAGTGAGTTTAAAACGCCCATCGTCAGTATCGTGATGTGCGCGTACAATGCGGCAAATTTTATTGACGAAACCATAGATTCAGTGTTGGCACAACCCTTCACTGATTTTGAATTAATCATCGTCAATGATGGCTCCACCGATCATACCTCAAAGATTGTTAAATCTTACGCTGACTCGCGGATCGTTTTGCTTGAGCAGAAAAATGCCGGCCCGGCAGCCGCCAGAAATACGGCCTTACAGCAGGCCACAGGGAAATATCTGGCCATTCTTGATAGTGACGATCTGTGGCTCCCTCGTTATCTGGACACGATGTTGGAAATCTTCACGTCAGACCCGAAGATAGATTTTATTTACCCCAATGCCGAACTTTTTGGAACGCCGTATTGGAATGGCAAGAGGTATATGGACAGCGACCCCTCAAGTTTGCCGATCACGCTGGACAAGTTAATTTCCAATGAATGCAATGTCTTCATCTCTTCGATTTTCAAAAGTGAAATCATTGCGACAGTCGGAGGCTTTGATACTTCACTGAAGGGTTCTGAAGATTTGGATTTGTGGCTCAGGATTTGCCAGGCTGGTTATCAAATGACTTTCACCACGGAGGTTTTAGCCAAATACCGCAAGCGTGACGATTCGCTTTCGAGCGGTTCCGAGAGTTTCTATAAAAATGTTATTGCGGCTATGACTAAATTAAAGATGACTACAAATCTGACCGCCAGACAGCAGGAATTGGCTGACCAATTCATTCAGCGGATTGAAGCACAGGATTACGAGTGTCGCTTTCGTCGTAAATTCGCAGCTCGTAATTTTCAGGCGGCAGCCTCTGATTTACGCGAGGTCATTGCCCGTCAGCCCAGTCTCAAGCGAAGACTGATTGCCTTTTGTTTGAATTTATTTCCCGAAATACTCTTTATAGTGGCGAATTTAAAAACTTCACTTTCTAAATAGCTTGCCACTGATTCAACGCTGAAAACCTCACCGTTTTCAGACTGACCCAAACAAGGCAAGACTTTAACTACCTTCCGAACTGCCCGCCAGCCAGTTTGAAAAAATTTCAAGCAGGAAAGTTTTCTTTTCTGGAAAGAAGCTTTACCATACGCGTGACTAAACTTTAGAAAATTCTGAAGAGGGAATAATTACCAGGATGTGTGGAATTGCAGGGATTTATAACTACGAAAACAGGATCAGTGCTGATGCTGTTTTATTGAAGCAAATGACCGATGTGATTGCCCATCGTGGCCCGGACGATGATGGTTTTTATGTCAAAGATACGGTCGGGCTAGGGCATCGCCGCCTCTCCATCATTGACGTTTCCGGCGGACATCAACCAATCTTCAATGAAGACGGAACCGTCGCCATCGTTTTCAATGGTGAGATTTATAATTACCAGAAGCTCGCCAAATTAGTTGAAGACCGTGGACACACCCTGCAAACACGCTCCGACACGGAAACCATTGTTCATCTGTACGAAGAATTCGGCGAACAATGTGTCGCCATGCTGAGTGGCATGTTCGCGTTTGCGATTTGGGATTCACGTAATAATTCAATGCTGTTAGCGCGTGATCGGCTGGGCAAAAAACCACTGTATTATTCTGACTTCAACGGAAAATTCAGCTTTGGCTCCGAGGTAAAATGCCTGATTCAAGACCCGACCATACCGCGTGAAATTGATGTGCAGGCGTTAGCCGATTATTTTTCGTTTCTGGCGATTCCGGCTCCGAAATCTATCTTCAAACACGTTCGCAAAGTCAGACCTGCGCATTATCTGGTCGTCAACGCACAAGGCCTCCGCGAACAGGAATACTGGGACTTAAACTTCAATCAAGTCGAAGACCGCAGCGAAGAAGAATGGGCGGAAAATTTAATTTCTTCGTTACGCGACGCGGTTGGTTCGCGTTTGATGAGTGAAGTTCCCCTCGGTGCTTTTCTTTCCGGGGGCGTAGATTCTTCCGCCGTCGTCGCCATGATGACGAAAATTACCGGACGCCCCGTTGTAACCGCTTCGATAGGTTTTACGTCTGA
>JAYVZE010000130.1:0-63864 GCA_043783625.1 Blastocatellia bacterium | reverse complement strand
ATTGATGAATTTCATAGCGGTAATTAAATGAGTATTCATTCAGGGAAACCTCAACAACCAGACAGTTGGCTGGAGTCAGAAAATCTTTTGCGAGACCTTGGAAATATTCTGTGGGCCCGCAAATGGCTGATTCTGGGAGCTGCACTCTTGACCTTTGCCTTAACTGCGATTGGCACGTGGTTCACCAAACCGACCTACACGTCGTCAGCCTCTATTCTAGTTATGAAAGAGCGTTTTGATGCGCCCGTAACGCCGGAGCAAATTATCGCTACCGGGCATCCTGATACGCGGATGACAGAAGAAGATGTGAACTCCGAAGTTGAAATTATTAATAGTCCGACATTACAAGCAGAGGTCGTGAAGCGGCTTCAGCTTGAAAAAGGTTTTGAAACTAAAAAGAGCGGTTCAGTCCTCGCTGCTTTCGACAAAGACCCCGCAGATGAAAAGCTTTCTGCCCGCTCTCTGGCACTAGCGAGGCTTCAGGAAAATTTGACGGTTGAGCCGGGGAAGAAATCAAATCTCATCAAAATTACTTATAAAGCGAATAACCGTGAGCAGGCTGCGTTAGTTGTGAACACGCTGTGTGATTTGTATCAGGAACGACATATTAAGTTGCGCGAAAGTACCGGAGCAACAAATTTCTTCGTTGAGCAGGCGGATGCGATGCGGGCAGTGCTGAACGAAAAGGAAGCCGAATTAAAGCGGATCAGCCCTTTACCAAATCCCCAATTGCTTAATCAGCAAATCGAAACACAGATGCGCCAGCTCAACGAATTTGAAGTTGCCCTGCAAAGTGCCCGAACTGGAATCGTTGAAAGTGAAGCGCGCCTTACATCCTTAGAGCAACAGTTAGCCAATGAACCTGAACGATTGAAGAGCGAAGAGCGCATTTCGCATCGGACAGCTCCTGATGCCATTCGTGCGCAATTATTCACTTTGGAGCTACGACGCTCTGAGCTGTTAGGAAAATATAAGCCGCAGCATCGGTTGATTCGTGATCTCGAAAAGGACATCGAAAAAGCTCGTCGAATGATTGAAGCCGTAGAAAAAGCTCCGGCAGAATCAACGATTACTTCTGCCTTGAATCCATTGCGCCAACGTTTGAATGACACGTTAACAACAGAACGCAGCGCGTTGGCGTCGCTCCGACAGAAAGAAAAAGCACTGACTGAAACTGTGAGTCAGGCGAAGGTCAAGGTTCGTGAACTTGGCGTGCAGGGATATGCACAGCGTCGTCTTGATCGGGAACGCGAATTGGCGGATCAGTCATATCAGTTGTACTCAAAAAAAGGTGAAGAAAGTCGCGTTTCTACTGCGCTCGACAAACAAGGAATTATCAACGTCAAGGTGGCAGAACCAGCCAGTATTCCATTTAAGGCGACCAGTCCGAACGTCCCGCTAAATTTGATGCTGGGATTAATTGGTGGAGTCATCCTTGGCCTGGTTGCCGCATTTACGTTTGAGTATTTTCAACCCACGGCTCGTGCAAACCAGCCGATTGCTTCAATAAATAAAGTATCAAGACTTGTTACCCGGGTTGGTAATTAAAGCTTGAGCAATAACTGGAGCAGTGGCCGGTGACTGGTGGGCAGTAATTGGTGGAAGACAATAAAACTCTTCCGACTGACCACCAGCCACTGACCACCGCCCTACTACTACCGGAAAAATCTATGCCTGCCCCGTACCGAAAGCTTTATTTGCTTTACCTTCAATTCATGGATTTGGTGTTACTGGTCACTACGCTCGGTTTGACCATCGCCTTAAATTATTCCAACGAAGATTACTTTGATTATGGCGTCACCTTTGTGACGGATCGTGTCAAAGTCATGAACGCCGTTCTGATCGGATTGTTGTTATTGATCTGGCATCAGGCGTTCAATATCCGTGGATTGTATTTATTGACCAGACTGCATCTCTTAGCTGAAGAAGTGTTGGAAATTGCTTTATCGGTTTTCTGGTGCGCCATCGCTTTGCTGATCGTGGCACAAATCGGAAACTGGCCGACCATTACTGTCCTTGTCGCAGGGATGTTTGCCCTGATCGGCTTTGTTTTTATCTGCGGTTTCAGGCTGATCCAGCAATATGTTTTTCGTTCATTTCGGCGGCGCGGACATAACACTAAAAATCTATTATTGATCGGCGGCGGCCCGCGCGGACAACAATTTGTTGAGCGCCTGATGCAGCGTCCCGATCTCGGTTATCGCGTGCTTGGGTATCTGGATAACCATGAGATCAATACGTCGCTTCCTGAACTCCGCAGAATCGGCAATCTTGAGGATCTGACCGGAATCATTGCCACTGAAGTCGTAGATGAAGTCGTGGTGGCACTTCCCATTAAATCTCAATACGTTCAAATCGAAGATGCCATCCTGCAACTGGAAGAGCAGGGAATTACTACGCATTTGTTGTCTGATTTATTTCCGCAGCAACTCGCTTTTTCGCGTCCGGCGCGATTGCAGGGGATGAATTTTATTTCCTTACACTCCACTCCTGCACTGGGCTGGAGAACCGAAGCCAAACGAATCTTTGACCTGCTTGCCGCACTATTTTTATTGCTTCCGTGTGCCCCGTTATTTGCGCTGATTGCGATGGCGATCAAATTAGATTCGACCGGGCCAGTCTTCTTTATTCAGGAGCGAATGGGATACAACAAACGCCGCTTTCAGCTTTTCAAATTTCGCACGATGGTGGTTGATGCTGAAGCGCGGATGCAAGAGATCGAACACCTGAACGAAAAAGAAGGCCCGATTTTCAAAATTAAATACGATCCCCGAATTACAACGCTTGGACGCTGGCTCAGAAAAACCAGTCTGGACGAATTACCACAGCTCATTAACGTCGTGTTGGGAGATATGAGCTTAGTCGGGCCGCGTCCGCTTTCAATGCGTGATGCCCTTGGCTTGGATGCTGCCTGGCAAAAACGACGTTTCAGCGTGAAGCCCGGAATTACCTGTTTGTGGCAGGTTTCCGGCCGCAGTAATTTAAGTTTCAAGGAATGGATGTTACTTGATCTTGAGTACATTGATCGTTGGTCACTCGGACTCGATTTTCGGATTTTACTTCGCACGATTCCCGCTGTTCTCACCGGCAAAGGGGCAGCTTAATTATAGTATCTTCCTCCGTCTTTTGACCCGGCAGCTCATCAGATAGGGACCAAAAACTTACAGGAGATGGATTATGACGAGCCCCGTCAACGTGGGTGTATTTCGCCTTATTACAGTGCTGTTGATTTTGACTTTTACACAGATGATATCATTTGCGCAGACATTTACTGAGGTAGGGTTTTCGACGGAAACCGTCGCTCAGGTAACGCGCTTCAATACGGTCGGATTTACGTTTGCACCGGACGGTAGAATCTTCACCTGGGAAAAGCCCGGTGTTGTTCGTATTGTCAAAAACGGAGTGTTGTTAGCAACTCCCTTTCTTGACATTAGATCTCGCGTTTATTCGGATGTAGACAGCGGTCTCATCGGGTTAGCACTTGATCCAAACTTTGCTTCGAATGGGTTTGTCTATTTGCTGTATACGTTTGAAGACGGAGCCACGCCAGGCGTTGGAGCGAAAACTGCCCGACTGACACGCGTGAAAGCCGATCCCAATAATCCTGACCTTGTACAGGCGAATAGTGAAGTTATTTTAATGGGTAAGATCGGTACGCCGCCCTGTAGTAATTCTCCGGTTGGTGCTGATTGCATGGGATCAGATTCCGGTGCTCATACGGTTGGCACAGTGCGTTTCGGGTCGGATGGGAAAATTTATGTCGGGATGGGGGACGGGTCGCCATTTAACATCGAGAGTGAGCTTTCATTTCGTTCTCAAGATTTGAATTATTACAACGGTAAAATTCTGCGTATCAATCCCGATGGTACCGCGCCGGGTGACAACCCGTTTTATGACGGCAACCCAAATTCGGTACGCTCGAAAGTCTATGCCTACGGACTGCGCAGCCCGTTTCGTTTTACTAATAAGCCCGCAACCAGTGAAGTTTATATTGGTGATGTTGGTGCTGCAAAATTTGAAGAAATCAATCGCGGACGCGGCGCGAATTTCGGCTGGCCGTGTTACGAAGGACCAAACCCGCAGTTCAGTTTCAATAATAAATTCCCGCAACGTTGCGCACAAATTGCAGCGAGTTCTGTGACGTTCCCGATTCACAGTTATCCATGGAATGGCGGGTCATCTATCGTGATGGGACCGTTTTATACCGGCACAAAATATCCCGCGAAATTTCGCAATAATTTGTTCTTCGCTGATTTTGTCCAAGGCTTCATCCGCCGGGCTGTTTTTGATGCCAGCAACAATATTAGTAGTGTCGAATCCGTTGCGACAGGTGTCGACACGCCTGTTCACCTTGAGCAAGGGGCAGATGGAAATTTGTATTATCTGGCGCTCGCTGTGGGCGAAATCAAACGTATTCGCTTCAGTGGTTCAGCTCCAGCGGCGACTGCTACTGCTATCCGTCCTTCGGCATCTACGCCTTATACGGTTGCGTTTTCCAGTGCCGGTTCAAGTGATCCCAATGGCAGTGCCTTAACCTATCAGTGGGACTTCGGCGATGGTGCGACTTCAACTTCAGCCAACCCGACGCACACGTACAGCGGGACAGGCGTGAAGACTTTTACGGTAACGTTAACTGTCACGAATGCGTTGGGGCTGAGCAGTGGAAGCACCATTGCTGTTGTGGTTGGCGGCCGCCTTCCAGTGGCTACAATTACTGCACCTGCTAACAACGTGCGCATAAAAACCGGAACGCAGTTGACCTTTACAGGAACTGCTTCTGATCCTGATGAAACCTTATCTAACACCGCGATGAAATGGTCAGTTCTCTTGCATCACAATGAACACATTCATCCAGGCGTTACGGCGACAGGCTCCAGCGGCAGTTTTGTCGTTGAAGACCATGGCTCAGCAGGTGAGACGTTCTTCTATGAAATCGTTCTGACCGTTACAGATAGTGCGGGGCTAACCGATACCAAAAGGGTGAACGTCATTCCTGAAAGCCCGGCTCCGCCACCCGTTACAACGTTGCCTGTTCCCTGGCTTGGAAAAGATGTCGGCAGTGTTGGAAAAATTGGAAGTAATAGTTTTTCCAATGGAAGTTTCACATTGCAAGGCTCTGGTACGGATATTGGCGGAACGAATGACAGCTTCAATTATGTCTATCAAACCTTGCAAGGCGATGGGCAGATTGTGGCGCGTATTGCCAGCATCCAAAACACGGCAGCCGAAGCCAAAACCGGGGTCATGATTCGAGAGAGTCTGGCAGCGAATTCGCGCTATGTCATGGTTCGATATAAATCGAATGAGCATACTGCTTCCTTACGCCGCGCCAATCCTGGCGAGGCGACCATCACGAACTTGGGAGATGAGCAGATTTTGCAGCGTTGGCAGCGCATTGTGCGACAAGGTAATCAGTTTAGTACTTATCAATCGGCTGATGGTACGAACTGGCTATTGATTGAGACCGTCACGGTCAATATGCCATCTTCGGTTTTATTTGGAGTTGCTGTGACAGCTGCGAATAACACAGTTTTATGTAGGACAGTCGTTGATAATGTGAAGGTGAATAGCATTGCCGTGAATCGTCCTCCGACTGCCAGCCTGACGGCTCCCACTAACAATTCAACGGTTACTGCGCCAGCAACGATTGCTTTGAAGGCGAATGCCGCAGATGCGGATGGCTCCATTAGTAAAGTTGAGTTTTATCAGGGTGGATTGCTAATAAATTCGGATCAGAGTGCTCCTTATGAATATACCTTAACTCTAGGATCAGCCGGGACATCTTCGTTCACGGCAAGAGCCTACGACAACAATGGAGCTGTCACGACTTCAAGTCCGGTTCAGGTGAATGTTGTGGCTCCTGTGAATGGAACAGGAAGCGGACTCAAAGGAGAATATTTCAAACGAGAAGACTTCAGGGAATTGAAGTTAACGCGAACTGATTCCTTCATTAATTTCGATTGGGGCAAAGATAAACCCATCGAAGGATTAGACAAAGATCATTTTTCCGTGCGGTGGACAGGTTTTGTCCAGCCTCGTTTTTCAGGCACACAAACTTTTTATGTGTCGGCGACAGACACTGTGCGACTCTGGGTCAATGGTCAATTAATCATCAACAAAAGCGGTAATATTCTGACTGAAAATCGCGGCGCGATCTCGCTCGACGCCGGGAAAAAATACACACTCAAATTAGAGTTTGTGGAAAAAGATAAAACGGCTTCGGTCAAGCTGGAATGGTCCAGCCCGAATCAAGCTAAGGAGGTCATTCCGAGAAGCCAGCTTTACCTACAGTAAGACTGGCTGAAGTAAGTAATGATTAGTGTCAAAGAACAATCAAAGATGAACGTTTCTCGCCGTTCGTGGCTGATGTGGCTGGGGCCTTTGCCCGCGCTCTCAGCCGCGACGGCTTTAGCTGTGGTCAGTGGCGGTAACTTACTGCGCGGACTGATGCTGAGTGGGGCATTATGGTTGATGGTCTTGCCGTTACTTGCCAGCCTTGAAGCTGGCTTATTGGCGATGATGATTTTTGAGCCCCTGCGTGGTTTTTTGCGACGCGCTCAGTTCATTTTTGTCGAATATACAACGACCGATCCAATTCATTTGGTGACGCCGTTACTGACGGTTTTAGCCTTTACCATTCTACTCTGGAAAAGGCGTGAACAGATTTTTGTGACGAAACCTTTAGGTCTGCCTGTTTCAATTCTGGCAGGGTGTTTCTTTGTTCAAATCTTCAACCCGTTTCAGGGCGGAGTCTTTGTTGGTTTGTCAGGAGCCTTTTTTATTTTGCTGCCCGTGGCCTGGTTTTTCTTCGGACGCGCTATGAAGCCGGATTTTTTGAGCACAGCTTTTCGCCTGATTGTAGTGATGGGATTGATTTGTTCTTTGCACGGAGCCTACCAGTTAATCTTTGGTTTTCCCAGCTTTGAGCAATATTGGGTGAATCACACAGACCACTACGAATCCATTGCTGTAGGTCACATTCAACGCGCTTTGGCAACTTTTAATAGTGCCGAAGAATGGGGGCGGTATGTTCAGTTTGGCGCTCTTATTGCGTTTGGTTTTGCGTTCGGCGCAAAACAGCTAGCCAAGCGTTTGGGTTGGATAATTTCCCTTGTTGGATTAAGTGGCGTGTTGGTGATGACAGGGCAACGGACAGCAATTTTTGGGCTGGTGATTGGGCTTGGTATTTTTATCTTACTGGGAGCTGAAAACTGGGTCAGGGTTATCAAACGTTGCTTGATGATGGGGCTTCCATTACTGGTTTTGTTATTGGTTGCGAAGCCACCTTCAGCCAAAGAAATGTGGGAAAAAGATAAAGACGATAAATTCGGCACCATGCTTTCGCACACTACGCGCGGAACTTTACAGCCAACGAAAGAAGGGAGCCTTGATGAACGCTTCAGGATTTGGGGATTACTGGTCACGAAAATTATCCCGGCTCGCCCATTTGGAACAGGGATCAGTGCTGGCACGGTCGCTTCTGCCCGCTATGCCGATGTCACCAGTGAGCTTTATCCCATCGACAGTTTTATCGCGGTGATACTGGTTGGTTGCAGCCTTCCGGTAGCATTGTTATTTGTCGGGATTCTGGTGCGAATTCAATGGATCGGCGTCCGGGTTTTTAAGCGTGCTGCACCGGGAACCCATGAAGCCATCCTGCGCCGAATCGCCGCCGCAATCATCTCAATGTTGATCTTGAACAGCTTTTTCGGGTTGACCTTCCTGATCTATTCAGCCGCGCCTATCGCGTGGATGGTGATCGGTTGGATTTGTTCGGAATTCGCACGGGATGAGCAAGCGCTGGCAGGTGAGCTATCACAGGAATTCTGAGCAAGACAATGGTGAAATGAAAATACTTTTTTACAATCATACCGATACAGTCAGTGGAGCAGAAAGAGTGCTTTTGTTGATCTTGTCGAAGCTTGGCCCGGATTTTCAGGCGATGGTGATGTGCCCGGCTGGTGATCTGAAACGACAAGTTGAAGCGCACAAGGTTCCGTGTCTGGAAGTCAAAAAACTAACGGCAAGATTTACCTGGCGATTAGATTTGGTGGCACAATATCTGGCTTCGTTCTGGCGTGTCATGCGTGATGTTCGATCCCAAATTAAAACGACGAATCCTGATTTGATTCATGCGAACAGCATTCGCGCGGGATTGGTCATGACAGTGGCGACAGTCGGGTTACAGGTTCCTGTTATTTGGCATCTCCATGATCTGTTACCACATCATCCGATTAGCACGGCGATCCGCTTGTTTGTTTTGCTGGCTTCCTCACGAATCAGGCTGTTAGCCGTTTCACAAGCAACCGCCGACAGATTTCGCGGGATCTTATTACATCCCTTTAATCGCCGTACTCCAGTCACAACAATTCTCAATTGTGCTGATACGGAGAAGTTTCACCCTGACGAAAAAAGCCGCGTAGCTCTCCGCTCCGAATTAGGGATTAATTCAGGTGCTCCCGTGATTGGAATTATCGGACAAATCACCGAACGCAAAGGGCAGCTTGGCTTGCTACAGGCGTTTCAGTGCATCGTCCAAAAATTCCCCCAGGCAATTTTATTAATTGTTGGGGAGCCGCAATTCAATGTCTCTGATGAAAAATATTTCCAGCTTCTAAAGCAAAGAGCTGAAGAGTTAGGGATTATGGCAGCAGTCCGCTTTCCGGGCGCAAGATGCGACGTTCCGGCGGTGATGCAAGCACTTGATTTATTAGTCGTAAACTCATTAGCCGAACCTTGCGGTTTGGTTGTCTTGGAAGGAATGGCGAGCGGGCTTCCGGTCATTGCGACAGCCGTAGGTGGAAACCCGGAGATGATTTCTCATTCTGTCAGTGGCTGGCTGGTTCAATCACAAGCCGAAAACGATTTAGTTGAAGCCTTGACTACATTGATTCAGAACCCGATGAAATGTCAGCAATTGGGCGTCAATGCTCGCTTGCGTATTTTTGAGAAGTTTACCGTTACTGAATATATGACGGCAGTAGAAACTTTCTACCGCCGCTGCCAATTAAGTGAAGTAGAAAATGACCAGCAATGGTCAGAGATACAGCGTCAATCAAAAACGATTGAGTCAAATAAATAACTGACGCTGATTTAGGATAGGAAAACACGACGCTTTAGTCATTTATTAATTATTTACCGAAATTAAAGGACTATTTCAATGCCCCGAATAGCTTTAGTACATGATTACTTTGTCCAGATGGGCGGAGCTGAAAAAGTGGCGGAAGCCTTGTCACAAACGTTTCCGACCGCTCCGTTATATGCGACGGTCGCCCTTGAGCATCGCTTACCGGAAAGGTTACGCAATACCGAAATTCGCACTTCTTTCATGCAGAAAATGCCGGCGGTTGAAAGCAAATTCCGCCAGTATTTCTGGCTCTATCCCTTCGCCGTCGAAAGCCTGGATTTATCCGCGCATGACCTGATTGTCAGCAGCAGTTCAGGGTACGGCAAAGGCGTCCATCGGGCGAAAAATGCTATTCACGTTTGTTATTGCCATACGCCGATGCGCTGGGTTTGGCGTTATGACGATTATGCCGAACGTGAAGGATTTAGCGGTGCGGCGAGGGTTGTGCTGCCTGCGATGTTGGCGGGACTGCGTTGGTGGGATCGCCGCGCTTCACGTCAACCGGATTATTACATCGCCAACTCGCAAGTCGTTGCTGATCGCATCAAGCAAATTTATGGGCGTGAATCCGTCGTGATCCCGCCTCCGATTGACGTAGATCGCTTTCAGCCGAGTGATGACGTAGAAGATTATTTTTTGATCTTGTCGCGGCTGGTTCCTTACAAACGCATTGATCTGGCAATTCAGGCTTGTACCAAAATGAATCGTGAATTGGTGGTCATTGGCGATGGGCCGGATCGGCAGCGGCTGGAAGCGATGGCGGGTTCGACAGTCAAATTTTTAGGGCGACAACCGGATGATGTCGTGAATCACTATGCCAGCCATTGTCGCGCTTTGTTATTTCCCGGTGAAGAAGATTTCGGAATGACGCCGCTTGAGATCAATGCTGCCGGGCGTCCGGTGATTGCTTACGGCGCAGGCGGAGCTTTGGAAACGGTTGCCGATGGTTTGACCGGATTATTTTTTAAGCATCCCACCAGCCAGTCATTAGCCGAAGCCATTGAACAATTTGATGACTATCGTTGGTCGCAACGTGTTCTGCGCCAGCACGCCGGGAAATTCTCTTATCCGGTCTTTGCCAGTCGCATGCTGGATTTTCTACGTCAGGTTGCGCCCGCTTCCTGTCAGCAGGAATTGCTAACAATCAAAAGGAATATCTCAACAGGAGCTAAGGAATTTTCAGTTGCTTCGTGATTTTAAAAAATTACGAATGCAGTTACAGGCGAGGGGCAATGGAAGCAAGTAGTCTACATCAAGAAAATCAGGCGCAGGCTGACTTTAGTAATATTGTCAGTACGGGCGAAGCCTGTCTGCATCAACTCTTTGAAGCACAGGTCAAAAAAACTCCTCACGCACCGGCACTTATTTTCGACGGTAAAACTCTGACGTATCACGAATTCAATAATCGTGCCAATCAAGTGGCGCATTATCTGAAAAGGATCGGAGTCATCCCGGAGACACTGGTCGGAATTTTTATGGAGCGTTCGCTCGAAATGGTGATTGCGATGTACGGCATTCTCAAAGCAGGAGGTGCGTATGTTCCGCTTGATCCTGACTATCCCGCAGAACGGATCGCCTTCATGATGAAAGACGCCGGAGTCCCGGTTTTATTGACGCAGAACGCATTACTGACATCTTTACCAGCACATCATTCTCAGGTCATTTGTCTGGATACCGCAGAGATTGAGCAGGAAAGCGAAGTCAATTTTGATAGTGGTGTGACGACCTCAAATCTGGCGTATGTGATTTATACGTCGGGATCAACCGGTAATCCCAAAGGCGTCATGATTGAGCATCGCGGGATTTGTAATCAATTGCAATGGATGCAATCGCAATATCCGTTAAGCACAAAAGATGCGGTTTTATTAAAGACGCCGTTTAGCTTTGATCTTTCGTTGTATGAATTCTTTTCCCCGTTAATCGCCGGAGCCGGACTGGTCATCGCGGCACCCGGCGGACAGAAAGACAGTCCTTATTTGATTGAACTGATTCAGCGCGAAAAAATCTCGACATTGTTTATGGTTCCTTCGCAATTGCAGATGTTGCTGGAAGACGAGACTTTTAGTCAGTGTGAATCACTACAACATATTTTTTGCAGTGGAGAAGCGTTACCGTTTGCCTTGCAACAACGCTTTTTTGCCAGCATGCCGCGACATATTGGTTTGCATAATTTGTACGGGCCGACTGAAGCATCTGTCGAATGCACGTACTGGGATTGTGAGCGCGAGACCAAACGAAACTTTGTACCAGTTGGACGACCAATCACGAATTATCAAGTCTATATTGTTGATGAGCAATTCAATCCTGTTCCAACCGGGACGGCTGGGGAGCTTTTAATTGGCGGCATCGGATTGGCGCGAGGATATTTAAATAGACTGGAATTGACTGAGGAAAAGTTTCGGGAGTCGGCTAACTCAGCACTCATAACTCAGCACTCATTCCCCGATCCCCGTTTTTACCGTACCGGCGATCTTGCCCGCCTGCATCCTGATGGTGTGATTGAGTGTTTGGGGCGGATAGATTTTCAGGTCAAAATTCGCGGTCATCGCATTGAACTCGGAGAAATAGAAACAGTCTTATCCCAACATAATTTGGTGCGCGAATGCGTCGTCGTGGCACGCGAAGACATCCCCGGTGACAAGCGTCTGGTGGCGTATTACGTGTCCAAAGCAGGTGCGCTGAAGCATGAAGAACTTCGTCATCATCTGAGCCAAAAGCTGCCTGATTACATGATTCCATCTTTATTGCTAAGACTGGCTGCGCTCCCGCTTTCGCCGAATGGGAAAATTGATCGCAAGCAATTACCTTCACCGGAAGACGTGCTAACTGATCGGGACAGCGTTGTCATTGCTGATAATAAAATCGAAGCAAAACTGGTTGAAGTCTGGGAAGCAGCTTTGCACCTTCATCCCATCAGTGTGACGGATAATTTCTTTGAGCTGGGAGGACATTCATTATTGGCGGTTCGCATCTTTGCTGAGATTGAAGCCAATTTTGGCAAACGGCTTCCGCTCGTGACCTTATTTCAATCGCCAACCATTCGCCAACTGGCAGTTTTTCTACAAGTACCAGGCGAACAATCGTTGTGGTCGGCATTAGTTCCTTTACAGCCGAATGGGAGCAATCCCCCATTCTTTTGTGTTCACGCCGTCGGCGGAAATGTTCTTGAATATTATGAACTCGCTCAACAGATGCCCTCCGATCAACCATTTTATGGTTTGCAATCGGTTGGACTGGACGGCAAGCGGCAACCGCTTACCAGTATCGAAGAGATGGCAGCGCAATACATTAAAGAACTGCGGCAGCTTCAACCACAAGGCCCTTATCATCTGGGTGGTCGGTCGTTTGGTGGTGTCGTAGCTTACGAAATGGCGCAACAACTGCGCGAACAAAATCAGTCAGTTGCGCTGGTGGCGTTGCTTGATACTGACCCGATTGGTTGGCTGAAGCGCTTTCCGCGCGGGGTGACGTTGAAATATCAGGCGCGGTTTCTGTTCATTCGAATCCAGCGGCATTTGGCAAACATTCAGTCATTTAACTGGCGCGGTAAAATTTCTTATTTTCTGGAAAAAGCCAATTATAAGAAACGTAAAGTTGAAACCTGGCAATGGCAGGTGATCCGGAAATTCAATCAAAGCGAAGAAATGCCGTTGTCGGATACCTTGCGCGATATTGAGGAATTCAATTATCTGGCAGCCAAAAAATATGTCCCTCGCGCTTACCCGGATCGAATCACATTTTTTTCCGCGAACGAAGAAGTCAGCTCTGTGGAAAATCAGTTTGGTTGGCAATCTCTGGCAACAGGAGGAGTCGAAGTCGTAGAAGTTCCGGGCAATCATCAAAGCATGATTGAAAGTCCCCATGTGACGCTCTTAGCCGAAGAACTTAATCAGCGATTAAATCGAAAGGATCATTCAATCAAGCAGATCGGTTGAGGAATTAAAAACACGCATGACACAGATGGCACAAAGAATTGAGGAGCTTTCATCAGCCAAGCGCACATTGCTTGAAAAGAAACTGCGCGACAGGAATCGTGCGCCTCAAAAAAATACAGCGATTCCGCTGCGGGCGGACAGTTCCATTGCGCCACTTACCTTTAATCAACAAAGTCTTTTATTTCTATCGCAATTAAACCCGTCCGCTTCGACCTACAATCTTTCTGATGCGATGAGGTTGCGTGGATCGCTGAATCATGAAGCTTTGCAAAAGGCACTGGAAAAAATCTTTGCGCGTCACGATTCGTTGCGAACGACGTTTGTCGAAATTGACGGAGAGTCAAAACAGAAAATATCAGAGCCTCAAGTGCTACCTTTACGCCTGGTAGATTTAACGCAGCTTCCAAAAAACGAGCGTGAAAATGAGGCATTGAAATTCCTGTCGGCAGAAGCCGGACGTACTATTTCTCTTGACCAAGCCCTCGCATCTTTTGTCCTCGTCAAGTTGGATGAACAGGAACATATTTTGTTTATCATGATCCATCATATTATCAGTGATGGATGGTCACTCGGTATTTTCTGGCATGAATTTGCTCAGCTTTATTCGAGTTACGCTAAGCAACAATTGCCTCAATTGGCAGAGCTTCCGATTCAATTTGGAGATTACGCTGTCTGGTCTCTTCAGCAGGAACAGCACTTCAATCAGCAACTTCAGTATTGGAAAAAGCAACTTGTTGGTGCGCCAGCCTTACTTGAACTTCCAACTGACCGCCCGCGACCGGCAGTCCAAAGTTTTCGAGGTGCGCAAATTTCCAGAGTGTTTCCCGCTCGCCTGCAAAATGAACTGAAGTCCCTCAATCAAAGTGAAGGTGTGACGATGTTCATGACTTTGCTGACAGCTTTTAATGGTTTGCTGGCGCGTTATACCGACCAGGACGATTTGGTGGTAGGTGTTCCGGTGGCAGGAAGAACCTGCACTGAGACTGAATCCTTAATCGGATTTTTTGTGAATACTCTGGTGCTTCGCTCTGATCTTTCAGGCAATCCAACCTTTCGTGAATTATTGCGACGAACCAAAGAAATTACCCTGGATGCATTTTCTAATCAGGATTTTCCGTTTGAGAAATTAGTTGCGGAACTGCGCCCGGAACGAAGCCTGAGTTATAACCCGATTTTTCAAACAGCTTTTGCGTTACAGCCGGAGACAACTTCATCGGTGAAAATGACGGACTTGGAACTTAGCCCTTTTAAAATTAGCGCAGTGACTTCCAAGTTTGATTTGTTTTTATCGGTTAGCGAAACCGCTGATGGATTGCGTACGACTATTGAATACAGCACGGATTTATTTGACGAAACAACGATGCAGCGGTTGTTGCAGCACTATCAAAATCTGCTGGAAGGAATCGTCGCAAACCCTTCCCACCATTTGTCAGAGTTGCCCTTATTAAGTCAGGCAGAACTTCAGCAGATTTTGATTGAATGGAATAATACGGCGACTGAATATGCAAAAGATGTCTGCCTGCATCAATTATTTGAAGCACAGGTTGAGCGCACTCCTGAGGCTGTTGCAATCGTTGCAGGCGAAGCTCAGGTCACTTACTGCGAACTGAATCGCCGCGCAAATCAAGTGGCTCGCATGTTACGCGCAGGCGGCGTCAAACCGGACACCTTAGTCGGACTTTTTACAGATCGTTCGGTTGAAATGGTGGTCGGTGTGTTAGGAATTCTGAAAGCCGGAGGAGCCTATTTGCCGCTTGATCCGGTTTATCCGCAAGCGCGTTTAGAGTACATGCTCAATGATGCGCAAGCACCCATGATCCTGACTCAACAATCCTTGCGCTCACGATTGCCTGAAACAACTTTACAAATAATTTGTCTGGATGAAGAAGGTGCTTTTTCTCAGGAAAATGATGGAAATCTCACGAATTTGAACAAGTCGGAAGATTTGGCGTACGTGATTTATACTTCCGGTTCGACCGGACAACCGAAAGGCTCGGCGATTATTCATCGCGGCGTCAGTCGTCTTGTAACGAAAGCAAATTACGTTCATCTGGATAGTTCGGATGCGATTGCGCAAGTCTCAAATATTTCATTTGATGCCGCAACTTTTGAGCTGTGGGGCGCACTCTTGAACGGAGCCAAGCTAGTGATTATTCATCAGGACATCGCACTCTCGCCGAAAGAATTTGCCGCACAGCTACGAGTACAAAAAATCACGGTGATGTTCCTGACGACGGCACTCTTTAATTTGTTGTCAAGAGAAGTTCCCTCAGCTTTTGCCACACTGAAAACATTGATGACTGGTGGCGACGCGTGTGATGTAAGCTGCTTTCGTGAGGTTCTGAAAAATGGAGCACCAGAGCGGTTATTGCATGTTTATGGCCCTACCGAAAGCACTACGTTTGCAACGTGGCAGCTCGTGGCAAACGTTGGTGAAAGCACGATTCCGATTGGACGCCCGATTTCCCAAACTACGGTTTTTATTTTGGATCGTTATTTGAATCCGGTTCCGGTCGGAATTCCCGGAGAAATTTATATCGGCGGAGACGGTCTGGCGCGTGAATATCTGAATCAACCGGAATTAACAGGTGACAGGTTTCGGGTGTTAGGTTCTGGATGTCGAACACCGGGCAACTCAGCACTCATAACTCAGCACCTATTCCCTCTAACTCGGCTTTATAAAACTGGCGATATTGCGCGTTACCTTCCCGATGGAAGCATTGAATTTATTGGTCGAAAAGATCACCAGATTAAGTTGCGAGGGTTTCGGATTGAACTGGGAGAAATTGAAACGGCACTGCTGGGGCATCCTTCCATTCAGGAAGTTATCTTGCTGGTGAACGAGAGTAAGAGCGATAAAAAATTAATCGCTTATTATGTCGCTGCTACGTCGCCAACAGTTAGTGAACTGCGTGAATTTCTCAAGCAGCGTTTGCCGGATTACATGGTTCCTTCGGCGTGGGTTCAATTAGCACAATTCCCACTGACTCCGAACGGTAAAGTTGATCGCAAAAAATTGTCCCAGGCAGATCAATTACCAACTGAAGCTAAGCAGGAATTGGTCGCAGCGAAGGACGAATTAGAGGTGCATCTCACCAGCATCTGGGAAGAAGTCCTAGGCATTCAGTCCATCGGCATCCGTGATAATTTTTTTGAATTGGGTGGGCACTCGTTGATTGCCGTCCGCCTTTTTAGCGCGATCCAACAATCCTTCGGAAAGCAATTACCTCTCGCCGTTTTATTTCAGTCTCCAACGATTGAGCAATTGGCTGAACTGTTGCGTGAACAAGGATGGGAACCGTCGTGGAATTCGTTAGTAGCGTTACGTCCGGGCGGAACGGCGTCACCATTTTTCTGTGTTCATGCAGTGGGCGGAAACGTGCTGGAATATAACAACCTCGTCCAGTATTTCGACTCCGATCATCCGTTTTATGGCTTGCAGGCTGTCGGGTTAGATGGACGAACTCCGCCGCTGACGAGCATCAAGGAAATGGCTACGCATTACCTTCACGAAATGCGTCAACTGCAACCGCACGGGCCATATTATTTAGGCGGGCGTTCATTTGGCGGTTCAGTCGCTTTTGAAATGGCGCGACAACTGCACGAGCAGGGAGAGCAGGTTGACTTACTGGCAATGCTTGATACTTATCCGCTGGGCTGGCTGAAATTATTTTCAAAAGCTGCAGCTCAAGAATATCAGAAGAAATTTTTACGACTTCGTTTCAATCAGCATTGCCGTAATTTGGTAGCGCTCAACCTGCGCGGTAAAGTCCGGTACATTTTCAGCAAAGCACAATTTAAAACGCGCCGACTAAAAAATATCTGGTGGCAGTTGACGAAAAAAGTTACCCCAAATTCGGCTCATCCGCTGGCTGAAATTTTACAAAAAATTGAAGAAATAAATTATCTCGCGGTCAGAAAATATGTCCCGCAGAGATATGCCGGAAAGGTGACTTTTTTCTGTGCTGAGGAAGAAGTCAGTGTCGCTGAAAACATAACCGGATGGCAGGCTCTGGCGGCTGGTGGGGTCGAGGTTATCCGCATCCCCGGCGATCACCAGACTATGATTAAAGAACCGCAGGTACAGGAACTGGCACGACAATTAACTCTGGCTTTGGTCAACGCGAAACTCAAAAAAACAGGAGAAGATGATTGTGATTAACGTATTGCTTTTCAACGGTCTGACTGCCGCCAGCGAT
The DNA here is from genome assembly GCA_043783625.1 of Blastocatellia bacterium. Lineage (GTDB taxonomy): Bacteria > Acidobacteriota > Blastocatellia > RBC074 > RBC074 > JAFDVL01. The sequence goes on along the minus strand of JAYVZE010000130.1, from coordinate 46,603 downwards.
TACCTGTATGAGCTTCTCAACAGTGTCGCGGGGCATTCGTGGGTGCTGGACACTTTGCTGACGCTGCCTTTGGAAAATCAGTTGGTCAAGGCGGCTCTCATCGGAGGATGTTTTTTTGCTGCCTGGCAAGGGTCGGATGATGAGGCTGCTACTTTGCGCAAGCGTAAAATATTATTGCTGACTTTGCTGGCATCAGTGTTTGTGATTGCTACCACCAAGACCATTTCCAAGACGGTTTTTTTGCCGCGCCCTTTCATTCAATCGCAGAAAGCGTTTCATCTGGAAGGCGATCAATTAATCGAAAGCCGGAAATTGCCGTTTCGTGTGCCGTTGGATAATGAGAGTCAGAAAAGTTTTCAGACATTGCAAAAAGGTGAAGTTTTTCAGAATGACCTCGGATCATTTCCGAGCGATCATGCGGGTTTTTACTTAACGCTGGCAGTTGGAATCTGGTTGGCCTCACAACGCGCTGGAACCATTGCGATCATCTGGACACTGTTTGTAATTATGGGCAGCCGTGTCGTCGCGGGGCAGCATTCTCCGTTAGATGTCATGGTTGGTGGAGGCATTGGAATTGCCATCCTGATGCTGGTTCAGTTGGTTGTCGGAAAAGGATTTCGGTGGTTGCTTGATCCCCTTACGAAATGGACTTTGCGACATCAGGCATTATCCAGCGCATTGATTTTTATCATTATTTTTGAAGCGGCGAACACGCTCCAAAATCTTCGACCGTTACTGAAAGCGGGAATGGCTATCGGGAAGCATTTCATTAAAGGCTCGTTATGACAAATTCTCACCTGAATAAAATCTCGAAACTGGTTGCAACAACCCTCTGTGCTTTTTTGCTGAATGCTTGTGGGCTGGATCAAAAAGGAATGGTGATGCTCACTGATCCGGCTTACCGCGCTACTGTGATCGGAACAAATCACAATGGCTTTCAAGCGGCAGATGGGGTTTTATGGCATGAGGGAAAACTTTATATGGCGGATGAAGCAGGTGGTGCTGTGCGAATCTGGCACGATGGCAAAGATGTGAAAACTTTGTGCGATACGACGCTCGGAATTCAATCACCCGAAGACCTGGTGATGGATGCGGAAGGCAATATTTTCTTCACCGATGACGACGCGGGCGGCGTGTGGGAAGTAGATAAAAATGGCAAAGCGTTTCTGCTGGCGGGAAAAGATAAAGGATTGGTTTCGACCGAAGGAATAGCACTGTCTCCGACAGGCGCAATTCTGGTGGGAGACGGCGTCCGACATGAGATTTTTAGTGTCAGCCGTACCGGAGAAGTGACGGTTTTTCTAGGGCCGGGATATGGCATCACCAAACCGGAAAGTATGGTCTTTGATGAAAAAGGTAATCTTTATATTGCCGACAACGAAGACCAGATTGTTTATGTCTTGACCCCTGAAATGAAGTTGCAACGGCTGATCGAAAACCGGGCGGGCTTTTCCCCCGAAACGATCTGGTATGCAAATCAGGTGCTGTACATCACCGATAGCAGCGACGGAAAACTGATGCGCTATACACCTGAAGAAGGCGTCAAAACGATAGCCGTTCTGGGCGGAAAACTAAGCAATATCTGCGGGATCACAATGGATGATAAGGGCAGCATTTATGTTTCGATTCAGACGGATTTAAAACGTAAAATCGGCTACCTGCTCAGGCTCGATAAGGAACCACAGGCGTAGGAATCAGAGTTTATGCAACAAAAACTACAATGGAAGTTTGCTTTGATGGTTAGCTGTGTTCTCGCGCTCAACGTTTTTTCTGCCAAGCCATTTCAAAGAACGGACGCGCTTTCATTCAGTGGGGCAGGTGATTACGTTACTTTCGGAACACCAAGTCAGCTAGGACTTTCGTCATTCACGATAGAAACGTGGTTTCGTCGCACCGGAGTCGGGCAACCGACTTTTACTGGAAATGGTGGCTTGAGCGCCATTCCGTTAGTGACGAAAGGACGAGGCGAAGATGACGGCAGCACGGTAGATATGAATTATTTTTTAGGTATTGATAGTGCCACTGGTGCGCTGGCAGCAGATTTTGAGGATAAACCGGCAGGTGGAAATCATCCTCTGCGTGGCGTCACGCAGTTGCGTTACAACACCTGGTATCACGCCGCAATTTCCTATAACGGACAAGTCTTCCGACTTTATCTTAATGGAATTTTGGAAGCGGAAAGCAATGTTGGATTACCTGCAAGGAATGATAGCAGCCAGCATGCTGCGTTGGCTTCGGCTTTGAATTCAGCCGGAGTACCTGAAGGATATTTTGCCGGTACGCTGGATGAAGTTCGGCTTTGGAATTATGCGCGTCCGGTGCAACAAATTGTTGACGGGATGCGTCAACAGCTTTCCGCTACGACTGGATTGATTGCACGATGGGGATTGAATGATGGAAGCGGGACGAGAATTACTGATTCAAGCGGACGTAATCTTAACGGGACATTGCGCGGTTCCGGCTGGCTTTGGACGAGTGGTGTAAACTTTACAGGTAATCAAATACCCGTCACTGCGACGCTTAATTCCCCGGCTAATAATGCGATCAATGTCGCAACAAATCCAAATCTAAGTGTGTCTGTTTCTGACCCTGAAAATGACAACCTGATGGTGAACTACTACGGAAAAATTGCCGGGGCAACAGGGGCGGATTTTTCGCTGATTGCGCTGCCTGATACGCAATATTATTCCGGTAATCTAAATGGCGGGACGAGTGCGATGTTTACTGCACAAGCACAGTGGATTGTGAATCAGCGGACGGCACGAAATATTGGATATGTGGCTCATCTGGGTGATTGCGTCGAACACGGAGACATTGCCAGCGAATGGGTGAATGCTGACGGATCAATGAAATTATTGGAAAACCCTGTCACGACCAGTTTGCTTGATGGCATCCCTTTTGGCGTAGCAGTTGGCAACCACGATCAGGCTCCGAACGGGAATCCAACCGGAGCTTCGACAAAACTTTTCAATCAGTATTTCGGGACTGCGCGGTTTTACAAGCGCAACTACTATGGCGGGCGTTATGGCAGCAACCTGGATAATCAATACCAATTATTTTCGGCTGGCAGAATGGATTTCATCACGATTTATCTGGAGTTTGACGAAACCCCGGATGCCGCGATTTTGAGCTGGGCAAATAATTTGTTGAAGACCTATAACACTCGACGTGCAATTGTGGTCAGCCATTATCTGCTCAATCTGGATGGTTCATTCTCGACGCAGGGGCGGGCAACGTATGACGCACTGAAATCCAATTCCAATTTGCTTTTAATGCTGACGGGACACGTTCCGGGCGAAGCGCGCAGGCAGGATACTTTCAATGGAAATACAGTTTATACGCTGCTCTCTGATTTTCAGAGTTTACAAAATGGTGGCGATGGATGGCTCAGAATTTTGGAGATTTCTCCCGTGAATAATCAGATTCGCGTCCAAACATATTCTCCTACGCGAAACATTTTTGATCAGACGGCGACCAGCCAATTCACTTTGAATTACAACCTGCAAGACAGCGGATTTACCACGATCAGATCGAATCCAAATGTTGCTTCTGGAACAGCTTCGACGATGAATTGGACGGGCTTACGACCGAATACGGAATACGAATGGTATGTCACTGTCAGTGATGGGATCAGCACTTCGATTAGCCCGCATTGGAGGTTTAAGACAGGCACTAATTAAAGCGAATGTTGTTTTAACCGATCTTTACAACGATAGCTTTTCTTCGCTCAGACTAAGTTTTACCCATGAAGAAAAACATCACAATTATTTTCCTGGCCAACGCCTTCACACTGCTTTCCGGTGTGATTACCAGTCTTTTGACGGCGTGGGCTTTAGGGCCTGAAGGACGCGGTGACTTGGCGGTTGTTGTGTTGTGGCCTAATGTGATGGCTTTGCTGGTTGGCATGGGATTACCGCAGGCACATCGTTATTATCTGGCGCGCGAACCCTCCACTTTTTCCATGTTGTTTTCTAATGCGATTCTGTTTGCCATTGTGATGGGAGCCATTGCTTATGGCGTCGGTGAATTAATCGTTCCTCGTCTAGTTGGAGTGCGCAGCCCCGAAGTCATGTGGTTGGTAAGAATTTATCTGCTGAATATTCCAATGGCGCTACTCTATGATTTGATGGTTGGATTTCTGGAAGGAGCGCGTGAATTCAGATGTGCAGCTTTGTCACGAGTGATCTTTTTCGGTATTCAATCGGTGGCATATTTTGCGCTTTGGCTGACCGGACATTTAACTCTAAAAAGTGCTGCTTTTACGATGATTGCAGCCCAGGCTGCCAATACCCTGACAGCACTTATCGGTGTTCTTTATGTATTGAGACCCCGGTGGCAACCAAGTTGGTCTGAGTGGAAAATGGCATTGAGTTACGGCATGCGTTATCACCCCGGTGTTGTCACGGCTTTTACCACTTTGCGGCTGGATCAGTTGATGTTAGGGGCAATGGCTTCAAGCGCGGAAATCGGACTTTACTTTATTGCGGTGCGACTTTCTGAAATTACGACAGTTCTAGCTTCGTCGGTGGCGGATGTTCTGATGCCTGAAGTGGCGGCTTCCAGGCAGATTGAAAAGTCTGTGCAATTACTAACCAAAAGTTTACGCCAGACCATTTACGTTTATATTTTAGTTCTTATTCCTTTGATGTTGAGTGCGCCATATATTTTGCATTTGGCTTATGGTGCAGAGTTTTTAGCCGCTACCGGAACGCTGCGATTATTGTTGATCGCTTCCTTAATCTGGGGTGCTGGAGCCATTATTATTAGTGGCTTGAATGGACTCGGCTATCCTGGTTTAAGCACTGTCGCACGGTTGGCTTCAGCGATTGTAACGGTCTTTGCACTGCTTTACTGGTTGCCCCGCAGAGGCATTGTCGGAGCCGCTTTTTCTTCGTTGCTCGGATATAGCGTGATGCTGATTGTTGCGTTGTTTTGGCTGATGAAAAAACAAAAAATCAGTCTTTGGGATTGCCTGCGTCCACAGAGTGACGACATTCCGCTCAGCCGGATGATAGCGAATTTGAAACTTCGGGTTAGTTGGTAATTTGTTATCTGGGTGGCAAAACATATTTGAGTAGCAACGAATGACAACCAAAGAAATAAATACAATTCATCCATTGGATTTTTGGTGGCACGAACTTTTCGAGCAGCAAGTCGTACGCCTGCCGCAACAGCTTGCCGTCATTTGCAATCATCAACAATTAACCTATGACGAGCTAAATCAGAAAGCCAATCAGTTGGCGCATTACTTACGGTCACTTGGCGCAGGGGCGGAAGTGATGATTCCGATCTGTGTCGAGCGATCAGTGGCAATGGCAGTTGGTATTCTGGGAATTCTTAAAGCGGGAGCAGCCTTTGTGCCGATTGATCCAATGTATCCGAAAGATCGAATCGCTTTCATGCTGGCGGACACTGCCGCTCCAATCGTCGTCACCGAATCTCATTTGCTGAATCAGTTTTTGCCTTCAAATTCTCAGTTCGTTTCGCTTGATACTGACTGGTCTGAAATTTCAAAGCACAGTTCCGAAAATCTTCAGATTCAACTTGAGGCTGAAAATTTATCCTATTTGATTTATACCTCTGGTTCGACAGGCAAGCCCAAAGGGACGATGTTGACGCAGCGCAACCTCACGCATTATGTGACGGCCTTGCAGAGCGAATTACAGCTCACACCGCAGGATTGTTATTTGCATCTGGCTTCGATTGGATTTTCGTCGTCGCGCCGTCATTTGCTTTTCCCGTTGGCACACGGAGCCACTGTTATTATTGCTGATGAAGAACAGCGAATGGATCCGCTCCCGCTTTTCGCGCTTATCAAGAAATATCAAGTCACAGTTTTTGATGCTGTCCCTTCTTTCCAGCGGCATTGTACAAATGCTTTATTAGAGCTTGCCGCCACGCAGCGCGATGAATTATTGACGAATAATTTGCGCTTAATTTTATCCGCCAGCGAGCCTCTGCTGTCAGACATTCCAAACACCTGGATTAATGAATTCAGGCATCCGGCGCAGCATATTCACATGATGGGGCAAACGGAAACCAGCGGGATTGTGGCGCTGCATCGCATTCAATCTTCAGAGCTTGATGGACAGGTCAAAGTCGTACCCATCGGGCGACCCATCGCCAACACGCAGATTTTTTTGCTCGACAAAAATCAACAACCAGTACCGCTTGGCGAAGCCGGGGAAATGTACATCAGTGGCGCAGGCGTCGGGCGCGGCTACCTTCACGGAAGGCAGTTTCGGGTTTCGGATTTTGCGTTTCGAGACTCAACCTCCGAACGTTCGATTTCGAATACTCAGCACTCAGCACTCAGCACTCAGCACTCATTCCCCGACACCCGCTTTTGCCGCACAGGTGATTACGCCCGTTGGTTGCCAAACGGTGAATTGGAGTGTTTAGGGCGACAGGATTTTCAGGTGAAGATTCGTGGTTTTCGCGTGGAATTGGGAGAGGTTGAAGCATTTCTTATGGGGCATCCCGATGTCCGCGAATGTGCGGTGATTGCGCGTGAAGACGTTCCAAACCGCAAACAATTAGTCGCTTACATCGTCCCCCGCAGCAACCTTGAAAAAACTTTAATTGAGCCTCGAAACCCGAAACCCGAAACCCGAAACTCACTCTTTCAAGAACTCCGCGAACTGGCTTTGCGCACGCTGCCGGATTACATGGTTCCTGCCGCTTTTGTGAAGATTGATTCATTGCCGCTGACTCCGAACGGAAAAATTGATCGCAAAGCGTTGCCTGCTCCAGATGCCAATTCTTTTCAAATTCAAGCGAGCTACTTTGCGCCGGAAACTCCGGCGGAAGAAATTATTGCAGCAATTTGGGCTGAAGTTTTAGGCTGCGAACAGGTCGGAAGGCAAGAACATTTTTTTTCATTGGGAGGTCATTCGTTATTGGCGAGTCAGGTGATTGCGAGGCTGCGCACCGCCTTTCATATTGAGCTTCCTTTACGTGCGATTTTTAATGCTCCAACGGTTGCAGGCTTAGCCGAAGCGGTCATCCAATTTCAAAGTAATCATTTAATCACTAATGTTCCGGCTTTATTGCCGATGAACCAGCAGGCTGAAATCCCGCTTTCTTTTTCGCAACAGCGTCTCTGGTTTCTCGATCAACTGGAACCAGGGACAGCGACATATAATTTAAGTAAAATCGTTCGGCTCAAGGGAAATCTTGAAGCGTCCAGATTGCGCAACGCTTTGCAATCCGTAGTGGATCGTCACGAGATATTACGAACAAGTTTTGTGTCGGAAAATGGACAGGGCCGTCAAATCATTGCTCCAGCTATTCAGGCTGAATTGCCGCTGACTGATCTTAGTAAATTCTCGTACGATTACCGTCAGGCTGAAGAATTGCGCCAGATTACTTTGATGACCGAAAAGCCTTTTGATCTGACGTGTAATCCGTTATGGCGTGTTAATTTGATCCGGCTCAGCGAATCCGAACATTTGTTGATAATAGTATTTCATCACATTATTAGTGATGGATGGTCAGTCAGTATTTTCCTCAATGAATTAGGTGCGAACTATAGTCAGTCGTCGCAACTCCCTGATCTGTCGATTCAATACGCTGATTATGCCTGCTGGCAACAGGAATCTTTACAAGGCGAAATCTTAGACGAGCAGCTTCGTTATTGGAGCGATCATCTGAGCGGTATGCCTGCCTTTTTAGAGCTGCCAACCGATAAGCAGCGTCCGGCGAGACAACAATATCGCGGCGCACAAATCTCTAGACTTGTGCCGGCGAAGTTACTGAATGAACTGAAATCTTTAAGTCAGCAGGAAGGTGTAACCTTATTCATGACGTTGCTTTCAGCCTTTCAGGTTTTGCTGATGCGTTACAGCGGTCAGGAGCAAGTCGTGGTCGGAACTCCAATTGCCGGGCGTCTGAAAACTGAAACAGAAAGTCTGATTGGTTTTTTCGTGAATACCTTAGCTTTGTGCGGGAATTTAGAAGGTGATCCGAAATTTATTGAATTGCTGCAACGAACGCGTGAACGCGCCTTGGGAGCCTATGCGCATCAGGAGATGCCGTTTGAAAAATTAGTTGAAGCACTTCAACCGGAACGAAGCTTGAGTTACTCGCCGATTTTTCAAGTGATGTTTGCCTTGCAGAATGCGCCGGATATTGGGTCGCATTGGAACGGCATTAGTCTGTCCCCAGTCAAGCTTGCCAGCACGACTGCTAAATTTGATTTGAGCCTGGATGTCTACGAAAAGTCGGAAGGTCTGGAAGTCTGGTTGGAATATGACCGCGATTTATTTACCGCAGAAACTGCCGGGCGCATGCTGGCACAATGGGGAATTTTGCTGGAGGGAATCATCGAAGATCCGGCGCAGGAAATTTCCCGGTTGCCACTCCTGACGAAGCAAGAGCAGCAACTAATTTTATCTAATTGGAATGCGCCCACAGTAGAAGTTCCACAGTTATGTTTGCATCAATTGATTGAGCAACAGGCGGCGCGTATGCCTGAAGCCATTGCCGTCTCGTTTGATGAAAAAAATATCACGTATTCAGAATTAAATAAGCGGGCAAATTTTTTAGCACATCACTTGCGAAAATTTGGTGTTGCTCCTGAAGCAATTGTTGGTCTGTGCGTCGAACGTTCTCTCGAAATGGTGATTGGTGTGTTGGGCATTCTCAAAGCCGGAGGAGCCTATTTACCGCTTGATCCAAATTATCCGGGTGAGCGATTAGGTTACATGCTCGCTGATGCAAGCGTCAAAGTTTTGTTGACACAGCAGCACCTCCGGGAAAGATTGCCGGATCATTTGGCACAAGTAATTTATCTGGACGATCTGGGCGACAAATTTCAATCAGAAAACTTTGACAATCAAAATCTATGTGTTGAAGTCGGCGCTGATAATCTGGCATACCTGATTTATACGTCCGGTTCTACAGGGCAAGCGAAAGGTGTAATGGTAACGCACGGCAATGTTGTGAATGCATTCGTGGCGTGGGATGAAGCGTATAAACTTTCGTCGCTGAAGAGTCATTTACAGATGGCGAGTTTTTCCTTTGATGTCTTCACCGGTGATTTTGTTCGCGCTCTTGGCAGTGGCGCGAAGCTAGTGATTTGTCCGACAGATTATTTACTCGAGCCTGATCGCCTCTACGATTTGATGCGTAAGGAAAAAATAGATTCGGCTGAATTTGTTCCGGCGGTGATGCGTCCGTTGCTTGAGCATCTGGCAGAAAATAATTTGCGCTTAGATTTTATGCGGCTGGTCGTAGTCGGTTCAGACACGTGGCAACGCGAAGAATATAGAAAGCTACGAAGTGTTTGTGGAGCGCAAACGCGAGTCGTGAATTCGTACGGTGTGACGGAAGCGACGATTGACAGCACTTATTTTGAATCAGATGACTTGTCAGGCGAAGGGATGGTTCCGATTGGCAAACCCTTTGCGAATACGAGGATTTATTTTTTGGATCGAAATCAAAACATCGCGCCAATCGGCGTAGCGGGCGAGCTTTGCATCGGCGGCAACGGCGTCACACGCGGATATTTGAATCGCCCCAAATTGACGAAAGAAAAGTTTCAGATTCTCAGGACTCAGGACTCAGCACTTAGCACTCAGCACTTTCTGTATTTCTCCGGCGATCTTGGGCGTTATTTAGCTGATGGGACAATTGAATTACTGGGGCGTGCTGATGCACAGGTGAAATTGCGAGGATTTCGGATTGAACTTGGCGAAATCGAAGAAGCCCTGAAGCGTTTGCCTGAAATAAATGATGCAGTCGTGATCGTTCGTGAAGATCAACCGGGCGATCAGCGGCTGGTTGCCTATCTTGTCGCTCCATCAAAATTCCAGTCAGCTCAAATCCGGGCACAACTTCAAAAGCGACTTCCTGCGCACATGATTCCCTCGGCATTTGTTTTGTTGGAGCGTTTGCCATTGACTCCAAATGGAAAAGTTGACCGAAAATCTTTGCCTCAACCTGAAGCTTCAATACGAGAAGAGGCTGACACGTACATTGCTCCCAGGACTTCGACGGAAGAAGTATTAGCGATTATCTGGGGAGAGTTGTTGAAGATAGAGCAGGTCGGTATCAACGATAATTTCTTTTTATTGGGAGGGCATTCATTGTTGGCTACAAAGGTTGTAGCTCGATTGCAAAACGTGTTCGGCGTAAAAATTCCATTGAGAAAAATATTTGAAGCGCCAACGGTTGAAGGTCTGGCGATGGTGGTTGATGAAATTTTATCTTCCTCAACGGAAGATGCAGAACTGGCGGCTTTGTTGGCTGAGCTGGAAGGCATGTCAGAAGAAGAAGCGGAACGGATGTTGGCTGAATGATGATTGCTGAATGAGAAACGATGAATTCTGAATTGAATAAAACTACAGCTATTGATTGGGTTATTGCACCGGATAATTCGGGTTTTTCTAAAGATGAAGTGCATGTCTGGTATGAAGATTTTTCTTTGCTTCCTGCGGTAGAAATTAATCAGAATTTGCAAATTTTGTCACTCGATGAAGTCCAGAAATCACAACGGTTTCGCTTTGAAAAAGACCGTAAAAATTACGTCAACGCACGAAGCTGGTTAAGAATTATTATTGGAAAATATTTGCTGACTTCTCCAGACTTGCTCCGGTTTGGATATGGCGCACAAGGTAAGCCGTGGTTGATGAATGAAGGAGGAAATCCTCATTCCTTACAATTTAATTTGTCGCATTCTGAGGGCGTTGTAATTTGTGCACTGGCTTGGGAGAAAGCGGTGGGAATTGATGTTGAGGCTCTTCGTTATGAAGATTCTTACGACAAAGTTGCAGAGAGTTTCTTCTCGAAAAATGAGCGATTAGCGTTGCAAGCTATCGCGCCGGAATTACAGCAAATAGCATTTTTCAATGGTTGGACTCGCAAAGAAGCTTATCTCAAAGCGAGAGGCGATGGGCTGACATTTCCATTGGATGAGTTTGATGTTTCATTAAATTCAGATCAGCCGGAACTGCTCAGCGTCCATCACTTTCCGCAGGAACATCAGCGCTGGACGCTCTATCATCTGAATCCGAAACCGCAATATATCGGTGCTTTGGCAGTCGAAGGGAAGCCCGATAATTTACGGTTCTTCTCAATTATTCAGCCCGATAATTCGGAGCTTCTTTCGTAATAAAAACATCGTGGACGTGCGATTCTTTCAAGCTCGCCGCCGTGATTTTTATGAAGCGAGCATTGGTTTTCAGCTCTTCAATCGTCCGGCATCCGGTGTATCCCATTCCGGCTTTTAAGCCTCCAACTAATTGCCCGACTAATGCCGCCAGAGAACCTTTGTGCGTGACACGACCTTCAATTCCTTCAGGAACCAACTTGCTTTCTATTTCTGTGCCTTCCTGACCGTAGCGGTCTTTGCTGCCTTCTTTCATGGCTCCGATTGATCCCATTCCGCGATAGGATTTGAAATTACGTCCCTGATACAAAATGATTTCGCCTGGAGATTCATCGGTTCCCGCCAGCAATGATCCGATCATGACGGAATCCGCACCAGCGGCAATAGCTTTGGTCAGGTCGCCGGAAAATTTTATTCCTCCGTCGGCAATAACCGGAACCCCGGAACCTGCGATGGCTTTGGCACATTCTGCAACAGCGGTGATTTGCGGGACGCCTGCCCCTGAAACGACACGAGTCGTACAAATACTGCCAGGCCCCATTCCGACTTTGACAGCATCAACACCTGCAGCAACAAGGGCTTTCGCACCTGCTCCGGTAGCGACGTTGCCGGCGATCAATTGTACTTCAGGGAATTTTTTCTTGACTGCTTTGATGGCTTCGATGACGCGGATGGAATGACCATGGGCGGTATCAATTGCCAGCACGTCTACACGAGCATTGATTAATTCGGTGGCACGTTCGAGGAAGTCTCCGGTTGCGCCAATCGCAGCAGCGCAACGAAGACGACCGATTTCGTCTTTGGCGGCACTTGGGTAACGAATGGCTTTCTGAATGTCCTTGACGGTGATGAGACCTTTCAGGTGATAGTTATCGTCTACCACTAAAAGTTTTTCGACGCGATGTTTTTGGAGGATTCCTTCTGCTTCGCGCAACGTCGTACCGACTGAAACAGTGATGAGATTATCCTTCGTCATCACTTCTGAAATTGGTAAATCCAGCCGATTTTCAAAACGCAAATCCCGATTCGTCAAAATTCCGACAAGTTTTCCACCATCAACAATGACGGGTACGCCGGAGATTTTGTAGCGTTGCATCAAAGCTAAAGCATCACGTAACGGACGTTCAGGAGTAATGGTGACAGGGTCAACAATCATGCCGGATTCTGAGCGTTTGACTTTATCAACTTCGTCGCGTTGCGCACCAATCGAAAAGTTTTTATGAATGACTCCGATGCCTCCCTGTTGAGCAATGGCAATGGCCATCGGACTTTCCGTCACCGTATCCATCGCTGAACTCAGCAAAGGGATGTTGAGGCTAATATTACGAGTGACACGAGTGACAGTTTCAGTTTCTGTCGGCAACAAATCAGAATAGGCCGGTAGTAATAAAACGTCATCAAAGGTTAGCGCTTCAGGTAGATTGTCTATGAGCATAAATTATGAGTAGTGGTAAAAGTTCTGGATAAACAAAAACCGCGCAAGCATTGATTGCCGCGCGGTTTGTGGCGTATTTATTTAGTTATTGGTTGCCATCATCAGGCAAACTGGTCAAGTAATAATCCCACAATGACCATTTTATAAATTCATGAATCAGCATAACTACTGCGGCGGTGCTGCCGGTGCAGTCGGTACAAATGATTGCTGGTTATCCTTCGTAATCAGGATGCCTTCGGCAATAAATTTTCCTTTGTTCGCATTGATTGTGATCGGCTTCCCGTTCAAGTAAGCATTTAAAGTTGTGACATTTCCGATGTTGACAACGAAACGCTCATTGGCAGAAACCTCGCGGTATTCACCAGGTTTTAGCGTTGCCATTTCACTCCTGGGATTGGCATCCGTTCTGATTTTGATCCAGCACTCACCATCTTTGGCTTGTAATTTTAATTGCATCGCTCCAAGTATGGGAGCAACTGACGGAGAAATTGTAGCACCGGGTGATGGAGTCACAGCAGGTGAAGTCCCTACTGTTGGCGAAAGACTGGCGGATGGTGAAGGCGTAGCCGTTTCAGATGGTGATGCACTGGCGGAAACGCTTGGAGACGGATTGCTCGCTGAAAAAGCTTCTCCACCTTTGAACCATTTCCAGGCAGAAAAGATACCCGCACTAAGGAAAAGTAAGGTAATAACAATTAAGGCAATGCTGCCCCAGGGAGAGCTGGCTTCTTCGTCAATGCCATCCAGACTTGGGGCCGGAATCCGTGGCGCTTCTCCACCTTGTGATTCAAGCTGTTGATTGTAAAGCACCATGGCCTGTTCTTCGTCCATGCCAACATATCGAGCATAGCTTCGCACAAAGCCACGATTGAAAATACCACCGGGCAGGATCGAATAATTGTCAGACTCAATGGCTTGCAAAAAGCGACTTCCGATGTGTGTTGCATCAGAAACTTCGCGCAAGTTCATGCCTTTTTCTTCTCGTACTCTCCGTAGTTCTTCACCTAATGTGGGCATGGTTGTTAGTGCCTCTCCTCTCTTGTGTTTGAGGCTGAATTAATTTTGATAAATTGATAAAACTGCGCAAAATAGTTTGTTATCTTACAAGTAAAATAAGAGGGCTGTCAATTTATCCACAACGATTTACGAACGACGCGCCAGAGTTAATCGCCCCGCCTGCTTGCGGAGTACGTCGGGGACATTACGATTCGTGATCATGGCTTTCAAATCCTTGGGAAATAATCGGTTGAGTAACGGCAGGCTGGTGGCGACCGGAGTCCGTGCGTTTCTCACTAAATTATGAATAATCGGATAATTTCTAACCCATTGCCGGTTCAATGAGATCAGCCGCAAAGCTTCTTCCGGCAGCGTCTTCATCGCCGAGATCGCTTCGACTTCCGATTCAGTAATACGAGCGTTACCGAGGACGCCCATAATGACGGATTTATTTGGATCGCGTCGCAAAATATTGCGGGCTTCACGATTGCCTTTGATGGCTAATTTGACGCGGGATTTAGCGGACATCCGTGCGATCTTTTGCAGCATGGTCAGGCGTTCAGCCGAAGTTTCTTCGCCTTCAGCGGACATTTGACTGATGATATGGTTGACTACTTCGTCGGCCTCAGGATTTTCCTCTGAAGTGATTAGATTATCAGCCATCATGGAGAGATTTTCTTCTGAGATTACTTCCTCAACAACCTCTTCCTCAGCATTGACACGGTTAATTTCGTCACGGATGATCCGTTGGAATTCAGGTCCTATTTTGGGGTCATCTTCCCCGCCAAGTGCATTTTCAAAACTCAATTCCTCAATCTTGATGTCGTCATCAATTAGTTCGATCAGGGCTTCTTCAACATAATTGAGACCTAGCGCGGCTGAGGCGGCGGCGGCGCGTGCGCGGCGTTCATCTTTGACGCGCTTTGCTCCCAGCTCTTTCTCGAAGAATTCAATTCGGCATTCAGTGGCACGTCGCACAGCTTCCGGGGTACTGGCTTTATTTTCAATCAGAGCGGAGATTATTTCAGGATGGCGAATCATTCGTTCCTGATTGATGGCGATTAATTCTAAAAGTGAACCATCTTTGTTCCATCGTGCTAACTCGGACATGCCCCGATCCGGGGTTGAATCATTCAAAACCATGGCTTCGTAGAAATCTTTTTTCCCACCGCGCCAGGTGCAGAGATACTGAAGAACATCGGTTGGTGTCGCGGTTAATTTGACTACTTCCCGCATCCGATTAGCATCGAACTCATTGAGCGATTTGATAGCCGTTGAGCGCAGATCAACGTCTTGATCCTGGCACAGGACAACCAGAATTTCGAGCAGGTCCTCGGGGGGCAATGGCAAGGCTCCTCTGGCTGCCGCCATCTTGGCTTGAGCGGGAGCTGACCCACTACGAATAGCCGCAATAATAGGACTTGGCATAATTAATCACTTGAGCTGGAGATCAACAGGCGATAATGCCTGGAATGATCCTGTCATTATCCGAGGTCTGAAAAAAATAAATACTGGCTCGGCTTCTCATTCGTGCCGCGCTCGAATCCAGCGCAAAATAAACCATTACTGAGATGCGTCTGAAAGCTCTGACGAGTCTGCAACTGCCACATCCGTGCTTCTTCTAAGTTACGAGTTTTGATTTCTTCCAGATCGAAAGGAATCGCTACCCTGGCAACAGGTGGTAAAGCGAGTTGATTACCTGATTCTGCAATGGATTTGACACGCCCAGAATCCAGCCACCATTCAACCAATAAGCGGTCTGTCTCCAATCCACGATGGAGTTGGCTGGTGCTATGACTGCCATAATAATCAACCTGATATTTTCGGATGACTCCGCCAAGTTTGTTGATATTGAGGTGTGCGTTACGTGATTGTAGCGGGTCAAAAGTCCAGACCATCAATTCAATGCCACGTTGCAGCGCGTAATCACGCTGAGCAAATTTGAGCTTCAATCCAAGCCCGGAGTTTTGGAACGCCGGATCAACTGCCAGCATGTGAGAATAATAATAAGGTTGACTCTGTTCATCGAAAGCAGCTAACGCATGGGCAAATCCCAGTAGTTGATTGCCCGTATCTGAAAAAGCCCCAAGCGTAAAACCGCCGCTATTTTTGGTAATGACAAATGAACGCAAAGGGGTAATGTCGAGATCTGCGAATTGCCAGACTTCGCGTTGCATCTGAAGGCAAGCCGAAAACTCTGACAGGCTTGAGCAAAGTCGAATTGTAGAGGCTGGCAGTTCCATAGCATCAAAATTACGGTGACACCAAAAAACTAGAATATCGCGGTGCGCACGATCTAAGTCAAGTTAAAAACAAAAGTTTATAGTTGTTTAAAGAATGTATTAAGTGGTATATTTTATTTGTTGAAAACATTAGCCCCCTCTCCTGATGCGAGCAAGAGACAAGATTAACCACGCCGGCTCTGGATCACTATTCGCACTCGGTAAATTAAGCCCCTCACCTTTATAACGATCCTATGATGAATAGATATTTTCGCGCTGAAATTAATGGGAATGTTCAAGACTGTGACCAGTTGATTAAAGACTTGAGAAATAGCCAGTGGGATTTATACGTGGATTTTCAAGGCTATCTGGTAGTTTCCGACGCAGATTGGGACAAATTGGAAAACCTGGCGAAAGAATATAGCTGTGAGCTGGATTGCCTTTCACAAGTGCAACAAGCTGCTTAATAATTTCAGGAGCTTAGCTGGATTTTAGATTTTCGATTTCAGCGGGTAACTGGGCTAAAGCAGATTGTGCTGCATCCTGATGAGCACTTTTGATGGTTGTGCCTTGTCCGGTCGCCAGACGCTTTCCATTGACGCGCAATTCAACCTGAAAAATCCGGCGATGGTCGGGGCCTTGTTTTTCAATGATAGCGTATTTCGGAGTCGGTAATCCTGAAGCTTGCAAGCTTTCCTGAAGTGCCGTTTTATAATCAGTAGCGGTTAAATCGTCTGGATTCATTTGCGAAAATGTCACTGCAAATTCGCACCGGACAAATGCTTTGGCCGCCTCAATTCCGCCATCCAAATAGATCGCCGCAATCAGAGCTTCATAAGCATCTACCAGCAGATGAGACTTAGTCCGCCCACCGGTTTTTTCTTCCCCGCGATTTAAGAATAAATAATCACCTAAAGTAATCTGCGCGGCACGTTTTTGCAGGCTGGTCGCACTGACAGCAAAGGCGCGGAGCTTGGAGAGAGTCCCTTCCTTTTGCAAAGGGAATAGCTCCAACAACCAATCGCTCACCAGAAATTCCAGCACTGCATCGCCGAGAAATTCGAGAGCTTCATTATGTTGAGGACGAGGCTCAGGATGTTCGTTGGCAAAAGACCGATGTGTCAGCGCACGCAGTAAAAGATTTTTCTCCTTGAACTGATAATGGATGACCTGTTGAAGCTTTTCTACTTCGGGGGTAATGATTTGAGGCACAGTTGGTGCTTCGCTCGAAATTATTACGTCTTCCACTAGTTTAGTTTCGCCCTGTATTTCTGGATTAACCGACATTCGTTCCTTGTAAGTGCGAAAAGCCAGCTCTCGATAACGGGTGCTGGCTTTTCGGTACTTTTGTGTTTGGCTTGACGTCGCCGATTTGTTTATTTGCGCTTCTTTGGCGCGGGTTTAGTTGTCGTCTTGGCAGTGCCAGCTGCTGCGGGTTTGGCAGTTGCATCGCCACCTGCGGTTGGAGCTATAGTAGTTCCACCAGCAGGTGCAGCGGCAGTTGCTTTTTTACCAGTTTTA
This sequence comes from Blastocatellia bacterium, assembly GCA_043783625.1. Taxonomy (GTDB): domain Bacteria; phylum Acidobacteriota; class Blastocatellia; order RBC074; family RBC074; genus JAFDVL01. The sequence continues at coordinate 29,319 of JAYVZE010000130.1, read as the reverse complement.
CCTATTGAAGTCTTAGGTGTTGCTGATTCTTCAACCTTGATTTCCAGATCAGATGCTCCTATATCAGTCTTGAATCGTTTGTACAGTTCTTCAATCTCATTGGTTTTCCCGTTTTTGAGGAATTTATAAAATTCTTCACATTGCGTTTTGGAGTCATCATAAATGGCTTTGTAGGGAGGCAGACCTTCAGTCACCGTCACAACACGTGCGTAATCATTCGCTAATCGTGCTACTACCGGATAAATATTCGCCAATGTTGCTTTGCCCTTATCACCACGTCTTTCATCTTCGGTGAGAGCTTTATATTCTTCGTCATACTTCTTATACAAAGATTCTGTAATTGCTTCGGCGCGGAGCAGATAAGTGTTCGGGTCTTTAATTGCAGGCCCATCTTTAATAGCTGCCGCATCGCTGAAGTCTTTGATTGCCCCTGGATAGTCAGGCGAAGTCTGACGTAATTTATAGAGACCTTTGTACTGCACTAATCTGGCTGTATTTTCTTTGCGAAAGGTCGCCCAATTTGCTTCTGTCCACTCTTTTGGGGTCGCCGATTGCGAGACATTTTGAAGAGCTTTTTCTGTATAAGAGTTTCCACGAGCAGTGTCTTTGTAGAATCCGGCCAGTACGCCAAAGCCTGAACCAAGTGCAATTCTCGTCGAGTAATACACGTCTGGAGTTGGAGCCTGAGCAATCCAGATGTCGCAAGCACTCATAAAGCTGAGTAAATTAGCTTCATTCGGAGCACCAAAAAATGCTTTGTCAGCGTCAGCACATTTGGTATTAATTTTGCTCAGATCATATTTCTTGATAAATGATTGGGGACCTTTTTTCCAGTAATCATCAGCCTGGGGGCATTTTTCCAGAAAGGTTTTTGCATTTACATATTTTTTATCAAGATTGGTCTTTTCCTCAAAATATTCTTTATAGAAAGGAAAACAAACTTCCGGTAAATCCGGTTGCGCTTGTTGAGTGGTGACGGTTGGTGCTTTATCGTTGACCTTGTCGTTCTTAGCAAGAGCTGGAGTGGACGATAATAATGCGCTTAGTGAAAGCGCAAGGGCAAAAAATCCTAACTTCTTCATAATTAATTTAATCCTCCGAGTCGTTCGACTAATAAGCTAGATGATTGATTTACGGGGTGTCGGAATTAATGCGACTGGTGTCTTATAGACGACAGATTCCCTTCACAACACCGGGAAAATAATTGCAACAAGATTAATGACACGCGATCTTAAACTTAACCACTTTCCCACTACTAATATAATAAAACTTCAAATGTTCACAAGCAAACAAGCAGACCGTACAAGTGATTCTTTGGGGCGTGGGAGCTAAAAGAGGACTGACAACACATCTGATCCATCCGTCATCTATTAACTTGTCAGATGCTTGCGTATTGTGCATGATTCAACTGCTTTGTCAATCGCCTTGCATGTTGCCAATACTTAGTTGACGCGAAAGCGAATATGGTTGCACTTCTTCATCACTTTGTCCAACGTCACGACGCAATTCTTAAACTTATCTGTGAGTTAGTGGAACAGGAATCTACTTCGCGTGCAGCGGCTGAGATTACTCAACTCGCTGATCTTATCGCTGAAAAACTTCGGAACCTGACTACTAAGATACGATTTTACCCGCAACCTGGTTACGGAACAAATCTGTTAGCTCATTTTAATTTCGGACATCCAGAAAATACGCCACCGATTCTTATCATTGGACATCTCGACACCGTCTGGCCTTTGGGGACGTTACCCCGTATGCCATTTCGTATGACGGAAGCGGGGACAGCGCACGGTCCTGGCATTTTTGATATGAAATCCGGCATTGCCATCGCAATGAATGCACTGGAAGCAATCACTACACTTGGCTTACCAACCAAACATCCGGTGAGCCTGCTGTTGACCTGTGATGAAGAGATTGGCAGTAAGACTTCGCGGAGCCTGATTGAAGAGGAGGCGAAAAAATCTGTCGCAGTTTTAGTTTTAGAACCTCCGATTCCTGGTGGTCAGGTCAAGACGGGACGCAAGGGCATTGGCGATTTCAAACTGAAAGTGACAGGTCGTGCCGCGCATGCCGGACTTGACCCGCAAAGAGGAATTAATGCGATTGTCGAGTTGGCCCATCAGACTTTGCGCTTAGCTGAGCTGAATGATTATGAACGCGGCATGACGGTGAATGTTGGCATCACAAAGGGTGGAACGACTTCCAATGTGGTTCCGGCAGAAGCCAGCGCGAAGATAGATTTTCGCTTTTGGAAAATGAATGACGGAGCCGATCTTGAAGCCGCGATTCGCAATTTAAAACCCGTTCTGGATGGAGCACAATTAGAATTAATCGGCGGCATCAATCGTCCTCCGATGGAGCGTTCAGAAAAAAATCTGACACTTTACGAAATTGCCAGACGTTGCGCGGCGGAGTTCGAGATTGATCTACTTGAAGGTGTAGTTGGTGGCGGCTCCGATGGCAATTTTACGGCGGCACTGGGGATTCCAACACTGGATGGTTTAGGTGTAGACGGCGCAGGCGCACACGCTGAACACGAGCATATTATTGTGGCAGATATTCCGCGCAGAACTGCTTTGCTGACACGGCTCATTACTGAAATTTAAGCAATCTCGAAAAATTTCCCGACCTGAAAAATATGGAACGTATTTACCGTGATCCGGTTCACAACATCATTACTTTGTCGGATCATCGCAAAGATGATGCGTTACTGATTAAGCTGATTGATACCCGCGAATTTCAGCGCTTGCGCTACATTCGTCAATTGGGGTTGGCGCATTACACGTATCAGGGTGCAGAGCATTCGCGCTTCACGCACAGTTTGGGAGTGATGCATGTGATGACGCGGGTGATGAATCGCTTCCGCGAAAAATATGAAATCAGTGAAGAAGATCGAGTTGTCGCACGCGCTTCGGCGATGTTGCACGATCTGGGGCATTGGCCTTTTTCGCACGTCATGGAAAAAGTTTTGCAGCAGCATCATGAAATATGGACGGTCAAAATTATCGCCAACCTGGAAACGCAGGTTCACAAATTATTGAAAGAATACGATTCATCCCTGCCGGATAAAGTCGTCGCTGCACTCGAAAACAAATATCAATCAAAGTTCGTCAGCCAACTGGTTTCATCGCAGCTTGATGTAGACCGCTTTGATTATTTGCTGCGGGATTCTTTGATGACCGGAGCGCAGTATGGCAACTACGATTTGGAATGGATCATTCAATCGTTAGAAGTGGATTTGGCCAATGATCGCGTGTATCTGGCGTCGAATGGTTTATATGCCGCAGAAGAATATTTACGGGCGCGATACTATATGTTTCGGCAAGTGTATTTTCATCGGACGTTGCGCTCCGCCGAAGCTGTCCTGCAATGCATCATGCGGCGTGCCGTAGAATTGGCCGCCAACGGGAAATTAGGATTTTTGCTGGAAGGTTCGGTTATGCAAAGAGTGCTGACAGAGCAGGAATTAACGGTCGAAGAATACCTGCGGTTTGACGATCACGATGTCATGTTTCATATCAAGCAGTGGGCCCACGAGACTGATCCGATTTTGAAAGATTTTGCGACAAGATTTCTCGAACGGCGGCTTTTCAAAGTGCGCGACGTGGATTTGCCAGAAGCCGAACGCAAAGAACTCGTAGCGCAAGCCCGCGCAAGAATTTCAGCCGCAGGATATGATCCTGCTTATTATTTAATTGAAGATCGTGCGTCCGACGTGCCCTATTACAATATCTATCGCCCTGAAGGCAAAGGTCGTTTGTACATTGAAAAAAAGGGGTCACGCGAGCTGTGCGATATTGCCGATATTTCTGAAGTAGTACGCGGCATGGGACGTTACGAAATTCATCGTTTGTGTTATCCGGCAGAAGCCAGCGCGGCTGTCGAAGGGCTATGGAAATTAAATTAATAGCGAGCTGCTGGTCAGTTCTTTTCTGTTTGTTTTCAGTCGTCACATTGGCGCAGCCGCGTCTTGCAATTCTTGATTTCACTGGAACAGTGGAAGTTTCGCAGCAATTACGAAAACTGGCTGAAGCTGATGAAATTGTCTTAGTTAACGAACAACAATTAAATCTTGCTGTGAGAGGAACCGGATACAGTGGAAGCCTTAATTTAAAAGTAGAAGATGCGCGTGCGTTGGGTTTGAGCATTGGTTGTGATTATTATTTGATTGGAACCGCCAAAGTGCAACGACGATTGTTGTCAGAACGCGAATTTTACTTCGATGTGATGATTGCTGCTTTCGTCGTCGAAACGCGCACTGGAAAGTTGATTAGATTTTTGTTTGAGCAGGCGCGAGCGGAAAAAGAAACTGTAGCGCACGAAAGGCTGAAAGAATTAACTAAAACGATTTGGCGTCAATCGGCTGATGCCCTAAAATCCAGTGCGACAACAGCGGATGTAAATCCAGGAGAAGTTTATGATCTGGATTCGGAGGAAGCGGGCAGGCTCCAGATTAAGCCGCCACAGTTTTTCAGGCGCTTAAAACCAGCTTACACTGCGACTGCCGATTTAATGGGAATTGCTGCTACGATTGAGCTGAAAGTAATCTTTCAATCGGATGGAGTAGTAGGAGCCGTTGAGGTGATTCGCTGGGCGGGTTTTGGATTAGACGATTCAGCCTTAGCGACGGTGAAGCAGTTACGATTTGAGCCTGCGAAGTTGCAAAGTAAATCAGTCAATGTCAGTGCTGTTGTCCGGTATAATTTTCGCCAGGAGGAAAAGGCTAAATGAAATTGCGTAGTTTATTTCACATGTTTTGGATCGGGGTGATGTTGTGCGTGAGTATGGTTGATGTCCAGGCACAGTGGCAACGTGCGCGTCAGGAAGAGACGAAATGCGATAGTAAAGGCACTCGTTGTGAACTGAATGCAGTTTATTTTGTCGACAAAGACAACGGCTGGATCGTTGGAGAGCGCGGTATTATTCGCACCACAAACAACAATGGAGAACGCTGGGTGGCGCAGGATGCAGGTGTCAAAACAGCCATCAATGATGTCCTGTTTCTGAGTAAAAAAGATGGCTTTTTGTTAGCGAGCGGCGCACGTATTTATCAGACGACGGACGGCGGTGAAATCTGGTCTCCTAAATTTCAAATCATTGCGCCAAAAACTCCGCTTAATCAAGAGCTTCCCGAATTTTACAGCCTTGCTTTTCCAAGTAAGAAAAAAGGCTGGGTAGTCGGAACCGAAGGTCGTGTTTTGCATACCGAGGACGGCGGTCAGTCGTGGGCGCAACAGGAAAGTGGAACGAAAGAAGAATTGGTTCACGTCAAATTCGTCAATGATAAGCGAGGCTGGATAGTCGGCGGCAAAGGGACAATTCTTTATACCGAAGATGCCGGACGAACCTGGGCCAAACAAACCAGCGGGGCTAAGGGACATCTTTACCACATCGAAGCAACGGGCAAAAAAGAAGCTGTGATTGTGGGAGATAAAGGAACAGTTCTGAGGACAGAAAACGGTGGAGCTTCGTGGGAGCCTGTAAAAGTTGAAAGTAAACAAACCCTGCTCAGCGTAGTTTTCGTGAATGACGACCAGGGCTTTATTGTTGGTTGGAAAGGGACTGTTTTACGAACCGGAGACGGCGGTCGAACTTGGTTCACGCAGGAGAGTGGAACGTCGCAAAATCTGTACGGGTTATATGCAAAGAAAAAACAAATCTGGGCGGTCGGAGCCGATGGCTTGATTTTACGCTATCAGGACTCTAAATAATTCGCAGAAGCCGATGCAGTAAGGGCGAGCTGCTCGGCATATTTAGTGCTTTAAAAAAGGCAGGTTCACCATTAATGAACCTGCCTTTTGACATTGAACGCAGCCAATAAATTTTAGAGTTTTGCTGGCTCTAACTTAGGTACTAAACTGTGAATCACACACCACGCGATGATATACGTCACGCCTGCAATAATGAACATCGGCAAATAATAGCCCGGATTTTGATCCAGGACTTTTCCGATATAAAGCGGCAACATAATTCCGCCCAACGCTCCGGCACAACTGCCAACACCGACCACGGAACCCACTGCTTTTCTAGGGAACATGTCACCCGGCAAGGTAAAGAGATTCGCCGACCAGCCTTGATGCGCTCCTGCTGCGATCCCGATCATGATAACAGCCGTCCACGCACTTTGGGTGTAGTGGGCAATGGCGACGAGTGGCATCACTACCGCAAAAGACAACATAGTAATTTTGCGCGCCCAGTTCACCGTCCAGCCACGTTTGATCAGTGCCGATGAAAGATAGCCACCGCCGACCGAACCAACGTCGGCAATAATGTAGACTAACGTTAAGTACGGAATTAATGCCCTGCCGCTGATATTGAAATTTTTATTGAGAAACTTGGGCAACCAGAAAAGATAAAACCACCACACCGGGTCCGTCAGCATTTTTCCGAAAGCGAAGGCCCAGAGTTGGCGATATTTAAGCAATGAAGCCCAGTATGCTACGACTTCAGCGAAGGTCCGCTTCACCTCAATTTCAGGCTCTTCTCCATCCCGAATGAGCATAAATTCGTCTGCCGAAAGCCGGGGATGTTCTTCCGGGGATTGATAGATCAGCAACCAGAAAATTAACCAGAGAAATCCGACTGCTCCGGTGAAGAGAAATGCACTTTGCCATCCGAAAGCCTCCGCCAGAAGGATTGCTGCTGCCGGAGCGATAATGGCTCCAACGTTTGTTCCGGCGTTGAAAATTCCTGTTGCGAAGGCCCGTTCTTTTTTCGGAAACCATTCGGCGACAGTTTTTACCGAGGCCGGAAAATTAGCAGCTTCGCCAATGCCAAGGAAAAATCGAGCGATGCTGAACCCCATTGCACTGGAGACAAGAGCAGTTGACATTCCAGCTAATGACCACCAGATAACAGCAATCGAAAAACTTTTCTTCGTGCCAATGCGATCAATGATGAAGCCCCAAAATAGGAACATGACGGCATAAGAAATTTGAAACCAGATAACAATTTGACTGTATTCAGATTCTGTCCAGCCAATTGTTTTTTGCAGACTTGGCGCGAGTGTCCCAAGCACTTGCCGATCAATGTAATTTACTACCGTTGCAAAAAAGAGCAGGGCACAGATATACCAGCGCAGGTGTTTGAGTTTACCTGTCATCGCATCGGCAGAGCTTGCCGAGCTGGGGAGGTGTGGGTTCATCTTATTCTCCGGTGCTTAGTTTGATTTTCCAGAATTGATCAGCAGAGTTGCTAATGAATTGCTGCCAAAGAATAATACGCGACTTGGGATCGGTCAAATTTTTACGAGATAATTTGAATCCTGAATGGTAAATAGCACGTCAATACCTTGTCAAAAAAGGTCGGATCATCAATGATTGTTATTCACACAGCACAAATCAAACAAAGGAATCCAGCTATGACTATTGAACGAAGAGATTTTCTGAAACAGGCGGTGGCGACCACTGCGCTTGGCTTAACACTTCCGACGGCGCGTGTCTTAGGAGCCAATGATCGCGTACGGCTTGGCATTATTGGCCCCGGCGCACGCGGGCAGGAGTTAATGCACGAATTTGTGAAAGCTCCAAATGTCGAATTCGTAGCACTTACGGACGTGTATAATTCACGTTTCGATCAGGCAAAAAAATTGCTGACTGAGACCGGGCAAAATACCGCGAATGTCAAAACCTTCACCGATCATCGCAAGATGCTGGAGATGAAAGACCTTGATGCGGTGATCGTTGCGACGCCGTTGCATTGCCATTCGCGGCACTTTCTCGATACCATCTCAGCAGGCAAAGATTTGTACAGCGAGAAAACCATGACTTGGTCAATCGAAGAAGCTGAAGCCTGTCTCGCCGCTGCGAAAAAATCCAAAAGCGTAGTCGGCATTGGCTTACAACATCAAAGCGCAGGATATTTTGAAGACGCACGGGCGTGGGCAAAATCCGGTCAGCTTGGCACGGTTACACACGTAGAATCATGGATGAGCCGCAATTCCAAACGCGGTCAAGGTCAATGGGTTCGTCCTGTTCCGGCGGATTGCACGGCAGATAATGTGAAATGGGATTCGTTTTTGAATGGTCGCCAGAAGAGAGCATTTGATGCGTACAAATTCATTAACTGGCGTTTCTTCTGGGAGTTTTCAGGTGGTAACGTCACAGAAAACATGGTGCATCAAATCGCGTGGATCATTGGTGTTTTAGATTTAGGATTACCGACCGCAGCTTATATGTCCGGCGGAGTTTTCTCAGAAAAAGACGGGCGTGAAGTGCCTGACACGATTGCTGTCACATTGGATTATCCGAACGACATGGTAGTAACGTGGCAATCTTCGTTTAGCAACAGCCGTTTCGGTTTGGGCGCACGCATTCTCGGCTCACACGGTTCGATTGAATGGTTGATGGGATCGAATGATATGGTTTCTGGTAAATCGGTAAGCGGCTGGAGCTTCTCGCCTGAGAAAATCAACAGCCCCGACGGTCAATCCGTCAAAGGCGAGGCCAAAGGCGTACATCATTATACAAATTTTGTGGAATGTACGCGTTCACGTAAAGAGCCGAATTCATCAGTAGAGTTAGGTTACAAATCAGCCATCGCCGCGCACATGGCAAATCTGTCGTATCGCAAGAAACAACGTCTGACCTTGGACGAAGCTCGCTCGGCTGGCAAACAATTAGCAGCACGATAAGCACTGAAGTTATAAAGGCTGAACGAAGAACGATGAATATTCATCCCTCCTCGTTCAGCCTACAGCCTTAAAATTTACCCTTGCCATTCAATTGAGTACCAGCATTCGTGCGCCAGAATAAGTTGGCTGCGGACTTCCGTGACATTGCATTGGACACGGGCGAAATGCCAGAACATCCACTTCAAAACCGCTGCATAAAATTCTCTGGCTCCGGCGCGTGTTTCCATCATGTCGGCAAATAATCCATCTTTCACCTGCACGTAAAGACGGTTGTCTTTGCGGTTGTATGAAACCAGCTTGCTACTGCTTCCGGCGATATGTGGGAGCTTGCGTTCAATCAAAGCCAGCGCCAGTTTGATACGCAGTTGTCGCGGTAAATTATTCAATGCGAATTTCACAGTGAACGGCAGCTCATAATAAACTGCTGCGAGTAAAGATTCGCTGGAACGCTGCAAAATCTCGCGCCATGACTCACTGGTCGAGATCAGCTTAAAGATCATAATTGATCCGGCTGCGCTGATCATGGAGTTGCGTTTGACCAGTGTGGCAGTCTTGTCAACTGTCAATCCGGTCTCAGCGACGAGACGTGCATAAATTTGGGGAGTACTATCACGAAGCGCCAGCAACAGGTGATGCTGAAGCGAAGGACCGCAGGAAGGGACACCGTAGTAAACCCTTTGAAGAACAAATGAAGGTGCTCTGCGAACAGGCACATGGGAGATAAACGGGGCTGCCATGTTGAATCACACTCACTTCCGATAGATTTTCTGATTTATTGTCAATACATATAGTCGAAGACCACGATAAACCATTCAGTTCAAACTTTTACTTGATCGTTTTGTTGACAGCGACTGAAAGAATCAAATAGCCTAAAAGACAGGCTACGCAGATCGCCACGAATAAAGAATTGTCTTTTGAAATCAACTGAATGACAATTGCAGGGGAACGACAATTGTTTTGAAATCCTAACTTTGCCAAAAAAGCCCACCAGTTAGCTTTTAACCACTACTTATGCAACTTAGCGTACGCACGTTAAACTGTCAAGACGTAAACTGGTACTGTACTTTACGAAAAATAGACAGCTCGCTTTGACGTAGATTATTTTCTAAACGCCACAGCTCATGGCCTCTGACGTTTCGTCACGGGCAGTTTGTAAGCTCATGTCTACGCCATATTTTTCAGCTAAAGCAAAATATTCATCGAAGTTCGGCTGCATTTCTTCCATGGTTTGTGCGCGTAAAGCTGCCGTCCGAAGATGTGAGGCGTTGGCTACGCCTTTCAGAAATTGTGCCGAGAGCATTTTCATTCGTCCAATGACACCGCGTTCCGGCATGGCTTCACGCAGGTACCCTAAATACTCATAAAGCAATTCGTGCATTTCTTTCGGTGTCGGTTGATAAGGAGTCAATCGGTTCATGGTTTCCCAGGTTTGCCGGAAAATATATGGATTGGCAATCGCAGCGCGACCAATGTGGACGGCATCACAACCGGTTTTTTCAAATCTTTCCATCGCATGCTGCGGATTCAAAATGTCACCGCTGCCAGAAACCGGAATCGAAACCGTTTGCTTAATCGCCTGTACCAAATCCCAATTCGCAAAGCCTTTATACCCCTGCACTCGCGTTCGTCCGTGGAGCGTGACCATCGAACCGCCGTAGTCTTCGATAAGCTTGGCGACTTCAATACAGTTGATAGATTTATCGTCCCATCCGGCGCGAATTTTCACTGTCATCGGAATTGAGATCGCACGTTTGACTTCCGTCAGGATTTTTTTTAGTTGTGGCAAATCGCGCAGCAGGCTTGAACCGCCGCCGCCGTTGACAACTTTTTTCGCCGGACAGCCGCAATTAATATCTACAAAATCGGCTCCGGCTTCTTCGGCAATTTCCGCCGCCCAGCGCATGCGAACTTCATCGAAGCCGAAAATCTGAATGGCAATCGGACGCTCTTCCGGCGCAAACCGCATCATCTCATGAGTGCGCATATTGCCGCGCGTCAGCCCTTCGACGCTGATGAATTCCGTGACAATTAATCCGATGTCGCCACATTTTTTAGCGATGCGGCGAAATGGTGAATCGGTGACGCCTGCCATCGGCGAAAGCACTAACGGCGGAGACAATTTTCGTCCGGCAATTTCAAAAGATGTTGGGTACTGCTTCGTCATTAGCTTTGATTTTCGCAAGCATACGCCGCATTCAACAATCGTGCTTCATCGAAATGATTGCCGATTAACTGTAATCCAATTGGCAAGCCTGCGCTTGAATTTCCGCACGGAACGCTGATGGCGGGGACGCCGACTAAATTAATCGTCACGGTGTAAATATCGTCCAGATACATCGCCAGTGGATCGTTGACTTTTTCTCCGAGCTTAAATGCCGGAGTCGGTGCGGTCGGTGTAGCAATGACATCACATTTTTTGAAAGCTTCGGCGAAGTCGTTGCAGAGCATTTGTCTCACGCGCTGCGCTTTTTCGTAATACGCATCGTAATAGCCTGACGACAGTGCAAAAGTACCGAGCATGATGCGGCGTTTGACTTCGGCTCCAAAGCCTTCGTCACGCGAACGTTGATACAAATCACCCAATGATTTCACATCTTCGGCACGGTAGCCGTAGCGAACTCCGTCAAAGCGTGCAAGGTTTGATGAAGCCTCGGCAGTCGCAATTAAATAATAAACTGCCACGACATATTTTGAATGCGGCAAGGTGACTTCGACAATTTCCGCGCCACGCGATTCAAGATTTTTGATCGCGGCTTCGACGTGAGCTTTGACTTCCACATTGAGTCCTTCGCCGAAACATTCGGGCGGAACGCCGATTCGCAAACCTTTAATGTCGCCTGTTAATGCGCTCAAATAATCTGATACGGGTTCATCCGATGAAGTCGCATCGTACTTGTCGCGTCCTGCGATGATGCCAAGCGTCCGCGCTACGTCTTTGACATTTTTTCCGAACGGCCCGATTTGATCCAGCGAGGAAGCGAAGGCAACTAAGCCAAAACGCGAGACTCGTCCATAAGTTGGTTTCAGTCCGACTACGCCGCAGAATGAAGCTGGTTGGCGAATGGAGCCTCCGGTGTCTGAACCGAGCGAAACGGAACATAAATCTGCTGCCACGGCGACGGCGGAACCGCCAGAACTTCCGCCCGGAACATAGTCTTCATTGACCGGGTTTCGCACCACACCATACGCAGAATTTTCATTCGATGAACCCATCGCAAATTCGTCGAGGTTGGTTTTGCCGACGATGATTGCGCCTGCGGCTTCAAGTCTGGCAACAGCCGATGCTGTATACGGTGGAATAAAATTGCCAAGAATTTTAGAGCCGCAAGTGGTACGAATTCCGGTTGTGCAAAGGTTATCTTTGATGGCTACCGGAATGCCTGCGAGCGGTTTAGATTTCACTGTTTCTTTGATGTCAGCGTCGGCTTCCTGCGCTTTTTGCAATGCTGCTTCCTGATTGATTGTGATGAAAGCATTCAGGCGTTCGTTCTTATTTTCGATGCTATCAATCACCGCTTTCGTGATTTCGCTGGGCTGGGCTTCGCCGGATGAATAGAGTTTATGAAGTTCGTCAATCGTTAAGTTCATAATAATGGGTTAATGTCGTAACGTGGGCTGCCAGCCTGTGATTACGAATTTTTTTAGTGAATTAATGTGTGGCGCGAATTTTAGCTGGCGGGCTGGCAGCCCGCGCTACATTTAGCCAATTACTTTCGGGACGCGGAAGTGACCTTCGTCGGCATCAGGCGCATTGGAAAGAGCTTTATCTGTCCCCAAACTTGGTTCTGCCTGGTCTTCGCGTGAAGCATACGACGTAGCGGCTTCGCCTGCGCTACGATGCTGCCAGGCTTTGACGCTGCCAGTGTCAAGTTCGTTGAGCTGGTCAATGTATTCAACGATTCCGGCTAATTGTACCGCGAAAGATTCCGTTTCTTCGGTTGTGAGCGCGAGGTTTGAGAGGGCGGCAATTTTCGTGACTTCTTCTTTTGAAATTGGCATAGAGTAGGTGTCAGGTGTCAGGTGTTGGGTGTTGGGTTTTTCAAGTATCCAACATCAAACATCCAGCATCTATTTCAGTTCTTTTCGTTCTAAACATCGGGCAGCCGCGCGTAAAAATGTTTCGCGCAGGGCTTCGTCTTTGATGTGATGTGCTGCTGGTTCTAATTCATCAGCAAGTTCTTTCGTGTGATGAAAATCAAATTCCTGTTCTTCTTTAGGGCGAACTTCTTCAACGAATTTTTCATCAATTCTGAACTCGATAAAAGTAACGAGCGGCGCACTCAATAACGAATTCAATCTGAAGATTAACCCGGAGCTTTCGCGCTCCATTTGCGTTTTCCAGGTTTTATCTCTGGTCGCGACGACCAGCGTTTTTCGATACAGGCGAAACGGTGCGCAGGCTTGCGTTAAATTGTAATTTGTCGCTGCTCGCCACGCCGCAAAAACTGCCTGTTCGCGTACCTCTTCGTTGTCGCCCGATAAGCGAATCATCGCAGGTAGCATTTTCAACAGGCTCAGCATAATCCCTACATTTCGTGGCGATTGGTTAAAGCTTTATGCATCGTTACTTCGTCGGCGTATTCAAGATCGCTGCCGACCGGCAAGCCCATTCCGATGCGAGTTACACGGACACCTAAAGGTTTTAGTAAACGGTTCAGGTAATTTGCCGTCGCTTCGCCTTCGGTATTGGGATTTGTAGCGATGATGACTTCTTCAATTTCCGGCAAACCATCTTCGCGCGGACGCAATCGCTCAATCAGGCTGCGGATTCTTAGCTCGTCAGGTCCGATGCCGCGAATGGGAGACAATGCTCCATGCAACACGTGATACAAGCCGTGATATTCACGCGTTTTTTCGATAGCGACTAAATTGTACGGCTCTTCAATCACGCAAACGATGGTGTGATCGCGTGAAGGCGTCGCGCAATAACGACACGGATCAGTGTCAGTCAAATTATTACAGGTAGAGCAAAAGACGATTTTCTCTTTGACTTCGCGGATAGCTTCGATCAGCCGGTCAGTCTCTTCGGTAGTGGCTTTGAGCAAGTGAAACGCCAGGCGCTGAGCGGATTTGTGTCCGACTCCGGGCAGGCGTTTGAATTCGTCAATCAGTTTGGTAACTGGTTCTGCGTAATCAAGCATAAGTTATGAGTGCTGAGTGCTGAGTGCTGAGTGCTAGTTATTTTTTACTCAGCACTCAGTTCTCAGCACTTGATAACTACATCAGACCTGGGATTTTTAATCCACCGAGCGCACCGCCAAGTTTGGATTGCATTCCTTCCTCCACTTTGCGATTGGCTTCGTTGACGGCAGCGACAATTAAATCTTGTAACATCTCAACATCGTTCACCGCTTCAGGTTCGATTTTGATGTACGTCAATTCTTTGTTGCCGGTCATTTCGACTTTAATCATGCCACCGCCAGCGGTCGCATCTACGCGCAATGCATCCATCTCTTTGGCCATCTGGTCTTGCATTTTTTGCGCTTGCTTCATCATTTGTCGAATATCATTTCCACCTGGAAATTTCATAATGTATTACTCCTCAAAAATATGTAAATTGTCAGTCCTAATGCTCACGAGGCAATGCAGATTAATCATAGCATAATTGAATCTGCGGAGTTTAAAAGAAGTCGAGAAAATTCCTTCGATTTCATCAAGCTGGTTTCGCTTCCTTTACTTCAAGAATTTCACCGCGAAATGTTTCCAGTAAATTTTTGATAGCGGGATTATTCTTAACGCTATCAAGCAGATTATCTTTCACCTGCTGCGCTTCCTGTTTCGGAGAAAAAAATTCTTCGCTACTGATTTTTACGTCAACTTTTACAGGCAGCCCTAATAATTGTTCAGCTACTTCACGTAGCAACGGGATACTTTCTCTGAGCCGCTTGGCAAACGTATCATCATTTGCAAAAACTACAGTTAATTGACCATTGGAATAACTTAATTGTGCTTCTTCCAGAGCCATGACGACTAATGGGCGGCGGCGTTTTTCCAGCTCCAATTTGATCGAAGCGATCTCACGTCCTACAGCCACAGATGGGCGCGGGGCGGTCTGTATCGGAAGCGATACTTCTCGTTCATCGAAATTATCATTCTCGAAAGATTCATTAAACCCGGGTGGCTCTTCAAAAGAATTAACGGGAGCAGATTTGATTGGAGCAGACGGCGGCACAGTATTACGGGGCGGAGCTGTTATTTTAGGCGCAGTGACGACAGGTGCTGAATATCTGCCACCGGATAATGATTTTTCTAAGCCTTCGAGACGCTGAATAATTTCATCTAAAGAGCGTAACCGAGCTGCCTGCGCAATTTTGACTAATCCGATTTCCAACTGGAAGCGCGGTTGCGGAGAATCTTTGATGAGCTTTTCAGTTTCGGTTAATAAGTGAAAAAAACGGATTAAGTCTTCTTCGGAAAATTTATCGGAAATGTCTTTTAGGGCGACGATTTCGCTTTCAGAAATTCCCAGAACTTCAACGGAAGAGAGGCCGGATTTGATAACTAATAAATGCCGAAGATAAGTCATTAATTCACGCGTGAAATATCGTAAATCGTGACCATTGGAAGCTAATTCATCTACGACCTGTAAGATGGCAGCAGTATCTTTTTCGGCGATAGCCTGAATGGATTTTTGTAAGACTTTAGTGCTGACCAATCCCAGCGAATGAATGACATCCTGCGTTTGAATCACAGCACCGCTAAAAGAAATAACCTGATCTAAAGCCGATTGTGCATCGCGTAAACTGCCGTTCCCGGCGCGTGCGACCTCGCGTAAGGACTCATCGTCAATTGTAACATTTTCTGCGTCTGCAATTTCACGCAGGCGTTTGAAGGTTTTATCAACTGGGATTTGCCGAAATTCAAATTGCTGGCAGCGCGAAAGAATTGTGTCAGGAACTTTATGCAGCTCCGTCGTAGCCATAATAAAGACGACATGCTTGGGCGGTTCTTCCAGCGTTTTCAGTAACGCATTGAACGCCTGATTAGAGAGCATGTGAACTTCGTCAATAATAAATATTTTGTACCGGTCACGCGCCGGAGAAATTGAAATATTATTAACAATAACTTCGCGGACATTATCTACGCCAGTATTTGAGGCAGCATCAATTTCAATAACATCCAAAGAATTTCCAGCGGCGATTTCCAGGCACGAAGCGCATTTCAGGCAGGGTTCAATGGTAACTCCAGAAATACAATTCAAGCACTTTGCGAGGATTCGAGCAGTCGTTGTTTTACCCGTTCCGCGTACACCGGAAAACAGATAAGCATGATGCAAACGTTGATTTTCTATCGAATTTTTTAGCGTTTGTGAGATATGTTCCTGTCCGGTAAGATCAGCGAAAGTCTGCGGGCGATATTTTCGAGCGATAACTTGATAACTCATTGCTGAAACCTTTTAGAATAGATACGAATCAATCACCTGAAATAATTCTTAATTAATGAATAAGTAAGAGCTGTAATCGGTTAGCAGTGGAAAAGAAAGCTAATTTACATTATACTATTTTTATTCGTAATAAATAAGTTTAGTACGAAGCTAAACTTACTAAATCTATCCAGGAGAAAAAAATGCCACGAAGCAAAAACTTTGATGCCAACCAGCATCTGGCGAAAGCCTTAGCAGCGATTGATGCGCAGCTTGCGACCCTACAGGCCAAGAGAACTCAATTAGCGTCCATTATTGGCGGCGGAAAAACCACCAAAGCCGCGAAGGCATCAGATAAGCCAAAGCGTGAAATGTCACCAGAGGCCCGGAAGAAGATCAGCGATGCTCAGAAAAAACGCTGGGGTACCGAAAAAAAGAAGAAGTAGAATTTCTTCGATGATAAATAACAAAAGCCACCGCATTGAGGGTGGCTTTTGTTATTTACGAAAACTTCCAAGAAGTTAGAAATTTTGGTCAGACTCCGGTGAACCGCAGCACACCTAAAAAACACTACCGTTGCTATCTTCCGATCCTGGCGGGGTTCGCGCCATCAGAGTTGCACGGAGCCGGAGCCTGATATTTAAGATTGAAGTCAGAAAGATGAAGAATTTATTATTTTTTATCTTTCTGACTTTAATCTTAGGACTGGCGGAGAGGGCGAGATTCGAACTCGCACAGGCCGTAAAGCCCGCCGCGCTTCCAACGCGGTGCAATACCATTATGCGACCTCTCCGGGAGGGTGTCAGATTAATCATTAAGAAGATTAATCTTCAATTTCGGCTGGCGGAGAGGGTGGGATTCGAACCCACGGTACCCGTTAAGGTACAACGGTTTTCGAGACCGCCCGATTCAGCCACTCTCGCACCTCTCCGCAAAATCTTTTCTTAACGACCATGTTCAGCGACGAGCTTTAAAAAAAACCTGCATTAAATCCCTGCATTCAGCTTCTTTTATACCCGCCGTGACATTGACTTGATGATTCAAAGAACTATTACTACAAATCTGAAAGACAGAGCTGATCGCCCCTTGTCTTGGCTCAACTGCACCAAAGACTAATCTTTTGATCCGCGCATTGACGATAGCTCCAGCGCACATCGCACAGGGTTCTATCGTGATATAGATGGTCGCTTCAGATAAGCGATAATTTTCAATTTTCTGTGCGGCTTCACGCAGAGCAATTATTTCTGCATGTGCTGTCGGATCACAACTTCTAATTGGTTGATTGTGACCACGCCCGATGATTTCGTTATTCAGAAGGATGATCGCTCCAATTGGCACTTCTTCCAATTGGCAGGCGAGCTTCGCCTCTTCTAATGCAAATCCCATCCAAAAATCATCTGATAAATTTTCAATCGGCTCACGGATTGGTGGCTTCGCCTTATTTATCATCGGTTGCCGCTCAAAAGCAAAGCGTGATGGTAATTGCTGTGGGAGAGGCTGTCAAGTTGCTTCTGAGAACGCGGAATATTTGCGCGGAATATTAAAATAATATGGTTAATTCCACCAAAACTCCTAACCGTCACATCTTCATCATTGGATTAAAACAACGCAACAACAAAAGAGAGGTAAAACCAGTACATCGAAAAAGCAGCCGTAGCAAGAGAGCTAAGGTTGAGAGCAGAGTCCGATGATGAGAATGAAGGAAAAAAATATGGACAATAGACGATACCGCAGAGTAGAAACAGGATACCCGGTCACCCTTTTTTGTCAGGGGGAGACGTATCGCGTCAAAGCCACAAACCTTAGTATTGGTGGCGTTTTTATCGCTACGAAATTGCCGTTACAAGCAGGCGCTTTGCTGCATCTTCGTCTCAATTTGCCGGAGCGTGAGTTCGTACAAGCAACAGCTCAGGTGCGTTTTGTTCAGCAGGATGTTGGCGTTGGGGTTAGGTTTCTGGAAATCTCTGAAGGTGACTTAGCCAAAATTCAAGCCATTGTTAATAAAGCAAACGAAGAGAAAGAAGTTGCTGAAATGCCCGGAGTCAAATTACGTGACACCCGACTTCGTTTGTCCGTTAAGCTTAGTGTAGAAGGAAAAGATCGGGAAGGACAATCATTCGTGGATGATGTTTATACCGAAGATGTCAGCCGCCGAGGAGTTTGCCTCCAGCTAAATCGTCATGTCAGCGTGGGTGATTTAGTTCGTTTGACCGGATTGGACGGGCAATTCAACGTCGAAGGTGTTGTTAAGTACACGCATAAGGGTGAAGATGATTGGAAGGTTGGTGTACAGTTCCTAAATACACCGAAGCGTTGGGTTATGATGGGAATGGCTGTTAGTGCGCTGTCGCAGTGGGACATTAAACCGATACGCTAGGACTGGGTAAAATATTAGAAAAGGCTTGCGACTGAATTTTCTCAGTCGCAAGCCTTTTTATCATGAGTGACGGGAGATCAATCAACTAAGTCAGATAATCATTTAGCAATGAGGTGCATGGGGCAACTCTCCGTGTAAGTTGTCAGAACAGGAAAAATTAAAATGCACCCTTAACAAGTACCGCTCGCAGCTCTTGTTCGCGCATGGTCGCATTGCGCAACAATGATTCACGATGTGTGACAGCTCGCTCAGCACGATCCAGTTCGGCATGCAAATTACGCACTTCAGCTTCCAGTTCATGAATGTAATCCATCGCCCGTCGCAATTTTTGTTCAGTCACCAGCGAAGATGCCAATTCAAGGCGGCTGGAAATTTTTTCTGTGTTGATAATTGATTTGTTAACAAGTTGGATTGCTGCACTCATTGTATTGTCTCCTCATTCACAAGCCGATTTTGATTTAGCAATAATCAAAAATATATGGAAAATCCGCAAAAATAATCGAAGGAATATCCTGAGCCAAAGGTTACAGGGGCACTCCTTCACTGGGTGAAACCGTATAATAAAGCCAGGTATGTGACTACGTGATTGCTAATCTAATACAAGCTTGTCAAGAATTTGGAAAATACAAAGAACCTATTAACCGTTGAACAAACCAGCACTACTAGCTTAAGAAATACATCGGGGCGGATTTACCAAGCGGCAGGTGAGGGATAATGATTAGGATAAAACCTGCTGATTTCGAATACTGACATGACAGGGGGGTCAGTTGGTAAGAACAATAAATTGCTTTCCTAACACTCAAATAATAACACAAACTTTTGAGCGACAAAATAAAAAATTACGGATGACAGAAAAAGCCATAGATTCGGTCAAATTTACCGAATCTATGGCTTTTTGAAAGCTTAGACGAGAACACTTATTTAAAAATTCCCAGAACACCTTTTCTTTTCTTCTTTTTCGGAGGGTCTACTGGTTTTGGCGCAGTAGCTGCGGCGGCAGTAGCTGCCGGATCTGTAGGAGAAGGCTTAATTTCCTCTGTTTGCTGCTCAGAAGTACGCACACGAGGTTTTTCTCGGACGCTCTGGACATCGTTGTTATTTGCGGTTTGCGGAGTCGTTGACTTATCTTCCTCGGCTTTATCTATATTTCCTTTACGATTGGTAATAATCCCGTCTTTATTGATCTTGAGATTATTACGCCCGGTAATTAACCGGAACTGCTCCCATCTGCCGGGACGTTGTGCCACTGGATTATTATTGGCGGCAACCGGAATTGGTTTACCCAGCTTGACGAGGAATTCTTTGGCATCCCCGGCAAAATCACTGGTCGAATACTCGCCGACCACTTTCGTAAAATACTGGGCGGCTTCATCCGGCTGTTCCTGTTCAATCAGCGTCACCCCAAGCATGTAAAGTGTACTATCCATAAAGGTGAAGTTGGGATAGTTGTCTACGATTTCGCGGAGTCGTCCCTCGGCTGCCTTATAAGCATTACGCGCCAAATAGGTTTTCGCAATATCTTCTTCGTGGAGGGCGAGATTCTGTTCGACCTGTTTCAGGTTATAAGCGACCTGTTCAATCGCTGGATTCGTTCCGCATTTTGATTTCGCCGCCCGAAGCTGCGCTCGCGCCAGACGCGCTTTTGAAACATCACGATTATACGCACCCATTTGTTGCATATAGGCTTCGGCAATTTTCAAGTACACATCACACGCTTTCGGGTGAGTCGGGAAGTACTGAACAAAATCACGATACTGAACAATGGACTGTTCGAGGTTACTGGAGCCACCTTCCAGATAAAATGCATCGGCGATAGCCAATTTGGAAAGCGAGAGATATTCACTATCAGGATAGGTTGAAACGACGACGTTATATTTTAAGCGCGATTCATCGTAGCGACCTTTGCGTAGAGCTTCGGACGCTTCTTCATACAATTCTTTGTCTCGTCCCGGCGCAGCAACGTTATCGTTGCGCACTTTCTCTTTACTCTTACCACAGGCTGACATCAAGATCAGAATTGATAGAAAAGAAATAAATAGTGACACGGAGAGGCGTTTGTTTGGCATAAATATTACTACTCCAAATGATCCGACGTTCAAGGGAGGCGCGGATGGATGTTAGACGCGAAGCGCACATCAAGAGAACAAGTGTACCGATTCTTGGCTCTTAATCAAATGACTTGGGACGCGGTTGCGGCTTGTCGCAGCTTTTGTACGGCAGCAGCAGGATCAGGTTGACCAAAAATAGATGATCCCGCGACCAGTATTTCCGCCCCGGCGATCACTACATCATCAGCATTTTCGGCTGTGATACCGCCATCAATTTCAATGTTCGCCTGAGAGCCGTATGCTTTGAGCATTGATTTCAGGCGGCGTACCTTATCAAGTGCAGAGCTAATAAATTTTTGTCCGCCGAAACCCGGATTCACTGACATGATCAAGACAAAATCTATTTCCTGAATGACTTCTTCAATGGTTCCAAGCGGTGTTGCCGGATTCAGCACGACGCCTGCACGACAGCCTGATTGATGAATGAGGCTGAGCGTCCGGTGCAGATGGTAAGTCGTTTCGGGATGCACCGAAATCATATTGGCTCCGGCTCGCGCAAAATCGGCAATATATTTATCAGGGTCTTCAATCATCAGGTGACAATCAATGGGCAAGGTGGTTGATTTGCGGACAGCTTGTACAATAAACGGCCCGACCGAAATGTTGGGAACGAAATGTCCATCCATCACATCCACGTGAATGATTTCTGCGCCACCTCGTTCGACTGCCGTCAGTTGCTCGCCGAGTCGCGTAAAATCTGCTGCCAAAATGGAGGGTGCAATTTTCACCATACCAAATCAATTTTCTTTGACGGTAGGTTTAGGGGAAACCTTCGGTGATGGTTTTGCCGAAGGTGTTACCGTTGGTTTCGCTTTTAATTTATCGTCGCTAAGCTTGACTTTATCGGCAGTTTTGTTTTTATCTTTATCAGTTAAAATACTCTGCGGGGCGTTCTTAGCGCCCTTACCATCTTTATTCGTTTCTTTACCTTTATTAATTTTCGATTTGTCTTTGGGCGAGGGCGAAGCACTTGGCTTGGATTTTGGAGTAGCATTTGCCTTCACAATTTTTTCGTCTTCTTTTTTCTCGCGCGCTTGAATTCCTGTACTCACTGTGACACTGACAAATTGCCCTGATTTCGCGCTGGAATTACCGCTGGGATTTTGCTCACTGATTAAGTTGACATCAATTTTTTCGTCGGTTGCACGATTGCGAACTTTGAGCCGCAGCCCCTGAGCCACTAGCAATTTTTCGGCATCAGCTTCAGATTTGCCAATAATTGTTGGAACACGAACCTCGGAACTACGAAATGAAAGGTACATCACAACAAATGCGCTGGCAATAAACGCTGAAGCTACGACAAGCGTCGCTAATAACTTTTGCAGCGGTGAATTTTTGGAAGATGAATACTCAGCCAAACCGTGAATCCTGACCTGTTGAGATTTTGGAAAAGCAGTCTAATCGGCTTTGCTACTGCGAGTCAATGCTTGTAGCAGCTTCTTTAAGCCTCGTCGTGAATCGTGGTTAAGGTAATAATTTCAAAATTACGCACACCACTAGGCGTTTGAACTTTAACTTCGTCGCCTTCCTCTTTATTGAGCAGGCTCTTACCAATCGGAGACGAAGTCGAAATTAATCCTTTTTCAAAATCAGATTCTTCCTGCGTGACTAAGCGGTAGGTGACTTCGGCTCCGCGATCCGTATCTTTCAGGACTACGGTCGAACCATAAGACGCACGATCACGCGGCAGTTTGTTAATATCAATACTGGAAAGATTAGCAACTTGTTGTTGTAACTGTCTGACCCGGGCGCGGACAAAATCCTGCCGCTCGCGCGCCATTTTATATTCGGAGTTTTCCGAGAGATCACCCAACGCCGCCGCCGTTCTCAAAGCTCGCGGCAATTCAACCGCGAATTCATATTCGAGAGCTTTTAGCTCTGTCAGAATCTTTTCTTTGCCGATTAATCCAATTTCTTCACTCACGATAATTTCCTTCTGGGGTCACTACTTTGCTTTCGCTTTTCTTACAATGGGATTTAATGCCCGTCAATCTACAAAAAATACGACTGCCGCAAGCTTTACGCTACTGTTGCCAGTAGCGTAGCTGCGGCAGTCTGAAAACGCTATCATAAATTTGTGCTGCAAGAAAGCACTATTGTACGCCGAGCACGTTGACCAGTTCCTGAACCGCGCCCGCAGATTTTTGCAAAGCGGCACGTTCTTCGGTGGTCAAATTAATTTGAATAATTTCTTCAATGCCATTGGCTCCAAGTTTTACCGGAACACCAACATATAATCCATTGATGCCGTACTCGCCTTCAAGGTAAGCCGCACAGGGCAGAATTTTCTTTTTATCTTTGAGAATTGCCTCGACCATTTCGACTGTTGCGGCGGATGGCGCGTAGTAAGCTGATCCGGTTTTGAGCAGGCTCACGATTTCGGCTCCACCATTGGCAGTCCGCGTCACGATCTGTTCGATCACTTCTTTGGGCAATAATTCAGTGACAGGAATTCCCGCACAGGTTGAATAACGCGGGAGCGGAACCATTGTGTCGCCGTGTCCGCCCAGCACGAAAGCTGTCACATTTTCGACGGAAACATTCAACGCTTCGGCAAGGAAGGTTCGCATGCGGGCGGAGTCCAATACGCCAGCCATTCCAATGACGCGATTTTTCGGGAAGCCGGATTTTTTAAAGGCTACCTGTGACATTGCATCCAAGGGATTGGAAACGACAATAATAATTGCGTTGGGTGAATATTTGACAATTTCCTCGGTGACGCTGCCGACAATTCCACCATTGGTATTCAGCAAATCATCGCGGCTCATGCCAGGCTTGCGAGCAATTCCTGAAGTGATAACGACCACATCAGAGTTAGCGGTTTCTTTGTAACCGTTGGTTCCGGTCAATTTACAATCGTAGCCTTCGACCGGCCCCGATTGCGCTAAATCCAAAGCCTTGCCCTGCGGCATGCCTTCGATGATGTCTACTAAAACGACATCGCATAATTCTTTGTCTGCCAGGCGGTGCGCGGTGGTTGCGCCGACATTACCTGCTCCAACAACTGTAACTTTTTTTCGAGCCATTGCTCTCTACCTCTCTTTATGGTGAATTAATCGCCGTAGCGAATGGGTGAGTCTATGCAGTAATAATGGGAGTGTCAAATGTGACCGCACCGCACCTGAGAAATTTTGCGATTCCGGTTTGGATCAATGGCAAACATGATGAGAGTCGGTAATAATGTGTTGGTGATCGTCCGAAAAAACAAATCATGAAAATAAATGCTCAAACCTCAACCGACCGCCTCGCGCTTGCCATTTCAACTTGTGGGGTTGGATTGATTCCATTTGCTCCCGGTACGTTTGGCGCACTTGTTGGTGTCGCTATTTTTTACGGCTTGTTCTTGGCTTGTAAATCTTCGCCGCAATATTTTCAGGTAGTTGTGATTATTGCCAGTTTGATTGTCACCGCACTTGGAATTTGGGCTTCAAATTTTGGCGAAAAAATCTTTGGCGAAAAAGACGCACAGCGCATTGTCGTGGACGAAGTTGCCGGGCAATTAATTTCATATATTCTCATCGCTCCGCTGATGATTGCGCAATTAAGCAAACCAACGATTGTCATCATTGCCGGATTTTTGCTCTTTCGCACTTTTGATATTTGGAAGCCGTACCCGATTCGTCAGCTTGAAAAATTAGGCAGCGGTCTGGGCGTCATGGCGGATGATGTGCTGGCAGGAATTTATGCCGCAATAGTGTTATTATTCCTCGCCCTTGTCGTACCACAAATTCTTTATTGAATAGATGCCAGGTTTTAGATGCTGAACTTTTTCTAGCATCCAGCACCTAACATCTAGCATCTTCTTTCTTTATGTTACACGCTGAAATTATTGCTATTGGCTCAGAAATGCTCACGCCGTATCGTACGGATACGAATTCGTTGTGGCTGACAGAAAAACTTAATTCCATCGGCATCGAAGTCAAATTCAAAAGTGTGGTTGGCGACGATGAGTCCATTCTGGAAAAAGCTATTCGAGACGCGATGGAGCGTTCTGAAATTATTATTTCGACGGGAGGTTTGGGGCCGACCGAAGATGACATCACGAAGAAAATTTTTGCGCGGGTTTTGAAGCGGCGGATGGTTTTGAATGATGCTGTGCTGCATAAAATTCAGGCACGTTTTGCGAAGCGCGACATGAAAATGCCGGAAATAAATTCACGGCAGGCGTTGATTCCTGATCGTGCTACGGCGCTGGAAAATAATCACGGAACCGCGCCGGGAATTTTCATGACCGAAGGCAAGTGTATGTTTGTCCTGATGCCGGGGCCGCCGCGTGAAATGAAGCCGATGTTTGAAGAACAGATCATGCCCCGATTCCGCGAACGCGGCGGCGATGTTATTTTACTACGTCGCCAGCTCAGCATTTTTGGACTTTCAGAATCCGGTGTAGACGAACGAGCTGCACCAATTTATAAAAATTACAAAAACCCGACGACTACGATTTTGATCGGAAAAGGACAGGTCGAATTGCACCTGACGGCTCAATCAAAAACCGAGGCACAGGCTACTCTGTTATTGGACGAACTTTCCGGTAAGCTGGAAACAGTGCTGGGCGACAATGTTTTTTCTTTGCGCGATCAGTCGCTGGAAGAGGTTGTCGGCGAATTGCTGAAGCTTAAGCAATACAGCATTGCCATTGCGGAAAGTTGCACCGGAGGCTTGTTATCAGGGCGCATCACCGAAGTGCCGGGAAGTTCTGACTACTTTAAAGAAGGCATCGTGAGTTATTCCAATGAAGCGAAAATTGATCTGCTCGGCGTCCCGAATCGCTTAATCGAAAAGCACGGAGCCGTCAGCCCCGAAGTCGCCGAAGCGATGGCAATCGGCATCCGCCGCCGTGCGCGTTCGACCATTGGCATCGGCGTGACAGGCATCGCCGGCCCCGGTGGAGGCAGCGAAGAAAAACCTGTTGGATTAGTTTACATCGGTATTGCAGATGAAATTGAAAGCACTTCGCGTAAATTTTTATTTCCCGGAGATCGCCAGTTTATTCGTACGTTAGCAGTGAATGCGGCGTTGGATATGGTTCGGCGAAGAATAAATTGAAATACAAAGAGCTATTGTTCACCGTCAAGGAAATCTTATTTTACGATTGGGATCCAATTGGTATTAATGACGAGCCACTTGCTGTTCATGAATATGATTCGTATGCACCTACGATTTGCAGATACTTATATGAGGGTGTTGATGCACAAAAGATTGTGGACCATCTGACAAAGATTCAAGAAACAGGCATGGGCGTTTTCATAACAAATGGAGAACACCATCGCAAAATAGCGAGCAAACTTTTAAGTCTTCTTAAATAATTTTGTATGAATGAAACTATTGCTTTAATTTTTGCTTATCTCCTCGGTTCTATTCCGTTTGGTTATCTAATCGTTAAATTCGGCTCAGGAAAAGATGTTCGTTCCTCCGGCAGCGGCGCGACGGGGGCGACAAATGTCATGCGTACGACTGGCAAAGCCGCTGGCTACGCGACATTTGCGCTGGATATTTTGAAAGGCGTCGCGGCTGTAATCCTTGTCCGTTTGATGACAGGCAGTGAGTGGTGGGAGACAACATGGGTCGCGGCAGGCGCGGCGATTCTGGCAATTGTTGGGCATATTTTCCCCGTGTGGTTGGGCTTCAAAGCAGGAAAAGGAGTCGCTACGGGACTCGGAGTTTTTCTGGCAATTGCGCCGATTGCTTCGCTCTGTACGTTTGCCGTTTTTATTTTGATTGTGATTAAAACACGCTATATTTCGCTGGGTTCAGTGGTTGGAACTTTGCTGATGCCGCTGTGGATTTTGTTGTGGCACGGATGGATTTCGCACAGTCCATATTTGGTTCAAATGTTGGTTGCGATCAGTATTGTAGCGGCTCTGATCGTTCTCAAGCACACCGAAAATATTAAGCGATTGATGGCGGGGACGGAGAGTAAATTCGGTCAGAAGAAAGTTACTGAGAGTTGAAAAATTTAGACAGGATTCACAAGATTGACAGAATGAACACTAAATCTATCTTGTGAATCCTGTCAATCCTGTCTAAGTTCTACGAATGAAAAATATCGCAATCATTGGCGCAGGCAGTTACGGGACTGCGCTCGCTTTAGTCGCCGCACGAGCCGGACATCACGTCAGGCTTTGGGCGCACGATCCTGAAATTGCCGTAACGCTCAGAAATCAAAAGCAAAATAAAATTTACCTGCCCGGTTTTCGCTTACCTGAAAATATTTATCCAACGCACGATTTGCCTGAAGCACTCTACGAGGCGGAATTGATCATGACAGCCATTCCTTCACATGTTTGTCGTGAAGTTTATGCAAACATGCTCCCGTATTTACAAGGCGAAATGATTTTTGTGAGTGCCACCAAAGGCATTGAAATTGACACACAAATGCGGATGGAAGAAGTCGTACGCGATGTTTTGCAAAATCATTTTACACCGCGCTACGTTGCCCTTTCCGGCCCCAGCTTTGCGCTCGAAGTCGCGCAAAATCAGCCGTCCGCAATTGTCGCTGCTTCGTCTGAAATTGACGCTGCACAAGCAATACAAGCGGCTCTCTCTTCGCCCAGGTTTCGCGTTTACACCAACACCGATGTCATTGGGGTAGAAATCGGCGGCGCAGTCAAAAATGTGATGGCGATTGCAACCGGATGCGTGAATGGTTTGGGCTTGGGGTATAACAGTGTAACAGCACTGATTACGCGCGGCTTGGCGGAGATGACGCGCCTCGCAGTGCAGCTTGGCGGACGCGGAGAAACGCTGGCAGGCTTAGCTGGGATGGGCGATTTAGTACTAACCTGTCTGGGCAATCTTTCGCGTAATCGGCAATTAGGAATTGAACTTGGTCAGGGTCGTACGCTAAAAGAAATTATCAGTGAGACACGACAAGTTGCTGAAGGTGTGAAGACCGCCAAGGCTACGCATGAATTGGCGCAACGGCTTGGCGTCGAATTGCCGATCACTGAAGGCGTGTATAAAATGCTGTACGAAGACAAAACACCAAACCAGTTGTTGCAGGAATTGATGGAGCGTCCGCTTAAAGGGGAGTAAGATTAAATTGAACTGGAACCACCAAGGAGAACGTTATGATTTGTCGTCTTCGGCTAGTTTTTCTCTCAGCTCTTTTCTGTACGCACGCCATTTTTAGTCAGGTCGAAAGTTCAGAAAGCTTTGTTATCAAGCTGGGGGGAAAAGTGTACATTCTTGCCGTCAAAGGAGAGTGCGGCAACGGAATAAATCCGGCAACAATATTCAGAGTACCAGGCGGGATAGTCGGGTAAAGACAAGGAACCAATTTCGACTCCATGCAACCAGTGTATAAAATTCGACTTGCCACAATTGATGATGCTGCTATTATCGCACGTCACCGCGCCGACATGTTTTTTGATATGGGTTATTTTAATGAACAGGAAGTGCGCGTCATCGAAACGAATTCGTTGCCGATGTTACGCGAGATGCTAATGTCTGGCGAATACCGAGGCTGGTTAGTTGAATTTGAAGGGAAAATTGTGGCGGGTGGTGGTATGATTTTGCGCCGTTTGCTTCCGCGCCTTGATTGCATTTCCGGCGGTCAGGAAGCTTACGTTTTGAATATGTTCACGGAGCAAGCACATCGGCGGAAAAATTTAGCGCGTGAGCTTATGCACACGATGCTGATTTGGTGCAGTGAAAACAACGTCGGAAAAGTTTCCTTGCACGCTTCAGACGAAGGCCGACCGCTTTATCAAAGTTTAGGATTTATACCGACGAACGAAATGAGATTGAAGCAGTAAAGAGAGTAGTTTTACGAGATGTCAGAGAAAATTATCAGCTCCAACCGAGCCGCCTACCATAACTATTTCATCCTTGATACTTACGAAGCAGGAATCGTACTAAAAGGCACAGAGGTGAAATCTGCCCGCGAAGGAAGTGTGAATTTGAAGGAAGGTTATATTTCGGTACGCGATGGAGAAGTTTGGTTGCTGAACGTCCATATTAATCAATATTCACATGGCAATCGTGAAAATCATGAACCTACGCGGGAACGTCGCCTGTTGATGCATAAGCGTGAAATTATCCGCTTGCAATCCAAGATTCAGGAAAAAGGATTGACCGTAGTGCCGACCAAATTCTATTTCAAAAATGGATTTATCAAGTGTGAAATCGGTGTTGCACGCGGTAAAAAGCTGCACGATAAACGCGAAACGGAAACGAAAAAAGATCAGGAACGCGAGGCGCGTTCGGCACTGAAAAGACGGTCACAAGGTGAAGATTAAGTGGACAAAGAGTATATCGTCTTTTGTGACGAGTCAGAGAAAAAAGGGAAATATTATTCCAATTTCTATGGAGGGCTGGTAGTTGGCTCATCGCACTATCAGCGTATTACGGACAACCTTAATGAAGTCAAAGCTACGTTAAATTTACATAAGGAAGTAAAGTGGGAAAAAGTATCAGCTAATTATTTATCAAAATACCAAGAGCTGATGAAATATTTTTTTGAAGAGATAAAATCCGAAAATGTTCGGGTGCGAATTATGTTTAGGCAGAATGCCCAAGTACCACAAGGGCTAACAAAGGAAGATCGGGAGCTAGAGTATTTCAAACTCTATTATCAGTTTATCAAACACGGACTAGGGCTGAAACACATTCCCAGAGAGGAAGTAGGTGTCAAGTTAAGACTATACTTTGATCAATTTCCTGATACGAAAGAAAAAGCTGAACAATTTAAAGGATTCTTGCTTGGACTACCTCAACACCGCACTTTTCAATCAGCCAACAAGAGAGTTGTTGCGGTGAAAGAAAAAAGATAGTGTAACAGGATGAAACTAGAGATCAAAGACTTAAAGAAAAAAAGGCAATGGCGAGCGGCAACGGG
>JAYVZE010000129.1:0-52972 GCA_043783625.1 Blastocatellia bacterium | reverse complement strand
TACTGCGTGCGGGCTTCTGCATTTATTCAAAAAATATGGCAATTACACTACCAACCAATGCAACGACTTCCAGCTCGGTCAACCTTCGACAAGGGCCGGGCACACAATTCAAATCCCTTTCTTTATTGCCCAATCGCTCAACTTTGCAAGTGTTGGGTGAATCCGGCGAATGGCTGCGGGTTTCGATTAACGATCAAAGCGGATACGTGCATCGCAGTTTTATTACTCTTCCATTACAAAAAATTCCAAGTGGATTTTTGATTTCAAATCCTGCGGTTTTAGGATGGGCACTGGCTCCGCAACGATTGCTCAGCGCTCCGTCTGATGCTGACAATCGAACTTTACAGCTCACCAAAATCTGGAATAAATACGGCGGAATTTTGCAGAAGCTTTCAGATAAATTGCGGATGGATGTGGTGGTGGCTACTTCGGTGATCGCTGCCGAATCCAGCGGATCAGGCTTCGTGAATGGACGTTTGATTATTCGTTTTGAGAATCATTACTTTTGGCGTTTGTGGGGCAAGGACAACGTTGATAAATACAACAGTTTCTTTTCCTTCGATCAAGTGCAAACGTGGACGAAGCACCGTTTTCGCAGTGATTCCAAGCAATCGTGGATTGATTTTCACGGTACGCAGGACGGTGAATGGAATGCCTTTAATAAAGCGAAATCGTTGAGTGATGAAATGGCGAAGCGATCAATTAGCATGGGCTTGCCGCAAATTATGGGAGCGAATTACAACCTGATCGGATATGAATCCGCCGGGCAAATGTTCGATGCGTTCAGTAAAGACGAGCGCACGCAGGTCATCGGATTATTTGATTTTATTCAGGGACCCGGAACGATTTCGAGTAAAATCATCGCGCTCCAGAATCAGGATTTTGTCGGCTTTGCCGAGCAATACAACGGCCCCGGTCAGGCTGCGCAATACGGCGGTATGCTGCGTTTTTATTTTGAATTATTTAAGTTAATGCGACCGTAAATTTTATTTCGAGTTAGTACCACCTGCGGTAGCGGGTGGAAAATTTTCAATTATAAAAGTTAGATTTATTTCAGTGAAAATTCTTCAAGCCCCAACGGGGCGAAATGCAATAGCCCGGGGTGCAACCCCGGGAAACAGTGAGAGCGGGTTACAAGCCCTGAAAGGGCGGAATAAATTAACTCGCCCTTTCAGGGCTTTATTCAAAGCTTCTCCTCAACCCAGGGTTGCACCCCGGGCTATTGCATTTCGCCCCTTTGGGGCTTTGTAAGGAAGATTCTCTGACACAAAAACACTAAGGAGAAACCATCTTGGCTACTGTCAAACCTTTTCGTGCGTTACGTCCAAATCCAGAGCAGGCGGCTGCCGTGTCAGCCGTTCCGTACGATGTCGTCAATACCGAAGAAGCGCGGGCGTTAGCGGCGAATAGCCCGCTCAGCTTTTTGCAGGTTTCGCGTCCTGAAATTGATCTGCCGGACGGGACGGATATTCACGCCGACCAGGTCTACGCCAAAGCGAAATCAAATTTTAATAACCTCATCGCGGAAGCTCCGCTGATCGTTGAAGATGATGCCAGTTTTTATCTTTATAAATTGAAAATGGGAGATCGTGAACAAACCGGATTGGTCGCCAGTTGCTCCGTAGACGAATACGACGCTGACATCATCTGC
The DNA here is from genome assembly GCA_043783625.1 of Blastocatellia bacterium. Lineage (GTDB taxonomy): Bacteria > Acidobacteriota > Blastocatellia > RBC074 > RBC074 > JAFDVL01. Next base: position 51,321 of record JAYVZE010000129.1, on the reverse strand, counting down.
AAGCACGAACGAACCCGCAAGGATAAAGAAGATGATCGCACGCAGCACATGCTCGCGCTTCGTGCGCAGACCGGGCCGGTGTTTATGGCGTACCGCAATGACAAAAGAATCAGCTCAATTCTGGCAGCAATTTTGAGCGCGACACCACTGTTTGATTTCACTGCACCGGATGGCATCGGGCATACGATTTGGAAGCTTCCCGTTGAACTGAATCCGCAGCTCATCGCAGCCTTCGCCGCTGTGCCAAATTTTTATATTGCGGATGGTCATCATCGCGCGAAAAGTGCATCAAGAGCGCGTCAGGAACTGCGCGGAGGCAATCCTATTCATAATGGCAATGAAGAATATAATTTCTTTCAATGTGTTTTATTTCCCGACGATCAATTAGCCATTCTCGCGTATAACCGCGCCGTCAAAGATTTGAACGGAATCTCACCGGAAGATTTATTGACAGCGATTCAGTACAGTTTTGTCGTCACAGAAGACGCGAATCCGGTTCCGTCTGAGCGTGGAAGTTTTGCGATGTATCTCGATGGAAAATGGTACGGGTTAAAATTAAAAGCCGAAGCGACACAACCCTTGAGTTTGATTGATCGACTGGATGTCAGCATTTTGCAGGATCGTTTATTGTCTCCGATTTTAGGCATCGCCGATGTGCGAACCGATAAACGAATAGATTTCATCGGTGGCATTCGCGGGACGCAGGAGTTAGAAAAATTAGTCAATGAAGGCAGGGCGGCAGTGGCATTTTCGATGTTCGCTACGTCGTTGGATGAATTATTTTCGGTCTCAGATGCAGGAGAAATTATGCCACCAAAATCTACGTGGTTTGAACCGAAATTACGTGATGGATTGCTGAGCCATTTGATTTAGAAAATGGGCTTTGAGCTTTGGGTCTCTGATTTTCTCCTGCGAAAACTTGGCAGTATCTGAATATTTTCGCAACCAAAACAAAGACCAAAGCCCAAAAGCCCAATTCACTAAGATTTAATAAATTCTTCCAGCTCTTTTTGATTCGGCAATCCCGCTCTTGCGCCTAATTCACGACAACTCAAAGCCGCCACTCCATTCGCGCATCGCAGCGTTTCTTCGATGCTCAATCCTGTCGCCAGTCCATAAATAAATCCTGCCCGAAACGCATCCCCCGCGCCTGTAGTATCCTTGCAAACCGGAGGACGAAAGCCCGGTGTCGCTAGATAATTTCCATCCACATACGCCAGCGATCCCCGCGCTCCCTGCGTCGTCGCGACGAGAAAACATCCGTACCTTTCGTGGAGCCGTTTCAACCCTTCTCGCTCATCGTATACGCCGGAAAGTTCTCCCGCCAAACTCTGCGAAGTAATCAGACAATCTACGTGCGGCAGTAATTCGTCAAGGTCTTTGTATACCGTATCCAAATCCATCGTGACAGGCATTCCCGCTTCGTGTGCCCATCGCGCCGCTGCCGTAGCCGCTTTTGTATCGTAGCCGTCAAGATGCAAAATTCTCGCGCTGGAAATCGCCTCAAAGCGCAACTCATCCGGCGTAATTCTGGTGCGTGGATCGTAGTGATTCATGATCGTCCGTTCACCGGAAAGCTGTTCGATAATGATGACACCGGATTGTGTCCGCGCTCCGTGAGCAATGATGACGTGGTTCGCGTCTACGCCTTCATCACGCAGCGAATCAATCATCAATTTGCCTTCGTGATCGTTACCGACTTTGCCGATGTAGCAGGCGTGTAAGCCGAGCCGCTGCGCTCCGACCATCGCCGAAGAGACCTGTCCACCGGGCGATTGCCGATGCTCCGTCATCGCGGATTTTGTATTAAAAGCGGGATAGCGCGGGACAGAGACGAGATGATCTACGGCATTGAGTCCGAAGCCGACGACATCGAAGCGGCGATTTTCTGCGAGTGTGAATGGAAAATTCATAGCGGCTGAATTATGAACGAAGCAGGGATTTTTTGACAGGATTGACGGGATTTTCAGGATTAACTATCAGCATATTTTACGAGATTTGTTCGATGGCACGAGTCGCAAAATAACATATCGTTACATCATCTGAATTTTCTAAAACTTTCAATTTATCAAGCGCAGATTTTGCTGCTGCACCGATTCCTCCTAATGATTTCATCACCCAGCATAAAATTAATTTGTCTTCGATTTCTAAAGCTTCGATCAATGAAGGCAATGCTACTGCGCCAAGTTTTCCAAGTGCTTCAGCGGCACGGGTGCAGACGAGCAAGTCAGAATCTTGAAGCGATTGATTGAGAGCTTGCATCGTTTTAGCATCCGGGATTCCAATCTTACCCAGGCCTTCAATCGCAGATGCTCTTATGTGCGGAGTTTTATTCTGAAGGACTTTAATTAAAGTTGGGATCGCTCCTTCTCCTGCGTATGGTAACGCGAGAAGCGTATCTCTGAACCATTTTTTCATGTTGATTAATTCGAGATAGGCTGGCAGTGCGTACTCTCCTTGTTGCTTCAAATAATCAAAGGAGATTGAACAAATATCGTATTCAATGTTGGGATCGTCGCTATCATTTTTCAAGTATTCAAAGATTGATGGAATGGCTTTCGAACCGGCAAAAGACAGTATTTCTAATAAGTTCGGTTTATCAAAGTTCGAAATCCACCAAGGAGAATTATGGCTGAAAAATTCAAATAATTTGATCGCTTCATTTTCATCAACTCCGATTTTTGCAATTGCCTTGAACGAGTCTCCGCGTAAGGAATCATTTTTATCTTCCGCGTAGACAATCGAAAGTAACTCAGGAATTGCTTGCTGTGCTTTCGCACCTTTTTCACCGATGATGTCAGCGGCTATACAAGCGATTCTGATCTCGGGATCGGATAGTTTTTTTATGAGTTCGGAAAGATTTAATTCAGAAAGAAATGGGTTTTCATAGTATTTAGGCAACGTTATTGTTTCAACTTTTAGACTCTGAAATTTTTGATTTGCGGGAATTAGGCGTGGTGCAAATTTTTGAAAGAGCGATGGGAGAACAGATTTTTGAAAATCAATCTGCGGAAGTTTTATTTTATCGTATTCGGTTTTTTCCTCAACGAATCTCAATAATGTAATCATTTGTGGTTGGTGCGCATCTTGGGAACTTAGCGGCAAAGTAATGAATTCAAGATCAGAAAAACCATAATAATGATCGTCCATCCAAAGAGAGATTGTGTACTTTAGTTGTTTGTCATCGCCCGCTAATTTCAGGTCAAATTCAGCCAAGGCAAAACCGGGAAGATTTTTATCGTTGCTGAGAGTGCCTTCACTTGTGAGCCAGTAAGTTAATGCCATCCCGCGCAATGAATTCAGCTCAGGCGAATTTAATTCAACGTCAAAAAATACAACTCCATCACACCACCATCCATCGTGACGCCAGGCGGGATTTAGGTTTACGTGGCTCATCAATAACCCCCATTCGAGGTTTGAGCCAATATTATCAAGAGTCGGACGGGCTTCTCGCTCCCTCCAATATTTATCCCTGCTGTCCTCTGCTGAACTATTTTCCATGCTCTCTTCAGCCTGTCGCAGAGCAGCAGTTGTATGTTCTTCAAATTGAATTATTTTCGGTTCAGGATTTTGACTAAAAACGTCACTAACATTTTTTGCAGTGACTGTTCACTTTTCTGAATTGATTTACTAATTTTCTTAGACATAAATATTTCAAGTTTTAGCTTTCTTCTTTGCGCACTCATCATACATAATTTCGCTATGACGCTCGACGAGAAATTACAAAACCTGCCGACGCAGCCCGGCTGTTACATCCATAAAAATTCCAAAGGGCAAATCATCTACGTTGGCAAGGCGAAGGTGTTGCGCAATCGTGTGCGGCAATATTTTCAAAGCTCCCGTGCGATGGATGCTAAGACGCAGGAATTGGTTTCGCGCATCACTGATTTTGAAATCATTGTCACCGATACCGAAAAAGAAGCGTTAGTCCTCGAATCGAATCTCATCAAGTTGCACAAGCCCAAGTACAACGTGATGCTCAAGGATGATAAGCAGTACCCGCACATCAAGCTCACGATCAACGAAGATTTTCCGCGTGTCGTCAAAGTTCGCAAGCTTGAAAAAGATGGTGCGGTGTATTTCGGGCCTTACCTGCCTGCGTCGTTAGCCGATAAAACGGTCGCGCTCATCAACCGTGAATTTCAGCTCCGTACCTGTTCTGATGAAGTGTATGAAATGTATAAACGCGCCAAGCGTCCGTGCATGGAATATCAAATCAAGCGTTGCATGGCTCCGTGTCAGAGCGATCTGTGCGGCAAAAAAGAATACAAGGAAGTGGCGAGTGATGTGCGGCTTTTGTTGGAAGGCAAGGACAGGGAACTCGCCGATAGCTTACAGGCGCGGATGCTGAAGGCTTCGGAGGATTTACGTTTTGAGCAGGCGGCGAAATACCGCGATTTGCTGCGGACAATGCGTGCTTTGCACGAACAGCAAAAGATGATGACGATGCCGGATCAGGACATTGATATTTTCGGATACTACCGCGAAGGCAAGCAGATTGCGCTGCAACTTTTCACAATGCGCGAAGGAAAAATTGTCGGACGACGCGAGTTTTATTGGGAGGATTTACCCGAAGAAGGTTGGCGTCCAAGCGAATTTTTAGGTGAAATTTGGGAGCAATATTACACGCAAGGAAATTATATCCCGCTGGAAATTCACGTCCCCGTAGACTGGGACAGCCGCGAAGTTTTGGAACAGGTTTTGTCAGAAAAACGCGGACGCAAAATTCATATCCTTGATCCGCAGCGCGGCAAAAAACGGGAGCTGATTGACCTCGTAGAAAAAAATGCGAAGCTTGGTTTCGAGCAACGTTTCCGCGTCGTCAAGCCCGATTGGAAACAGATTTTAGTTGAGCTTCAGGAAGTTCTGGGCTTGCCGAATTTGCCGAACCGGATTGAGTCGTTTGATATTTCTAACATTCAAGGCTCCGACAATGTAGCAGCGATGGTAGTTTGCGAAAACGGCGAAATGAAAAAATCCGACTACCGGAAATTCATCATCAAAACCGTTGAAGGCGCAGATGATTTCGCTTCGATGCGCGAAGCGGTGTACCGCCGTTATTCTCGCTTGCAGCGCGAAGAAAAACCGCTGCCGGATTTAATTTTTATTGATGGAGGCAAAGGGCAATTGTCGGCTTCAGCGGCAGCGATGCACGAACTCGGCTTGGCAAATATTTCAATGGTCGGCTTAGTCAAACCGCGCGGACAACATTCCGAAATTTCTCACATGCTCGTGAAAGGGCGCGAGCAGGAACCTGTCATTATTGAGAAAACTTCGCCCGTGATGCGATTAGTGAAAATGATCCGCGATGAAACACATCGGTTTGCAGTCACGTATCATCGCAAGCGGCGATCAATGCGCGACTTCAAATCTGAACTGACTTCGATTCCGGGAGTGGGGGAGAAATTGAAGGAACGATTGTTACGGAATTTCGGGAGTTTGAAAAAAGTCAGCCAGGCAAGTGTTGAGGAATTACGACCGTTTGTGGGTCAGCAGCAGGCGGAGAGAATTGTGGGGCATTTTAAGAAATGAATAGAAATATGAAAAGAATTTATTTATTGTTTTTTACAATACTGACTGGTTGTTTGTCTATTTCTGCACAAGATTTAAAGCAAGTGATTCCTACCTGTGAGCAGAGTAAAGCAATTATTTCGAATGACGCGACTCCTAATTTAGAATCACAAATTCCAATCTATAAAGCGACAAATGAAATGAAGCCTACCATCTTGAAAAAGGTGAAAGCGACATATCCGAAAGAGGCTTCAACTTCAGGAATTCACGGGACAGTTTTGCTGAGTATGGTATTTCATGCAGACGGTAAGATCGGCAATATTAGAGTTATCCGGGGTCTTCCAGATGGACTCTCGGAAGCTGCGATAGAAGCAGCAAGGCAACTTGTTTTTAAGCCTGCTGAAAAGGATGGAGTGCCGATTTCAGTTAGAATGTCTGTGGAATATGGATTCAATATTGAAAGTCTAGGCAAGGCTCGGATTGCTAATATTTTAAGAACTGACTTTACATTTTTGAACGCTGATACGCGTGAGAAAATGACAGTAAGATATGAAAAATTGAAGGTAGGATCAGAGGAAATAGATATTCGCCCCTTCAGGGACGAAGCACGGGGGCTGACTTTGCTTGACCCGGTAAAGCGAAACGATTTTCTGCAATTGCGTGAAGAGGGACTGCGAAATCTATGCCCTTCAGATCAAGAAGCATACGAAAAGCTAGTCAAGGAAATTCCAATTCTAGCCGAGACCGATAAGACTCAAGTTGATGAATATTTTATCTCGTACAAGGTTAGAAAACTGTTCGGGTTCAGACATGCTGGCATTCGCACTTTACCAGTCGAAAAGCAGAAAAGATTTGTCGAATTATACAATGAAGCAGTACTTCAGGGACTGAACTCCGTAAAGCACTGATTGAAATGGTTTGCTTAATTCTCTCAGATTTGAGAGAATTAAGCTGGAGACAGGAACCGCCCCGAATGAGAGCAATTGCACTGAAAACCCTGCGCGAATTTTGGGAAGAATATCCTGATGCAGAGGAACCGTTACGGGCTTGGTATAGAATTACGGAAAAGGCAACCTGGGGGAATATTACTGAAACCAGACTTGATTTTCCACATGCAGATGCGGTCGGTACTTGTACGGTCTTCAATATTGGTGGCAATAAATATCGTTTAATTACAGGCGTGAGGTATCAGAAACGGCGTGTCTATATTTTACATATTCTGACTCACTCAGAATATGATCGGGAGAATTGGAAAGATGACTGTTATTGCTAAAACGAAAAATTCGAAATCGCAAATTCGATTTAATCCCACATATTATGGTCAATTGCTGCTCGAAACATTGCCGTCGGTCATTCAGACTGAAGCGGAATATAATCGAACTGTAGCGACGATGAATAAGCTCGCCGCAAAACCGAAGTTATCGAAAGAAGAAGATCGCTTACTTGATTTACTTTCCGCGCTCGTCGAAGCCTACGATCAAAAGCATTATGCCATTCCACGGGCTACTCCAGCGATGGTGATTCGGATGCTGATGCAAGATCGCGCACTTAAGAATAAAGACTTGGAGTCAGTTTTAGGTTCGAGTGGAGTTACTTCGGAAGTTATCAATGGCAAGCGCAATCCCAGTAAGACGCAAATCAAGGCGTTAGCGCGATTTTTTCAGATGTCGCCTGAATTATTTGTTGCGTTGGAACTGTAGCCTCTCTCCCGCAATTAAAGTGCCTGAGTAACTAATGCTTGCAAGTTCACGAAGAATCAGGCATGATCCCCGCGTTCAATCCTTCTCTCCCGCATCAACGGTGATGCGCCACTAAGCCTCAAAGATTTTGCGGCGGCGTTTTAAGATGATTCGAGAGCAGGCTGGCTAAAACATTAGAAGCCGTTTTCAAGAACGCCCAATCACGCGCCTTCGCTGCAACCGTTACACGAAGATCTCCTGATTCAAAGCTTCATTTCAATTCCTGCAAGGGAAAAAAGGTACGTCCACTCGACGTCTTGAGGTCGTCATCCATCATTTCGATGGGCTGGTGATTTCATTCGGAGAAACCGGATTCATCCAGTTCTTCGTGTGTCGGGTAGGCGAAAAATTTAAGGTATCGTAAAATGTCAATGAAATTGTATGTAGGTAACCTGTCATTTGATGTAGATGGTGACAGCTTATCAGAATTGTTTGCCTCTGCTGGTACAGTCGAATCAGCTTCAATCGTAACAGATCGTGAAACCGGTCGCTCACGTGGCTTCGGCTTCGTGGAAATGTCTTCAAAAGAAGAAGGCGAAGCAGCTATTGCTCAGTTCAATGGTTCTGAAGTCAATGGTCGCAGCCTGACCGTGAATGAAGCGCGTCCGAAAGAAAATCGCAGCGGTGGCGGCGGTGGATTCGGTGGCGGTGGTGGCGGCGGTCGCTTTGGCGGCGGCGGTGGCGGACGTGGCGGTGGCGGCGGACGTGATGGCGGCGGTGGTGGATACGGTGGTGGTGGCGGACGCGGCGGCGGTGGCGGCGGCGGACGTTACTAAACCATTCTGAAATAAATTGAGGAAGGCACTTTCAGCTCGGAAAGTTTTCGACTTGAAAGTGCCTTTTCTCAGAAAAGGAAGCTATGATTTTTACTGAATTAGGGTTACACGATTCAATAGCCAACAGATGTGAAACCCTGGGGTATGAAACTCCAACGCCGATTCAACGGCAAGCCATTCCCGTGATTTTGACCGGGGTGGATATGATTGGCTGTGCCGCGACCGGCACCGGAAAGACAGCGGCATTTTTATTGCCGATGTTGCAGAAACTTTACACAGAAGAGCCAAGAAAAGGGAAGGCTGCGAAAGCGGTTCGATGTTTGATTTTGGTTCCGACTCGTGAATTGGCAATTCAGATTGCCGATCATTTAAAAATACTGGATCGCAAGAAACTTGCTCGTTCAGTCACAGTTGTTGGTGGAGCCAGCTCCAGCCGTCAACGCAGCGAATTATTTGCCGGTGTTCCGATTGTCATTGCGACTCCCGGACGCTTAATGGATCATCTCGAAAATCGAAATATTGATTTGTCGAGTGTTGAAACGTTAGTTCTTGACGAAGCTGATCGGATGTTGGATATGGGCTTTTTGCCTGCGATTCGACGCATCTTTTCTCACATTCCAGAAAAACGACAGACACTTTTATTTTCGGCTACGATGTTGCCTGCGATTGAAGAACTGGCTCGCACTAAAATGCAAAAGCCACAAATCATCGAAGTCAATAAACGTGGTAAAGCCGCGATCACCATTGAGCAAAAAGCTTACCCGGTGGCGTTGGAATCCAAAACCAATTTGTTACTGCATTTGCTGGAAAATGAACGCTATGATCGAGTGCTGGTTTTTACGCGGACACGACGAGGAGCCGAACGGCTTTCGCATCTGTTGACGTTGCGTAAGCATCAGGTCAGTCGAATTCATGCGGATCGTTCGCAACCGCAACGCGAAGCCGCTTTACGTGGATTCAAGAACGGAAATTATCGCGTCCTCGTGGCAACCGATATTGCGGCGCGTGGTATTGATGTAGATTCAATTACCCACGTCATCAATTACGATATGCCGGATGTCGCGGAAGATTACGTGCATCGGATTGGTCGGACGGGTCGGGCGGGAAACAGCGGTCAGGCAATCAGCCTGGTAGCTCCGATTGATGAAATCACTTTGTCAGCCATCGAAAAGTTGATGGGACAATCAGTCGAGCGGATCATCGTTCCCGGCTTTGGTGGAACCAATATTGCCACGAAGCCAGTCGTTCAAATGAACAAGAAAATGTCGTTTGGAACCCGATCTTTCGGGGCACGACGCGGACGAAGATAGCCCCAACTTCGAAGTAGATACGGGCAACCAGCAAGGTTGCCCCTGCCTCACCTTTCCATTTCTCTCAATTAATCTAAAAAAATATTCTCAAACTTTCCGCTTGAAGGTTGAAATCAAATGCATCCCGCATTACTTTCTTACCTGCATTCCGAAAAGTATTCATTCGTTATTAAATTTGAGGAGAGTAATAAAAATGAGCAATGATTCATCATCAGTTTACGCCGACAGACCCTGGACTAAACGCTATGATTATTGGGTTCCGAAAGACGCCACGTTCCCGACCCAGCCTATTTATAATACTTTGAATGTCGCAGCGACCTATTACCGGGATCGCCCGGCGACGGCATTTTTAGGGGCGAAACTGACGTTTCATGAATTAAAGGTGCAGGTGGATAAGCTGGCTACGTCATTGGTTCAGCTTGGGATTGTGAAGGGAGATCGTGTTGGTGTGATGCTTCCGAATTGTCCGCAGTACATTATCAGCTTCTACGCCATTGCTCGCTTGGGCGCAATCGTCACCAACATCAATCCAATTTACACGCCCCGCGAAGTTGAATTAGTTGCCAAAGATTCAGGGATGAAAGCAATTATCGTGCTTGATCTGTTGTACCCGATTGTGATCGGTGTCAAAGCCAACACTGAAATCAAGACTGTCATTACGACCAGTATTCAAGCCTATTCCGCTGCCGTAGATACTACGCCGCTGGTTCCCGATGACACGTTATCGTTCACCGAATTAATTAATGCCATTGCCAAGCCCCAGCTTCCCCGCGTTGAAATAAATGCTCTTGAAGATGTCGCTGCGTTAGTTTACACGGGTGGCACAACCGGAGTCCCGAAAGGTGCGATGCTGACGCATGCCAATATTTTTGCTGCTGTCGTGATTGGCGAATTATGGGGCGGCCCGCATGTTGAGCGCGGCACAGGGGCAATTTTATTGGTGATTCCGTACTTTCATATTTATGGAATGGTGGTCGGATGTGTGTACGGCGTGTGGATGGGAGCGATGCAAATCCCGATTCCGAAATTTGATCCGAACATGTTAGTTGAAGCCATTAAAAACTATCAGCCGACCTATTTTCCCGGCGTCCCGACGCTCTTTATTTCATTACTCAATAACGCCGAAGCTGTCAATTGTGGACTGGATAAAATTCATCGTTTTAATTCAGGATCGGCGCCGCTGCCCGTTGAAGTCATCGAACAATTTGAATCCCTGAGCGGAGCCGCTTTGCTGGAAGGTTACGGCATGACGGAAACGACTGCGGTCACCTCATCCACTGCGGCGTTAGCGTGGCGCAAGCCCGGCAGCATTGGCTTTCCGATGACCAGCACGGAAATAAAAATTGTAGACCTGGACGCAGGGACAACTGAAATGCCAGTTGGATCAGAAGGCGAACTTTGCATTCGCGGTCCGCAAATCATGAAAGGTTACTGGGAAAAACCCGAAGAGACGGCATACGCTTTGCGCGATGGATGGCTCTACACGGGCGACGTAGCGCGGATGGATGAAGAGGGATATTTGTACATCGTCCAGCGCAAGAAAGATATGATTTTGGTCAGCGGCTACAATGTCTATCCGACCGAAATTGAAGATGTGCTGTACACGAATCCGGTGATTCAGGAATGCGCAGTGATTGGCGTTCCTGACAAATATCGCGGAGAATCCGTTAAAGCATTTATTGTCTTGAAAGCCGGAGTGACGGCGACGGCGGAAGAAATTATTGAGTTTTGCAAGGATAAACTGGCGAAATATAAACTTCCAAGCGTGATAGAATTCAAAGAATCGCTGCCGAAAAGCGCGGTTGGAAAAGTGTTAAGAAGGGAACTCCGCGAGATAGAAATTAAGCAATAGTTTCCGAGGAGAATTTTATGGCTTTCAGTGATTACAAATCAATTTCACAGGTTCAGAAAGAATTTGGAATTCGTTACGAGGAGGAAAATTTTATTCAGGCGGGAAAAATTGAGCCTTCGGTAACGTTTATGACGGATCTGAAATTTAACCTTGAAAACATTGATGTTTTCACTTCAGAGGCTTCCCGGACAGAATTAGTGATTTCTCCGATTCTTCGAGAAATTTATAAGAACTATCACGAGCAGTATTCGTTCTGGATTCAGAAAGCGATTTCTTATAATGAATCGCTTTCTGGTGTCCCCGATTATCTGATCGCGACAAAATCTGCCTTAGGCAAAACAGTTTTGGAAACTCCGTTAGTAGTCGTAGTCGAAGCGAAGAAAAATGACTTTGAGCAGGGCTGGGGGCAATGTTTGGTTGAATTGGTAACCGCTCAGAAAATCAACGGAGATACTGATTTTGCTGTCCATGGGATCGTTACCGATGGCGAATCATGGAAATTTGGGAAGCTCAAAAAAGCGACGTTTGTAAAAAATATTGAAGGCTTTTCAGTTAATGATTTACCTGAATTATTTGGTGCGATTGATTTTGTTTTACGAACTGTGGGAACGAATTGAATTGTGAAATGCAGAAGCCCGCACGTAGTAAGGGCGTTAGTACTCCACTCTAACTTTCGCAGTTTTCTTACTAACACATTTCAAATGTACCGACGCTCTTACTGCGTGCGGGCTTCTGCATTTTTGAAAGCGAAGTATTTTTTTTTGAATGCTTCTTTTTCAAAATTACTCAGCGATTTGGTTTTTCCCGCGACAAAACTCGAAGATATTACGCCATCCAATTCCAAAGCATATTTCAAACACGCAATCATTTTACCCGTGTATTGATTACTGCTCGCGTCATTAAATAAACTCAAAGCTTCAAATTTTTCAGCCATTTGCTGCGATTGATCCATTAATTCTTCATCGCCAGCCCAGCACACATTCCACGCCTTTTGCCATTCTCGCGGCAGTACGTTGGCGGGACCGGAAATGACGCCAATCGGCAGATGATCGTGCAGCATCCAATCGCGCCAGCCGGATTGAATTCGTTGCAGGAATCCTTTTTTCGGACGATACCAGTCAAAAATTAAATTAGCGTTGCCGATGTAAATTCCGAATTCGTTCGGCTGTTTGAAGTGCAGAGCGGCCTTTGTGTAATTTCCTAAAACGCGGCGCGAGGCTGAAACTTTAAGTCCGTAAATCCACGGCAACCGGCTTAAATCTTTGACGATGTGCGTCCGAATATGAGGCGTCCGACCGGGTGAATTAATGTCAGCATTATCGTACAGGAAGACAGGCATTTCACACGGAGCGGCTTCGATGATGCCGTTCAGGTCACGGCGAAAAAAACGTACGATGTCATCTTCTGGAAGATCGTCAATGGCAAGCGGAGCGATGACCACCGCGTGTGCGCCGAAGCGAATCGCAGCGTTAAGGTTCGTGATGATTTCCTGTTTGGTTGATCCGTTCAAGCCGAGCCAGACTTCGATATTTTTCGGGCGAGAAGATTTTTGTAAGTCGGCGTTGATTCGGTTCGTTTCATCAACGGCAATTTCCATCAAACGCAATCGCTCATGATTACTAATTTGATTCCATTCGCCGGTTGTTCCATTTGCAAAAATCACGTCCGTCCCGAAACCGTTATGCACGACATGACGGAAGAGTTTTCTTTGCTCAGATTCAATCACGCAACCGGATTCATCTACGATTGTGACAGTTGGCGTATTGAGTCCGCGACGTAAGGTGTAAGGCATAAAAATGTAGTGTAACCAGCTATGGTTGCGCTGATGTAATAGATTAGCCTTTGCTGCCGCAAAGCCTGTCGCAACCATGGCTGGTTACGCTACGGTTTAATGAATTTCTGCTTTGGGATGTGGCAACCCCACTCCAACTTGACTAAAAGCCTGCTAGACAGCATCTTGCAGTTCTGCCCGAATCATTTCTTTCAAATCTTTGGCTGCGAGCCATTCACGCAGGGCTTGATTGATAACTTGCTCAGCACTTTGTCCTAGCGGGGCGATCTCCTGAAATTGGGCGAGAATGTCCGTCTCTACGCGAACCGCTGGCCGTTTCATCACGGTTTCTACTCGTTGTTGTCGCGCATCTATTCCACGTCGAATCTTCGTTGGGTCAGGCGGATTATTTCGGGTGTAAGCCGGATAATCAAAATTATCATCGTTGATAATACTCATCTTGCAATTTCCCTTCTGCATCAAAATCAAAAGCCGTGATGATGCGGTAAATCGGTAAGTCTTCGTCAGTATAAACGAAAACCAGCAACCGTTCCCACAAAGTTTTCCCAATCCATATCCAACGTTCTTCGTGTTCGATAAGACTCTGTGACTCAAAGCCGCTGGGGTCATCAAACGCGGCGACTACTTCATAAAATTGCACACCATGCTCTTTTGATGACTTTATTATACTTGGTTCGATCCCAAACAAAGCCTATATCCATCTCAAGTTCCTAATGAATTTCCGGCTCTGGCGTTTCAGCTCCTGAATGCAGAAAATCGAAATCACAGCCTTCGTGCGCTTGCGTGACATGATCGGCAAAAAGTGCGCCGTAGCCGCGTTGATATTTTGGTTCCGGCTTGACCCACGCTGCTTTTCGCGTCGCTAATTCTTCATCACTTACCAATAAATTCAGTTTGCGATTCGGAACGTCCAGCTCAATCATATCGCCGTCACGAACCAATGCCAGTGGGCCGCCGATGAATGATTCAGGCGAGACGTGAAGGACGCATGCGCCGTACGCCGTGCCGCTCATGCGTGCATCAGAAATTCGCACCATATCCCGAATTCCTTTTTGCAGAAGTTTTTTCGGAATGGGCAGCATTCCCCATTCCGGCATTCCCGGCGCACCCAGCGGCCCGGCATTTTGCAGCACAATGACGCAAGTTTCGTCAATGTCGAGAGCTTCATCATTGAGCCGTGCATTGAGATCATTGTAGTCGCTGAAGACTACCGCGCGTCCGGTGTGTTGCCATAAATGTTTTTCTGCCGCAGTTGGTTTGATGACGGCTCCGTCGGGGGCGAGATTTCCTGTGAGGATTGCGGTTCCGCCAATTTCTACGACTGGATTCTTTATGGATCGAATCACATCTTCGTGCAGCACCTTCGCGCCTTCGAGATTTTCTCCGAGCGTCTTGCCGTTGACAGTCATGGCATCAAGATGCAGCAGACTGCGGATTTCATTCAGGCAGGCGCGCAATCCGCCCGCGTAATAAAAATCTTCCATCAAATATTTTCCTGATGGTCGGATGTTCGCAATCAACGGAACGCGCTGTGAAATCTCATCGAATTTCGTCAGTGGCAGTTTAATTCCGGCACGTCCTGCCATTGCTACCAAGTGAATGATTGCATTCGTCGAACCGCCAATCGCCATATCCGCGGTGATCGCATTTTCAACTGATTCCATCGTAATGATGTCGGATGGTTTTAAATCTTCCCACACCATTTCGACGATGCGACGCCCACACGACGTAGCCATCCGCGCATGATTGGCATCCACCGCCGGAATCGAAGCCGCTCCCGGCAAAGTGAACCCGAGCGTTTCTGCTATCGAAGTCATCGTTGACGCCGTTCCCATCGTCATACAATGTCCGGCGGAACGCGCGATGCCGTCTTCCATTTCGTTCCATTCGCAATCAGTGATTGTCCCCGCTTGTTTTTCCATCCAATATTTCCAGACATCAGAGCCGCTGCCTAAAAATTTCCCCTGCCAATTTCCGCGCAGCATTGGCCCCGCTGGCAAATAAATGGTCGGCAAATTCATGCTGATCGCACCCATTAATAACCCCGGTGTAGTCTTATCGCAGCCGCCCATTAAGACTACGCCGTCCATTGGTTGGCTGCGCAGATATTCTTCCGTATCCATCGCCAATAAATTGCGGTACATCATGGGCGAAGGCTTCATGAAAACTTCGGTGATGGCAAAGGCTGGAAGTTCCAGCGGAAATCCGCCTGCCTGCCAAATGCCGCGTTTCACTTCTTCGGCGCGTTCACGAAAGTGGCTGTGACACGGGCTGAGATCGCTCCAGGTGTTGATGATGGCGATGACAGGTTTTCCGGCATAATCTTCTGCGCCGTAGCCCATTTGCTTGACGCGGGAGCGATGTCCGAAGGAACGCATATCGTTGACGCCCAGCCATAAATGCGAGCGTAATTCTTCAGGCTTCTTTCTGGTTTTCAATTTATTTCTCCGTTAGATTTAGGGAAGTATTGCACGCAAATTCAAACGTCCTATCTCTTGATCGTCAATAATGACAGGTACTTCGTTGATCGAAGTGTAGATTTGACAGTTTTGGTAATCTGGATCGGCAACAGATTTATTTGGACTTGAATAACATTCACAGGTTTCATCAACCAAGTTAATTATCCAGTAGACTGGGATTCCGGCTCTGGCGTAGCTTCTTTTTTTCACGCCGCGATCTTTGTCGAGTGTTGAATCAGAAACTTCGACGACTAACAAAATGTCTTTCGGTTCAGGATGCGAATTTTGATAATCGCGGGTCTCGCCTCTGACGATGACGACATCAGGCTCCGGTTCGCTGTCGGGAAGCGTAATCGGTTCCTGCGAATCAACGTAGCAATCATCTGGAACAATTTCTTCCAGAGCATCGCGCGTCAATTTTGTCACGATACGGTGCGGGGGATTTTTCGGCATCTTCGGAATTAACCATCCTTCCAGTAATTCAACTTGATCGTCGGACGTGAGGATTCCGCTACGAATCATCTCGTGATATTGCGCCACGCTCAGCCGCCAGATGGGGTCGAGTGGAATCGAAGCAATGTTAAAATTTAAAGTTGTCGTTGATGGATGTAAGACCGACATAATAATTCCTTGTCTGAACAGTACGAATTTTACTCGGTTCTATTCAGTTTTCGCAACTTTCAAATCGTCAGTATTTTTTAATCGACGGTATCAAGTTTGGTATTTCCTGTTACAGCGATTTTAGATTGGATGTTAAGAGTCTTAATTGCCACAGTCGAATTTAAAAAATGAACTTCCAAACAAAGCTCCAACGGAGCGAAATGCAATAGCCCGGGGTGCAACCCCGGGTAGCATTGTAGTTGTTGCGCAAGCCCTGAAGGGGCGGCATAAATATCTAATTTTATCTCGCCCTTTCAGGGCTGTTTTTACTTTCCGATTTTACCCGGGGTTGCACCCGGGCTATTACATATCGTCCCGTTGGGACTCGATTCGGAAGCTCATTTTCTGGCAATTCAGGAAACCGCACTGAACACGCAATTCAAAAATGCTGTAGCAACTCACGTTATTTATTCGGTAAGTCTTTCGGCGGAACCTTGATAAATAATGCCAGGACTGCGGCGATGATGCCACAGGCTGCCATGAACCACATGCCGGCCTGATGTCCGCCGGTTCTGACATTGAGATAGCCAAACACAGATGGTCCAAGAAATCCTCCGAGGTTCCCGACAGAGTTGATTAATCCAACGGATGCGGCGGCGGCGGCTCCTGTCAGGAATTTTGAAGGCAATGACCAGAACGAAGGATGATAGGTATATCCGGCTCCGGCTAAGCAATAGAAGGCAATCGCAACCGCGACAAAATCACCGGCGAGAATGCTGAGAATTAATCCAATTCCGATCAATGAAATTGGGACTGCTACGTGCCAGCGCGTGACTCCACTGCGTCGCGTGGTAGACCCGTTAATCAGCATGCCTAGCAGGGTGAAAATATAGGGAAGTGTCGTGACAATGGTTTTTGATAAAGTGGACAGCCCCTTCATTTTTTCAACGACACTGGGGAAGAAAAATGTGTAGCCGTAATTGCTGGTCACAGCGAAGAAATAAATTGTAACCAGCAAAATAATTTGAGGATGCTTAAAGCCAACCCACATGCTGGCTTTACCATCGGCTTCCTTGGATTTCCGTTCGCGTTCCAGTTCATCAACCAGCCATTTCTTTTCATCATCCGGCAACCATTTCGCTTGATGCGGCTTGTCGGTCAAATAAAAGAGAGTGATTACTCCGAGAATGACGGACGGGATTCCTTCCAGAATAAATACCCAACGCCAACCGGCTAAATTGTACCAGTGGACATTTTCCATAATCGCTCGTGACAGCGGAACGCCAATGATTGACGCCAAAGGGATGCCGATCATGAATTTTGCTTTGGCTTTGGCGCGATCTTCGGATTGAAACCAGTGCGACAAATAAACGACTACGCCGGGGAAAAACCCTGCTTCCGCTAATCCGAGAATGAATCGTAGCGAGTAAAATTGCTGGGTATTGGAAATAAAATTCAACGGCCACATTCCAATGAAACCCATCAGCGTGGCAACGATTCCCCAGGAAATCATAATCCGGGCGATCCATTTTCGTGCGCTCCATCGCTCAACGATCAGTGTACCCGGAATTTCAAGCAGGAAATATCCGATGAAAAAAATGCCGGAGCCAAGCCCGATAATTTCATCGTTGAAGTTTAGCTCACCGGTCATCTGCAATTTGGCAACACTGATATTGGTGCGATCAATGTAGGCGATCAAATAGAGCAATAATAAATAAGGCAGCAGTCGCATCGTGACGCGGCGGCGCGTCCGTTCAGCCACGTCGGATGTGTCAATAGTTGGGTTTTGCATAGTGGGATGGGTTTGTTTAATTTGGAACCAGCGGAATTATTCTTTTTTTAGACAGGATTTACAAGCCGGATAGAAAGGTTAATAAATCCTGTCTAAATCAAATTCAAATTAATTACTTGCCAGCAGTGCTTTGGCGACAGGTTCAATTTGAGCGCATTGTTCATCTGAAAGTGCCGAAAGAAAAGGTGGTAAGGCTCCAGTGTCGGCGATTCCGCACAGTGCCGTGGCGTGATGTAAAACCTTGGCCGGACTCGAGGCATCGCGTAAATCTTCTAAGGGAATAAATTTGGCGCGAATCGCTTCACCTGCCTCATATTCTTTGTTAACGCAGGCAGCAAAAAGATTATTTGTTTGAATTGGAGCGATGCAGCCTGATCCGGTCGTGAAGCCCGGCAAATCCCAATCCCGCATGTGAATAATTGCCGGACGTTCGCCGATGCCGCTAACGACGCGATTTTTATCTACTCGTTTGAGCAGCGATTCAAGATAGGTATCCTGCTTCGGATCGTCGCGGACGACCGCATATTTAATCGCCACGCAGATTCCTTCTTCGACTAATTTCGCTACGACATCCAAGCCTTTTTCTTTGTCGGCTCCAAAGTTATTTTCTTCTTTGAGGTACAAGATCAAAGGCGTCTGTGAGGTTTCATGAATTTCGCGTAAGCCTTGTTCTAATCCGGCAGCATCGCGCGGGTCACCGCACGGAAGGTGCATCGCGGCAGGGAATTTATATTTTTTGAGAAGTAAGGCTTGATCCATCGAACGCCCGTACGATGGACCGAAACTTGGAATCGCCCAGAGGTTGTCGGCAAATCCCGTGAACCAGTCGAGCATCTGTTCGTATTCGGCGAGCGTCAGGTGATACAGAAAAGCATTTCCACCATACAGGAATCTGGTCATGCCTCCGTTAGCCATGTGACGGACGACGCTTTCGTTCTGATCTAAATCAAGTTCGCGCTTCGGAGTATTTTTTCGCGCTAACGGTGGAACAGGAAATACGCCTTGTAAATCCTCAAGAGTGACAGAAGAAGTTTTCATTTATCCTCGCTTATGATTGAATTGGTAAGACAAAATTACGGAGTTCATCTTACGCGGTGACGTTGATTGCTGCAAATTTAATTACTATGAAAATTTATCAATGCTTCAAATTTCCAACCTCGGCGCTTGATGCCTTGCACGCAGGGCTTGGCGCACACCAAATCACTGAAGATATTAACGAAGCTGACATTGTTGTTGGGATTCTTCCTCCCGAACAAGTACGTCAGGCCTCCAACGTAAAATGGGTGCAGATGGCATCGGCTGGCTATGACAGTTTCGATAAACCTGACATCCGTGCGTGGTTGAATGAACGCGGTATCAAGGTTAGTAACAGCTCAAATATTTATAATGAACCTTGCGCCCAGCACGCACTGACAATGATGCTGGCGTTGTCGCGCCGGATTCCGCAGGCGGCGTTGAATCAATCCACTTCGCGTGAATGGAAGCAATGGGAAGAACGCAAAGATACCTGGTTACTGAAAGGGCAAACAGTTTTGCTCTTGAGTTATGGAGCGATTGCGAAACGCCTGTGTGAAATGCTGGCTCCGTTTCAGATGAATGTCATTGCTGTCCGCCGCAACGTGACCGGAACCGAACCCGTCAAAGCCATCACCGAAAATGAATTGAGTGAATATCTTCCGACTGCCGATCACGTCGTCAATATTTTGCCCGGCGGCGATGAGACGTTGAATTATATGAACGTCGCAAAATTTTCACAGATGAAGCGTGGTTCGATTTATTATAGTATCGGGAGAGGCTCGACTACGGATCAGGCGGCGATTGCCGAGGCTTTACATTCCGGGCATTTGTCAGCGGCGTATTTGGATGTGACTTCGCCGGAGCCGTTGCCGGGCGATCATGAATTGTGGACGGTCCCGAATTGTTACATCACGCCGCATACGGCAGGCGGGCATCACGATGAATTCATCCGCATCGTGCAGCAATTTTTAGAAAATCTGAAACGCTTTGAAAATAGTGAAGAATTATTGGATCGGGTGATCTGATGTAGCATCACCGCTCAGAGTTCACGCTTCAGCGTGTCAACGCCAGCGAAGCGCGGCGGCGGGCAAACTAAAGTTTGTCCTCTGAACTTTGCCACACGAATTTATTTATGAAAAATAAACTTCAATTTACGATTTTGCTTGCAGTTGTTTTGGTGCTAGTTGGGTTGTTGAGTTCCGCGCAACCTATCGTTTCCGCGCAAAAGCCAATTGATTTCAATCGTGAAATTCGTCCGATTCTTTCTGACAATTGCTTTAGTTGTCACGGCCCGGACGACCAGCAACGGATGGCGAAATTGCGCTTCGATACGAAGGAAGGCGCATTCTCGAAAACTGGCGTCATCATCGCCGGAGACGCTGCCAATTCGCGTTTGATGAAGCGGATTACCAGTACAAATCCAAGTGTGATTATGCCTCCGCCGGAAAGCGGGCATAAATTAACGCCGCAGCAAATTGACACCTTCAAACGCTGGATCGAAGAAGGTGCGAATTGGAATGAGCATTGGGCATTCACGGCTCCCAGGAAAATTGCGCTGCCAGAAGTTATAAATTCCGCATGGGTGCGCAATCCAATTGATAATTTTATTCTGGCGCGTTTGGAAAAAGAAAACCTGAAGCCTTCACCGGAAGCCGACAAGCCAACGCTGATTCGTCGCTTGAGTTATGACTTGACGGGGCTGCCTCCAACAACTTCTGAAGTAGACGATTTTCTAAATGACAAATCCTCCGATGCTTATGAAAAAGTTGTAGATCGTTTGCTGGCTTCGCCGCGTTACGGTGAACGTTTTGCAATGTACTGGATGGACATTGCACGGTACGCTGACACGCACGGCTTTCACATTGATTCGCAGCGTGAAATGTATCCGTGGCGCGACTGGGTTATCAAATCGTTCAATAATAACAAGCCTTACGATCAATTCATCACCGAACAACTCGCCGGAGATTTAATCCCGAATGCGACGCTGGATCAAAAAATCGGCTCAGGATTTAATCGCAATCACATGATTAATTTTGAAGGCGGTGCGATTCCTGAAGAGTACCAAACGGAGTACGTGATTGATCGTGTCGAAACTACCTCGAATGCGTTTATGGCTCTGACGATGGGCTGCGCTCGTTGCCACACACATAAGTACGATCCAATTTCTCATAAAGAATTTTACCAGTTCGCGGCGTTTTTTAATTCCGTCCCTGAAGTCGGATTAGACGGACGCGACGGCAACGCCAAGCCATTTTTAGCCTTGCCAACGACCGAACAAAAATCCAGACAAGATGAACTAACTGCGACCATCAAAGCCAAAGAAAAATTATTAGATGAAAAAGTGATTGCGCCGGATCAGGAAGCGTGGGCGAAGCAATTCGTTGGAAATGTTGCCGAAGCTCCACGCGAAGGATTGATTGCGCTGTACGAATTTGACGGGTCATTAAGTGATTCATCCGGGCATTATTTACATGCGCGACGCTTGCAAGGGAACCCGGATTTTTCCGGCGGAAAAATCGGACGCGGAGCCAGCTTCGATGGCGATACACAAGTGACGTTTGGAAACATCATTGCGAAAGAAAATTCTGCGCCGTTCACGATTACCGGATGGTATCGAGCCAGTAAAAATTTGCCGGTCACTGTCTTTCAAAAACTCGACAATCCTGGGCGGCGGCAAGGCTTTGAAGTCACGATGGATGAATGGCAATTGGTTGGGATTCAGCGTCGCGCGGCAAAAATGACAATCCGCTTCGCGGCCAATAAAGACAGTGCTATCGAAGTGAAAACACGCTCCGTCGTCAACATCGTAGATCGTGGACTTATTACAATTTCTTATGACGGCTCAAGCAAAGCGGCTGGCGTCAAAGTTTTCCTCGACGAGAAGCCGATGGAGCTGGAAATCATCAAAGATAATTTAAATGGATCGTTCGGAAACCAGGCTGATTTACAAATTGGAAATAAAATTTTCGGCAGGCCATTCAACGGCGTCATTGATGATTTACGATTTTATAATCGCGTTCTGAGCGGTAAAGAAATTGAGCATCTGGCGATTCATTATCCGGTGCAAACTTATTTATCCGGCGTGTACGGTCAGCTTTCCAAGGACGAAAAAGAATCCGTTAGAAATTATTTTTTAACGTCCGCTGCGCCGGAAAATTTGAAAGCTGAATTTATTGCGCTCAACCAATTAAAGAAAGAAAAGTCCGCGCTCGAAAAGCAAATTGTGACGACGATGGTGATGAGCGAGATGGAGAAACCACGCGAAACATTCATCCTCGGACGCGGCGATTATCGCAACAAAACAGAAAAAGTTACGCCCGGGGTCTTAGCCGTTCTGCCTGCGCTAAACTCGAAAAATAAAATTCCCAACCGTCTTGATTTAGCGAAATGGTTAGTTGATCCTTCGCATCCATTGACCGCCCGCGTAGCCGTGAATCGCTTCTGGCAATTATTTTTCGGCTTAGGAATCGTGAAGACTTCCGAAGATTTTGGATCGCAGGGAGACGCGCCCGTTCATGCCGAATTATTGGATTGGCTGGCTGTCGCGTTCCGCGACGGGGCGGAATTCGGAATGCGGAATGCGGAAGCAATTCCAAACTCAGCACTCAGCACTCAGCACTTAGCATCCTGGGATACGAAAGCATTACATAAATTAATCGTGACTTCCGCGACGTATCGGCAGACTTCAAAAACGACGAATGAGTTAAAAGAAAAAGACCCTGAAAATCGTTTGCTCGCACGCGGAGCGCGGTATCGGTTGCAGGGCGAAGTCATCCGCGATACGGCTTTGATGGCGAGTGGATTAATGAATCCTGAAATCGGCGGCAAGAGCGTTTTCCCGTACCAGCCTCCCGGATTGTGGGAAGAGATGGCATTTGGCGACGGCTTTACGGCACAAACCTATGTGCCCAGCACAGGCAAAGATTTGTATCGCCGGAGCATGTATTCCTTCTGGAAGCGAACTGTCCCGCCCGCCGCAATGTCTACGTTCGATGCGCCGGATCGTGAGAAATGCGTTGTGCGAAGACCTGTGACGAATACTCCCTTGCAGGCGTTGATTACATTAAATGATCCAACCTACGTCGAAGCGGCGCGCGTGCTGGCCGGCAAAGCCTTGTCGCAAGGAAAAGATTTTAATACGCGAATTGTTTATGCCTTTCGACAGACGACAGCGCGCAAGCCAAGCGTTCAGGAAGTGAATTTATTACGCGGACTTCTGACGCAACAGATGACGAATTTTACAAAAAATCCAAAGGCGGCGGAACAGTTAATCAAAGTCGGCGAAGCTGCGAACGATACAGAAATTGATGCATCAGAACTGGCGGCTTGGACGATGGTAGTGAGCGCGATTTTGAATTTGGATGAAGTTGTGACGCGAGAATAGTGAACGAGTACATTTGGGTTTGGCATCAAATTACACAAATGCGTATTCTGCATGTGTAATTACAGAAACCTTTTGCTTATCGTTATTCCAAACCATTATCGAAATTTTGCCATCCTGAGATGCGACAATAGCCATTGCCTCTTTTGAGTCATAAACGAACTGCGCCGCTGATTTGTGTCTTGTTCCCCACAATAAATCTGTGACTTGTTTTTCAACTTCGTCACTTCCAGCAAAAAACTCAGAGAACCATATTGAATGGGGTACGTCATCAGAATCTTTGGCTCTTATTTTTGCTCCAAAGCCAAGAACACTAAGGTTATCGTTAATGACTGTAGCTCCGTCAATTGCTGTAAGCTGGGCGATCAGGTCAAAGGATTCTTCTTCAAGTTCTTTGAGTGTCCTATACTCAGTGTCGAGTAATATTTTTGAATAAAACTTGGCTCCAGAATGTTTCTTACGAAGTTCTTTAACATAATCTCTTCGCTTTTTAATAGCTTCTGTCGCTACATCGTAATTCCCGCAATTATAATTGACTTTCTGGTCTATTGAATCAATAAGAAATAAATTTAAATTGTTTGGCACTATGAGTAATGTACCACCTTTTTTATGCGATCTCATTTTCTTGGCTAGTTTTGAGATCAATGACCTTTCAAGCAGAGGGCTATTATCACTGACATCTTGAGTAATTTCAGGGTAATTCGGGATTGGTAAATCACGCTTCAGTTCGACAATCCGCTCACCTGTTATTAGAGTTTTAAGACTCCCAGCGGTAACTACAATTTGTCCAGGCTCCACAGTATGGATATGAACGCAGTTAACAATTGGATAAGGAGTAAAACCCCATATTTGCAGGCTCTCATTATTTAACGAATCAATTCCTATATACAGTTTATTCGGGTTTAATGCTGGAGCGAGCTTAGCTATTTGATCAGCACTAAACGGTTTTTGGGAGCCAAAGAAAAATGATTGTTCAGTGTGTTCAGGTGGGCAATAGCAAAGGTGAAAAGAGATTGCTTCACCTTCTTCTTTTTTTAAACTACCCCAAAATGCTACTTCAATTAGTTCTGTAAAATGCTTGACGGAGGGAATGGCTTCGGGAAGCCGATATTTCCTATTAGATTGAGAAGTTCTTTCCTTTATTGAGGCTGTGATTCTAATCAGTAATGCGTCAACACGATTATTGTCTAGGAGAAAGGAATTCATAGAAATTCTTCGATTAAACTCTTTTTATCGTAGCTCAAGACAAGCAATTAGGTCATCCACACCAAAGGCCAAGATCAGTTCCGAATTAGCTACAAGCAAATTGAAAATATTCGTTGAAGAAGTATTTCCACAGCGCAGCCAAATGACTTTAGGCGGGAAACCATAAAGCTGAGAAAGTATTTCAAAATCGGCGTCTTGCGTGACGATTGTAAACCCATTGTCTCTGGCATACTGCCAAATTAATCTATCATCGTCTTCATCCATTCCTAGAATACGAACGTGTTGAGATTCTGGAAAATATGCGTCTAATTTACTGACTAATCGGAAGGATAAATTTTGGTCAAAAAGTAATTTCATGAATGAACATAAAGCGTCTGGCGTTCGCGCTGAGCAGCGAATTGTAAGCAGGCGTGAATATCTACTTCAGTGAGTTCAGGAAAGTCTTCAAGGATTTCATTGGTTGTCATTCCTGAAGCTAACCAGCCCAGCACATCGGCAACAGTGATTCGCATGTGGCGGATACAAGGTTTTCCGCCGCGCTTACCCGGTTCAATTGTAATGATCTTTTCCAAATCCAGCATACTGATTACCTCTAGTTAAGCATATCACTTCATAAACATTTGTAGAATTAATTGTGCCAAGTGGTTAGAAATGCGTAGCCATATACACTGATGCAATAAATCCAAAAGCACGTAAAAATGATGTGCATTATCGTTTCAAATTTCTTGCCTCGCCATAACACTGAATCGTAAACAAAGAGTTGGGCAATCAATCGGATTCCCCAAAATACAGTAAATCCAAACAGAATTGCTAATGAGAGACGGGTTGGCTGTAAGAGTTCATCGGTGAAAAAGAACGTGAGCGCACCGAACATCCAGACTGTCAGGGCGATGAAAAAAGTGTGGACGTGGAAAACCTGTCGCGTGAAAAGTGTGAGCGAGGCGGTTTCTTCTTTCCATTTGAAATGCCGATGAATAGGGATGTGCGCCAAGGCCAGTATCATCAAAGCCAGTCCGATAAATTTTAAATGGAAAGTTAAAGTCATCATTTTGAGAATTTGAAGGCGCTGACAAACGGAGTGATTTTTATTTCCTGTGTCGCGCGAAAATTTGAAAATCTGGCGGCATTCATCCAATCATCGTGTTTTAAAAAATGAAAGAATCCAGGCCCGAAGGCTAAGAAATTTGGCAAGTCACGCAGATGTTCGACTACGATCAGATTGCCACTTGCCACCAGAATTCGATTAACTTCTTGAAAAAAACTAATGAGTGATTCTGCGGTTCTGAGTTCGTGCGCGGCGAAAAACACAAAAACTACTTCACAGGATTGATCGAGGATTGGAAGATGGCGGAAATCCGAAGGGATAGATTTCAGCTCCGGTTCCGTAATCTTCCTTGCTCGTTCAATAGCTGGCTCAGTCATCGTTACTTGATCGTAAATATCTAAAATCTGTAGGTTGGAAGCAGGGAAATAATCTCTCAGAAGAATACTTGTTTCGTCCAAACCTGCATGAATATTGATCCAGTTCGTTGGTGTTTCACCAAGCAACGCATCCAGCCACGTTAATGTATAAAGCGGCGAGCGGTCATAAACATAATGCGAAATCGCCAGCGAACCGAATGACCAGAAAGCCGTGAGAGCTATTCCACAGATTCCGAGCGCGAACATCCATCCGGGCATTTTTACATTTTTCAGGATCAGCATTCCAAGTATCAGGACGATGATCGCAGCCGCGTAAAACGTCCAATTGAACAGCAGGATTTGCAGCGCACCGCGATATTTTTGAGGCGTTGATTTCATTTGAGATGGTCAACTACGCCGCGTTCCCATTGATACGGAATGTTGGCGATATAAAAGGCACTGGCTAATATCGGAGTAACTCTACGAAATTTGGACTGATTGAAAAATGTGCAATTCAGAACATGGGCGTCAATCATCATCGGCTCCCACGCCTCGCGCAATCCGCGTACAATGACGATTGAATTCGTCGCTTTCTCGTAACTAAAAGTATGCGGCAACGGCCCCGCAAATTTACGCGCCTCACGATGATCCTTAAACGGGGAAGACTCTGGCAACTGAGCGGCAGGCTGTGAAATATCAGCTCTGACGTGCAAGTCAGCTTCTGCGTTTGGCGTTGAAATTTGTATTTCAAAATTCTGTAGTGATTGATTAGAAACCTCAATATTTGCCAAGCTGTAATGATAACCCGTCATTCGATTTCCCCATTTCGTCATCATCGCTTGATCCGTATCGCTGCGCAAAATTTGTAAGCCGCGCAGATTTTTTCCGCCGCTGGTTTGATAGCGCGTGAAAATTCGATAGCCCGTCAGGAAGAAATCTTTGCCCGTCCACGCAGGTAAAAAAGCGGGACGAAGCTGCTTCGTTTGTACCATCGCAATGGCGACAAATCCGTAGTCTTCAAAAGTATCAAGCGCGAGTCCGGGCGTGAGCATTGGTTGCAAAATTTCCTGCGGCAAGGCGTATGTCAGCACCAATGAAAAATCGAAGTGCGCTTTGATCGGAAGGAAATGTCGTTTGAGTAAATGAAGCATTTTCAGGTTCTGACAATTCCACTTAAAGCTCCCCTCCTGTTTTAGGAGGGGCTGGGGGTGGTCGGAATGTTAATTTATTTACCACAAACAGGAGGGGAGCTTGTTGCAACTTATCTTTACACGTTCCTTATTACTCATTTGATGTACACAAACTCATTCAGATTCAAAGTCGCCAGGCACAAATCTACCCACGCCGCAGCCGTGATTGCCTCAATGTTTACAGGCAATTCTTTGATGGTTACAATTTCTTCTGCACGGGCTTTTCGTACTTTGAGGATAACAAATTGTTCCTTCAGAAAAGCAGTAGCGGCCCTGATTTCTTCAGCTCGCGGAGCGCGTCCGAGTGTTAATTCGTAAAGCCTTGTCAATCTTGTCTGCGTTGTTTTTGCCTCTCGTAAAATTCGTGCTGCGAGAGCTTTGCTTTGCTCCTGCATAAAATCGCTGTTCATTAAAGTCAGAGCCTGCAAGGAATGGACACTGACGTTACGTGCGCCGCAGACGCTTTGTAAATCCGGCGTATCGAAGGCCACGAGCATTGGCAGCTTGACGTTACGTTTACGCAGTAAATACAGGCTCCGGCGCGTGTGCTGCCGCTGATCGGGATGAACAGGCCAGAGGTTGTCGGGTTCATATTCGGTGAAAATTGTTTCGACGACTTCCGGTTCCATCGGAACGCGGATAGCTTCGCCGCCGCGCTGTTCATTCAATAATCCAGACGAAGCTAAGATTGAATCACGCAAACTTTCTGCATCTAACCGCTGACGATTCGCCCGCCATAATAATTTATTTTCAGGATCAATGGAGTGCGGATTTGGGAGTGTGGATTGCGGAGTTATCGAAGAAGATTGTTGGTAAGTTGCCGAAGTTACCATTAATTTGTGCAAAGATTTGAGAGACCAGGAATTAGAAGTACTGAGTGCTGAGTGCTGAGCAGGCATCCGTGTATTTTCAGACTCAGCACTTAGAACTTTTTCAGGCTCGGCACTTCTAAACTTTACTGCCAACCAATCCAGTAACGGTTGATTGGTGACGCCGGAGCCGTTGCGCCCGAAATCATTGGGTGTCGTGACTAATCCCTGTCCAAAATGGTGTTGCCACAAACGATTCACCATCACACGCGCCGTCAGCGGATTGTCAGGCGATGTCAGCCATTTCGCTAATGCTGTGCGGCGTCCGGTAGATTTTCCAGCGGCGAAATATTCCGCTTCATCTTTGGCATTGAGCGGCAATAATACTTTCGGAAATTGTGGTTTGACTTCGCGTAGCGGCGCATGAACTTCACCGCCCTTGAAAATATAGGCTGCCGGAACGGGATCAAGTTTATCCATCACCGCCAATACTTTTGGCAACGGCGTGGGAGCTTCCCAGTCAAGGTCGTGCATTTTGCGGCGCAACGCAGCTCGTGAACTTTTGACAGCTTCCGGCATTACCAGCAAAAGTTCTTCGTATTTCACTTCAAGTTTGGCTTCGGCGTATTTAGCAATTTCTTTTTGTTCGGGAGTTCGCTTGTCTTTCGGGGTTTCGAGAGCTTCCAAGTATTTGGGTTCGAGCTTACTTTTCTTTTCGCCTTTCAGTTGTTCGATGAATGGTTTTTCGAGATCGGCAAGCTGGAGCTTGATCGCTTTCAATTTTTCCTCGAAGGGTTGCCGTGAATTCTTGTACGCTTCTTTTTTGTCTTCAGGGGAATTATCGTAATCTGCATTGTCAGAAGCCGCGAAAAAGGCTTGCAATTTGTAGAAGTCCGATTGCAGGATCGGGTCAAATTTATGATCGTGGCAACGTGCGCAGCCGACGGTCAACCCCATAATTCCTGAACCGATACCGAGCATCGTTTCAGTCAAATATTCCTGACGCAATTCAGTTTTATCAAGGTTTCCGGCGACGACGTGTTGCGGGCCGGCGCGTAAAAATCCAGTTGCTACGTGTGCTTCAAAATTGCCCGGAGCTAATTCATCTCCGGCGATTTGCTCCTGAATAAATTGGTCGTAAGGCTTGTCGTTATTGAATGCATTGACAACATAATCACGATAACGCCAGGCCTGCGGACGGTCGGCGTCAAGCTCGAAACCGTTGGTTTCGCCAAAACGTACGACATCTAACCAATGCTGCGCCCAACGTTCGCCGTAACGCGGAGAAGCCAATAATTTATCTACAATTTTTTCATAAGCATTCGGTGATTTATCTGCAAGAAAAGCTTTGACTTCCTCCGGGGTTGGCGGCAATCCGGTCAGATCGAAAGTGACACGGCGAAGCAACGTAGCCTTATCCGCAGGCGGCGAAAGCGACAGTGATTTTTTATTTAGTTCGGCGACAATAAAAGCATCTATGGGGTTATTGATTCCTTCAATTTTAGGAATATCAGCTTTGACGGGTTTCACGAAAGCCCAATATTGACGGTGTGCTGACGTGATTTCTTTTTCTTTGACCAGAGCGTTTGAAGGTTTCAGTATAATGGTTGCAGGCCAGCTTGCGCCTTTATCAACCCAGCTTTCAATCGCTTCGATGTCGTCTTCGTCCAGCTCTCCGCCGATGGGCATCCGTGGAGCTTGTTTACCGGAAATAAATTGATACAGCAGGCTGTCTTTGCTGTTGTTCGGGATGACAGCGGCTCCGCGATTACCGCCTTTGAGAAGACCTTCGCGCGTCCGCAAATCAAGCCCTGATTTCATGTCTGCACCGTGACAGCGGATGCAATTATTTTGGAAAATTGAGAAGACTTGTTGGGCTAATTTTTGCTGTTCATCTTGGTTGTTAGTAAGCGATGGAGATAAATTTGTTACGCTGAGAAATGCGAATGTAGAGATGAAAAATATTTTTAAGTAGGGTCGAAAAGTATGCATGTCTTTTTCTGGTCATTGAAAATGACGAACAATATAGCCTAGCGAGAATCGCTAGGAACTACGCGATTTTAAAATTTGACTCGCTGTAGGCGAGCAACACTCTAACTGTGCGACGCCTTCAGCGTCGGAAGAAGTTGTGATGCGAACCTAGCGATTCTCGCTAGGCTATATTGTTGGTCGCCGTTGGCGACTACCATCGAAAATTGCACAAAACTCGTGTGATACAAACGTTATTTGATGAACGCCCGGATGTATTGATTAATTAATTCGGGTTCTTCGTGAATCACCCAATGCGATCCATTCGGGATGCGTTTGATCGTTAATTGCGGGACAAATTTATCCAGCCCTTCGAGATTTCCAGTCAACAATGCCGTATCCTTTTCGCCCCAAATCACTAAGGTCGGAACTTTCACTGTCAGCGAATCAAAGCCCGCCGCAAGATTCGTTTCACCCTTTGGTTCGTTGGTGGTTGGCGGCCCCGCTTTGGCGGCGCGATACCAATTTAATCCGCCTGTGACTGCGCCCGGTTGCGACCAGGCATCAACGTACATTTTGCGATCTTCTTCGGTGAAAACTTCGGGTTTGGTCGAAGCCTTGAAAATTGCATTTTGAAGGGCGGCATAATTGTTTGCGCTGAGTGTGGCTTCAGCTTGGGCGGAGCGGAAGAAATTCATGTACGCGCTGGCTTTTTGTTGCGCCGGATTGGATTGCAATTCACGGGCAAATACGCCGGGATGCGGCGCGTTGATAATCACCAACTTATCAAGATATTCAGGATGTCGAATCGCAAATGCCCACGCGACTGCGCCGCCCCAATCGTGAGCGACGAGAACGCTTTTGTTTTTCGGATTCGTCCCGAATTTATCAAACATCGCTTTGATATCTGACACGATATTCGCTACGGCGTAGTCTTCAACTTTTTCAGGCTTGGAAGATAAATTGTAGCCGCGTTGATCGTAGGCAACAGCGGTGTAATCTTTCCCGAATTCTTTGAGCTGATTTTTCCACTCGTACCAGAATTCAGGGAAACCGTGCAAAAATAAAATTGTTTTTTTGCCTTTGCCTTCTTTGACGTAGTGCAATTTTAGCCCGTTAATTTCAGCGTATTCGTGCTTGAACATAGATTTTTTCTCTTTGGATTTGGGATCAGCCAGTGCAGAAATTGAGAGCATCGCAAGCACTAGCAAAATGGTGGTAAGCGTTTTCATAATGAGTTCCTGAATTTGAAATAAATCTTTTGTGAATGCGGCATGAATTTACCGCAAATTCTGATGAAGACCAATATGAGAGTTAGGGATCGAAGTTATTTATTTGCAGTAATGATCGTGGCTGCCTACAATCAATCCTCTAATAAATATATGAAAATTAAAAATAAAATATCTCATGAAAAATTTCCTGCACAAATTTACGCCACTAATGTTTTATCCCACAACTTCGCCGATGGGCAGCGTTATTTTCTAAAACCATTGCTGCACATTCACTACGCGCATTGTCTGATGTTGGCGAAGCAGAACATCATCACGAAAAGTGAAGCGAAAAAAATTCTCAAAGCGTTAGATCACCTCGACCTGAAAAAACTTAATGAAGCCAAATACGATGGCTCCGTTGAAGATTTATATTTTTATGTCGAAAGGGAATTGAGCCTGGCGATTGGCGAAGAAATTGCTGGGAAGCTCCACATCGCCCGCAGTCGCAATGACATTGATATTACGCTGTACCGCATGACTTTGCGCGAAGAGATTTTAGGGTTGGTCGAAGAATTGATGAATTTGCGCACGACCCTGATTTCATTGGCAAACACGCACCTGTGGACGGTGATGCCCGCACATACGCATACGCAACCAGCGCAGCCGACGACGCTAGCGCATTACCTCTGCGCGGCGATTGAATTCATCTCACGGGACATTTATCGGCTCAGAAATGCGTTCCGAACGGTGAATAATAATCCGCTCGGAGCCTGTGCGATTACGACGACGGGATTTCCAATTGATCGGATGATGACAACGAAATTATTAGGCTTTGAGGGCATCCTCGAAAATTCGTACGGCTGCATCGGAGGCATTGATTACATCACCGAAACTGTCAGCGCGGTGGCGACTTCGTGCATTAGTCTCGGCAAATTTACCCAGGATTTATTGCTCTGGGCGATGCAGGAATTTTCATATATTCGGTTGGGTGATGGCTACGTGCAAACTTCTTCGATTATGCCGCAGAAGCGAAACCCGGTCGCGCTCGAACATACGCGCATTATCCTCAGCAAAGCCTATTCACAAGCAGTTGCCGTGATGATGACTGCTCACAATACTCCGTTTGGAGACATCGTAGATTCCGAAGATGATTTGCAACCGCTGGTTTTTAATACCTTCGTTGATGCGAAACGCGCTGTTGGATTATTGGCTGGCGCGCTCGGTTCTGTGACGGTAGATGTCGAAGGATTGAAGCGCAAAGCTTCCGGCAGTTTCCTGACGATGACGGAACTCGCGGATACGTTAGTACGCGAAGAAAAATTAAGCTTTAAAATGGCGCATCGGTTGGTGGCTTTGACGGGGAAACGAATGACTTCACTGGAGACGCCGCATGCTGAAATTATTGATAATTTATTGGTTGTAGCTGAAGAAATTTTAGGGAATCCATTGAAGACGAAACGTGCAAAATTAGAGGCGGCGTTGTGTCCGGTAAATTTTGTGGAAGTGCGAACTATCATTGGCGGCCCAGCTCCGAAACAGGTGACGAAAGCATTGGAACGTCAGGAAAAATTAACGGCGAAGGATCGGGATTGGGTGGCGGAAAAATCAATAATCATTAATAGTTTTTCTGAGTTGATTACGAAGGTACGAAAAGCAGGTCTCTAAATAAAAATGCAAGGAAGGCTAGTTATTTTCTGACGAGGGAGGCAATTGGCGTCCAGCTTTCAGAAGTTGATTTTCCACTTTTAGCAATAATTTTTCGCGTTCACTTGATTCGCGTTCATGGGTTCTGTGGACTTCATACGCTAATAATTTGACAGCATCGGAAAGTTCCCTGAGTTCTTTCCGAATTTCTTTAATTTCTGACTTGGTTTGCTTTACATCATCGGTAAGTCGTAAGAGGGTTTGCGCCATTTCCACCATCTGCTTAAGCCAATTCATGTAGTAACCAACCTCCTGATTTCTTCAAGGTTACGACGGGTTTCTTCGCGTAGTTGAGTGATTTCTACTTGATCCGAATCCAGAGTGCTGCGTAATCCACGGATTTCTTGTAAATACTTCTCAATTTGAGATTGATAGGATTTAGCCTCCGCGCTGGTCATTTTAAAAGTAAATATTTCTTCCATAACGTAACCTCCTAATTGAGATTTTAGCACATAAATTAAGTAGACCGCAGCTTTTTGGATGAAAAGCTGCGGTCTACTTTTTCTTCAAAATTACAACGACCAGCCTTCCCGATATTCGCGTTTCAAATATTGATTCGCTTCCGGCAAGTTTGTAATCTCGCCTTTGACTGCATCGTAGCGGATCAGTTTTCCTTGACCCGCCTTCATTGCAACTACACCGAGCAACATTGTCTCCGTCAATTGCGTCGCGTGATCGAAGGATGAACTTGGTTTTGCTTTGCCTTTGATGGCCAGTGCCCAGTTCACACGATGGAGCGCGTTGCCTTTATCGTCGGCAATGATGCGTTCGTATTTCTTCGGCAATTTCTTGGCTTTTTCCATCAGCGTTTGTGGATAGAGCTGCGGATTTTTGCCGTACGTTTCGTGCGTCAAAATTCCTTTTTCGCCAATGAAAATTGTACCGCCGCCGCTTTGCAGTGCAACGCTATCCGGCAAAATTTCAGGACGATCTCCCATCAATCCGCCGTCTACCCAGGTGACTTTGACAGGAGGCTGTGCGCCGCGAGCGGGGAAGTGGTAAATGACTTTGCTGCCCAGCGGATACGACGCGATTTTGCGATTGGCATCTAATCCGAAATTTGTAAAAGTGGCTTCGACGGTCGAAGGTTGCCCTAAACCCAAAGCCCAATACGGAGCGTCCAGCAAATGCGCTGCCATGTCGCCGATGGCTCCCGTACCCCAATCTACCCAGCCGCGCCAGTTGAACGGATGGTAAATCGGATGATATTCAATCATCGGGCCGGGGCCGCAATATAAATCCCAATTCAAAGTATCAGGCGCTGGATAATTGCCAGCCATAGCACCAGCCAGCGAACGATTCAATTTGTTTTGTGTCCAATCGTTGCCGTAGCCGCCACCGCCACCAGCCCCAGCCGGAGCGGTTGGACGCGGGACTCCCTGCGGCCAATAATTGACCGGACGATTTGTCCAGATTTGCACTTCTTTGACTTTGCCGATTAATCCCGCCTGAACCCACTCATTAATGAGTCGGGCTTCTTCGCTGGAATGTCCCTGATTGCCCATTTGCGTGACGAGCTTGGGATTCTTGACCGCTAAATCGCGCAAGTATCGGGCTTCCTGAACACACCAAGTCAGCGGCTTCTCGACATAAACGTGCTTGCCGAGCTGCATCGCAGTTTTCGCGGCAATCGCATGATGATGATCGGGAGTCGCAATGATGACGCCATCAATATCTTTTTGCGTCTCTAACATTTTGCGGTAATCGGTGTGCCGCTTCGCTTTTTGATAAGCCTCGTAAAGTTTTGCGCCAGCCGGATTCGGAGAGCCGTCACGATTCTTGGCACGCGCCGAAGTGGCACGGTCTACATAACCGAAATCCACGTCGGCGAGAGCGACTAAATTTTCTCCAGCGGTGACTAATTCCGTGGAGTCCGACGCGCCTTGTCCGCCGCAACCGATGACGGCGAAATTAACTTTGTCGCTGGGAGCCTGATAACCGACACCGCCTAAAATGTGACGCGGCACGATCATCGCGCTCAACGCCGTTCCGGTCGTTGCGGCTACGAATTTTCTGCGTGAAATTTTGTCCTGAGCCATAGAGTTTCCTTTGTGAGTAATGAAAGTATTGAGTATCAGAATTACCAACCAAGGGGGCAATCGGTACTCTAACAAGTTGAATAACAAACGTCAAAATGTACGGTAGGCGTCCTACCTGCCGATAACGGGCGAGCCGTCCATTATCGGCGCCTGTCTTTGGGTTTTATTTTCTAAGTTGACCGCGCCGCCTTCGTCGCAACGCGAATTAACAGTTTGCGCTCCAACTTACTCCGGCAACCCGACGCGCCGCACGAGGTCGGCAAAGCGCGGGTCAGAGCGCAAGCTGTCATAGCGGGGAGATACTTTGAGGAAAAGTAGCTTTATACTCCGCGCTGCATACGCTTTTTCCAGCCAGGCGAAAGCTTGATCCTTGTCACCCAGCCCGATGTACACCTCGGCTATGGAAACTGGTGCAACTTCTCGCTGTTGCGCCAACGTTAGCAACTGCGCCAGGATTTTCTGTGCCTCACCACGCTGGACTGCTCTAGCGTATGCGTAGCCTAGATGCGACAGCATTCCTGGACTGTCATCAATCCTGAGTCCTGCCTGAGCAATAGCAAGGGCTTCTTCATATTGTCCGTTGGCCGCATAAGCTGAACTGAGATTGTTATAGGTATTTGCGAACCCGCGATCCATTTCCAGCAACCTGCGATATTGTTCAATCGCCTGATCGTATTGGCGTGCGTGGAGATAGACTTGCCCCATTGTATTATTTGTTGCATTTGTGAGCGGTTCTAATTGCAACGCTCGTTTGGCTTCAGCTATCGCTTCCTGATGGCGACCCATGATTGATAAATAAGATGCATAACTCCTGTGCGCAATGGATGAGTCAGGGTCAAGTTCAGGTGCCCGTTTGTATTCGCTTTCAGCTCCGGCAAAGTCCCAGTCGAAATACATTAAGCTAGCACCCAACGCCGTATGCGCTTCGGCCAGATTGCTGTCCAGCGCCACAGCTTTCAGCGCCGCCGCCTTACCTTTGGCGTAGTTATCTTTCGAGTCAGAACCAAAATTGAAGCCCAAATTTGTATAGCAGTTGGCCAGACCTGCGTATGCTGGAGCATAATTCGGGTCTTTCTCCAGTGCTTGATTGAAGTAATCAACCCCCTTTCTGAACCCCTCTCGCCCTCCTTTGTTGCGCCAGAACTGCCCCTTGAGATAAAGCTGATACGCTTCGTTATTCTCGGTACCTTTCTTCACCAACTGTTGCTGCTCTGCGCCCGACAGCTTCAAGCGCAAGCCGCCCGCAATCGCCTGCGCTACTTCGCTCTGTGCAGCGAGCAGGTTGGCGAGCTTCGGATTATAACGGTCGCCCCAGAGTTGCGCGCCGCCCGTAACATCAATCAGTTCGGTTTGAATGACGAGGCTGTCGCCGCGCTGTTGCACACGCCCGGTCAATACAGCACGCACGCCTAGTTCTTTGCCGATGCGCTGCGGATCGTCGGCTTTGCCCTTGAAGCGAAAGACGGTCGTGCGCGGCAGCACACGCAGGCGCGGCAGTTGCGCCAGCGAGTTGATGAGCGATTCGGTCAGGCCATCCGAGAGATACTCCATCTCAGGATCGCCGCTCGCGTTGGTGAAGGGCAGAATAGCCAGCGAATCTATCGGCCCGGTATTGCTACGCCCAAAGAACGCGAAAGAGCCGATGACCGTCAGCAACAGAAACGCCAGCGCGAGAGCCACACCGAGCTTGTGGCGTTTGATTTCCGTCAAGATCGCTTCGATTGCGGAATGCGGATTGGGGATTGTGTTGACGGACTTCCTGAATCCGCATTCCGCAATCATAAGCTCCTGCTTGAGGTCTTTCAGGTCGAGGAGCAGGTCGTTGATGTGCGGATACCGTTGTTCACGATCTTTGCACAAGGCTTGGCTGACGATGCGCTGTAATTCGGGTGGAGCATCGGTTAACAGAGCCGGTTCACGATCCAGAACGGCAGCGACTTGCTCGAAGATGTTCACGCCGTCAAACGGTCGTTGTCCGGCGACCATTTCGTACAGCACGACGCCGAGGCTGAAAATATCGGAGCGGGCATCCACTTTTTCGCCGCGCGCTTGTTCGGGCGACATGTAATGCGCAGTGCCCATCACGGTGCCAGGGTCAGTCAAGTTTGGATTGGGGATTGCGGATTGGGGATTGTCAGAGGGCGATTGCACTAGGGTTTCGGCTTCTTCACTCCGCATTCCGAAATCCGCATTCCCCAATGGAGTGAGTTTCGCCAAGCCAAAATCCAACACCTTCGCAATGCCGTCGGTGCGCAGCATGATGTTTTCGGGCTTGATGTCGCGGTGGATGATGTTCGCGGCGTGAGCGGCACTTAAAGCGGTTGCGGTTTGGATGGCGATGTCTAATGCCTGCGATTCGCTCAGCTTTTCTCTGGTCAAGCGCGTGCGGAGGGTTTCGCCTGCAATGAATTCGGTAGTAATGAAATGGATGTTGTTGACAGCACCAATTTCGTGAATCGTGAGGATGTTCGGATGATTGAGCGCGGAAACGGCTTTGGCTTCCTGCTCGAAGCGGCGCAAGCGATCCGCCTGGAAGGTGAATTCCAGTGGCAGGATTTTCAAGGCGACATTGCGTTCCAGTTTGGCATCGCAGGCGAGATACACTTCGCCCATTCCGCCCTTGCCCAACGGAGATAAGATTTCGTATTGATTAAAGCGTGTGCCGGGGTTGAATTGCATATAGAACTTGGGCACTCCCATTTTACTTACTTGCTTTTTTCAGTGCCTGCGTCGTGACGTAATATTTCGCCAGCATATTCGGTACTTCCCATTCAGGGAGTTTTCCGGCTTCCAGATATTTGAAGTATTTTGCCGCGACTTGTGAAAAATGCGATTCGTGTCCATCGCGGAACTTTTCTGGAATTATGATTTGCCAGCCGTCTTTGGTGTCTTTCAAGGCGATCCCTGCGAATTTTCCTTGTAAGGATTCGACAGCTTTTTTCAGCTCGGCACCGACGGCGGCTTTGTCTTTCGCGTTGGTCGGAGTGACATAAAGTTCAGGTTTGAAATTTTCTTCTTTGCCTTGTTTGATGGTGGCAATTGCCTTCGTACCTTTCATCACTGAAAAGTGAGTATCGGCTGTGCCGTCGGGTGCTTCATTATTCCAGATGACGGAGGTTTTCGCGTGAACGCCTTTCACTTTGAACGTGAATTCTCCGTTGGAATAAAGTTGCAAATTGCCTTTGGGATCAAGCTTTGATTTTAAATATTCCGGGAATTCAGGCGCATTGGTGGATTTTGTGAACTGCTCTTTGCTGACACCTGTCGTCCATCGTTTGGCTTTGAGCAATGATAAATCGTTCAACGCAATCGTTTGATCGGGAAAGCATTCCCAGAAAATTAAATCTACTAAATGTGTGGTGACATCAACGATGCCTTCGCCTTGTTGAGCAGTATCGTAAAACCAGGTGGGACGTACGAGCGGTTTGTCCCCGACGATTTTGTAGAGATGATGAACGCTGATTTTTGTGACTGATGGATCGTCCGCTGTACCTTTTTGCAATTCACCAAACACCGCCGAAGAGTTCGCAATTTCTTTTTGCAGCATCGTCGTGATTTCGTATCGCTCGGTCATGATGTCATACAATAAAACATTATTTTTCTTCGCTGCCTCGAACGCGGCTTTTAATTTTTCGTAGCTCGCTTCATCAATCGCCATCGGTTTGTCGGCTAACACGTTTAGTCCGGCGTCCACGCTTTTCTGGATGTAATCAATTTTGTGCTGATTGTTGCCCGCGATGACGACGACATTGCCAGCTTTTTCGCTGAGCATTTTCTCTAAATAATCAGTACCTTTATAAATTTTCTCATCCCACTTGGTAGGATTTTCTTTCCGTGTGTTGAAGCCTTCGACCCGCTTCATGTGTTCATTCAAATCAAAGCCATCCAGCGCGTACACGTGAACCGTGGGCGAGACCAAATCGTTCATGGATTTCTGCACGAGAGCCGCGTGAAAATGTCCGGGGTCAAGCGTGAGTAATTTATATTTCGCTGTTGAAGCGGTAGCGGATTTAGGGTCGTTCATACCAGTTTTAGTTTGTTCAGAAGTGTTGTCGCAAGCTGTGATGAGCAGCAGGCAGGCGATGAATAAGGTCGTAATTTTCATTTAGTTTTCCATTCAGGTTTTGAAGAAGAATTTTCTTGAATAAATTCTTGCGCTTAGTTTTTAATTGATTGGATTCCCAAAAAGACAACGTCAAGTTACAACAAATTGAAGCCTGAGGCTAGTCAACGAACGCGGAGATTTGTTTTCAGGAAATAGACCGCCGATCATACCGATTCAGCGGGTTCTCGCGGGTCAGATCAGCGAAAATCCGCCAAATCCGCTCCATCTGTGGTCTATTTCTTTGTCAACCAGGATTTTCGTTTGGCTTCAGGGAATTTTTCAATCGCATAGCGCAGCATCGTACGCGGCATTTTATGATAATTCTTTTCGAGGAATTCTTCTTCAGTAGCCAGATCACGATTGCCGACTTCGCGCAGCATCCATCCGACGGCTTTGTGCATGAGGTCTTCATCGTCGTTGAGGAGCATCGCTGCAATTTTCAACGTGTCTGCGAAATCATGATTGCGGATGAAATGATGCGTCGCGATGATGGAAATCCTGCGCTCCCACAACGAGCCTGATTTTGCCAGTTGAAATAGAATTTTGCGGTCACGCTGTAAAAGATGATTTCCGACGATGTGTGAAGCCGTCGCATCTACTAAATCCCAGTTATTGATCCATTCGGTATTCGCCAGATAACGCTGATAAATCAGCTCTTTATTGTCAGGGATTTTTTTGGTGTAAAGCCGTACCCAGAATTGCAAAGCCAGCGCGCGTTCTTCGTGAATATCAGAATGCAGTAATTCTTCCGCTTCGGCGACGGAGATATTTTTGTATTCTTTGACAAGAGCTTTCAGAACAGGCGCATTGATGCCCAGAAAAACATCGCCTTCGCCATATTCCCCGGGCTTGGTTTTGAAGAAGCGTTGCAGGATCACAGCTTTGCCGGAATTGGCGAGTTGATGCAATCGTTGGCGAATTTCGGTGACAATCATTTTTCGTCAGGCTGCAAGCGGGATTGCTTCCAGGCGGTCGGCATCTCTGCCGGAGAGAATGTCTTCAGCACGAATACCTGCTTCAATTAGCACAGGCGACAGTCCTTCCGTATTGTCAGTTTCGATGACGACGTACCCGTTCAGTAGTTGCGCATGAAAGACGATGTTATCAATGCGATGTGACCCTTGATTGCCAACCGCGAGCAGTAAAAATTGTCCGCGCGAAGGGTCGCAAGTCGAAACGATTTTTGGTCCGTGCATGGGTTGATATTGTTCTTCTTCGCGCATCACTTGCGACAAAATTTCGGAATATTTCAGTGTCTGATCCATTGCAAAATCTCCTCTTGGTCGTTGTCAAAAACAATCACTTTAATTTTTAGTCGTCTGATTACTTCACGCAACGCAGATGCTTTATTTTGTACTCTTTCATCATACACCTGCTGGCTGATTGCCAAAAAGAGTTCGCGGTCAGGTTCCTGTTCATCAAGTGCCCATTGATAAAGTTGTAACTGCCCCATCATCTTTTCCAAATCGTTGGCGTATGAAGTTCCGGCGAAATTTTTTACTTCAACGGCGATTTTCCAGCCCTCTTTCGATGCGGCGATATATCGAACACCTCCGAGGTCAGCCTTCAATCGAATATCCCTGAAATAAAGAATCACCGGATCGTGCGTGATCGCCCAGCCTTCTTTTTCCAACGCCCGTCGTACCGGATAATGAAAATCATCCCTGCGTGACATAATCCCACCCTTTTTGACTTTTCTTCAATACCGTTTGATTTATTCAGGCACAACTATTACTCGACCGTATCGAAATAAGTCAACGCCAGAGCTTCCAGGCGAGCATGTGAATTGCTGATTCGCTACTTCGTCGTGTAGAATCCGCGCTCATTCAATCAATCATAATTTTGAAAGGTCTAACTAAAAAATGAAAGCGTGGCGCGTCCTCGAATTTTGCGAACCCGAAGAAATGCAATGGCAGGAAATTGAAATTCCTGAACCCAAAGCCGGAGAACTCCGCGTGAAGAATCATGCGGCAGCGTTGAATTTCTTTGATATTTTAATGATTCAGGGGAAGTATCAAGTGAAGCCTCCGCGCCCGTTTACGCCCGGTTCTGAAGTCTCTGGAATCGTAGATGCTGTTGGCGAAGGCGTCACGAATTTTGCGGTCGGAGATCGTGTGCAGGCTCAAGCGCAGGGCGGCAGCTTTGCGGAATATTCGCTGGCACAGGCGGCCAAAACTTTTAAGATTCCGGCGGCGATGAGCTTTGAAGAAGCAGCGGCGATGCTGGTGATTTATCAGACTTCGTATTTCACTTTGACGAAGCGCACGACGATTACTCCGGGCGAATGGTTATTAGTTCACGCGGCGGCTGGTGGCGTGGGCATGTCAGCCATGCAAATCGGAATTGCAATGGGGGCGCGGGTCATTGCGACAGCAGGCAGTCAGGAAAAATTGGATTGGTGTCTGGCGCAGGGTGCAGAGCATGCGCTGAATTATCGTGACGCCAGTTGGGTGGATGAAGTCAAAAAAATTACCGGTAAAGGCGCGGATGTTATTTACGATCCGGTTGGTGGAGAAATCTTTGATCTCTCGACCAAATGCATTGCCCCGGAAGGTCGTTTGATGGTGATTGGTTTTGCGGGTGGAACGATTCCAACCGTCGCCGCGAATCGGATTCTACTCAAAAATATTTCCATTATCGGCGCGTATTGGGGCGGATACTGCGAGAAATATCCTGATTTTATGGCGCAGGCGCAGGCGGATTTATTTGCCATGTACGATGCCGGAAAAATCAACCCCATCGTCTCACAAACGTTTCCTTTGGCAGATGCGGTGACGGCTTTAAAAGCATTGGGAACGCGCCAAACCATTGGCAAGGTGGTTTTGACGATATGAGTCAATTGATTTTAGTGCGGCACGGACAGGCTGCATTTTTGAGTGATAACTACGATCAACTTTCACCGCTCGGCGAAGAGCAGGCGCGGTTGCTCGGCGATTACTGGACAAAGCGAAATATTTCCTTTGATGCTTTTTTTACGGGGCCGCGCGAACGTCAAATCAAGACCGGAGAAATTGTTGTTGACAGTTATCGCAAAGCCGGATTGACGGCTCCTGAATTAATTTTGCTGGAAGAATTTGACGAGTACGATGCTGATGGAATTATGAAGCATTTGTTGCCGCAGTTGATGGAACAGGATGAGCGTTATCATCAATTACAATTGGCATTTGCGGCGTCGGAGACAACCGCCGACAAGCATAAAAATTTTCAGAAACTATTTGAAGCAATCACGGCGAAATGGGTGCGCGGCGAAGTGCTTTCACCTGAAGTTGAATCATTCGCCGATTTTCATGCACGAGTGCGGCGCGGATTGGAACGTGCTACAAAACTTGAAGGGAGCGGTAAGCGTGTCGCAGTGTTCAGTTCCGGTGGCGCGATTTCCGTTTCGATTCAATTGGCGACGAAAGCTCCTGAGCATATCGTGATTGAATATAACTGGCGCATTCGCAATTGTTCGCTGAACGAAATTATTTTTACGAAAGACAGATTTTCTTTGGATACATTCAACGCAATCCCGCATTTGGATGATCCGCGATTGCAAACATACAGGTGAGCGGTTAGCAATTAGATATTAGCAGTTAGCCAGAAAAAGCTAAAAGCTAAAAGCTAAAAGCTAAAAGCTAATCGCTAACAGCTAAAAGCTCCAAAAGGATTCTATGGCAAGTACACTCTTTGATCTCACTGGAAAAGTAGCAATTATTACTGGCTCAACACGCGGCATTGGTCGCGCTATCGCGGAAGAAATGGCACGGGCTGGGGCCAGAGTCATAATCTCTTCGCGTAAAGCTGACGCGTGTGAAGAAGTCGCGGCAGCCATTCGTGCGGAAGGCTTTGAAGCACTTCCGATTGCCTGCAATATCAGCAAAAAAGCCGAGCTGGAAAATCTTGTGGCCGAAACGCGCAAGGCTTACGGGCAAATTGATGTGCTGGTTTGTAATGCGGCGTTGAATCCGTACTACGGCCCGATGGCAGGCGCAAGCGATGAGGTGTTCACCAAAATTATGGCGGTGAATATTCAAAGCAATTTGTGGCTTTGCAATATGGTGATGCCGGAAATGGCGGAACGCAAAGACGGCAGCGTGATTATTGTTTCGAGCATTGGCGGTCTCAAAGGCTCGACGGTTTTAGGATTGTATTGCATTTCCAAAGCCGCTGATTTTCAATTGGTACGCAACCTCGCCGTCGAATGGGGCGAGCATAATATTCGCGTCAACGCGATTGCTCCGGGATTGGTCAAAACTGACTTCGCCAAAGCCTTATGGGATAATCCTGAGACGCTGGCAAAAGTCGAAGCGGGGACGCCGTTGCGCCGTATCGGAGAATCCATAGACATCGCCGGAGCCGCCGTCTTTCTTGGCTCCAAAGCAGGTTCGTGGATGACCGGACAGCAAATTGTGATTGATGGCGGTGTGACAATTTCTGGATAAAAATACACTGAAATTTTGACAGGATTGACAAGATGAACAGGATTTTCCAATCTGAATTTATCCTGTAAATCTTGTCAATCCTGTCAAAAAATAAAAAATATGAAAGCAGCAATTCTCCGCAATTTCGCCGAACCAATCACCATCGAAGAAGTCCCGACTCCCATTCCGGCAGCCGACGAAGTCCTCGTCAAAGTCATCGCCAGTGGTGTCTGTCATTCTGATTTACATCTTGCCACCGGCGATTGGGAGCTGCTGAAGCCTGCCACAAAATTACCGTTAATTCTCGGTCACGAAATCGCTGGAACCATTGCTGCGATTGGTGATGAGGTGAAAGATTTTGCCATCGGAGATCGCGTTGGCGTCCCGTGGTTGCACTATAGTTGTGGAACTTGTGAATACTGTTCATCGGGTCGAGAGACACTGTGCGGAAAGCAGCAAATTACCGGCGTGATGGTTGACGGCGGCTACGCCGAATTCGTGAAAGCGAAAGCGAGCCATACGGCGAAACTGCCGGATTCGATTAACTTTGAAGAGGCCGCTCCGTTGCTCTGCGCGGGGCTGACGGCATATCGTGCGATCAAAGAATCCGGCATTCAGAAAGGCGAACGATTAGTAATTTTCGGTATCGGCGGTCTCGGACATTTAGCCGTGCAAATCGGGAAAAAATTAGGGCTTGAAGTCGGAGCCGTAGATGTCGCCGAAGATAAATTAATTTTAGCCATAGAATGCGGAGCCGATTGGACGGTCAACGCGGCGACT
The DNA here is from genome assembly GCA_043783625.1 of Blastocatellia bacterium. Lineage (GTDB taxonomy): Bacteria > Acidobacteriota > Blastocatellia > RBC074 > RBC074 > JAFDVL01. Next base: position 7,276 of record JAYVZE010000129.1, on the reverse strand, counting down.
ACGCAGGCGCACAAAGAAATCAAAGCGCATCGTGGCGCGCATGTAGCGTTAGTTTTATCCGGTTCACGCGTGGCGTATGAAACAGCCTTGAAATCTTTGCGACGGGCGGGAACATTGGTGATTGTGGGGATGTCACCCGAACCGGTTCCGCTTTCGACGCAGGCAATGTTGGCGGGAGAATTTCGGATTGTGACTTCGACGGTGGGGACGCGCAAAGACTTGCAGGAAATTTTGGCATTGGCATCTGATGGCAGCATTCGTTGTCGCGTGACGACTGGCAAATTGGAAGACATTAATCAGATTTTTGATGACATGGAAAAAGGGAAGCTGGTGGGGCGTGTAGTGTTACAGATGGGCACTTAATTGTCGGTGCGCCAGCATCCTGCTGGCGAAACTTTTCTTGAAAGAAAGCTGCCAGCAAGATGCTGGCGCACCAATACAAAAAATATGACAGACCGCATCACTTCAAAATTTAATAACCGTTCGACTGCTTTGGAAGTCGTTGCCGGGATCAATCTGCAAGGCAAAACCGCCATCGTGACGGGAGCATCTTCAGGGCTTGGCGTCGAAACCGCGAGAGCTTTGGCGGCGGCTGGCGCAGCAGTAATTCTGCCCGTTCGCAATCTTGCCAAAGGCGAAGGGGTCGCGGCAGCGATTCGCGCTTCAATTGGAAATCAATCAGTTTCAGTCGCTGAACTTGATCTCGCCGATTTTGCGAGTATTCGAAAATTTGCGGCGGAATTTATCGGCTCCGGTAAGTCGCTGAATATTCTCATTAACAACGCCGCGATTATGGCTTGTCCGTTGACGCGCACGGCGCAAGGCTACGAAGCGCAATTTGCGACGAATCATTTAGGGCATTTTTTACTCACGAATTTGTTGATTCCGGCTTTGCAGCAGGGCGCACCTTCGCGCATTGTTTCGTTATCTTCAATTGGTCATCGCCTCTCGCCGATGGTGTTTGAAGATATTCATTTTCAGGAACGCGAATACGATAAATGGAAAGCCTACGGACAAGCGAAGACTGCGAATTCATTGTTTGCGGTGGAATTAAATCGCCGATTCGCTGCTTCAGGAATCACCGCGAATGCTGTGCATCCCGGAGGAATTATGACGGGACTGCAACAGTATTTGACGATGGAGGAAATGACGGCTTCGGGCTGGTTCGATCAGGCTGGAAACCCGCATCCGGTTTTCAAAAATATCGAGCAGGGAGCCTCGACTTCGGTGTGGGCTGCGACTGCGCCGGAACTTGCAGGCAAGGGCGGAAAATATCTGGAAGATTGCAATGAAGCCGAAGCGAGTACGCCGGAAAATAGAATGTCAGGCGTGATGCTGCATGCGCTGGATGCTGATGCAGCAGCGCAGTTATGGACAGTCTCTGAGGCGATGATATAACGGACATTGCTGCGCTTGTCCGTGGACAGCGAGCCGCCTATCCTACATTTGTATGGAGCCATTCGTTGCCATAGATTTTGAGACCGCAGATTTCGGGCGTGACAGTGCCTGCGCCGTTGCTCTGGTTCGCGTCGAAAATAATCAAATCGTAGCCAAAACTCACGCGCTGATTCGCCCTCCGCGTTCGCGTTTTCAATTCACGTACATTCACGGCATCACTTGGAATCACGTCAGAAACGAGCCTTCTTTTGGCGAGGTCTGGCCTGTGTTGGAAGAATATTTAGCAGGCGTGAATTTCTTCGTCGCACATAACGCGCCCTTTGATAAAGGCGTTCTGGAGCAATGTTGCTATGCCGCAGGATTGGCTCCGCCACGTTTGCCGTTTAAATGTACCGTTCGACTCGCGCGACAAGTGTGGAAACTGCCATCCAATAAACTCAATCTGGTGTGCGAGCATTTAAACATCCCGCTCAAACATCACGACGCGCTTTCGGATGCGGAAGGATGTGCGAAAATTGTGATTGCAGCGATGGAGCATCAGCAGATCAGTCCAAATATTAAGCCGTTAATCTGGTAATCAGAGATTGATTGGACATTGTTATTGCTCTGGTAAAAACATAAAGATATACTCAACGCGTTTGCAAAATAAGCCTAATTAATAAAATCAGCCAGGGCGGTGAACGACCCGCCTGAATCATTAACGGTACGACTAACTGAGGAATCCAATGTCAACCAATCTAAACCTATCTTCCTATGATGAGAGGCCATCTTCGTTTGAATCAAAGCTTTCGTCGCAATATCTTGAGGCTGTCAACGCTTCAAGATTTGTCAAAGGGTTTGGCATCGCAGCATTAGTTTATTCTTTGCTTTTGTTTCTTGGCATTAATTTACTTAGTGCCGGGATTGGGGTCGGAACGGGACTCTTTATACTGAGATATGACGACCAGAAATTCTACAAAAGATTTGGAATCGCTGTTATCGTAGGTGCTTTTCTTTTTCCCCTTCCATTTGTCGGTACGATAATTTTATCATCTGGAGTTTTGTGGAAAGGATGGCAGACGTTAAAGGTTTTTGCCAAAGAAGGGCAGGAAGATGAGGACTGGCAGGTTAGTAAAAAACGCGCGATGATCGGAAGCATTACAAGTGGGATCGGGTTGGCTTTTACCTTAATATATACAGTGCTGGCGATACTCCTGATAGTGCTGGTTTCGATTGGGAAGGTACCTCAGCAATCGTTCTAAAAAATGGAGCAATTTAGAAATTCTGGTGCGTCACCATCCTGGTGGCAAAGTGTTTGCCGCTAAAAGCTGCCAGCAAGATGCTGGGCGCACCGGCTAAATTTCTTATTTGATTGCTAAAGCGTTAGGCGGCGAAGCGACACCGCCTAATTTATTCAGCGGCGCGGACGTCAACAAAAACTCGTAGCTCTGATCTTCAGCGCAAGCCTTGGCCAGCGCGTCCAGATTGAACATCTCGCCAATCGGCATTCCCCACAAACCAATAATTGTACTGTGCATCATACCGCCGGCTGCTTCGGAGGCGGGGAAAACTTCAAAATCAGGGTTGTCCGAAGCAATTGCTGCGAAATGATTGTCCCAGAGAAATCGCAACGAATCTTCGCCTTGCCGCAGTCCTCCAATTTCTAAAGCTCCGGGTTGGGAAAGTTGTTCGCGTTGTTCGGAACTCAGCGTCAGATACCATTCAATCCAGCCAGTGCGTACGATCAAAATATCTCCGGTTAGAAATTCTACTCCCTGCCATTTGGCGGCGGCTTCAATTTGTTCGGCGGAAATTTCTGAACGTTGACCGGGTGCGAAATCTATGCCGTGTGCCACAGCAAAACGCGGATAATCAATCAATACGCCACGTCCGGCAATACCACGTCGCGCCCAGTGTTCAATACCATTTCGTGTGCCTGGCTGTCCGGTGATTTGCTCGGCGGTGACTCCATTATAAAATCCATGTTCACGATGTCCGAAATGCGTTAGCCCGTCCCACTGCGACGAAGATTGGGTATTAAAATCGTCATAGACATCATCAAAAACATTAGTGCGCCGTGATTTGATTGTATGCTTCAACGCAGGACGTGCGAAGAGCGGCGGATGCGGCAATTCCAATTCCCAATTCAGCGCGAAGACCTGACCGGATTTGACGAGACGTGAAGCAGCGGCGACCCGTTCCGGCGTCAGCAGATTGATGGTTCCGATTTGATCGTCGTCGCCGAAGACTCCCCACGCAGAATGCGGAGGAGCGTCAGCTTTGATGGGTAATTCGTCGAACGAAGGTAATGTAGTCATGAAGAATTCCTTGCTATGATTTTGTGGATTTTTAATCTTTACAGCACACACAGTCTATAGGCAAGCGAAGTAGTGCAACCAGCCATGGACTGCGCTTTTTCTCATCCACGAAGAACACGAAGGAACACGAAGGAACACGAAGAAAGACAATCATCTCAGGGGTTTTCTTCGCGTTTACTTCGTGTCTCTTCGTGGATGAAACCCTCAGAGTTTCTGTTCCGAATTGAGTAATGCTATAGATTATGGCTGGTTGCGCTACGGTATTTACGACAGGCGGACGCCTATCGTACCTTTCACATTTAATCCCACCCATAGCGCTGTTCGCGCCACGGATCGCCGAGCATGTGGTAGCCGCCGTTTTCCCAAAATCCGGCGCGGTCGGCATCAATAAATTCAAGGGCGCGGAGCCACTTCGCACTTTTCCAGGCATACAAAAGTGGAATCATTAACCGTACCGGGCCGCCGTGATCGGGGGAAATCGGGACGCCATCGTGCGTGTGCGTGAGCAGGGAATCTTCGGCAAGAAAATTTTCGATGGGGATATTTGTCGTCCAGCCTTGATCGTAGCCGTGGGCGATGACGAATTTTGCTTCGGGCTTAATGCCGACTCTTTCGGCGATGGTTCGGGTGGAAACTCCTGTCCAGATATTTCCCAGCCGCGACCATTTTGTGACGCAGTGAAAATCGGCAAACACGTTCACTTGCGGCAATTCATTCAGTTCGTGCAAATTTAGTGAAAGCTTATTTTCAATCAATCCGAAGAATTTTAGCTCCCATTTTTCGTGGTCAATTGATGGCGTTCCGTAGGCGTCCAGCACCGGCCATTTTCTGGTGCGGGATTGTCCCGGCGGAATGCGATTCGCCCTTCGCGTGTCGGGGCTGATAATGATTTCCGATCCCTGTTCATCGGAGTTTAGTGGTTCTCCGCTTTGATATTTTTCGTCGCCAAAAGGATTGTCAAGCAGGCTCATAAGTACGACTCCAGTGATGATTGTTTCCAGTTGAATATCATAGGCATGACATAAGAATATCACTAAGTCAAAATGAAAAATAAAAACGTTGACAGAGCCGGAATAGTTCTCTTAGACTGCACCCGTTACAGCCGCGAAGAGAAATCTTCTTTGAATAAATCTGCTTACTAACCAGCGTACTAAAAGCCTTTGAATTGAGCACCCCCGCTCAGTAATTCTACGACAACCATTACTCATATTGATGCGAAATTGACAGAGAGCCTTGCGCTTCAGCCTTGATTTCGTCACTTAGCCAAAGTGGGTCCGTTAAATATTTTGGATTCAAGGTAAGCCGATTAAGGCAACGGACAATCTGTGTTCTCAGGCAGCAGGATTTTTTCCCTGTTGTCGCTATTTAGTTCTTCACAGACAACTACTATCGAATGTCTGGAAAGGGGTTTTGAATGTTATCTAGTCGTTTATCACTTTGTTTATTGTTTGCGCTTTCCATTTCAGCCGTCAGTGCAGTTATGGCTGCGCCAGATACTTGTTCAGATACAAATTTACAAAAATCCGGTCGGATTGGCGTCGGGCGTTTACCGCAGGAGATGGCTACCGGAGATTTCAATCAGGATGGAAAGCTCGACCTTGTCGTCGCCAATTTTTCATCCAATTCGATTTCAATCATTCCGAATGCTTTGATTAATAATCCGAATGCACAGGTCGAAAAAATTGATCTTGCCACAGGCAACGGGCCATTATCCGTGGCGGTTGGGGATTTCAATAATGACGGTCTGAATGACATCGCAGTTGGCACTTATTGGGGACATGCCGTCACAATCTTTGAGGGTACAGGCGGCTTCACTTTTAAGGCAGCGCACAAAATTCCAATCGCTGATTATGTCTCGGCTCTCACGATTGGCGATTTTAACGGCGATGGTAATCAAGACCTCGGAGTCGCGCTAATTAACGGCTTTGTCTTTATCGCAGATGGTCACGGGAATGGTGAATTCAGTCCTTATGAACACATCATGACTGCGCCTGATCCACGCGGATTGGTGGCTGTCAAAACGGCTGGCTTTGGTTACGATCAAATTGCCGTCACGGACTTCCAGGGTGAACTCAAGATTGCTTATCACGAGGATTCCAATAGCTCAGTTGCGCAACTTGTGTTTGATGCAGGGACAGGAGCCTTAGCCGCAGGCGACCTTAACGGCGATGGAAATACTGATCTTGTCTTTCTTAATGAGCGCACGAATAAGCTGACCTCTGTTATTAAATACGCCTATCTAAATTTGGGAGAGATTACGAATTATGATTTACCGTCATCGCCGAGAGCGGTTGAACTGGCGGATTTTAATAATGACGGAAAATTAGATGTCAGCATTTTAGACGAGACGAATACCGTTTCAATTATGCTCGGTGACGGCAACGGAAAATTCGGCAAGACGATTGTTTTTTCAGTCGGGTCAGGCGATGCGTATGCTCGTTATGTAGCGACCGGAGATTTCAACGAAGATCGCAAGGTTGATCTTGCTGTTTCGGGTCAATTATCAGGCGATGTCTCTGTTTTGATGAATACTACCAATACGAACGCCGCCTGTGACAGTCTGGATACGCCTCCTTCCGTCACCGGTTCTTCGATCACTTTAATTCAGGGAGCGCGTCAGAGTTGGGCGGTGTTGGCAAGTTCGAGCGATGGGCAAACCGCTGCCAGTGATTTGAAGGGAAGTGTCCTTTCGACTCCGTTTGGAGTTGCCGTCCTCGGCATCCAAAATGTCAACGGGACTATTCACGGTGACATTTGGACGGACTGTTCCGTTCGTTTAGGTGAACAGGAAATCCTGATTAACGTGACCGATGCTACCGGACACAGTTCAATTGCGAAGTTCAAATTGAACATTATCGAAAATGCCAGTCCCACTGTCGGGGATTATGCTTCTGTAACTTTACCAAGAGGTGGCGCGACGCTGGCTCGACCCGGAGCAGCACCTTCCGATGACTTCTTTGTCAGTGACGTGAAAGTCGTAGCACCGGGCTTTGACGGACAGCTTTCAGTTGATTCGGCCACCGGTAACGTCAGTCTGAGCAATCCACGAACGGCTGGTGTCTACAATGTCGCAGTGGTTGTCACTGATAATTGTGGACGGCAAAGTGCAAAATTCTTCAGTGTGCGAGTTGAATAAAATATTTAATTCCATGAAGAAATTCCTTGAGAGATCGCTTCTGGCGGTCTCTCTTTTTTTGTCTGAGCAATTAGTTCTGATAAGATGGCTGAGTTTTTTACACGAGAAGAAGTCGAAGCGAAATCGCCTGTGCCCAATCATCAAGGTTTCAAATCCTTGCACGAAGTCCGACGAAGTTAATGAATTTTTTTATCCGTACGATCAGCGAACTTCAGGAAATTACCTTATTGACCTGGCGCGTCATCCGTTCCTTATTTCGTCCTCCGGTATATTGGCGCGAAATGGTGGTCCAGATGGATGCGTTGGGCTTTGGGAGCCTGATTATTATTCTGTTGACAGGAACTTTTACGGGCGGCGTTTTGTGTCTTAATTCTGCGAACACGTTGCAAAAATTCGGCTTTGGTTCACAGACTGGCCAACTGGTTGCAACGAGTTTAATTCGAGA
>JAYVZE010000128.1:0-14733 GCA_043783625.1 Blastocatellia bacterium | reverse complement strand
GTGGTAGAAACCGTCACGCAGCACGAGCGTCATGCTCCATTTTTGAAGGCTCATCTCGAACCGTTGACAGGAACGTTGGATTCCGAATGACAGCCAGTTAGCGACCACCTCCGTTGACCACTTTTTACTAAAAAAAACAATTTTATGTGTCATACGATCTTACGTTTTCAATGTTCGCACTTCGTCAAGTGTCAATTGTGTATGCTTGGCAACTTCTTCAATCGCAAGTCCTGATTTCAAAAGGCTGATAGCAATGCTTTCCTTGGCTTGTTGACTTGCTAGTTGAGACGCGACTTGAGTCGCTTCTTCTGTAGCTTTTCTGATCGCAAAACTCATCCGCCCTCTCTCGTCTTGTTCGCGCATGAAAACATAATCGTAAGCTTCCAATTCAGCCTTTGACCAATTATGTTTATCGGCATCTTCGTAGGCACTTTTCAGTCCTTCATCGTTGACTCCCTCAGGAATTACATTCAGATTTTCGGCATTCTTTAAGAAGTACACCCATTGGTCAATAATGGTTGTTAATTCATGTTCCTGCTTGGTGAATTTCGGTAGCTCAATAAAATTGAATTCAATGTCAGAAATAAGATTTTCGCCTGTTTCGATGTCTACGATTTTATGACGACTGAGATAGCCCGTGTTTTGTGTGATCTTAAAATCCAGAATGCCAATAAAAAATGTCGGGTTAAGTTTTTCGTACAAATCGCCTCGTTCAATCTGGGACGAATAGCTTTTAGAAGCATAATAGAGGACACGTTTATCGAATCCGTCAACCTCCGCCACTTGCATTTCTACGATATAATTTTTGTCGTTTTGGTCTTTGGCTTTGACATCTACAATGGTGACTTTGCCGCCTTTGAGAGCAGGGAGCTGGTACGGTGTAAGAATATCTACACTCACAATTTTCTTGTCATTTTCCAGTAACAATACGGCATTCAGAAAAGAAATTAGAACCTCTTTCCTGTTTTCGTTTCCGAAGATTTTCCGAAACGCTATATCGTTGGTGATGTCTACAAATTTCATGTGGTAAGGGTACGGAAAATCATCAGTGGATACAAGGTTTTCAGGGCATTATCAAAACAGCGAAGGCTGATCATCCAATTCCTCAGGCTTCACAATAGGCAAATCCAGTAACTCTTTAAATTGATTCGCCGAGGCGGGAGAATGTCCGGCGAAGTGATTATTGAAGTACCCATAAATCTGAGAAACATTTTGTTGCAGGGATTGAAAGCCCTGTTTCCATTGTCCCAATTCGGTTTCACGATGAATCTGGATGCGTGAGTAATCGGTAATTTCCCGCGAACCTAACCATCGCACGTACGCAAAATCTGCGGTGGGTTGTTGCGTTAAATTGATCATCGTTTCTCGCGCAAACCATTTTCCATCGGTTAAGGTCAGGGCTACGTTGTTGGCTTTGAGCAATCCTGTCACGTATTCGCCAATGTCATCAATCAGCCACTGCCGATCACGAAATTCAATGGCGAAGCGTAAATCCTGCGGAAGTTGCGGGAGAAATTTTTCGAGCGCAGGCAACGAACGCGGAGAAAAATCCGGTGGCAGTTGAATCAGGATGAGCGCTAATTTTTCAGCTAAGCCGCGTACCCTTTCACAGAAGCGCAGCAAGGTTTCTTCGCTGTCCTGCAAACGATTGACGTGGGTAATCTCATTGGTGAGTTTTAATGAAAAGGTGAAATTTTCAGGGCTTCGTTTGTACCACGAAGCAATAGCGGCGGCGGAAGGAATCGCATAAAAGCTGGAATCAATTTCGACGCTTTCAAAGGCTTTGCAATACAGCTCCAGAAAGTCAGCCGGACGTGCGCTGCGAGGATAAAACGAACCAATCCATCCGTCGTAATTCCAGCCTTGTGTACCGATGTGAGTTTTGCATTTTTGCTCGTTCATCTGCTGTCCAACGGGCTGGCAGCCCGTGCTACAAATAACTCAGCCACACCGCTTGCTTTCGCTTTTTGAATTCAGCAAACCAGCGACAAAGAGGATAAAGTAAGAGTATCACGCCGAACCAGATCAAATAAATAATCGGCAGATTAAAGCCCCAGCCGGGCGGAGCTTCATCAGTTTTCATCGAAAAAACTCCTGTACCATATTTTGCAATTGCTACAATAATAACAATGATGCGAAGCAAAGGCAGGTGCAGCAAGTAATAAAATAACGGCACTCTGCCAAAAGTTATCAAGGCTTGTCCGACTTTACCGAATTGACGATCAAAGCATCCGAGCGCGAAAATCATCGGACCCAACGTCATTAACAGAAACAGGAATGACGGGGGATATTTCTCAGTATTGACGAAAGAAAATATTGTGAAGAGAAGATTTTTCTGCCCTGACCAACTGTGTGGATCACCGTACAGATTGATGATGCGAAGCAGTAAAAATAACAGGGTGATAAATATTCCAAGCCTGATGAGGACGGCTTTTCGCACACCTTGTTCGCTTTGAAAAATTGCACCAAAAATGTAACCGCAGACCATCACCCCAATCCATGGAATGAGCGGATATTGCGTAAAGAAAAACTTTCCCGGCAACCATTCCAGATTTACCGGATCGTGCAAGATCGCCCAAACCCAGCGAAAACTAACAAAATTATCCGCCGAGATGTCATCCATTAAATTATGACAGCCGATCATTGCTAACCCGATAAAAGCAACCAACCATTTAGGAAAATGAACGAACGCTGCCAGCGCCACCATTGACCATCCTATCGCCCAAATCACTCCGGCATTGGTGGAAGAATAGTTGAAATTCATGTTCCATCCGAAGCAGCGGATAAACGTTAGCTCAAGGAAAATTAACCACAAGCCACGGGTCAGCAAAAAACGTGAAAGTTCGGCGTTGGTTTTACCTTTTGACCCGTAAAGAAACGCGGCAGTTCCTGCCAGAAACACAAAGCTCGGTGCGCAGAAGTGAGTGATCCAACGAGTTAGAAAAAGGGTGGGAGTGGTCTGGGATAAATCTGTCGGGGCAAATTGCGCATTACTCAAAAAAACGCGAGTATGATCCAGCGCCATGATGACCATGACAAGACCGCGCAGAAAATCTACTGATTCAATTCGCAAGTGCTGCGAAGGCAATACTTCAGCCGAAGCTGAATTTGACAAAGCAAACATTTTGACTCCGGGGCAAAGAGTTCAAGCTTTAACTTCTACCATAATTTCCAGGCGGCTTCATTATCATCCCACAGTTGATTGAACTCCAAATTATCTTTGTAAGTGTCGAGACATTTCCAGAATCCCGAATGCTTGAACGCCATCACTTCGCGTTCACTTGCCAACTGTTCAAATGGTTCGCGTTCGAGGATTGAATCATCGTTTAGGTAATCAAAAATGCGCCGATTGAAGATAAAAAATCCTCCGTTGATCCATTCTTTCAGTAACGGTTTTTCCTGAAATTCCGTGACAGAATTTTCCTCGTCTAGTTTGAGAACGCCAAATTGTGAACGTGGATTGACCGCTGTTAACGTAGCAGTTTTTTTATGAGAGTGATGAAATTGTAACAGCGCAGGCAAGTCAACATTTGCGAGTCCATCGCCGTACGTCACGCAAAATTCTTCATCTTCGCCGAGATGATTTTTGATGAGTTTGAGGCGTCCGCCAGTATTGGTATCCAGTCCGGTATCAACAAAAGTGATTTTAAAATCTTCGGGATGCGCTTCAAAATAAGCTTTGATTTCTGCGCCGAGGTAGCCCAAGCACAACACGAATTCATTCAATCCAAAATAAGCATAGAGCTTGAGCAAATGCCACAGCATCGGCTTGCCGCCAATTTCAATCAGTGCTTTCGGGACGTTGATGCCGTGTTCGCCCAGCCGCATGCCGCGACCACCACAGAGGATGACAGTTTTCATTTTTGGTTATTTTTTTCCCACACTTTCGCAAATTTCAAAAATACACTGTACGCCGTAAACATCGCAATCATCAAACCTTGTACGCCGTCACGAAAGCCTTGTTTGACGATATATGTTCGAATAAAAGCAGCTATCGGGACAACGAATAAATCTATTGCGCGCACCCGTTTTCCCTGCTTGCATAGATGCTCTGCGGCGAGTGTTGTATAGGAATCAAGGACATGATGATGTTCGCTTAAATTGCGTTTGGTGTAGTGCAAAAATTCACCGGAGAGCGTTTCAATTTTGCCCCGAACGTGCGCGACTTCGTGCGGAGCTACGCCGTCCCAGAAGCTGGTGGATTTGCGATAGAGCCGCATTTGATAATCGGGATACCAACCGGAATGTTTAATCCAGCGACCTTGATACAGTGTGCTGCGAGCGATGCGGAAGCCATCGGGCAAAGATTTTTCATCTAGTTTTCGCAAGTTTTCGATGGATGATTTTAGCTCCGGCGTGACACGTTCATCGGCATCAATCCACAGAATCCAATCTCCGGTCGTTTGCGCATCGGCGAATTGATGTTTGTCTTTGTAGCCTTTGAATTCATGATTGAAAACTTTATCGGTGAACCTTCGTGCGATAGTTTTTGTATCGTCGGTTGAGTCGGAATCTACGATGACAATTTCATCGCAAAAAGCAATGGATTCGCAGAGGTCAGCCAGATTATCGGCTTCATTGCGAACGATGATGGAGGCGGAGATTTTCATGAGCAGAGATCAGCTATTTTAATGCGATGATTCGGTTCGATTCCGTGTTCCTGACAAAATTCAAGATTAGCAATGGAGAGCTTCAGATTCAAAACATCCAGCGGCACAAGGTGATTTTCTTCCAGCGAATCCGTCGCATTTTCAGCCGTAAAATTAAGCGGGCAAAAATCAACTTCGAGGTTGCCGTCTTCAGCTTCGTACAGTAACGGCAGCCCTTGTGTGCGGCAAATGATCGGACGCGAATTGTAAATCGAACATTGATCGTCAATGAGCAACGGACAGGCGACGGGTTCGCCGCGTGATTCTTGTTGGATGGTTTTTTGCGCTTGTAATTTGATGATCGTTTTTGTTTCGTTCGATAAATTTTGAATGGCAGATTGTATCGTAGCAGCTTCAACCGGGAAGACGGAAAGATGATGATGGCAGCATCCGCTGCAACCGGATTGGCATTGCAGATGAGGGCGATAGCGTTCACTAAGTTTTGAAGTTAGCCGATTAACTTCGTTGATAAGTTTTTGATATTTATTTAGCATATTAATGGAAGCGCCCAAACTGGGAACGCCCGCATCCTGCGGGCGAAACCGTGGCGAGCAATCACTTGCGATGAAAAGCGATTCTTTTGTAAGGCTCGCCCGCAGGATGCGGGCGTTCCCAGTGAAGGCATTCCCGTTTACAACACCGCCTTCAGCGCCTGCCCCGTATGCGATTTCTTATTCTTCGCAACAATTTCCGGTGTTCCTTCCGCGACAATTCTTCCGCCACCTGCGCCGCCTTCGGGGCCTAAATCAATGATCCAATCGGCAGATTTCATGATGTCTACATTATGCTCAATGATGATGACTGTATTGCCCATCTCAACCAGTTTTTGCAGGACATCAATCAGCTTTCGCACATCTTCAAAATGCAATCCCGTCGTCGGTTCGTCCAAAATATAAACGGTTTTTCCGGTTGCACGTTTTGATAATTCTTTTGATAATTTTATCCGTTGCGCTTCGCCTCCTGACAGTGTAGTCGAAGATTGTCCGAGCTTCACATAACCCAACCCGACATCGCTTAACGTCTGCAATTTTTGTTTGATTTGCGGGATGTTTTGCAACGTCTCCAGCGCGTCTTCAATCGTTGTATCCAGCAACTGCGCGATACTTTTTCCCTGATAGCGAACTTCCATCGTTTCGCGGGTATAACGCTGCCCGCGACAGACCTCGCAGGTCACATACACGTCGGGCAGAAAATTCATCTCAATGCGTTTCATGCCGTCGCCCTGACAGGCTTCGCAGCGTCCGCCTTTGACGTTGAACGAGAACCGTCCGGGCTTGTATCCACGCGCTTTGCTTTCCGGCAGCATCGCGTACAGTTCACGAATCGGCGTGAATAATCCGGTGTACGTCGCTGGATTTGAACGCGGTGTCCGTCCAATCGGAGATTGATCAATTTCAATAATCTTATCAATGAATTCCAAGCCTTCAATGGATTCGTGTGCGCCGGGTTCCGCCAGACTGCGATAAAGTTTTCGGGCGATGGCGCGATATAAAATATCATCCACCAACGTGGATTTGCCGGAGCCGGAAACTCCCGTGATAACTGTCAACAATCCAAGCGGAAAGCTGGCGTCAATCTCTTTTAAATTATGTTCCGTTGCTCCTTTGATGATTAATTTTTTTTCATTCGGAGCGCGCCTGTTGGTCGGAGTTGGAATCCCGATTTTGCCGGATAAATATTGCCCGGTTTGTGATCGCTTATTTTTCATCACATCTTTCGGCGTGCCCATCGCTACAACTTCGCCGCCGTGCGAACCCGCGCCGGGGCCGAGATCAATTAAATAATCGGCGCGGCGCATCGTGTCTTCATCGTGTTCGACGACGATGACCGTATTGCCAATATCGCGCAGTCGTTGCAGTGTATCCAGCAACTTTTGATTATCACGCGGATGCAACCCAATCGAAGGTTCATCCAGCACGTACAGCACGCCGCGCAGTTGTGAGCCGATCTGCGTAGCCAGCCGAATCCGCTGTCCTTCGCCGCCGGAAATGCTGGCGGAAGCACGATCCAGCGTGAGGTAGCCCAAGCCGACAGCTTGCAAAAATCGCAGCCGATCACGAATTTCTTTAAGGATTCTTCCGGCGATTAATTCTTCGCGCTCGTTCAAAGTGAACCCGTCAAATTCCTTGCCCGCTTCAGTCAAAGTCAACGCAGTATATTCGGCGATGGAACGATCTTTGACCCTGACGGCGAGTGATTCGGGTTGCAAACGTTTGCCGTCGCACGCCGTACAAATCACCGGAGCAATGTAATCTTCAATCGGAGTTCCGCGTGATTCGCTTTCGTCTCCGCTGGCAATTTTTGCGGCAGATTTGCTGAGCTGATCTTCCAGCCACTGCTTCACACCTTTCCATTTCATCTCGTATTCATAAGTGTTATGAGCCATCCGCAATTTCTCACTGAGTCCGTAAAGAAAGGCGTTTTGGGCTTTCTGCGGCAATTTCCCGAATTCAGTTTCAGGAGAAATTTCAAAATGTCGAGCGACAGCAAGCAGGATTCCACGCAGGTAGGGATCAATAAACGCATCGTTGAAAAACGTGATTTTAGAAATCAAAATTGTGTCATCTAAGATCAAGCGGAGCGGGTCAATTTCCGGTTTGCTGCCGATGCCATTACATTTTTTGCAGGCTCCAAACGCGCTATTGAAAGAGAACGAACGCGGTTCCAGTTGGGGAATTGAAACGCCGCAATTCACACAGGCGAGGCGTTCGGAATACATCGTTTCCTCGCCGTCAACAATGGCTACGATGACAATTCCGTCCGCCATTTTCGTCGCGATTTTTACGGCATCTTCCAACCGCTGCGCAATTCCATCTTTAATCATCAAACGATCAATCACGACTTCGATGGAGTGGTTTTTGCGTTTGTCGAGCGTGATTTCTTCATCCAGCGAACGCATCTCTCCGTCAATGCGAGCACGATTAAAGCCAGTGGAACGAATGCCGTCAAGTTCTTTTTTGAATTCGCCTTTGCGTCCGCGAACAATGGGCGCGAGCACCATTACGCGTTCGCCGGGAGGCAATTCTTTGACGGTCTGAATAATGTTTTCCGTAGATTGTCGCGTCACCGGAGTCCCGCATTTATGGCAATGCGGCTGCCCGATGGAGGAAAATAGCAAACGCAAATAATCGTAAATTTCCGTGACCGTTCCGACGGTCGAGCGCGGGCTGCGACTGGTAGTTTTCTGCTCAATCGAAATCGCCGGAGAAAGCCCTTCGACCGAATCTACGTCGGGTTTTTCAAGCTGTTCGAGAAATTGCCGTGCGTAGGCTGAAAGCGATTCGACGTACCGCCGCTGCCCTTCGGCATAAATCGTATCGAACGCCAGCGAAGATTTCCCTGAACCGCTGAGTCCGGTGATGACGGTTAATTTGTTACGGGGAATTTCGACATTGATGTTTTTGAGGTTATGCTGACGCGCTCCACGCACGGTAATTTTTTCGATAGCCATAGAGATAAAATTGGCGAATTAACCGATTTAAGTGTAAACAATGAATACTAACGGAGTGGAACAGGATGAGCAAGCGCGGGTGATTTTGCCTTGTTTGATGCAGGTTGACGCTGTTACTCTTACGGCGAATTGAGTTCAACTTTCAGAGAAAAAATTATGATAGAAAGCATTCACATCAAAAACTTTCGCGGCATTCAGGACGGGAAAATTGATAAATTCAGTAAGATTAATTTGCTGGTGGGGCCGAATAATTCGGGGAAGTCTGCGGTTCTGGAGGCGATATACTTATTGAATACTTCGAGCAAGAAGCATTCTTTTGAAGTTGATCGTCAGGTATTCGACGGACAGATTGCCGATGTTGATTTACTGGGGGATGATCCGTTAGAGAGAATTTGCCTCCGGCATGCCAAGAAAACAGCGAAATACTCACAGCAAAGTAATTATCTTGAAATTTTTAGCAATAAATCACGCCTTTATATTCCAGCTAAAAGCGAAAACACTGTTCAACTGGCAATGATCTCATTCTGGTATGCGCAGGCATTGGCAGAGTATGTGGACTCAAATCTCCCGAATAGTGAAAAAAAGGAATTGCCGCTAAATAATCTAATTAAGCAGGTATGGGGAGACACACCGTCAGCCACTCAGCTAGTTTATTTTTGGGAAGAGTCTTTAACGTACTTTCATAGTAGGTACGCAACCTGGTACGTGAGTGGTGACACAATTTCTTCTGCTCAAAATACATTTTTTTTTGATGTGCATAATACGTTGAATCATTTACCTTTTGAGTTTTTCAGAGAAATGATGGTTACCATTCCCGGCTGGACGCAAAAAATTGGCCGGCGATTCGGACAGATATTTGAGCTGAATAATAACTTCAATATAAACTTTTTTCAGCCGCAAGACGCGCTTCATTTGACGCAAGGGTATATTTCGCCAGAGGACAAAATTGCGCTCACGATTGATGATTACGGCGACGGCTCGCGCAGCGCGTTCAAGCTCCTCACTCCATTAATTGCATTGGCTGAGCTGGTAACAGAAGAAGAGCCGGGAGTGTTTATTTGGGAAGAGCCTGAGCTTTTCCAAAATCCCCAGTCATTGGGTAAGTTATTAGCTGAAGTTGTTACACTTATCAAAGGGAAGCCAATTCAAGTCTTTATCGCTACACACAGTATCGAAGTGATTGGGCAATTCGTTCGATTGGTTAATGAGAAAATGACCACTAAAGGCGAGAGTATGCCCACAGCGATTGCTGAAGATGAATTGTTGGCGATTCGCTTGAATTTACAGGATGGGCAGCTTTCTTCATCTGCTTTCAATACCGAAGAAATTCAGCAATGGACAGCGATGAATCTTGATTTACGGGTTCCGCAAGGAGAAGTGGATAGCCCGCTTCGATTTCAATTTAAGGAGAATGGGAATGACGAAGGTGAAGATTGATGTTTTCTCCGAAGGAAAGACTGAGAAAAACGTTATTGAGCAACTTGCCAAACGTGGATTTATTAATGGAAAGTTTGAAGAAAGAGGCGGTGGCGGTGAACCAACGATGATGGCAAATCTTCGGCTGTTCTTTCGTGAAGAAGTATCCAAACAACAGCAGTCCTTCAATATTTTATTGCTTCGTGATCTGGACAGGCACGAAGGGAAAACGCTTGATGCTGTCTGCCAAAGTACCATAGATGTGGTATGCCAATACGATAATGACGCACAACTTTTGCCTCATGAAATACACAATAATGTTTTCAAGTTAAAAACTGAAATATCAGGTTTGCAGCTTGTCTTACACATTGCTTCCCAAAGTTATCTTGATAATTTTGCTAAGGCTACAATTGATGATTATGTTTTGAGATTGGCACTGTCTTCGGAAACGGCAAAAGCACTTTTGAATGCCAAACGAGAAGAAGGGGAAAGGAAAAATCCGAGACGTGAGTGGGAAATTGATGAAGTAGCTTTGTGCAAGAAAATCAAGGAAGAGATTCCATCGCTACTTCGCAGTAATAAAATCCCTGAGCTAATTGAGGCGAAAGAATATATTCGTTTTTATATTGCCACTTTAATGGAAAATATATCTCCGGCGATCTTTGCAGGTAAGGTTTTGAATCACGCTGCAGAATCAGATATACGAAAAGTTTTTGCCCCGCTTATTTCAGCAACTCAACTTTTTTCAGCATAGCTTTTCAGTGCGGCGGATTGCACTTCCCGCACCGCAACATTATTTTTAAGTGCAGCCGCATGGCAATCCTCAAATTCCGGCGCAGCGGTAACAATTTTGCCAGTTGCATCATGTGCGATCTTAATCTTAATCGCGCCGAATTTGGTTTCTACTGTCACAAACTCTCGCCGCAAAATTACCCGCTTTTCGTCCCGATGACGGACTCCCAGCGTAGTCGTTTCACGAAAAATTAAATCAATAAATTTCTCACGATCTCCGACTGCACAGAGTAATGTCAGTAAAATCCCAGGACGATTTTTCTTCATCTGCACGGGCGTATAGAAAATATCGAGTGCGCCTGCGGCTAATGCCTGCTCCATCAAATGTCCGAAGATTTGCGGGCTAAGGTCGTCAATATTGGCTTCAATGACGCTGATCGTATCGGGAGTAGTATCTGCGCCAATGTCGCGCTCCCTAACGGTCGCGGTACTGATTTCTCCAAGCACGGCTCGCACCACGTTCGGGAATTTTTCGTAGGTTCTTGTTCCGGCTCCGTAGCCTACCTTCTCGACGCGCATCATTGGCATTTTTGAAAATTCTGACGCGAGTGTTGCGACGATGGCGGCTCCGGTGGGCGTGACTAATTCGCCTTCGATTTCTTTGGCGTAGATCGGGACACCGCGCAAAATCTCCGTCGCGGCGGGGCCGGGAATGGGATAGGTTCCGTGTGCACAGGTGAATGTGCCGTAGCCGACGTGCAGCGGCGAAGAAATAATTTTTTCAATGCCAAGAGCCTCCAGACCAATGCAGGCTCCGATAATGTCTACGATAGAATCTACCGCGCCGACTTCGTGAAAGTGAATAGATTCAATATCAACGCCGTGGATTTTGGCTTCAGCTTCGCCGATGCGTTGGAAGATGGCGAGCGAATTCTGTTTCACTTTTTCGCTGAGCGTCGAAGATTCGATTAAGTGTTTGATCGTGGAAAGCGAACGATGGTCATGGGAGTGCTGAGTGCTGAGTGATGAGTGCTGAGTTTCGTGCGAGTGGGAATGGTCGCCGTGCGTATGATCGTGATCGTGGTTTATTTGAATGCTGGAAAGTTGTACGTCAAATTTCACGGCGTTGATGCCGCTGCGATCTACGCGAGATTGGCTCAGCTCGTAGCCTGCGACGCCTAATTTTGCCAATTCATTTTTTAAGAATTCAAAATTAAGCCCTAAATCAAGCAATGCGCCAATTGTCATGTCGCCGCTGATGCCGGCGAAGCAATCTAAGTATAAAATCTTCATGGTTCTATTTTTATGCGCGTTTTCAGCGGTAACAGATCGAATA
This sequence comes from Blastocatellia bacterium, assembly GCA_043783625.1. Classification (GTDB taxonomy): domain Bacteria; phylum Acidobacteriota; class Blastocatellia; order RBC074; family RBC074; genus JAFDVL01. The sequence goes on along the minus strand of JAYVZE010000128.1, from coordinate 3,149 downwards.
ATTCTTTAATATCTTCGTTGCTCAGCGCGACGCAGCCCCACGTCCAATCGGAGCTGGTTCCTCCGCCGTGCAGAAAAATATCACCACCGAGTTTGGTGTTTTGTGGCGGTTTTTGCTGGTGGTTGTTCGCCGTAATAATTTGTACTTTTTCTGCGCGCGAAATCAATTTGCTTTGCAACCCCGACTCCGCATCTTTGCTGTTCGGAAAGCTTACGCCGAGTGAAAGATAGAATTTCGACCTTGCATTTTTGTGCGTGAGGTAGTAATCGCCTTCAGGTGTAGCTCCATCGCCTTGTTTTAATTTTGTACCCGTTGGATTAAATCCGAGTGCGATTTTATAGGACTTGAGTAATTTCTTTTTGCCATCATAGATAGACAAAGTACGTTTCGATTTTTGGATGACGATATTGTATGAATCGGATGGTGTGATAGTTGTTGACGAAGCCTCTGTTTTCACGGGTGAAAGTTCTTTCTCCAGAAAGGGATTTTTGAATCCACTCAGAAATATCATTGCAGTAATCGTGATGAGTGTTAACGTGATAATGACGAAAAGTACAATTTTATTGAGGTTGATGAAGTTCATCTTTTACAATCCTTTCGCGCCACGAATGTAGCAGCCGCAAGTTGTGGCATGAACCGCTAGTTCGTGCGTTTTCATCATGTAAGTTTCATGCTGTAGGAATTTCGGCGAACTAACAGTTTACTGTACAAGTAACCGCGCCCTTACTGCGTGCGGGCTTCTGCATTTTTGATGCAATCACCGAGCGCGACACCGTGCAAATAATTTCCCGTCAATTTTAATCCAGAATAATTTTGCAACGCATTTTCTATGGAAGCAATTCTTTTGGCGTGACCTACATTGTATTGCGGAATCGCTCGCGGCCAGCGCGTGATTGGCATTTTTCGCGGCTCGCCGGAAATTCCTAACACCTTTTGCAAATCACGATGCACTGTGGCAATTAGCTCATCATCGCTCAACGTAATCGCTTCGCGGTCGGTTTCGCCTCCGATGAAATTGTTGAGCAACACCCAGCCTTCCGGCGCACGATTTTCAAATAATACAGTATTCCAAATGCTGCCGAGCGTGCGCAATCCTTGTCCGCGCGGAGCCAGAAATCCAAAGCCATCAAGTGTGCGCGAAATCTGTTCGGAGCGATACGCCAGCGGAACTGTCACCAATGAAGTATACGGAATTTCACTGAGCAGGGAACTGATGTCAGGCGCGATTTCACTGATGATTTGTGAGGCCGCGAATGACGGCGTAGTCACAATCAATGAATTTGTTTCGACAGTTTTTGTTTCGTTATTGTGCTTGAAGGAAACTTGAAATTTTGAATTTGAAAATCTCGAAGCCTTGATTACTCGCGCCGAAGTCAGTAACGAATCGCCCAGCGATTTTGCTAATGCATCAGTCAATGTTTGCATTCCGCTGCGAAATGAACAGAGGCGATACGGGCGTAGTGAGCGTTTCGGTTGCGCTGGTTTTGCTTGTCGTGAAGCCTTGATTGCTCCTTTTAAAATGCTGCCGGCGTTGGCTTCAAACTCTGCTAGTTTCGGAAAGCTCGCCTGCACGCTGAGCTTCGCGGGATCGCCTGCGTAGACGCCGGAACCGAACGGCGCGACCAATCGCTCTAAGATTTCTTTGCCGAGTCTGCGCTCCACAAATGAGGCAAGGCTTTCTTCGTCATCACTTTTTTTCGCGCCGATAAATGGTTCGCGCAGCAGGCGAAATTTCCCTGCTGTCGAGATCAATTTTGTTTTGACGAGCGCGAGCGGACTCATTGGAACAGGCTGTAAACATTGATCAAAATAGACGTACGCCGGAGCTTTCGGATCGGCGGTGACAAGCTGATCGTGCAGATTTAATTCGTCAATCAGGTCAAGAAATTCGTGTGTTCCGCGCAGAGAATTCGGACCGCGTTCCAATAAAAAACCATCCGCGTCAAGCGTTTGAATGACTCCGCCGGCACGTTCATTCGCTTCGAGGATGAGAATATTTTTGCCGGATTTTTTCAGGGAATGCGCGGTAACAAGTCCGGTGATTCCGGCTCCGATGATGATGTGGTCAATGGTCATTTTAAGTCTGAAAAATTGCGTAGTGATTTTGATTTATGAATTGCCACGCAACAACCATTATCGCATGCTTACAGAATTCTCTCAGCGCGGATAATATCCCAACCGCGAAGTCACGTGAAATTCAGGTGTTGATGTTTTTACTTTGACTGCGCGATAACGTCCGTCTTTATTGGCATTTTGTGGTGTGTAGTAAATCACGTACTGGCTGCGTAACTCTTCGGCTACCTGCTTATAGACGGCATCAAGTTCATCAAAGCTCGTTGGTAAAAATAACCTGCCTCCGGTTTCATCAGTTAATTTTTGCAACCACTGCTCACTGTTGTCTAATGCTTCCAGACTCATCTTGATGCCTTCGATGCGGATTTTGTCGGGTGATGATTGCGCCTGATAAAATGCCAGTTCGCTTTTTTCGTGGCGTCGTTGAATCTCGGTTTTGCTGACGACGTAAACAGGGGCTTCGGCTTCGAGCAGTGAATGCAGTGCCTGATCCTGCGTCTTGCGTCCGCGATTGCTGTCAATGCCGTCGGTTAGAACGATGATGGCTTTGCGTCCGGTGATGGGCTTGAATTGATCTCGCGCCGCCAGCCACAGTGCATCATAGAAATGCGTGAACATTCCAGTTGAGAGGCGATTTAGTCCACGTTTGAGCGCGTTGCGATTCGCCGTCCAATCCATAATTAGTTCGATTTTATCATCAAATTTTATTAATGAAAGTTGATCGGTGGGATTGAGTTTGGCCCCGAAATTCTGTGCGGCAATTTTGAAATCTTCGATTTCTTTGGTGACGCTGCTGCTCGTATCAATTAATAAAATCACGTTGACGGACAATTGTCGGAGCGAAAATGAAGAGATTGGTTGCGGAGAATTATCCTCGAAAATTTTGAAATCTGCGGCTTTTAATCCAGTGACAAAATTGCCACTGCGATCACGAACGGTCACGGGGAGCATGACTTCCTGCGTATCAATTTTGAGGATTTCTTCGGAGTCAGGTTTAGGAGTTTGCGCCGCAACAAATTGAATGCCGAGAGATAAAAATAATAAAAGAAAATGCAGAAGCCTGCACGCAGTAAGGG
>JAYVZE010000127.1:0-13692 GCA_043783625.1 Blastocatellia bacterium | reverse complement strand
ATTCGGAATCCAACGTTCCTGTCAACGGTTCGAGATGAGCCTTCAAAAATGGAGCATGACGCTCGTGCTGCGTGACGGTTTCTACCACCTGTAAGGGGTCGCGCTGTCATTCTCCGCTTTGTTCAATTGACTACTTTTGAACTTATTTCTCACCATACAAGTAAGGGCGCTATTACTCCATGCGAAATTCCGAATTTTCTAATTCAATATACCGACCACGGGAACAATCTGAGGTTTTCATCCACGAAGAACACGAAGGGGCACGAAGTAAACGCGAAGAAAACCCATGAGATGATTGTCTTTCTTCGTGTTCCTTCGTGTTCTTCGTGGATGAGAAAAAGCGCAGTTAACAACCGTTTGCAGTATAATAACGCCCTTACTGCGTGCGGGCTTCTGCACTAACAAAATTTACCCGATAAACATTATGTCAACTAAAGCTCCGCGCACAGTTTACACGTGTCAACAATGTGGCAGCCAATCCCCCAAATGGCTGGGAAAATGCCCTGATTGCAATGCCTGGAATTCTTTCGTCGAAGAACGCGAACGAACGGTCAGCAGCAATCAGACGACGATTTCACGGGCAGGATTGAAGCTCCGCGATAACAAGCCAGTTCCCTTTTCCGAAATCGAAACGCAAGCCGATGCCCGCGAAGTCACGGGCATCGAAGAATTCGACCGCGTCCTCGGTGGCGGCATTGTGCCCGGCTCTCTCGTCCTCATCGGCGGTGCGCCCGGCATCGGAAAATCTACTTTATTAATGGACGTTTCAGATAAACTCAGTAAAGTTTACGGCAATGTATTGTATGTCTCCGGCGAAGAAAGTGAGAAACAAATTAAGCTGCGCGGCGAACGTTTAGGGTTGAATCCTGAGAATTTATTTTTGCTCGCAGAAACCAATCTCGAAAAGATTTTTGATGAAATTAATCGGCTCGAACCACGCGCCGTCATCGTAGATTCAATCCAAACCGTTTACTCAGAAAAAATCGAATCGGCTCCGGGTTCGGTCTCGCAGGTGCGTGAAGCCGCCGGGCAATTTTTACTGCTCGCCAAAAATTCCTCTATCCCCGTCTTCCTCATTGGTCACATCACGAAAGACGGCATGATTGCAGGGCCGAAAGCACTTGAACATATCGTAGACACCGTGTTGTATTTTGAAGGCGAGCGTTACCACAATCATCGAATTTTACGCGCCGCCAAAAATCGTTTTGGAGCCGCGAACGAGCTGGGAATATTTGAAATGACCGGACGCGGCTTAGTCGGAGTCGCCAATCCTTCCGAATTATTTTTGAGCGAACGTCCGCTCGGAGTCGCCGGCTCTGCCGTCCTCGGAGCCATCGAAGGAACGCGCCCGATGTTGGTTGAAATTCAGGCGTTGGTGAGTTCTTCAAAATTCGGCAATGGTCGCCGCACGACGCAAGGCATTGAAGTCAACCGCGTTGCGCTCCTCGTCGCAATGCTTGAAAAGCGTGTCGGATTAATGATGTCGGGCGATGATATTTACGTGAATCTGGTCGGCGGAATGACGCTGGACGAACCCGCGACAGATTTAGGAATTATCGCTGCGATTGTTTCCAGTTTTCGCAATATTCCGATCAATCAGCACACCATCGTCTTCGGCGAAGTCGGTCTCGCGGGTGAAGTCCGCGCTGGTTCGCACGCTTCGATCAGAATCCGCGAAGCTGCGCGAATGGGCTTCAAACGAGCGATCATTCCCGCCAATAATTTATCAGGCATTGAAGAAGATGATCGCATTGAAATCATTGGGGTACGGTCTGTGGTTGATGCGCTGGAGGCAATTTTTTAGTGTGCTCAGAGTTCAAACTTCAGTTTGCCTTTTCCGCCGCGCTTCGCTGGCGGAAACACGAACTCTGAGCTTAGCCATCAGCCTCAGTGTAGCTATTCTGATTCCTGATTCCCCGTGCTACAATTCAGCCCGTAAGTATTAATTCTGATTCATACAAACTCTTATTTTTCACCTCATCGCAGGTTATCTCATGTCGAGGACTTATGACTTTAGATGTAATAATGATACGCACGGTATTCGTGATTATTATGGTTGCGGCAGGTTTTTTCACGCAGCCATTTCCTTCTCAACTCGCTAACCAACTTAACCTTCCAGCTTCGATTTTATCAGCAATTTCAGCGTTATTACTCGCCATCGGAATCATCTTTTTTGAACTGCGGATTCGCAAAGCAACTTTAAAAACATTGATCGGAGCCGCTATCGGCTCCACGGTTGGTATTGTCGGAGCTTCGCTCATTGGCTTTTTAATTACAGCACAAAAATGGGATCATCCGATCCAATCTTTTTCGACGATTGCAATTACACTTTTGATGGGCTACGTCGGATTAATGGTGGGAGCAGTCAAAGGAGATTATCTTGATCTTGGCGCGTTAGGCGGATTATTAACGGATCGAACTCCGACCAAAACAACCTTTAAGATTCTTGATACAAGCGTGATTATTGATGGACGCGTGGCTGACATTGCTGAAACCGGATTTCTTGGTGGCATCATCCTGATCCCTGAATTTGTCTTGCGCGAGTTGCAACAAATCGCAGATTCTTCTGACGGAGCCAAACGCAATCGTGGACGGCGCGGATTGGACATCTTGCAGCGCATCCAGAAAAACGGAAACCTTGAAGTGCAAATCTGGGAAGGCGATTTTCCAAACGTTAAAGAAGTTGATCTGAAACTGATTGAACTTGGAAAATTGCTCAACGCTCCCATCGTCACGAACGATTTCAATTTGAACAAAGTCGCACACGTGCGCGGTGTAGACGTTCTCAATATCAACGAACTGGCGAACACGCTAAAACCTGTCGTGCTGCCGGGTGAGACGATGCGCGTCTTTGTGCTGAAAGAAGGCAAAGAATACAGTCAGGGCGTCGCGTATCTCGACGATGGCACAATGGTCGTCGTTGATAACGCCCGCCGTTTAATTGGCAAAAATGTAGATTTAATCGTGACCAGCGTGTTGCAAACCACCGCAGGAAAAATGATTTTCGGACGCGCTGAAGACAATCAAAAACCTGATCCACGTGAACAGCAACGCGACTATCCACGCGAAGCTCGTGAGTTCCGTCCACCACGCGCCGTCACGGAATCATAGGAAAGTGCTGAGTAGGACAGTGCTGAGTACTGAGTCCTAAAGTGCTGAGTTTTGAGTGCTGAATACAAGCTATCAAACTCAAAGCTCAGCACTCAGTACTGTCCAACTCAGCACTTTCTTCTCAGCACTTCTTATGAATGTAGCCATTATCCCTGCTGCCGGAACTGGTAAGCGACTGGGCAGCGAAATCCCAAAGCAATTTCTTCCCTTAGCTGGCGTCCCAATTATCTTTCATACGATCAATCGCTTCAGCCAATGCAAAGATATTGATGTTATTATTGTCGCGTTGGCGGAGGATGAGATACCTTCCTTTAGTAATCAAATTTCAAATCATTCGATCCAGAAAACAATCCATCTGGTTCCCGGCGGCAAGGAACGGAGCGACTCCATCAAAAATGCACTAACCGCCTGCGCCGCGTTAAATCCTGACATCGTAGTCGTCCATGACGCTGTGCGCCCGTTTGTCACTGCGGCTCAAATTTCCGCCGTCATCGCACGTGCCAAAGAAACAGGAGCCGCAATTTTAGCGCTGCCCTCAACCGATACTCTCAAAGAAGTTAACGACGGATTCATCACCAAAACTCTCGACCGGAATACAATTTTTCGGGCGCAAACGCCACAGGCATTTCGCTACGAATTACTACTGAAAGCCAATGAACAAGCACGTGCGGATAAAGTTTCCTCAGAATTTATGACGGATGATTCGTTATTGGTAGAACGCCTCGGAGTGCCTATCGCCATTGTTGAAGGTTCTGCCAATAATATCAAAATCACCACACTTGAAGATCTCAAACTGGCGGGAAAGCTCATCGCTTATTTCTAAAAATGACTGAAGACATTACCAAAAATTTTCCAGCTTTTCGTGTCGGACTTGGTAACGACATCCACAAATTAGTGGAAGGCCGCAAACTAATCCTAGGCGGCGTGGAGATTCCTTTCGAAAAAGGTTTGCTTGGACATTCTGACGCCGACAGTCTGTCGCACGCCATCACCGATGCGCTGCTGGGTGCAGCCGGACTCGGCGATATTGGCTCTCATTTTTCTGACAAAGACTCGAACTGGAAGGGCGCAGATAGCTTGATGTTTCTCAGGAAAACAATTGCATTACTAAATGAAGCCGGATGGAGCATCGTCAATATTGACGCTACCATTATGGCTGAAAAACCGAAGATGATGCCACACATTCCGGCCATGCGGAGAAAGCTTTCTGAAGCCATGAACATTGACGAATCCTTCATCAACATCAAAGCCAAAACCAATGAAGGATTAGATGCCGTCGGACGAGGTGAAGCAATTGCAGCGCAGGCGATTGCGATGATTACCCGCCAGTAATACACTACCAAAATGATTGAAGTAATTGCTTTTGATGCCGACGATACGCTCTGGCACAACGAACGATATTACACCGCAGCGAAAGATGTTTTTGTTAACATTCTCAAGCGTTATCACAACGAAGAATGGATTGGCGAACGGTTGGATAAAACCGAAATGCAGAATCTGAATCGTTACGGATACGGCATTAAATCCTTCACTCTATCAATGATTGAAACCGCGATTCAATTGACGGAAGGGCGCATCAAGGGTCACGAAATTCAGGAAATTATTTCCATTGCGTGGGACATGCTCCGGCAACCGATGGAAGTTTTCTCCGGCGTCGAAGCAACGATTTCTACGTTGAAAAACGAGTACAAAATCCTGCTCATAACCAAAGGCGATTTATTCGAGCAGGAAGCGAAAATCGCCCGCTCCGGCTTGGGAGATTTATTTGACGGGGTTGAAATCGTCTCTGAAAAAACCCCAAAGTCGTATCAGGAAATCGTCAACCGCTACCAAGTCAAACCAGAGAATTTCCTGATGGCTGGTAATTCCCTGAAGTCCGATGTCCTGCCCGTAGTGGCAATTGGCGGCAAAGGCGTGCATATTCCCTTTGAGACAACGTGGGTGCATGAATTGGTGACGGAAGAAGAGTTGGAAGGTAAGGAATTTGTGCGGCTTACGAATATCAGTGAATTAATAAAAGTGCTGGAAAGATTAGCCACGAATTAAGAAAAAAAGAATGAACCACAGATGGACACCGATAAACACGGATTATTTTTATGACATCAAAAATCAGTGTTCATCGGTGTCCATCTGTGGCTAAAATCTTCGTGAAAATTCGTGGCAAAAAATATCAAATGAGACCTCAAGATTTAATCGAAAAAAAACGTGACCAAGGCGAATTGACCCGCGACGAAATCGCCTTCCTGATTCGTGGCTACACGAAGGACGAAATCCCCGATTATCAAATGTCGGCGTTTCTGATGGCGGCGTTTTTGAATGGGATGAGCGAGTCCGAAACCACTGCCCTGCTGGAAGATATGCTGCATTCCGGCGAAGTCCTCAAGCACGACGACATCCCTGGAGCCAAAGTTGACAAACATTCCACCGGCGGCGTCGGCGATAAAACTTCCCTTGTAGTCGCACCCGTAGCGGCTGCCTGCGGGCTGATCGTCCCGATGATTTCAGGTCGTGCGCTCGCGCATACGGGAGGAACTCTTGACAAGCTCGAATCCATTCCCGGTTTTCGGACAGATTTATCGCTGGATGAATTTCGTGCAACTTTAAAAAAATGTGGCTTGTCGTTGATCGGACAAACAAAAGAAATTGCGCCGGCAGACAAAAAGATTTATGCGCTGCGAGATTTGACCGCGACAGTTCCCTTTCGCCCATTTATCGTGGCTTCGATTTTGTCAAAAAAATTAGCCGAAGGAATTGACGGGTTAGTCCTCGACGTGAAATTCGGCAATGGCGCGTTTATGCGCGAATACGAAGGTGCTAAAAAATTAGCACAAATGCTGGTGAACGCTTCCCGCGCAATGGGCAAGCGGACAGTCGCGCTTCTCACCAACATGAATCAGCCGCTCGGTCGCTGGGTCGGCAACGCAGTCGAAACAATAGAAGCGATAGAAGTGTTGCGCGGAAATTTAGTTGGAGATTTTGCGGCGTTAAGTATTGAACTTTCCGCACACATGCTGGTAGTCGGAGGCGTTACTGTTGACCTGGACGTTGCGCGAAGAAAAGCTCTTGCCGCCTTACAATCGGGAGCAGCGTTAGAAAAATTTCGCTCTTGCATCGAAGCGCAACACGGCGATTCTCGAATAATTGATGATGTAAATTTGCTTCCGAAAGGAAAATCTCAAGCTCTTATCGCCGCACAAAATAATGGTTTTGTTTCCCAAATTGCTACGGATGAAATCGGGCGTATCGTCATGGATTGGGGCGGCGGTCGCAAGAAACTTGAAGATAAAATTGATTACGGTGTCGGCTTATCCATTCACGCAAAGCTCGGCGACCGCATCAACATTGGCGATCCGTTGGTAACGGCGTATTTCAATGATGAAAATAAACTGGCAGAAATGCGAGCGCGAATTCTCAAAGCCTACGAAATCAGCGATAATCCTCCACAGCTTGAACCGTTGATAAAAGAATTGATTGTGGCGTAAACTTTTAGTTTGCGCTGCTAACGTGCTTATCGCTCGAAAGAAACTGCAAGAATTCATTTATGAAAAAGCTACTCCTTTTCACTTGCCTGCTTTGCATTTTCACCGCCTGCGCGACGAAACCGAATGCCGCTGACGCCGATAAAATCAAGGTCGGAATCGTCTTCGACATCGGCGGCAAAGATGATCGTTCGTTCAATACGGCTGCGAACGTCGGCGTCACGCGAGCGAAAAAAGAATTGCCGATTGTGCTGCGCGATGCGGAACCGGGCGATGCAACTTCGCTGGAACCTGCGATGCGTGCCTTTGCGCAATACGGCTACAATTTAATTATTGGCATCGGCTTTGCGCAGGCTCCGCTGATTGAACAAGTAGCGAAAGATTATCCCAACACGCACTTCGCAATTGTGGATGGCGTCTGTGATAGCCCGAACGTCGCCAGCCTCCTTTTCAAAGAGCATGAAGGTTCATTTCTGGTAGGAATGATTGCGGCTTCGACCAGTAAAACCAATACTATCGGCTTCGTCGGAGGAATGGACATTCCGCTGATTCATAAATTTTTTACGGGCTATGCCGAAGGTGCAAAATACACCAATCCGAACATCAAAGTGATTCCTAATTACGTCGGAATCACCGACGCCGCGTGGAATAATCCAAGTAAGGGACGCGAGCTGAGTATGGCGCAAATTGAACGGGGGGCCGATGTGATTTTTCAGGCAGCGGGAAATTCCGGTTTAGGAGTTTTCGACGCCGCCGAAGCCGCCAATAAATTCGCCATCGGCGTAGATTCAAACCAGAATTATATGAAGCCGGGACACATCCTGACTTCGATGATTAAGCGCATAGATAACGCCGTGTATTCAATGGTCAAAGACGAAGTGGATGGAAAATTCAAAGGCGGAATTCACGTGTATGGATTGGATAATGAAGGCGTCGGCTATGCGGTTGATGAATACAACAAAGCCTTAATTCCTGCGGCGGTGATTGAAAAAATTGAGCAAGCGAAGAAAGACATTATCGCTGGAAAAATAAAGGTTACGGACGCGATGGCGAAGTAGAAATTGCTTCTTGCATCGTGCGAAAAACGTAATGCAAAGCTCCAAATAATCTAGGCAAATCACCTAATGGATAGCTCAAAAGATTTTTTGTAAAAACAGAATTTTCAAGTTTGCCGAATTGCCAACTTTCACCATCAGTAACGATTCCAAAAACTGGAAAAGTTTCATCGCCATTAATTTTTTGTGCGGCTACAAGTTCAGCCAAACATTGTCCCCAACCGTAATCAAAATCATTTTTTTTCGCTTCGACCATCGCCACTAACGGCTTCGTGAACACAGTTTTTCCAAGTGGGGATTTTGCAGCCAGAATATAATCTGGAGTCCCGCTTAATTGAGCATTAAATGAAATCGGTTTTTCAATCCAAAGCGTAAAGCTGTGATGATAGTCTTTGTACACCTCACGCAAGACCGGAAAAATAATGGTTTCGGTTCGTGCGCCTTCTGAAACAATTGGAAAACTATTGAGCGTAAATTCAAATTCACTTCTAAATGTTTCTGACGGTACAACGACTTCATTGGGGATAAAAGATTGTTCGAGCAGACTGATCTCAAACTCTTGCTGCACTTGTCCGATCTCTTTATATTTACTGAATGCCATAGCGAAATTGTACTCTTTCGATTTAAAATCACAAAATGATCGAACTTAATAATATTACCAAAAAGTTTGGTGCAGTCGCTGCGAATAAAGCGATTTCAGTGAAGATTCCGGCGAATTCCATCCACGCCATCGTCGGTGAAAATGGAGCTGGAAAATCTACCGTCATGAAAATCCTGTACGGCTTTTATACCGCCGATGAAGGTGAGATTTTTGTAGATGGAACGAAGCAAAATATTCGCAATCCGCAGGACGCGATCAAGCTTGGCATCGGGATGGTACATCAACATTTTATGCTGGTGCAGACAATGTCGGTGCTGGAAAATATTATCCTCGGAGCCGAAACGACTGCGGGCGGAAGAATTGATTACGACAAATCCGCCGAACAAGTGCAAAAAGTATTGGATGATTTCGGCTTTGATCTCGACCTCAATCAAAACATTGAAGACCTCTCCGTCGGTCAGCAACAACGTGTCGAAGTCGTCAAAGCATTGTATCGTGGTGCAAATATTTTGATTCTGGATGAACCGACAGCGGTGTTGACTCCGCCGGAAGTCGAAGAATTTTTCCGCATCCTGCGCGGCATGAAAGCGCAGGGAAAAACCATCATCATCATCACGCACAAACTCAACGAAGTGCTGGCGATTTCTGACAACATCACGGTCATGCGCGACGGCAAAGTCGTCGGCAACCTCGTCACCGCCGAAACTTCTCCTGCCGAAATCGCACGGTTGATGGTTGGTCGTGATGTTTTACTAAGAGTAGATAAACCTGAAGCGAAGCCGCAAGCAGTAATTTTACAGATAGAGAACTTACGGGTTCTTCCGCATAGTGAAGCCATTTCGTTCAATGTTCACGCAGGTGAAATCGTCGGCATCGCCGGAGTCGAAGGCAACGGACAAACTGAATTAATTGAAATCCTCGCCGGACTGAAAAAAACTTCCAGCGGAAATTTTCAGGTCAGCGGTAAAAATTGTGCGGGAATGAATCCACGAAAAATTAAAGAACTCGGCGTCGCGCACATCCCCGAAGACCGTCATCGGCGCGGCTTATTACTGGATTTCGACTTGACAGATAATTCAATTCTCGGCACCCATTATCGAAACCCCGCCGCTTCGTTAATGGGATTTCTCAACAACGTAGCCTCCATCACAAAATCAAAACGCCTGATTCACGACTTCGATGTGCGCCCCGCCAATGAAGCCCTTTCCGCGAAATCTCTTTCCGGCGGCAATCAACAAAAACTCATCATCGGGCGCGAATTCGACATCGCTCCAAAATTATTATTAGTGTCGCAACCCACACGCGGCGTAGACATCGGAGCCATCGAATTCATCCACCGCAAACTTGTCGAACTCCGCGATTCCGGCGCAGCAATTTTGTTAGTCTCCGCCGAACTCGAAGAAGTTTTGTCCTTATCGGATCGCGTTCTCGTGATGTATCAAGGAAAAATCGTCGGTGAAGTTGATCCGAAAAAAGTGAGCCAGGAAGAAATTGGGTTGATGATGACAGGCGGACGGTAAGTGCGAAGCTCGCAATGCAATTTATCAAATCAAAAAAACGAAAAACTTCTCCACTCGAATCAATTCCCTGCTGTAAATGTAAAACGGGACGTGCTTTCAACAAGCAGGAAATTTACCAGAAATACCGTTCGCCTAAATTTGCCAAATTGCGAAATGCAGTCAACAAACCCGTTACTAAATCACAACCCACAGTTGGGAAAAATTCTCACATCGAAGCCGCACTGCGAAACCCTGACTTACTTCCTGTCATCGCTCCCCCGCGCGTTCTCCCGAAATATTTAGAATGGATTGCCAACCATCAAGATTCCTTCACTGCTGAAATTATTAAGTACGCTTGCGGCGGAGTTCTCGCCATTGGTCTTGGTGCAATCGCATTGCTGCTTTTCAATTCAGGCTTTGAAAAGATTGCAGAATTCCTTGAAGATTACGCTAAAATATTTGTGGCATTATTAATTTTCGCATCAGTCATTTTCTTCAATTCATTTCGGGAGAAAAAAGAAAATAAAGCGTTGCAAGAATGGGCAGCAACCTGGCATTGTCTTCAATGCGGGGAACAATTCTTGAACAAGAAGAAAAATATTTCTAACTAGCGACACCAAGAGATGGCAAGAAGACAGTTCGCAAATGACAAGAATAAGCAGAAACCATTACACGTTAGGACGATGCCTTGCCCAGGTTGCAAGCTTGGGCAAGCAGTTCATAAAAAAGAAGCCTATGCCGCTTTTCAGTCAGATGATTACGCGCACAAACGAAAAATACTTCGGCTGGCAAAAAACGTAAAACCCAAACCCGCCGTTGCTAAATATCTTCACATTGAAGGCGCACTCCTGCATCCATCATTCCTAAAAGCTGTGAAGCCTCCACCGCATGCTCAATTCGTCAACCTGATAGATTCTAAGTGGATAATGTATTCAGTAGTAGGAATTGTGCTTTTGATCGGATGGGGAACTACGGACTACCTGCATCAGATGGGTGAAGATACCAGCCGTCACAGCCCGGCCAGCAGCGCAATCGGTTTATTCTTACTTACGCTATCCATCTTTATTTTTTGGCTAATTTATCTAATTGATAATTATCGTGAAAAGAAATTTAATCCCTCTCACCCGTACTGGTTTAAGTCGTGGCTCTGCTTGCGATGCGGAATTCAATTTTATATTGAACGTTCAAATGACGGGAAAACCTCAATATATTTGCTATAAAATATCGTAAGCTTTATGAGTGGAAATCACATCCTCAACTTCAGTGATAAGAAAATTTTGTTCCGTATTCGTGCGATAGCGTGTCCGTATTGCGAAGTTGGTCAGACAGTTCATAAGGCTGATGCTTATCAGGTCTACAAAACATATAAGTATGCCAACCCAAAAAGGAAAAAGAAACCGGAGGGTATTGAATCATCTTCGTATTATTTATCCATCGAAGAAGCACTCCTTAGCCCCAAATTCATAAAGCGAATTAAACCACCTCCAGAGGTTGAATCAATTTTTGATAAAGTTTTTGACTCAAATTTTTATCTGTACTCAATAATTGGATTAACCGTCATTGCCGCTTTAACCATTTCGATTTATCTGGAACGGCTGGGATACCTGAGTATCGGGAGGCGAAGAAAAGATCCCCAAAGTGCTCTATTATTTTTCTCAATCTTCATCAATATTTTGGTTCTGGTTTGGCTTCTGGATAAGCTCAGAAAAACAATTCGAACATTTCAATTCAAACGGTGGAATTCCAACTGGTACTGCTTACAATGTGAGAAACACTTTATTGAAAAGATTGATTGAATATTTCTTCGCGTAACTTTTTCCCTTACTTCGGAAATCACTAAGTATGAGATTACTGATTTCTTTTCTCTCCATTTCCATCGCAGCAACTGCCACATTTGCGCAATTCAATCCCGACGTTCATCACCCTGAACCACTTTTAAAAACGCAACTGACTGGTGAGGTTAGTTCGATTAAAATTGAGCAAAGAACTGTTACCAGCTCCAAAGATTTCGAGCGTCAAAGCGAGAAAAAAATAATAGCCGAAGCCAAATACGACAAGCAGGAGAAATTGATTGAGCATAAGGAATACTCGGCGAACGGGAAAATTCGCAGGATTAATTCATACACTTATCAAGGCGATGAACTGGTCAAACTTGAAAGCCAGCTCTTCGACAAAATCGGATTTCAGTATCGAATTGCTGAATACAAATACGGCAAAATTGGCAACATTCAGGAACATCTAAATCGTGATTTTGATGATGAAGGAAAAGAGTTCAGGAAAACTTTGATGAAGGCGGATCCGGTTTCCGGTGATTTAAAATTTTCGGAATCCGTCAATAATGCGCCTCCACAAGAGATTACATTGATGAGCGGAATTCAATTAGCCCTCAGCCCGAAGGAAAAAGAATCCCCGGCACCTGCCACAAAATCCCCGAAGAAAATCTTGCCACTAAAACGCAGGTTGTTTTACGAAACAAAAGATACGCAAGGCAATTGGACGAAAATGTCTGAAGACACGCAAGACGAAGTTTTCAATGGGAATCGTGCGCAAACGAAAATTGTGACTTATCGAACGATCACATACTTTTAAGAGGATTCGAAATATTATTTGCTTTATGTCGAAGAAAATTTTCCGTTAGCCCAGCCGTTTACGGCTGGGAATGCTGTCGTAATAAATCCAGTCCGGTTTACCGGGCTTTCAAGTGGCTTGAGATACTGTCTTGAAAGTCAACGTGAAAAAGCCAAATTTGAATCAAATGGGATTTTATGTTTCAAGACGCCAAAGGCAATGTGCAACAATTTTCGCATCGCGGCACAGACAATTTGCATGGCAGTTTTTCCATTTGCTTTCAAACGCTTGGCAAACTCTTTGATAATGTTGTTATGCACGGTGGCGACAATCGCTGGAAAATATAATTTTTTACGAATTCTGCCGTTGCCGAGTTTGGACAAATGGGTACGATTCAAACTGGTTCCCGAGGTTTTCTTTTTTGGCGTGACACCCGCGTAAGCCGCCACTTCGCGCGCCGAGTGGTAACGCGAAAACTCAATTTCCGCTAACAGCAGAGCGGCCGTTTTTTCGCCAATGCCGGGAATCGTTTGGAGTAATTCAGCTTGCTCTTTCAAAGGGGAGTTTTCAGCAAAATGATGCTGGCTACTTGTTTCGAGATCGGCAATCTCTTTTGCAAAAATTGTCAGCATCCGTTGGATGCTCGGTTTAATTTTTGCGGGCGCTACAGCCAGGCGATTTTTCTCCATTTGAAGCATCTGTTCGACCGCTTCAATTCTGCGCGTAAGTGCTTGTAGTTCAGCTACGGCGGGAGTTGGTGGCAGCCACTGCTCAGGTTTTTGCGTCAAGCAAAAATCAGCAATCAGACGAGCATCAGCAATGTCAGTTTTGTTGCGTTGAAATTTGGAATTAGCATAACCTTTGATGCGAAAAGGATTGACTACCGAAACAAGATGAGCGGATTCGTGCAAAAATAAAGCCACGGCATCACCATAGGAACCGGTCGCTTCCAGGCAGGCATGCACTTGGACGACGTGCAAAGAGGTCAGCCACGCGTGCAGTTGCTGGAAGCCTGACCGTGAATTATCGAATTGTCTCGTCAAAGTTTTCTGGCTCTGAAGAAGAGCAACATCGAGTTTTTGTTTGGCAACATCAATGCCTAAAATAGCTTGTTCCATAAAACTAAACTCCTTTGAAAATTAAAAAAATGTTCCTGCGGTCAACCTTGTAAAATACGGACTCAATGGTCACTTGATACTGTCCGACCTGAGGAGGAACTGGTAAAAATGGAAAAGAGGTCATTATCTAAAGCGCAGACTCACGGTCTCAGCTAAAGCCCAGACTCATCTTTTCCAACAACTATCAAGCGTCCAAGATAGTTGTTTACCGCGTCACCTTCAAGATACAAGCTCAAGCTCTTGGCAAGCCCGGTCAACCGG
>JAYVZE010000126.1:0-25548 GCA_043783625.1 Blastocatellia bacterium | reverse complement strand
AGCCGAAACTGAAAACGATTGAGCTTTGGCCGAATGGCGCACCGGGCGCGACAGGAACTTCAGATGAAGATAAGCCTGCAATTATGCCGTTTGTACCGGACGCGGCAAAAAGTAATGGCGCAGCAATTTTAGTCATTCCCGGCGGCGGCTTTACCTTACGCGCCGTAGATCACGAAGGAATTCTTGTCGCACAATGGCTGAAAGAACGCGGCATCACGGCCTTCGTGCTGCGCTATCGTTTACGCCCCTTATACGAACGCAAAAACTGGCTGCTCGATGCACAACGCGCGATGCAATTTATTCGTACGAATGCCAAACAATATCGCATCGCACCCAATCGCATTGGCGCGGTAGGCTTTTCGGCAGGCGCGCAACTTGCGGCTGATATTAGCTTCAATGAGCTTTCCGGCAATCCTGAAGCCAGCGACTTGTTAGACCGTGTTTCCAGCCGCCCTGATTTTTTGATTTTGTCTTACGGCTCAATGCAAATGCCCGCTGGCACAATTGCCTCTCAGGTGCCGCCCACGTTTATGTATTGCACAGAAGAAGACGCGGGGCAGGCGCGTGGCATGGTTGATTTATATTCCAGTTTGCTCAAAGCCAAAGTTCCCGCCGAAGCGCATTTCTTCGTGAATGGCCCGCACGGCGTAGGCTTTGCGCTGGGTGACAACATTCTCGGCGAATGGCCGAATCTGATGCATCGCTGGCTGACGGCTGGTGGATTCCTAACCGAAAAACCGCGTCTGCCATTGACCGGAATTGTGAAGCTGGATGGTGAGCCACTGATTCGCGGCATGGTGATTTTGACGCCCGTGGATCAACCCGCCGCACCATCTCTGACAATGTACATTACGAACGCACACACGAATGCACTTGGCTCTTTTGAGGTCGCGCAAACTCAAGGGCTGGTCGCTGGAAAATATCGGGTCGAAGTGCGACAAGACGCCGTGCGCTGGCTGAGCAATTCGCGCGATCCCTTTATGCTTAAAATGATGGCGAAGCAGCGCGACCGCACGCTTACTGATGAAGACCGCAAGGAATGGGGCGAATACTTACGCAAGCGCGATCAATCGCCCAGCATCGAAAATCAACGCGTCTTCCGTCGCCAGCATCCGAACGACAAAACGGATTACTTGGTTGAGATCAAAAGCGGCGGTGAGAATAAATTAAACCTTGAAGTGTTCAGTCACTGAAATATTTTTTCCATTTGATATGCTTTACATGATCGTAGAACATTTCAAGAATCAGGATGCCGTACCTGTCTATCAACGGTTTCAAGCGCAAGGGCGATTAGCCCCGGAAGGGTTGATTTATCTTTCCAGTTGGGTAGATGAAAAATTACAGTGCTGTTTTCAATTGATGGAAACCGAGGATCGCAACTTGCTTGATGAATGGATGGCGAATTGGCAAGACTTGGTTGAGTTTGAAGTATATCCCGTGATGACTTCGCAAGAAGCGGCACAAAAAATATTAGCTCTTTGATGTAATAAAAATACTGAGGACAAAACATGAAACGAAGAAGATTTATCCAAACAATGGCGGCTGCGCCTGCGTTAGCAGTTCCGGTCGCATCATCAACTGCCGCTACGCAAGCACAACCAGCGCGTCAGGCTCCTGAAATTCCGCGCTTGGAAACTTCCGTCTCTGACGTTGCGGCAGAATACACGCCAAAATTTTTCACGGCGTTGCAATTTTCCGCACTGCGCAAACTTAGTACAATTCTGATGCCTGCGCTAAACAATAATCCAGGCGCACTCGAAGCCGAAGCTCCCGAATTCCTTGATTTTCTGATCGGGCAATCCCCTGTCGAACGACAGCAAATTTATCGCGCTGGTTTAGATCTTTTGAATGCGCAGGCAATGAAGCAATTCAAAAAGAATTTTGCTAATGTTGACGAAACGCAAGCTAATACGTTGCTCGCACCGTTGCGTGTCGCGTGGACGTATGAACCTCCGACCGAACCGCTGACGCGCTTCCTGCGCGAAGCAAAACAGGACGTGCGTACGGCAACGATGAATTCACGCGAATGGAATACCGCAGGCGGAAAGCGTACTGGCGTTGGGCAATATTGGTATCCGATTGATTAGTAGCGATTAGCTGTTAGCAATTAGCTGTTAGCCAAATGAAAAGATTTTCCCTGGCTAATCGCTAAAAGCTAATACCTAACCGCTTTCCCCAAACTTTTATGGCAAACAAAGAATACGACGTTCTCATTGTCGGCTCTGGCGCATCGGGCGGCATGGCGGCTTACACACTTACTAAACTTGGCATCAACTGCTTGCTCGTCGAAGCTGGCCCACAGGTTGATTTCACACGTCAGCGCGGTGCTAAAGCTGTCTACGAATTGCCCTATCACGGCTTCGGCAAACCGGGCAAGCTCCCGCACGTTGTCCAAGCCAGTGAATTCAATGCGAACCAATGGGTAGACGAACAGCAAGTGCCGTACACGCACGATCCGAAAAGTCCTTACAACTGGGTACGCGTGCGGATGATGGGCGGCAAATCGAATTTCTGGGCGCGGATGTCTTATCGCCTCAGCGATTTTGAATTCAAAGGCAAAGATCACGATGGCTTCGGCGAAAACTGGCCGATTAGTTATGCCGAACTTGCGCCATTTTATGATCGTGTAGACCCGATCTTTCGGGTGACTGGTCGCAAAGAAGGCTTGGCGCAATTGCCTGATGGATTGTTTGAAGATGACACTTCGCCGGATTCCGGTGCGGCTCTGCGCTTCGCCGCTGCCGGAAAATCACGCGGCATGACGCTGACAAAAATTCGTCGTTCACAAGGCAATGGACAACTTGCCAGTTCGTGGAATTTATTGTTGCCGGACGCGATGGCGACGGGCAAATTGACGATTGTTTCAAATGCGATTGCGCGTGAAATCACGACAGATAAAAACACCGGACTCGTGAACGGCGTTAATTTTGTAGATCGTCAATCCAAACGCGAAATGCACGCCAAAGCCAAAGTCGTCATCGTCGGCGCAGCCTGTTTGGAAAGCACGCGGCTACTTCTGAATTCTAAAATCGCCAATTCCAGCGGTGTGCTGGGACATTATTTGCACGATCAATTTTACATCTCTAACGGCGTCATCGCGGTTGTCCCTGAAGCGAAAGACGGCAAGGCTCCGAAGGGATTGATGGGCGGTTCGGGTTACATTCCGCGCTTCCGAAATATCAAGACGAAAGAGAAAAATTTCATTCGCGGCTATGCGTCCGACCTTTACCCAGGCGCGTCAGCAGATGCAAAATATTTTCCGTTGTGGGGCGCGGAATTAGATAAAGAACTCAACAGTCATCGCGGCGCGTGCATTGGTACAACGATCATGGGCGAAGTGTTGCCGCGCTTTGAAAATTTCGTCAGCATTGATCCGAAAGTCACAGACGCGTGGGGCATTCCCGTTTTGAATATTCAGTGCAAATACACTGACAACGAATTCAACATGGCGAAAGATGCTGTGAACACCATCAGCGAAGTTTGTCACGAAGCCGGATTTGAAGTGCTGAACGGCAATGAAAAAATGCACCCGCCCGGTTACAGCATTCACGAAGTTGGTACGTGTAGAATGGGCGACGATCCGAAAAAATCTGTGCTGAACAAATGGAATCAAAGTCACGACATTAAAAATTTATTTGTCGTAGATGGCAGCAGCTTTGTCACCGGCGGATCGCAAAATCCGACGATGACGATTCTCTCGCTTTCGATGCGGGCTTCGGAATACATTGTGGAACAAAAGCGCAAGGGAAATTTGTGAGATTGGTTCGGCTGAGCTGTGTGTTGGCGGCGTGCCTCTTAGCGGCTCTCGCGCAGACGACAAAATTGCCGGGGCCGGAACAACCCATTCCATTCAGTCACAAATTGCACGCAGGCGAACAAAAATTAAACTGTACGACTTGTCATAAAAATACTGACCCTGGCGCAAAGATGGGATTGCCGACCGCCGCGATGTGTATGCAGTGTCATTCCGACATCAAAACGGAAAGTCCCGCAATTCAAAAGTTAGTAGCAGTAACAAACGAAAAACGTGAAATTAACTGGCGGCGCGTGCATCAAGTTCCTTCGTATGTACGCTTCAATCATCGTTCGCATTTAGAAGCTGGCAGCGCGTGCGCAACGTGTCACGGCAACGTCACCGAGTTCGAACAAATGTATCTCGCTGTAGAAATCTCCATGCCAAATTGCATTAAGTGTCATGAAGAAAATGGCGCACGTACAGGTTGTTCGTATTGCCATAAACGAATGAAGTAACGTCACGCAAACAAACATGGTTGCGTTTGATGGTTATCAGGTTTTGCGGCACAGCCGCTTGGAAAAAACTATATGAACAATTCGCAACAATCATCTTTCACTTCACTTTCTCGCCGCTCATTTCTCTCCCTCACCGCCTCCGCTTCCCTCGCGCTGGCGTTGCCTGTAGCGAAAAAGCGTATCCCAATCGGCATCGAACTTTTTTCAGTGCGCAACGAACTTGCCAAAGATTTGATGGGCACAGTCCGCACTATCGCTAAGCAGGGTTACGAAACCGTAGAGTTTTTCTCGCCCTATTATCAATGGACGCTGGAGTACGCCAAAGAAGTGCGCAAGCTCATGGATGAGCTGAAAATTCGCTGCCTCTCAACGCATAACAGCGCGAATGTTTTCACGCCGGAAGGCTTACAAAAAGCGATTGACCTCAATCAAATCATCGGCTCCAAAACGGTGGTGATGGCGAGTGCCGGACGCGTCGAAGGCATTGATGGTTGGAAAGGCGTCGCCGAAAAACTTTCGATGGCGGCGGCGAAATTAAAACCGCTCGGCATGCGCGCTGGCTTCCACAATCACCAGTTGGAATTCAAACCGATTGATGGCAAACGCCCGATTGAAATCCTCGCCGCCAACACGCCAAAAGATGTGACGTTACAGCTTGATGTCGGCACTTGCGTCGAAGCAGGTTACGACCCTATTGCCTGGATCAACGCAAATCCGGGGCGCATTCGTTCGGTGCATTGCAAAGACTGGACAGGCGCAGAAGGCAAGCCGGACAAGGGCTACCGCGTATTGTTTGGCGAAGGCGATTCGCCGTGGCAGAAGATTTTTGCTGCTGCTGAAAAATCCGGCGGTGTCGAAAATTATTTACTCGAACAGGAAGGCAGCAGATTTTCCGCATTTGAGACTTCTGAAAAATGTCTGGCGACGTATAAAAAAATGCGCGGATAAAATTCATTGCATGGAGTACAAGCTTTAGCTTGGGTTTACTTCTCGCCACTGTAAAACCAAGCTAAAGCTTGTACTCTATGCATCCTTGCACTCCAAAATTATGAAATTCAAAAACTGTTTCGCTGCTACTTTTTTACTTCTCACTTCCACTCTCTTTGCGCAACAACCACAATCCGCGCCGCCTGCCGAAGTCGCAGGCATTCCCGTCAACTACGACGAAGCGAAAATTGCAGCGTACACCTTGCCTGACCCGTTGTTATTGGCAAACGGCAAACCTGTCCGCGATGCCAAAACCTGGAACCAAAAACGTCGCCCGGAAATCGTCCGCTTATACGAAGAAAATCAATTTGGGAGTACACCCGGTCGCCCTGCCGGAATGAGCTTCGAGGCATTCGATAAAGGCACACCCGTGTTCGATGGCAAAGCGGTGCGCAAGCAAGTGACGGTGTATTTTTCGCCCGATAAAAACGGGCCGAAAATGGATTTGCTAATTTACTTGCCTGCGAATGTGACCAAGCCTGTGCCGCTATTTTTTCAGCTCAGTTTCACTGCAAATTCTAATGCCGTAGATGATCCCGGCATCAAGCTCGGTGAAATCTGGAACCGTGAGAAAAAGCGCGTTCCTGCCGTTAAAGACGGGCGCTTCGGCAATTTGAAAGTGCTGCCTTTTATCGAACAAGGCTTTGGCGTAGCGACGGTTTATTATGGCGATATTGATCCTGATTTTGCAGGCGGCATTCAGCACGGCGTGCGTTCGCTATATCTCAAGCCCGGGCAAACGGAACCCGCGCCGAATGAATGGGGAACAATTTCCGCGTGGGCGTGGGGCGCAAGTCGTGCGCTGGATTATTTTGAAACGGATAAGGCAATTGACGCCAAACGCGTCGCTCTCTTTGGTGTTTCGCGCCTCGGAAAAACGGTGATGTGGGCAGGCGCACACGATCCGCGCTTTGCGATGGTCATTGCCAGTTGTTCAGGCGAAGGGGGAGCCGCGCTCAGTCGGCGTAATTATGGCGAAACGATTAAGCATCTGACTGCACCTACGCGTTACGCTTATCAATTCGCCGCGAATTATGGAAAATACGGCGACCGCGTGAATGAATTCCCCGTAGACGGAAATTTATTAGTGTCGTTGATCGCGCCGCGTCCAGTCTTGCTGCAAACGGGCGATAAAGATTTTTGGTCTGATCCCAAAGGCGAATTTTTAGCCGCCGTAGCCGCTGCGCCTGTTTTTAAATTGCTGGGCAAACAAGCACTCGGCATTGAAGCAATGCCCGCTGCCGGACAAACGATTTTTCACACGCTTGGTTATGTGATGCACGCGGGCGGACACGGCACAATTCCATCAGATTACAACTTATTTTTGCAGTTCATGCAGATGCATTTGAAATAAACGGAGGCTGATTAATGATTTCTAAATTCATGACCATGGCATTTCTTTTGACGTTGATAGCCGGGTTCGCTGTGCAGGCACAACAACCAGTCGGCGTCTTCGATCATCACCAGGATGTCGGTGCCGTGGCTACGCCTGGCGCTATTGTTTTCGACTCGAACAAATTGACGTATACGATCAGTGCTTCCGGCACAAATATGTGGACGACTAACGATGAATTTCATTACGCCTGGAAACGGATGAAGGGGAATTTCATTCTGCGTGCGCGTACGGAATTCCTCGGCAAAGGTACCGACCCGCATCGCAAAATCGGTTGGATTATTCGCCCGAATTTGGATACGGACGCGCCGCACGTTAACGCCAGCTTGCACGGCGATGGTTTGACTTCGCTACAATTCCGTCGCACCAAAGGCGCAATCACGGAACAGATTGCGTATACCGAAAAAAACTTTGACGTAGTGCAACTCGAACGGCGCGGCAATCAATACATCATGTCTGTCGCTAAATTTGGTGAACCTTTTATTACTAAAGAAGTCGCGGATATTTCGCTCGGCGATGATGTCTACGCGGGCTTGTATGTCTGCTCGCACAACAACACTGTGACTGAAACCGCTGTCTTTCGGGATGTCGAAATCACCGTGCCAGCCCGTGAAAATTTTGTGCCGTACCGCGAATACATCGGCAGCAATTTAGAAGTCATGGATTTGGCTACGAACACGCGCAAAGTTTTGTATCGCGTCAAAGATTCTTTGCAAGCACCGAACTGGACGCGCGATGGCAAATTCCTGATTTACAATCACAACAATTTGCTTTATCGCTTTGATCTGGCAACGAACACGCCAACGTTATTTGATACGGGCGAAGTGAAGCGCAACAACAACGATCACGTGCTGACGTTCGATGGCAAACAACTCGGCATCAGCAGCACGAGCGCGGAAGACGGCAATGTTTCGATGATTTATACAATGCCGCTCAAAGGCGGCAAACCAACAAAAATTACGCGCAAAGGCCCTTCGTATTTGCATGGTTGGTCGCCTGACAAAAAGTTTCTGGTCTTTGCAGGCAGACGCAATGACGAGTTTGATATTTATAAAATTCCTGCCAAAGGCGGCGACGAAATTCAAATGACGACGACCAAAGGCGTAGACGATGGACCCGAATATACGCCCGATGGCAAATACATTTATTTCAATTCGTTTCGCACTGGACTAATGCAAATCTGGCGCATGAAGCCCGATGGCAGCGAACAAACACAAATCACGAACGACGAATTCAATAACTGGTTTCCGCACATTTCGCCTGACGGCAAATGGATCGTTATCATCTCGTTTCCAAAAGACATTGAGCCGGGTGCTCATCCGTTTTACAAACACGTGTATTTGCGCCTCTTGCCTACGACGATGCCAATTGGCAGTGGCACGCCGAAAGTGATTGCCTATTTGTACGGCGGGCAAGGCACGATCAATGTTCCGTCATGGTCGCCGGACAGTAAGAAGATCGCGTTCGTCAGTAATACCGAAATTAAGTAGCGACGATGAAGGAGCTTAATGAGCGTGCCGATCCGAGTTTTCAGCGTGATTTTCTTTGTTATCTTGTCGCTTTCAGGTACGGAAGCCGCGCGACGTAAACTGTCAGTGAAAGAAGAAGTCGCAACAGCAACCGCAGTCTGGGTTGCCGCGCTGAACAGTCGTGAACCCGTGCGCATCACGGTGCTGTATGACGCGGAAGCTGTCTTCTGGGGAACGACTTCCAAAACGATTCGTGCGACTCCTGCGGCGGTTGCAGAGTATTTTCAAACCGCGCCGCAACGTCCGACCGTGCGCTGTACATTGGGCGAACAACACATTCGTATTTATGGCGAAATGGCGATCAATTCAGGTTACTACACATTTTCAGAAGTGGTAGATGGCAAAACAGAAGTGCGACCCGCACGGTTTACCTTTGTGTTTCGCAAGCGCGACGGGAAATGGATGATCGTGGATCATCACTCTTCGCGTGTGCCTGAAGCGTAAGGACTAACCATTCGGATTCCATCTCAAATTCTAACGTATGCTGCGCCACAAAAATGAACCAGCGAAAGCAGGAAAGAAGAAGCCTTCAGGTCGCACCGTCCCGCTCTCGTTCCAAACAAGACAGGAGGATATATGATTCGTAAAACGATGGTCTTAGCAATGTTGTTCATTTCCCTCACCGTAATTGTCACTGCATTTGAGGATGCCGACATTCCAACCTTGAAGCCCGGCGCAAAAGCTCCTGATTTCAATTTGCCCGGCATTGACGGCAAAAACTGGAAGCTCAGCGATTTCGACAAATCAAAAATTCTTGTTGTCGTCTTCACCTGCGTTCATTGCCCTTCATCCCAGTATTACGAAGAACGCATCAAGCAACTTGTCGTGGATTATAAAGACAAAGGGGTGAGTTTCGTAGCGATTTCGCCGAACGATCCTGATTCGGTGCGACCGGATGAAAAGGGCTACACCGATTTGGGCGACACGCTGGAAGAGATGAAAATTCGCGCCCGCGATCACCAATTCAACTTTCCGTTTTTAATGGGCGGCGGACAATACGAAGCCGTCGCCAAAGCTTATGGAGCGAAAGCCACGCCGCATGCTTTTGTTTTTGATGCCGGGCGCAAGTTGCAATATGTCGGGCGCATTGATGACAGCGAGCGCATCAAATTCATGCGTGTCCGCGACGTACGCAACGCCTTGGATGCAATGCTGGCGGGCAAAGAAGTTGCAGTGAAAGAAAACAAAGCGTTCGGTTGTTCGGTCAAATGGTCGTCCAAAGGCGAGGACATGAAAAAGTATTGGGAAAAGATTAATGCCGAACCCGTTACAATTCAGCCTGTAGACGCGGAGGGGATGCGTAAATTGCGGATGAATAATGCCTCAAATGATAAGAGCAAATTGCGGCTCATCAATTTTTGGGCAACGTGGTGCGGCCCGTGCGTATCGGAGTTTCCCGACATCATGGAAATTCATCGCATGTATCGCCAACGCGATTTTGAAGTCGTCAGTGTCGCCGCGCATTTCCCGGATGAAAAAGAAGAAGCCCTCGCGTTTTTGAAAAAACAAAAAGCAACGAATCCAAATGTATTTTTTGGCGAGACGGACAAATATAAAATGATGGAAGCCTTTGATCCAGACTGGAATGGTGCCTTACCCTACACGATGCTGATTGATCCGACGGGCGAGGTGCTTTACAAAGTGCAAGGGTCGATTGATGCACTGAAAGTGAAGCGGATCATCGTCAAATATCTGAACGAACGGAAGCCGTATTAACGGAGAGCATGGAGTACAAGCTTCAGCTTGGTTTTACATTGGCGTACTGTAAAACCAAGCTGAAGCTTGTACTCCATGCTTGTCGCGCTGCGACGAAGAAACAGAGGTATTACGGATGAACCTCAAAAAGAAACTCTTGCTAAAAATCGGAGCCGCGTTGATTGCCGTCGTCGCGTTGTTATTGGTAGTGCTAAGCGTACCGCAACCGTTTTTCCACGTTTCTGTCAGCGCAAAAAACCTGACGCTGTATTCCGATAAATCGTTTGTGCCAGAAGCTGGTCAGCAGGTTTTGCAATTAGTCGAAACCAAACTGGCAAAATCGCCGCTCTATTCGCCTGCACAAAATCATCAGGTTTTTATTTGCAATGCGCGTTGGCGGCAACGCATTTTTTTCACGTATTCGTATGGCGTAGGCGGCGTCAATTATTATCCGTTTACAACGAATATATTTTTGCGCGATTCCATCATTGAAGAAAATTGCCTGATCGGTCCAAATGGAAGTCGTGTCACGGCAGATCGCTCGCTGGATTATTTCATCGCCCACGAAATCACGCACAGCTTAACCGGGCAAGCAATTGGCGGAATTGCCTATCACCGCTTGCCGCAATGGAAGCGCGAAGGCTACGCGGATTATGTCGGCAAAGGCGCAGCGTTCAATTACGATGAAGCGAAACGCGCTTTTCTCGCCGATGATCGCAAAATGGATTATGCGAAATCAGGTTTATATTGGCGATTTAATTTATTAGTCGCACATCTGCTTGATAAAAAACATTGGAGCATCCAACAACTGCTGACCGAACCAATCGAACAATCTGCCGTTGAAGAAATGATTCGCGCCGAAAATCCTTAAAGATTATGCGTACGCCTCAAAATCCAGCTTCCATAACTCAGCGGGTAAATTCCGTAGACTTGCTGCGCGGCATTGTCATGATGATTATGCTGCTGGATCATACGCGCGATTTCTTTCATAGCGCAGGGCTGAATTTTGATCCAACTGATCTCACGCAAACGAATCCGCCGCTTTTCTTTACACGTTGGGTCACGCATTTTTGTGCGCCGATTTTTGTGTTTCTGGCGGGAACCAGTGCTTATCTGCAAACGATGCGCGGTAAGAGCAAACCGGAATTAGCAAGGTTTCTTATCACTCGCGGATTGTGGTTGATCCTGTTGGAATTCACCATTATTCGCACTTTAGTCTGGTTCGATCTCGACTTTCACTTTGCTTTTATGTTGCAAGTGATTTGGGTGATTGGCGTTTCGATGATCGTGCTGGCAGGGTTGATTTATTTGCCATTGCACATCATTGCTATTGGTAGCATTGCAATGATTGCCCTGCATAATTTGCTCGATAAAATTCAAGTCAAGCCGGAAGGGTTTTGGGATTGGGTGTGGATGATTTTCCATCAACAAGGCATTATCTTTTTCACGCCGACAATCCACGGGCTGGTGCTGTATCCACTGATTCCCTGGATTGGAGTGCTGGCAGCGGGCTATTGTTTCGGCACCATTTATCAAGGAGAACCAGAGCGAAGACAACGATTTTTATGCAAGCTGGGCGGAGGATTATTGCTTGGGTTCATCGTTCTGCGCGGCATTAATATTTATGGCGACCCCAGTCGTTGGAGCGTCCAGAAAAATACGGTCTTCACCTTCTTGTCATTTCTGAACGTCTCGAAATATCCGCCTTCCCTGCTGTTCCTGTTGATGACGCTGAGCGCAGCCATGTTCGCGTTGTCGTGGTTTGAACGAATAAAGTCCAATACATTTTCGCGCATCGGTATTACCTTCGGACAAATGCCGTTAATTTTCTACCTCGGGCAATGGTTCACCACGCACGGGTTGGCAGTCGTAGCCAGCTACCTTGCCGGCAAACCGACGGCGTGGTTATTCATGGGATTATTGACGCAACCCCGTCCCAATCCCGGCAATCTGGGCTTTTCGCTGTGGGTTGTGTATCTGTTTTGGTTTATTGGATTACTGCTGCTGTATCCGCTCTGCCGTTGGTTCGCAGCCGTGAAACGACGACGTAAAGATTGGTGGTTGAGTTATCTCTAACTCACAATTAATGCCTCACACAAGCGCAGGTGACCGCTTCAGAGAGGAGGAAAATGCTTTTCAATCTGGTTCACGCTACTGAAATACTTGCTCGCACGCCTGTTGTTCTCAACTCCTTGCTTAGCGGGCTTTCTGCTGAATGGATCACTGGCAATGAAGGCGATGAAACGTGGTCTCCGTTTGACGTACTCGGTCATCTCATTCACGGTGAGCGAACAGATTGGATTCCGCGCCTCAAAATCATCTTGCAATCAGGGGAGGCTGAGACATTTGAGACGTTCGACAGATTTGCTCAATTTGAAGAAAGCAAAGGCAAAAGTTTGGAGGAATTGCTGCGCACATTTGCGGAGCTACGATCACGCAATCTCGAAGCACTCACCCGCATGAAAATCACCCCAAAAGATTTAGAAAAGAGGGGAACCCATCCGCAATTAGGGGCAGTGAGATTGGAACAATTGATTGCCACCTGGGTTGCGCATGATCTCAGTCATCTGACACAGATCACCAGAACCATGGCCAAACAGTACGGCGAAGCAGTTGGCCCGTGGGAGGCTTATCTGTCTGTTTTAAGCAAGAGGCTGCCTTAAAAAATGGAAAACAAAATCAGTAACATCACAACCATTGAAATTGGTCGCGTCGCTGGACTATTTCGCTATCCCGTCAAATCCATGCCTGGCACGTCAATGGAATCTGTCGCATTAGGTTGGCACGGACTCGCAGGTGATCGCAGGTTTGCGTTTCACCGCGTGACTGACAAGGTCGGCTTCCCATGGTTGAATGCGAATCGGTTGCCCGTGCTGTCGTTATATCAGCCAATTCTGCAAGACGATGTGCCGACACACGTGCGTACACCGGACGGTGCAGTGCTGGAAATTTATAGCGATGCATTGCGGCAGGAATTGTCAACGCGTTTCGGAAAGGAAGTCGAACTAATGCAAATTGATCGCGGTATTTTTGACGAAGCCAGTGTCTCGATCATTAGCACCAGCACAATTCACGGACTTGCGCAGAAATTGGATAAAGAAATTGATCATCGGCGCTTTCGACCGAATATCCTGCTGGAAACAACGCAATCCAAATGTTTTGGCGAAGACGAATGGGTTGGCGGAACGTTGATTTTTGGCGAAGCTGAGACTAGCGCAGCCATCAGCATTACGCTGCGCGACGCGCGTTGCAATACTATTAATATTGATCCCGACACCGCTGAGCAGGATTCATCTGTGCTGAAAACTGTAGCGCAAACGAACGAATGTAATGCAGGCATTTATGGAACTGTCGTGCAAACCGGAACGCTGGCCGTTGGTCAAAAAGTTTGGCTGATGCAAAAGGAGAAATGATTCAAAGATGATCCAATTACAACCGATAACACTGGAAGGCTATGGCATACGGTTAGAACCGCTGACGGCTGAACATTCTAATGCGCTGGCTCTCGCGGCGGCGGATGGTAACCTGTGGGAACTCTGGTTTACGTCCGTCCCCGAACCAGCGCAGACCTGTGATTACGTTGCTACTGCGCTGGCAGGGCAAGAAGCTGGACACCGCATGCCGTGGGTGGTGCGCGAACTGACAACCAGCGCGATCATCGGCAGCACCAGCTATCACGACATCGTACCTGCGATTGATCGCGTCGAGATTGGCTATACGTGGTATGGAAAAAGCTGGCAACGCAGTCACGTCAACACAAGTTGCAAGTTGTTACTGCTGCGGCATGCTTTTGACACGCTGGGTTGTAAAGTCGTAGGCCTGCGCACGGACAATTTTAATTTCACTTCCCAGTGCGCTATCGAAGCCCTCGGTGCAAAGAAAGACGGCGTGCTTCGTCACCACACAATACGCCGCGATGGTTCAGTGCGTGACAGTGTGCTATACAGCATCCTCGCGCATGAATGGGTTGATGTCAGGAAACATTTGGAGGCCCGGTTAATTCGTCATGGCAGTCAGTTGAGTTGAATGACCACATTACAAACAATTTTCAGAGGCAAGTTACCTATGCGATTTCTTCAAATTATCAAAAGCGATGCTTGCTGCGCCGGTCTATGGATCGCCTCGTTGCTGCTTGTCAGTAGCGTCAATGCGCAAACAACAGAAAATCGTTTTGAGAAACAAGTACAAGTTTACGAAGCGAGTGATAAAGCCGCGCCGCCGCCTAAAAATGCAATCCTGCTGGTTGGTGATTCGCAATTCTTTCGCTGGAAAACGCTCGGCGAAGATTTGCCTGATTACACGATCATCAATCGCGGTATTGATTCGTTTCAATTTTCAGACATCCTGCATTTCTATGATCGTCTCGTGTTGCCCTACAAACCGCGTATGATCGTTTTGCACGTCGGCGGCAACGATGTTCACAATGGCAAAACAGCCGAACGGGTATTAGCAGATTTCAAAACCTTTGTAGCAAAAGTGCGAGCCGCTCAACCCAAAATCCCCATTGCTTTTTCCAGTACTACGCCGGGGCCGGGGCGCTGGGACGAAGCCGAAAAACGCAAGCAAACTAACCAACTCATTAAAGCCTATATTGCGACACAAAAGAACCTGCATTTCATTGACCTGTGGGACGCGATGTTGACGAAAGAAGGGCAACCGCGCGAAGAATTATGGGTCGCAGATCGCGTCCATCCTAATCACGACGGTTATTTGATTCGCGTGAAAATTATGCGCCCGCTCTTGGGCAAGGCGGACAAGAAAACGCGGCAAAAATCCTGAGCAGAAATTATGTATCGCTTCACAATCGAAGATCACCCCGGCAGCGAAGACGTCGCCGTCCTTTCACAAGGATTAACTGTGCATTCGTTCCCGCACACCCCGGCACTCGGCTTTCAATCAGTCGGTTCATTTCTGCGCGATGAGAACGGAAAACTGGTCGGCGGTGTGTGGGGTTACATCAACTGGAATTGGCTGTCAGTCGGATTGGTATGGCTGTCGGAAGATTTGCGCGGCGGCGGATACGGCAAACAATTATTGCTTGCACTGGAAGATGTCGCGCGCGAACGCGGTTGTCAATTCGCCCATCTCGACACGTTCAGTTACCAAGCCCGTCCGTTCTATGAAAAATTGGGTTACGAAGTCTTTGCTACGTTAGAAGATTATCCGCCGGGGCAACAGCGATTTTTTATGAAAAAAACGTTAAGCTAACCTACGACAAAAAACAATTTATTCAAAAGGATTTTCAATGACCCACAAACGAAATTTTTCTGGCATATTTTTCATCATTGTTGCGCTTACGTTTTTGCCCGCACCAACATTTTCGCAATACGAATCAATGATTAAAGAATGGAATCAACCATTCAAACCATTCAAAATCATCGGCAATATTTATTACGTCGGAACCAGCAGTTTGGCGTGTTACATCATCAAAACCAACCGTGGATTAATCTTGCTCGACACCGCGTTACAAGAATCTTCGCCTATCGTGCGCACGAATATTGAATCGCTTGGCTTCAAACTGAAAGACGTAAAAATTATGCTCTCCAGCCACGCACATTTCGATCACGTCGCCGG
Source organism: Blastocatellia bacterium (assembly GCA_043783625.1). GTDB lineage: Bacteria > Acidobacteriota > Blastocatellia > RBC074 > RBC074 > JAFDVL01. Next base: position 10,119 of record JAYVZE010000126.1, on the reverse strand, counting down.
ACACGCCGAGATGAAAGCCGCTACGGGAGCGAAAGTGTATGCGATGAAAGGCGACGCCGAAATTATGGAAAGCGGCGGGCAAAAAGGCTTCCATCCGATCAAGCCTTTTTACAAACCTTTCAAGGTAGACAAGACTCTCAAAGATGGTGAAGTCGTGCGCTTAGGCGGCGTAGCAATGACCGCGCATCTGACGCCTGGACACACTGAAGGCAACACGGCATGGACAATGGTCGTGGAAGAAAACGGTAAAAAATATAACGTAGTTTTCACGTGCAGCCTGTCCATCAATCCCGGCGTGCGAATGATAAATAATCCAACGTGGGCGGGCGTGAAAGATGCTTACGCCAAATCATTTCAAGTACTGAAATCGCTGCCATGCGATGTATTTTTAGGCCCGCACGCGCCGTTTTTTAAGATGGAAGAAAAAGCGAAACGGCTCGGCTCTCAGCCAAATCCATTCATTGATCCAAACGGCTTGCGGGATTTTATTGAGATGAACGAAAAGGCTTACAACAATCAGATACAACGCGAACGCAATGAGAAGTAACAAAATCTTCGAGCGAAAGAAAAAGGCGTCTTATCCACGAAGTCACACGAAGGGAACACGAAGAAAGAACATCAGGAAAGCTCCTTCGTGTCCTCTTCGTGTGACTTCGTGGATGAAAAATCTCCGGGTTGCTTTTCTTGTTGTGTCTCTCACACATACCGCTTTTGCCGCACATCCTGAAATTATCGTCACGCCCGCCTGGGTTTATTCGCTCCAACAATTTCACACTAAAAAAATTATGACGCGTCCTGCAACCTTTAAAAATAAGCGTTTCGTCGTTCTCGAAACAGGCTGGGGCAAATTATCTGAAGCCAAAGATTATCGCGCCGGACACATCCCCGACGCGATTTATTTGAATACGGATGAATGCGAGAACGGCTATCCGCGCTGGCATTTGAAATCCGTGAATGAATTGCAAAATGTGATTGGCAGCCTTGGCATCACGCCAAATACCACAGTGATTGTGTACAGCAAACAAACCATCGCGGCGGCACGCATCTGGTGGATTTTGAATTACGCCGGAGTTTCTGACGTGCGAATTTTGGACGGAGGTTTGGCAGCGTGGCAGGCGGCAGGTTTTGCGAGCGAGACAAAAATCAATACGCCGCAAACCACCACATTTCGCGCACAGCCCCGTCTTCATTGGTTGGCGACGACGGCGTATGTGCAAGAACATTTTGATAGAAATGACATTTGGTTAGCCGACACGCGTTCGGCGGCAGAATTTCGCGGCGAAGTTAGCGGCTACGATTACTTGCAGCAACGCGGACGTATTCCCGGCGCAATCGCAATCGGTGATGCGGATGACAAAGCCTTACTCTACCAAACTGCGGACGGAAAATTTTTGCCGCCGCCTGAAATTGCTGCGCGTTGGAAACAGGCAGGTATCAAATCTTCCAACAATCAATTTGAGCGTGAAGTAATTTTTTATTGCGGCAGCGGCTGGCGTTCGAGCATAACGTTTTTGTATGCGTATGTGCTGGGCTACAAGAACATTCGCAATTACTCCGACAGTTGGAGCGGTTGGAGCACGACGTACATGCAAGACGCCAACGAAAAAGGCATCACCCCCGGCTGGCGACAAAGCACGTCAGGTCGCCCTATTGCAAAGGGAAATTAATGAAAGGTTGGACATGAAAACGCAGGCAGAAAAAGGAACGATTTTTCGTGCGCTCCACGAACGTGTGGGCGCATTTGTAATTCCGAATCCGTGGGATGTAGGCTCCGCACGATTGCTTGCACAGCTTGGCTTTGAAGCGTTGGCGACGACCAGCGCAGGCTTCGCTTTTTCGGTTGGCAAAACGGATAACACGATAGGCCGCGAACAAATGTTGGCACATTGTGCTGAGATCGTAGCCGCTACCGATTTGCCCGTTAGTGCTGATCTCGGCAACGGCTTTGGCGACACGCCCGAAATCGTAGCCGAAACTGTTCGACTCGCCGCTGTCGCTGGCCTCGTGGGTTGTTCCATCGAAGACAACTGCTATCGCGCCGACGCTCCGATCTATCCGTTTTCATTGGCTGTCGAACGAATCCAAGCCGCCGTCGAAGCCGCCCGCAAACTTGATTTCCCCTTCACGCTCACCGCCCGCGCCGAAAATTATCTTGTGGGGCAACACGATCTCGACGACACGATCAACCGCTTACAGGCGTATCAAGAAGCCGGAGCCGATGTGCTTTACGCGCCCGGTTTGCCGACCAAAGATGATATTGCTGCCGTCATCGCGTCAGTCTCGCGCCCCGTCAACGTCCTAATGGGAGCGCAAGGCGCATCCACTGTAGCCGTCCTCTCCGCCCTCGGCGTCAAACGCATTAGTACAGGAAGTGCATTATCCCGCGTCGCCTACGGAGCATTACTACGCGCGGCGCGTGAAATGGCAGAAGGAGAAACATTCACTTTTGCGGACGAGGCAGTGGGTTTTGGCGAAATTAGCGCGATGTTTGTGAATGGCGTATGATAAATTTTAGCTGTAGACAACGTGCGAAACACGAATATTTAGGAGCATGGAAAAAGAAATCTCAAAGACGCAAATTGATCGTTTAGGCAAACGGTTAAAGCTTGGCAAAGTCGAAAATGATTTACGCTTACTCGAACAATATCGCCATTCGTTTAGAGCCGCACATGAGTTTGTTTATAAAGAGCTTCGAGAGAAGTTATTGCTTGAACCTACGAAAAGACGAACAAAAACTACACAGTCAATTGTTGATAAGCTACTCCGGGGAAGTATTAAGCTAACACAAATTCAGGATATTGCTGGATGTCGTATAGTTGCAAAAGATATTGCAGATCAAAACAAAATTGTTGACCAACTAAAAGCTCTCTTTAATGATAATAAGGTCAAAGATAGGCGTAAAAAACCAAGTCATGGTTATCGCGCAGTTCACGTAATTGTGTTCATTGATAGTAAGACAGTTGAGGTGCAAGTGCGCACTGAGCTTCAGGATTTATGGGCTGAACTTTCAGAAAAATGCGCAGATACTTTTGGGCAAACCATAAAGTACGGAGCTGGAAATGAGAAAGTATTGGCTATCTTGGAAAGCTTGTCCACTCTGATTCAATGGAATGAAGATCGTATAACTGAGATCAGCACAATGTTGGGTTGGGATTTTTGGTCGAGGAATGAGCAAGAGGCTTCAAATTGGAATAACTTAACTATTAACAAAGAAAAGCTGACAGCAGAAAGAATTGAATTATTAAAAACTTTACGTGATAAGATTGCTGATGTTGCAAAGTTGAAGGAGAAAAAATGATATTTATTCTTGAGTATAATCGGAGCCTCGGAAAGATTATTAGTTTTCAGAGCTTTGATGATTCAGAGTGGAAAAGGGCAGAAGAATTGCGATTTGAAAGAGAGTTATGTCTGTTTCGTGCAGGTATTGATAATGAGGTGGTTTTGCTGGAAGCGGCTTCTGAACAAATTTTACGCCGAACACATCGCCGCTACTTTGAAGACCTTGAGCAACTTGCTACTTTGCCTGAAGCTGCATGAACATTTGTGAAACCGAACGCCTCCTCCTGCGCCCCTTACAAAAAGACGATTCCGCCTTTATTTTTCGCTTAGTCAATGAGCCTTCGTTTATCCAAAACATTGGCGACAAGGGCGTGCGCAATTTGGATGATGCCTGGCAATATATTTTGCAGGGGCCGATGAAAAGCTATGAACAAAACGGGTTTGGATTATGGCTGGTTGCTTTGAAAGATTTGCTAACGCCGATTGGGATTTGTGGATTGATAAAGCGCGACGGGCTGGATGATCCTGATGTTGGCTATGCTTTCCTGCCGGAGTTTTGGTCACAAGGCTATGCGATTGAAGCGGCTTCACGTGTGCTCGTTTTTGCCAAGGAAACGCTTGGCATCAATCGTATCGTAGCAATTACTTCGCCTGATAATCATTCCTCCATCCGCGTACTAAATAAGCTGGATTTGCAATTTAAAAAATTGATCTTACTGCCCGGCGCGAGCGAAGAAAGTAGTCTGTTTACACCAGAAATTAAGTAGAAATCAAAGACTATTTGTCCACGAAATTACACGAAGAAGTCAGGAAAATATGAAAAAACTGTTCTGCCTACTGTTGTTCACTGCCATAGCTTTTGCACAACCACCGTCTATAAAGCCGATTCCGCCTGTTGGCGTTGAGGTATCAGCACAGGATCGCGTCGAACTCGAAGCGGGCTTGCAACGCCTGAAAGCCACGATAGATAAGCTCGGTAATAATCCGCTGTTGCCCGATGTGATGATTTATTACGAAGCGGTGCGATACGCGTTGCAGTACAACGAATTTTTTAAGGCTGACGAAATCGCCAAAGCCAAAGTCTTACTGCAACACGGCGAAGAACGCGCGAAACAGTTAGCCGAAGGAAAAGCTCCGTGGACGAATGCGGCGGGCTTAGTGGTACGCGGGTACGTGTCCAAAATTGACAAAAGCGTGCAGCCGTACGGTCTTGTCTTGCCGCCTTCGTTCGGGCAGGAAAAGCCGCATCGCTGGCGGTTAGATACGTGGTTTCACGGGCGTGGCGAAACGTTGAGCGAAATTAATTTTTTGACTGACCGCGAAACGAAAATAGGCGAATTCACGCCGCACGATACTATCGTAGTCCATTTGTACGGACGCTTTTGCAACGCCAATAAATTCGCGGGTGAAACGGATTTGTTTGAGACGCTCGACAAAGTGAAACAACAATATCGCATTGATGAAAATCGCATCATTGTGCGCGGCTTCAGCATGGGCGGCGCGTCTACTTGGCAGTTCGGAACGCACTACGCCGGACTGTGGGCAGCGATTGCACCGGGCGCAGGCTTTAGCGAATCGGCAGACTTTTTGCACTTAAATCTTAAAGGCGAAAACGCGCCGCCGTGGTGGGAGCAAAAACTTTTTCATTTGTACGACGCGACCGATTACGCAATCAATCTTTTCAATACGCCCGTCGTTGCCTATAACGGTGAAATTGATGGACAGAAGCAAGCCGCCGATATGATGGAAAAAGCGATGGACGCCGAAGGGTTGCGGCTCACACGTGTAGTGGGTACAAAAACTGGGCATAGCTATCATCCCGATTCCAAAATTGAAATTGACAAAATTCTTGACGCGATTGCGGTGCGCGGGCGCGAAGCTTATCCGCGCAAAATTAAATTCACTACGTGGACGCTTGCTTACAATCAGATGAAATGGATTACGGTGGATGCGCTGAATCAGCATTGGGAGCGGGCGCGCGTGAGTGCCGAAATCGTTGGCGATAGCGGCGTGAATGTAGAAACATCCAACGTCGCAGCATTCACGATTGAAATGGGATCAGGCGGTTGCACGTTGGACGCTACACGCAAACCTGTTGTCACGATTGATGGGCAAAAGCTTACCGTAGCGGGGCCAATGTCAGATCGTTCGTGGCAAGTGCATTTTCGTAAAAACAATAATCAATGGGCGGCAGTTGATTCAACTGTCGTCGCAGGCTTGCACAAACGACATGGGTTGCAAGGGCCGATTGATGATGCCTTTATGAATAGCTTCGTTTTCGTGACGCCGACTGGAACTCCGCTTGCGCCCGGCGTAGCGAAATGGGTTGACGCTGAGCAACAACGCGCGATCAAAGAATGGCGACGCCATTTTCGCGGCGAAGCGCAAGTGCGCAAAGATTCTGACATCACTGATGCTGAAATCGCCGCCAGCAATTTAATTTTGTGGGGCGACCCCGGCAGTAACAAAATCCTCGCACGCATCGCCGACAAATTACCGATCAAATGGACTACCGCAGGCGTCATTGTTGGCGATAAACGATTGGCCGCCGACACGCACGCGCCGATTTTTATTTTTCCAAATCCGCTGAATCCGAATAAATATGTCGTACTGAACAGTAGCTTTACCTTCCGCGAATTTGATTATCTGAACAACGCACGACAAATTCCGAAACTGCCTGATTTTGCCGTGGTGGATACGACTACGCCGCCGGATGCGCGTTATCCGGGGAAGATTGTGTTGGCGGGATTTTTCAATGAAAGTTGGGGAATCTAACGTTATTTTCATCCACGAAGTTCACGAAGAAACACGAAGAAACACGAAGAAGAAAATAGACAGGATTGACAAGATGTACAGGATTTCCGCGCTCCATTAAAGATTTTCTTATCTTGTGAATCCTGTTAATCCTGTCAAAAAAACTTCGTGTCCCTTCGTGTCCTTCGTGGATAAAATTCTGCAAAAATATTTATGAATAACCAACCTCCAGAATCAATTTCGCGCCGGGAATTCCTCATCAACTCCGCACTAACAACCGCCGTTGCATTACCAACAAACATCATCACTGCGCCTCCGCCCAATGTTGACGAATGGTTTGATCGTCCGATGCGTTGGGCGCAGCTCACGTTAGTTGAAAACGATCCCGGAAACTACGATCCAAAATTTTGGCTGGATTATTTCAAGCGCATTCACGCGGATGCGGCGTGTTTGAGCGCGGGCGGCGCAGTCGCGTATTACCCGACAAAAATCCCGATGCACTATCGCAGTGCGTGGATGAAAGATTCTGATCCGTTTGGCGAATTGTTTGCCGGATGCCGCAAAGCAAATATGACGGTGCTGGCGCGTACTGATCCGCACGCCGTTCATCAAGATGTTTACGACGCGCACCCTGATTGGATTGCCGTAGACGCGGAAGGCAAAAAGCGGCGGCACTGGGCTGCGCCGGAATTGTGGGTGACGTGTGCGCTGGGGCCGTACAATTTTGAATACATGACCGAAGTCCACCAAGAAATTATGACGATGTACAAACCCGACGGAATTTTCAGCAATCGCTGGGCTGGTTCGGGGATGTGTTATTGCGAACACTGTCAGCGCAACTTCAAAGTGGCGTACAACATGGATTTGCCGCGCACCAACGATCCGCAAAACCCTGTGCAACGCAATTATATCGAATGGAAACAGCAACGATTATTTGCAGTCTGGAAATTGTGGGACAGCGAAATTCGCAAAATCAATCCGCAGGCGCGTTACATCGCCAATTCAGGTGGCGGTGCGCTCAGTTCGCTCGATATGAAAACGATTGGCGATATTTCGGCTACGTTATTTTCTGATAAGCAGGCGCGGCGCGGGCTGACGACACCATTGGCGAACGGGAGAAACGGAAAGGAATATCGCGCTACGATGGGGCGCAAAGCGATTGGCGGGATTTTCAGCGTCGGCGTAGAGGAACCGTATCGCTGGAAAGATTCAGTGCAAAGCGAAGCCGAAATTCGGATGTGGGTGGCGGAAGGAACAGCGAACGGATTGCGTCCGTGGTTCACAAAATTTTCCGGCACGCTCTATGACAAACGTTGGCTGAAGGTTGTCGAAGATATTTACAACTGGCATTACAAAGCCGAAAAATATTTACGCAACGAATCACCCGTCGCCCGCGTAGCGATGGTCTATTCACAGCAAACCGCTACGTTTTACGGCGGCACACGCGCACAATCCAAAGTTGAAGATCACACCGAAGGCTTTTATCACGCCCTCGTCGAAGCCCGTATTCCGTTTGAAATGGTGCACGACAAATTGCTGGACGCCGCGCACACCGATCAATTCAAAGTTTTGATCTTGCCAAATATTGCCGCGTTGTCAGAAGCGCAATGCAATCAACTGCGCGAATATGTGAAACGCGGCGGCAGCATCGTAGCTACGCATGAGACTTCGCTCTATGACGAATGGGGCGTGCGGCGAAAAGATTTTGGCTTAGCCGATTTGTTTGGCGCAACCTTCAAAGGCCGCCTCGAAAGCCCGATGCAAAATTCATATTTGCAATTGGAAAAAGATGCCGCAGGTAAGTTTCACCCAATACTGACAGGCCTCGAAGACGCCGGACGCATCATCAACGGCGTCTCCCGCGTAGACGCCGAAGCGACAGAAAAATCCGCCATGCCGCTGACAGTAATTCCTTCGTATCCAGATTTGCCGATGGAGTTGGTCTATCCCCGCGTCAAAAATTCCGGCATCGCCGGCGTCCACCTCCGCGAAATCGGCAAGGCTCGCGTAGTCTATTTCCCGTGGGATATTGATCGCACCTTCTGGGAAGTGATGTCCCCCGATCACGGCAAATTGCTGAGCAACGCCGTGCGCTGGGCTTTGAATGAAGAGCCGTTTGTAACTGTGACAGGCGCAGGAATGATTGATGTGACAGTGTGGCGACAAAAAGAATCAATGACCGTGCATCTGGTCAACCTGACAAATCCGATGTTGATGAAAGGCCCGATTCGTGAATTGATTCCGATTAGCGAACAGAAAGTCCGCGTTCGTTTGCCGCGTGATAAAAAAGCGGGGAAGGTTCAGTTGCTGGTCAGCGGTAAGCCGATCCGTGCAGAAATATTCGGTGAGTATTTATCCGTAACAGTTTCGTCCATTCTTACGCACGAAGTGATTGCTATTGATTTGATGGCAAGATGAGTTCATGTAGAGAACGCAGTTCAGAAGAAGTTCTGATAACACTAAATATTCGGGCTGTTGCCATTGTTAATGGCTTTCACCATCTTGCCGTTTTCGTAGCATTCCGCTTGGGATGAACACTCTTGTTGCGCTAGAATCATTATTCTAAATTACCTGCTGTTAAGTTCTATGGGGTTCATCCCACAGAACCGATGCCAACGAGTTGAGAAGTGCTTGACGCGTTGGAGATTAAGTATTCTGAAACTACTTTAGGATTTAATAAGTACCTGTCTCGCAAGATTCCTTGTCATGACAAGATTAACTCGACCGAATTGTCTTTTTCTACTAGCCTGTAATTTCTTAGGATAACCTGAGAAACATTCAGCATATTGTAAGAGATGAATACACTGTCTTCTATAGAAAAGCTGCTGGAAGTCTTTTATCGAATATCATTGATTGTACTTTTGGTTTCGGTGATCCTCTTTATTCTTTCTTCATTTCTGGATTTACGTAAGAAGATACTCTTCAAGCCTTGGACAAATCGCTTTGACGAAAGTGATAAAGAGCTGGGTAAAAGTATTGGCGACCTGCTCTTATTTAACTTACGATCCATTAAGTCTGCTCACGAAAAAAGCATAACCAAGTTGAGCCTATGGAACCCTTATGAGGATGTCCCAACATTCAAGCAAGGGCTCGAAAAAGAGATAGATCTAATTGCCTCAATCGAACTCGGCAATTATGGGAAATTAGTGACAACTCTAATTTCACTGTTTTTCAAAACTATACCTATCATTTTGAAACCGGCCACTCTTGAAGGGAGCATAAACAAATATGGAGATAATCGCACTATCCTGCTAATCACACTTGATAACCATAAGGCAAGAGGAACTTCACTTTCAAATAGGAAACGCAGAACTCAGACACAATGGCGTATTGAAAAGGATAATATCAGTAAGGAAGGATTGCCTGATATTATCGAAGAGGTTGCCTATAAAATCTATATAGACCTGACAGGAAGCGAACTATTCAAATCCTGGAACTGTTTTCAACTGTATACACTCGGCTTACAAAAGTATCTGCTCTACACAGAACTAAACAGAGAACAAGACCACAAAGATGCAGAAAAGTACTATCAAGAGGCGCTTTCCTTAGAACCAAGCAATCCAGCAGTCTCCTATAACCTAGGAGTATTGAAGTACTACGAATACAAGAGTGATGAGAATGAGGACGCAATAGAACTCTTCAGAAATGCGATTAAATCCTCAGATATGCGGCTCAAAGCAAGGGCGCATTGTGGTCTTGCCAATGGTCTCACACAAAAGTTTCATCGGTTCGGCGTAAAAGATGTTCAAGTATTAAATGAAGCAAGGTTGCACGGCGAAGAGGCGTTAAGGTTAAATCCCAAACTTGACTCGTCACATAAAACATTTGCATTTGTCTGCCATCAACTCAGCGAATCACTTTCAGAAGTTCAAAACAAGGATGAACAAGTAATAGCATATAAGAAAAAGGCCATCCATCATTACCAGAAGGCAATCGAACTTAATGACAAACACCATGTCGCCCATAATAACCTGGCTAACCTTTACCTTAGAGTTGTTGTGACATTTAAAATCAATGAGATAGCTGGAAATTCCAGAGGCCTGCGCAGACTTCCAGTACGTCATCGTAGAGATCGAAATCGTGCAG
>JAYVZE010000125.1:0-4341 GCA_043783625.1 Blastocatellia bacterium | reverse complement strand
CTAATCGCTGCCGGAGTTCCCGGATTTTTGTTTGTATTTTGCCTGGTGGCTGTGGTCGAACGGACGCCGTTCAATTCCATGTCAACCATTTGAATCACTTGGCGAATCGCAAAAGCGTGTTCCTGTGGAATCGGCAATCCTTCTTTGATCGCTTTGTCCGTCACCAGCATCGCTTCGGCGTAAGAATCCCGCAGCTTCACTGATTTGCCATTTAATTGTTTGATGGATTCCTTGAACAAATGAAGCGCGTCCAATTCTTTTTCGCGGAGGTTGACGACATCGTTTGGACTCTCCGCCGATAATAAATTCACCGAGGATTTACGCCACGTTTCCAGTAATTTTTTGGAACGATCAATACCGTCAATCAATTCCGCTTCGGTCAGCACGATGACACTGTCAATGGCGGCAATTGAAGCCCAACGAGCTTCGCTCAGCTTCCCGTCTTTTTTCAACTGACCAAAATTCTCGTAGACGTGGTTCCAACTGGTATACGCCATTTCATTGACGTTGATCGCCAGCCGGAGCCGCGTTTCCGCGTCGTTGTAATTAATTTTTTGCGAAGTTTGTTTCGTTTGTTGCGGGCAGGCGAGCAAGAGCAAAGTGCCACACAGAAATAAAAAAGTAGAAATAATTCGTAGCATATATTAACCATCAAGGGCAAGATTGAGTGAACACAGGCTCACGCGAGCACAAAAATTGTAGGGTTGAATCCGTAGCTGTCTGAAATCTGAGCGGTAATGGTTGGGACCGGAGTGAACCGCTTGAATCGTGAGGATTATATTTGGAATGATCTCTGCGAGCAAGAAAAATGATTTTGACTGTAGTGCGAAATTCGCAATCCAAAAATCCCCTGCAAATGTTCATACTCTGTGCCAATGACTTCGATGTCTGAGACTTTCTCGAACGATAAAATATTCTGAAAGAATTCGACGGAACGAGCAGCGTCAGAAACACAAAAGAAGCGTCAGCAGGAATGCGTGACGCCAGATTGCGATTTTTCGGTGTTGTTTTCGTAACTGGTGATTTATAGCGTGCCTCAGAGAAAAACTAAATCGTGCCATTCTATCTAAACGGAGTGCGCGACTAGCTGTTAGTTCTTTAATCCCGTTCAGGTTACTGAAAATTCCCGCTGACTGAGCTTTTCTTTCCTGTGATGGACTTGTACTATGCGGTCAGCAGGTATTCCATCTCCTTGTCCGTTGCGTTATGACGGAGCTAGGCAAATCAAACAAATAGGAAAATTTTTTCAGCGTGTTGCATTGTTTTTGGAGCCGAAATTGGATTGTCATAGGTTGCACGAATTTCGCAGCGCTGCTGTTGTGTGCCTGGCTGCTCAGTGCTCAGGCGCAATGTCGTTTTGACCATTGGACGGCGGGCAATGGCTTGCCGCAAAGTTCGGTGCGCGACATTGTGCAAACGCATAATGGATATTTGTGGTTGGCGACGTTTGATGGACAGGTGCGTTTTGACGGCGTGCGCTTCACGGTCTTCAGCCAAGCTGCTTACTGTTCTGACGTGACAGTGGAGGCGAGATGAGCCTGCAACGAATCATCCTGCTGCTGTGGCTAAGTTGCCTGACACAGTTAACCATCTGGGGGCAGACGCTCAGCACGCACAAGGCGCTGGGCCGCTATCAGCAGTTTGTCTGGCAGGATCAGCACGGTCTGCCACAAAACGGCGTTTTATCCATCTTGCGGACGCACGACGGTTATTTGTGGTTGGGAACGATTGAGGGAGCCGCGCGTTTTGATGGCGTGCGTTTTGTGGTCTACGACAGCAACAATACCCCTGAGATTAAGAACAATCAGATTCTGTCTCTGGTCGAAGATCGTGCGGGGAGTCTCTGGCTCGGTGCTGTGGGCGGCGGGTTGACACGATATACGGATGGGCGCTTCCGGCTGTACACGACGCGTGATGGACTTTCCAGCGAGTTCGTCCGCTGCCTGCTGGCCGACCGTGCGGGGAACCTCTGGATCGGTACACGGGGCGGCGGGCTGAATCTTTTCCGGGACGAACGCTTCACGTCATTCACCACGCGCGACGGACTGCCGAGCGATCAGATTCTGACGCTGGCGGAGGATGCGAACGGCGTCGTCTGGATCGGCACCACCAAGGGACTGGCTCGCTTCGAACAAGGCCGCTTCACCGCTTACACCACGCGCGAGGGCTTGCCCAGCGAGCGCGTGAACGCGGTCTGTGTGGATCGCGCAGGGAATGTATGGGTGGGAACGGGCGGCGGACTTTGCCGGATGCAGCAAGGCCGCTGCGTGGCGGACAGCGCACCCATCAATGGCTCCGTGACCGCGCTGTATGAAGACCGCGCACGCAACCTCTGGATCGGTACCGGCGGCGATGGTTTGTTCCTGCGCAGCAACGGACGCCTCACCCAATATGCAGTGCGGGACGGTTTGCCCAGTGACACCGTGTTGGCGCTGTATCAAGACCCGGATGGTGATGTCTGGGTTGGTACGGTGGATGGCGGTCTCGTGCAATTGCGGCAAGGGCGTTTCGGTGTCTACACGATGGAGGATGGCTTGCCGCACAACTTCGTAACCGCTGTGTTTGAGGATTCACAAAGGAACCTTTGGCTCGGCACGAACGGCGGTCTGAGCCGTTTCACAGAGGGAGTTATCACCACCACTCCGTTCCCGCAGAGCCGACAAGAAAGCGGTTCCATCGCCGAAGATCGTGCAGGCAATCTTTGGTTCAGCGCCAGCGGTCAGTTGCACCAATTTCGCAATGGGCAATTCACGCGCTGGACGGCGGCTCAGGGGCTGCTGCACGAACCCGTCCGCGAATTGCTCGGCGACCGCGCCGGCAATCTCTGGCTCAGCACGCCGGGACACGGGCTGGCGCAGTTGTGTGAAGGCCGTTTCCGCAGCTTTGACACGCGCGATGGTTTGGCGGACAACGAAATCACGGCATTGTATGAAAGCCCTACCGGAACCATCTGGGTTGGGACTCACAACGGCGGTATCAGCCGCTTTGACACTGCGACGCAGCGTTTCACCAGTTGGACGGTCAAAGACGGATTGCCTGGCGATCAGGTCATAGCCTTTTACGAAGACCGCGCGGGCAGCTTGTGGCTCGGCACGAGCGGCGGTGGATTGTGCCGCTTCAAAGATGGTCAGTTCGCCGCCATCACAGTCAAACAGGGGCTGTATGACAATCGCACGTTCCAAATTCTGTCCGATACACTTTCCGATACGGAAGCCGACAGCGGCAATTTGTGGATGAGCAGCAATCGCGGCATCTTTCGCGTCAGTCTGCGCGAGTTGAATGAGTGCGCGGACGGACGTCGCGCATCGGTGACTTCGTTTGCGTATGGTGTGGCCGACGGAATGCTCAGCCGCGAATGCAACAGCGCAAGTCCGGCAGGCTGGAAAACGCACGATGGACAACTCTGGTTTCCGACCGTCAAAGGCGTGGTCGCAATTGATCCCCAGCAGCGCAACACCCAGCCCACGCTCGTTGCCATCGAACGCGTCATCCTGGATCGCGCACCTCTCTCCGTCGGTCAATTCGTGCAAGTCAGACCGAATCAGGAAAACCTGGAGATCGAATATACAGGCATCAACTGGCAACGCCCGCAACAGATTCGGTTCAAGTACCAACTGGTTGGTTTCAATCAGGATTGGGTGGAAGCCGGAACGCGGCGCACGGCCTATTTTTCGCACCTGCCGCCAGGGGATTATACGTTCAAGGTCATCGCAGACAACGGCGAGGGACTCTGGAACACGGAGGGCATAAACTTGCGTATCCTGGTGTTGCCGCCGTTTTATCGGACGTGGTGGTTTCTGACACTGGTCACGATGTCGGTGATGAGCGTTGTCTTCGCCGCGTTCAAATACCGCATCAATCAACTGGAACAGAGGCAGGCCGCGCAGCAGGAATTCGCGCGCCAATTGATTGCGTCACAGGAAGCCGAACGCAAACGCATCGCCGGGGAATTGCACGATGGGCTGGGACAAAATCTGCTGGTCATCAAAAATCGTGCGCTGTTTGGACTCATGCAGCCGGATGATGCGCCGCGTTCGGCAACGCAATTGGAAGATATTTCCACGACCGCTTCGCAAGCGATTGACGAAGTGCGCCAGATCGCGGCCAACCTGCATCCCTATCAACTCGACCGACTCGGCTTAACGAAAGCCCTGATCGCAATGGTGCGTAAGGTCGGCGCGGCGGCACAGTTGGAAATCGCCTGCGCAGTGGAAAACGTAGATGGGAGTTTGCCGCCCGCTGCTGAAATTAATCTGTATCGCATCGTGCAGGAAGGTCTGAACAATATCGTCAAGCACGCACAGTCCACGGAAGCGAGCGTGCAATTACGCCGCTTGCCAC
>JAYVZE010000124.1:0-19569 GCA_043783625.1 Blastocatellia bacterium | reverse complement strand
CAATTTAGCTTCCGTCGGACACGCTATTAAAAACGGACACGGGTGGCACGAAGTCGGGACTTCATTCGCCGCCAGCCACCAGTGGGACGACGTCGCGATCTGGACTGGCAGCGTGATTCACTCGCCAGAGTTGAATCAATATCTGCTTTTTTATACAGCACGCAATTCACTCGAAGCTCCGGTTGAAACGCCTTCCGAAAACCAAAGACCGCAACATATCGGACTCGCAACTTCGACGGATTTACATCACTGGCAACGCGCCGTGCAATCCCTCGAAGCACCTATCATTCCGAATCCGGGTCTGCAATTTGGACTGGATGGCGTCGCCTGGCGTGATCCGTATCTCGTTCGGCTTAATAATCAATATTACGCTTTTATTTGTGCGCGATTAAATCAGGAAACTGAATGCGGACTGATTGCTTACGTGACTTCAACGGATTTGCTTCATTGGTCTGACAAGCCCGAATTTATTGCCTGCCCGATGGAATTTTACCAGATGGAAGTGCCGCAAATTTTCTGGCGGCGAAACGGAATGGGCAAGCGGTGCTATGTCATTTTTTGTGCGCAGGAAAAAGATTGCTCCGCCGCCAGACGCCAGAAAAATCTGCCGTGCGAAACGGGAACGTATTATCTGAAATCTGAAGAATTTCCGCTGGCTTATCAGGGGATTCCCGCTTTCAAAGAATCGGCGGAATTGCTGGTAGCGAATATTTATGCGGGAAAAATAATCGAGCCGGAAAAACCAGACCAAGCAACGCTGCGGGGCTTTGTCTGGGCAGATCAAACAGGCAATTTCGTTGGCGGAATTTCCGATCCCGTACTGATAGAATTTGCGGATGACGGCTCTATGATGACTCTGAATTAAGACGAAACGGCGTAGCGCAGGTTCCCAGGTTGCGCTACGAAAAACACGAGTAACTTCAATTGAAATGTCAGGTGAGGAGCAACCAAAATTATGAACCCACAACGAAAACCAATGCTGACTTTTTGGCAAATCTGGAATATGAGCTTCGGATTTTTGGGCATTCAATACGGATTCGGTTTGCAACAAGCGAACCTCAGCCCCATCTTTCGCTATCTCAATGCCGACGAATCAAAACTGCCGATTTTATGGTTAGCGGGTCCGATTACAGGTCTGTTGATTCAGCCGCTGATTGGAGCGATCAGCGATGGAACCTGGTCACGTTGGGGACGGCGCAAACCGTTTCTGGTCATTGGAGCCATCACCGGAAGCATCGCTGTTTTGTTTATGCCCTACTCGCCTTCTTTGTGGATTGCTACCGGGCTGTTTTGGATTTTGGATGCTTCGATGAATACGGCGCAGGAACCGTATCGCGCCTTAGTCGGCGATAAACTCAACGATCAACAACGAACGCTGGGATTCTCTGTCCAAACGTTTATGATTGCGTTCGGACAAATTCTCGCTGGGTTGATGCCGACGATACTTTTATATCTTGGCATCTCGTCAAAAACAGATGGTCATTCAGTTCCCGATATTGTCAAATATTCGTTTGTCATTGGCGTAGCGGCGATGCTCCTTTCCGTTGCCTGGACTGCCTACACAACGTCAGAATATCCGCCCGACAATCTCGAAGAATTTGAAAAAGCACAGGCAGCCAAAGGCGGAGCCTTACAAAAAACCATCCTCGCTTTTCAGGAGATTTGGGCAGCCATCAAAGAGATGCCAAAAGGATTGAAACAAATCTGGTGGGTGAAGTTTTTTACCTGGTACGGACTTCCGCTGATGTGGCAGTACATGGGGCTTTCCATCGCCCGACATTGCTACAATGCACCAACTCCTGAATCTCCGAATTTTGCGGAAGGTTCAGCCAAAGCCGGTGTTGCTTTTACGGTCATGAATATCACGACGTTCGCCATGTCTTTTTTGATCCCTTCCATTGTCAAAAGCATCGGAACGCGAAAAACTTACGCGATTGCTTTAGCACTCGGCGGATTGGGATTTATTTCGATGATGTTTACGACCAGTCTGAACGTCGTTTTGGCAGGAATGATTCCGGTTGGAATCGCGTGGGCCGCCATTTTGACCGTCCCGTTTATTATGACGACGACGATTGTGCCGCCAGCGCGGACGGGCGTATACATGGGAATTCTGAACGCTTTTATTTGCATTCCACAAATTTGCGAAATGCTCTCGGTTGGGTTTTATTACAAGACGTTACTCGGCGATGATCCGCGCAATGCAATTGTTCTGGCAGGAATCTGTATGATTTTAGGCGCGATTGCCTGCCTGTTCATTTCCAAAGAAGTGGAGCTCGATAAAACGGAAGCCGCTTAAAAGACGGATTGAGAAACATCACAAAGAAGCAAAATCATAGCCAACCATTTGCTTCTTTTTTTCATGTTTTCATGCCGGAAAGCAAAAGTGAAAGATCGAACCATGATGAAAATATTTCTACTACTGTTCGTATTGGCCGTCACGATTCAAGCACAGCCGAAGGAAAAACTTTACGATGAACCCTTTCGCCCACAATTCCACTTCACACCAGAAAAAAATTGGATGAACGATCCGAATGGACTCGTGTATTACAAAGGCGAATATCACTTGTTTTATCAATACAATCCATTTGGAAATTCGTGGGGACACATGAGCTGGGGACACGCGGTCAGCTCTGATTTAGTGCATTGGAAACACTTATCCGTGGCGCTCGCCGAAGAAAATGGCGTCATGATTTTTTCGGGCAGTGTGGTTGTGGATTGGAATAATTCCAGCGGACTTTGCAAATCTTCTGACCCGAAAGACAAATCATGTTTGATAGCGATTTATACCGGACACATAGAAATGCCCAGACTCGAATCGCAGCACCTCGCCGTCAGCAATGATCGCGGACGCACCTGGACAAAATTCGCGGGCAATCCCGTGCTTGATATTGGTTCCCAGGATTTTCGTGATCCCAAAGTCTTCTGGCACGAAGCCACGAAAAAATGGGTGATGGTGGTTTCCTTATCCAAAGAACAAAAAGTGCGTTTGTATGGCTCAAAGAATTTGCAGCAATGGGAATTGCTCAGCGAATTCGGCAGCGCGGGCGTAGCCGATAAAAATATCCAATGGGAATGCCCCGATTTATTTGAATTGCCAATCATCGGGCAGCCGAATAAAAAGCGTTGGGTGCTGATCGTCAACATCAATCCCGGCGGAGTGGCTGGCGGTTCGGGTGGGCAATATTTTGTCGGCAATTTCGACGGTAAAATTTTCACGAATGACAATCCGGCAACCACAAAGTTATTCGTAGATTCCGGCAAAGATTTTTATGCCGGCGTGACCTTTTCTGACCTTCCGAAAAATGACGGACGAAGAATTTTATTGGGCTGGATGAGCAATTGGGATTACGCACAGAAAGAACCAACTGCGCCCTGGCGTACTGCGCAATCTATTCCGCGCGAATTGAAGCTCAAGCAAACACCCGCAGGCTTGCGGTTGATGCAAACGCCTGTCGCTGAATTGAAATCATTGCGCGGTTCAGTTATCAAGACAAGTAATCTGAATTTGAGCAATGGCAAAACCCAATCCATAGCATCCGGCGAAGCACTGGAAATCAGCGGCGAATTTTCTGTCGGCAAAGATTCCTCTGCGACGATTCGTATACATACTGGCAACGATGAAACGCTCATTGGTTATGACAACGGCAAGATATTTATTGATCGCACGAAATCTGGCAACGTTGATTTCGACTCGAAATTTACCGGTCGTCACGAAGTTTCATTGCCACCACAACAAGGAAAAATCAAGCTCCACATTTTTGTAGATCGCTCCTCCGTCGAAGTCTTCGGCAACGATGGTGAAGCCGTGCTGACGGATCGAATTTTCCCTGCCTCCAATCAGCAAATGATTGAATTGCGCAACACTGGTGCGAATACCAAATGCCTTTCGTTCAATGTCTGGCAATTAAAAGCTATTTGGAAATAAATGTAGTGAAAGCGTCTCGCCTGCGTAACCCAACCTACACGACATGATGTGTCACGTAAGTAATTTGGATCGGGACACCGCCGCTGACTTTCACTTTGAGGAGAAGTTGAAAATATCTTGGCAGCTTCGGTGCTTCACCTTCAGGTGAGATATTAAGGTGTCCAATCAGGTCTTTGATGTATTCCGGCTGCGTCACGTATTCAGCGGCGGCCTGGGTTCCGAAAGTATTAATTCCCGCCAAAATCATGATGCGATTTTTTTCGCTCAACCCCTGAATGACACTCACGACTGCGTAATCTTCTGAAACCTGACTGGGTGAATTACCGGAATGTTTGCTCCGGTAAATTTCCTGCTCCCCGGACTGCGGATTGGTATTAACGATAGCATTCACATGATCGTCATTATTGTCTTTGACCCAACGGAACACGAAATCCTGTTGTTGTGGCAAATCCAACAAAAATAAATTTTCGGCGGGAGAGCCAAGTACGACAAGGTTATCCACTTTGACATCGTCCCACGTCAATAACAGGCTCCGTTTGACACGAAACGGATGATGCATTTTGGCGAAAAAATCCCCCAGGACATACACGCCCATCACCTCGCCGATACCCGTATAATGATCTATCACCGGACTCTGATTTTGCCCGATCATTCCCTGCGATAAGGAATGAGCTTCGTGATGCCCTTCAACGATGTCAAGCGAATTGAAGAGCTTCATGCTGGAGTAGGTTCCGTGAAAAATTGTCGTGCTAAAAACCACCAGCATTGGCTCTGCCGCATTCAGTAATTCAGCCCAGAGCGGAAGCACGGTGTGTCGTTGAAACGCAGCGTCAACAACATCTTCCACTTCAGCGTTTTTCCCCAAGCCGTTGAGTGGCTCGGCGGCACCATTTTGCACGTACGAAAAAACAGGTGCGTACTGGCCTTTAGGTAAATCAATCAGAATTTTATCGTCTTTGCCTTCAGTCGAATAATAATCCATCAATCTGGCACGAAGGCGCCCCGCCTGAACTCGCACCACCGAATCAATCCGGGGATCATAGTCACTGCGTCGTTTAAAAACTTCGGTCGCAATAATGTATTCTTTCAATTGGCCTTCCGGTTCCTGAATGGTGCGCTCGCAAACAAACCGCAGAAATGCCCGTAGGCTTTCAGAAGCTTGTAAAGTGCGGGCACTCAAAACTTTTTCGAGTTCGGCTAATTTTTCCTCAGTCGAGACGTTCATGAAAATTAGATTTTGAAGATAGAATTACAACTCATCCGAGCGGCAATTTAGTACGCTTATTTGAAGTCTATACCCCTCGTAACACTCAAAGCAAGTGTCACACCCCTTCCTGAAACCAACTCCAAAAAATTAAAGCTCAGACGTCAATCAAGACCAAGTGACGTTACATCATCATGTAACACTGGCTCAACATTTATTTAAAATGAGCAACTTAAGAGAAGTAACGTCAAGATACCCTCGCTTAACGCCTCAAACCCATAAAGTTCCAATACTCTGCTGCATCAACTGATACCTGCTCAAAGAAGTAGCAACAGTTTCGTAGGTTTTATGATTCCCCCAAAAGAGGTATCACAAGCGCAGAGTTGGATTGTCTTTTTTATAAAACCTACGAATCATTAGTGTAGTCATTAAGAACGATCTTCAGGCAAAAATCCTGATTTGCGACCTGAAGACATTTTAGCTTCCTGCTGGGATGATGATTTTCAGCTCTTTCGAGCTGGAAATGCTATCCACCTTTAGAAACACAATCAAATCGTTTGATCCAGAAGTCGGGGAATTACTTCTTTCCGGCGTTTTTTGTCGAACGTAATTACTATGAATATTCTTTTCCCAGAAACGAACAATAGGAGGATTCACATGAAGGCATTTGAGAAACTCTCAGTAATCGCCTTATTCCTTCTGTTATCTGCGGTTTTTTCGAGCACCACCTTCGGACAGGCAGTCTATGGCAGTGTCTTTGGAACTGTCACTGACTCCGCCGGAGCCGCTGTCCCGAAAGCGAAAGTAACCATCACAGATACCAGCAAGAATTTAAGCACCAGTACTGAAACCAATTCCGATGGCAACTACAGCCTGACACGTTTAGTGCCGGGTACTTATAAAATTAAAGTAGAAGCAGCCAATTTCAAGGCGGCAGTACAGGATAATGTCACTGTCAACGTTGATACCGGAACTTCTGCTAATATTCAGCTACAGACCGGAGCCATTACTGAAGAAATTACGATTACTGCCGAGTCAGCACTGTTAAAGACTGATCGCGCTGACGTGGCAACCACGTTTGAATCCCGACAGGTCACTGACCTGCCGATTCTGGATCGTAATTTTACCAAACTATTATTACTAACCCCCGGTACGCAGCAACTGCAATGGCAACACGCCGCGAGCGAAAATCCTCAGGGATCAACGCAGATCATGGTGAATGGTCAAAGCTTCAGCGGAACCGGATACCAGCTTGACGGAACTGAAAATCGTGACCCGATTCTCGGCATTATCGTCATCAATCCAAATTTAGAATCCATTGGTGAAACAAAAATCACCTCGCAAAATTACGACGCGGAATTCGGACAGGCTATCGCCGGAGTCGCTTCTGTTTCGACCAAATCAGGAACCAACGATCTGCACGGCGCAGCGTTTCTCTTCCGTCAGAACGATGTGTTTCAGGCACGGAATCCTTTCTCGCAAGCCAGAGTTGATCCTCTGACTGGCAAATTCGTTCCTGACACTGTCAAGAATCAATTCGGCGGTGCATTGGGTGGAAGAATCATCAAAGATAAACTTTTCGTCTTTGGTGACTATGAAGGAGTTCGTAGCAAGAATGGCGGAACCCGCCTTCTGACTGTCCCCACTGCCGCAGCGCGAACCGGAAACTTATCAGCTTACGGTTCCACGATCTATGATCCGGCGACTTCTGTTTTCAATAGCAGTGGAGCTTTAACTGCTCGCACGGCTTTCGGCGGTAATATCATTCCAGCGGGTCGTTTGTCAGCCCAGGCGTTGAATGTGCTCAAGCTCATTCCATTGCCTAATGCTCCCGGACGACTTAACGGGACGGCTGATAACTTTGTCGCCTCCGGTATTGAGGGATTCGACAAAAACAGTTTTGACGTTCGGATTGATTATCGCACATCTGAAAAATTGACGATGTTTGGACGTTATAGCTTTGGCGACTTCCTGCGTAACGGACCAACTGCCTTTGGCGCAGGTGGCGGTTCAGAGTTAGGCTCACTTGGCGGAACCTCAAAAGTCCGTAATCAAAGTATTGCCACTGGACTTGACTATACGTGGTCACCAACGCTTGTCACGGATTTCCGCTTTGGATTCTTCCGTTACAAAGTTAACGTTTTACCGTTCGACTTTGGTAAAACAACTTCCAAAGATGCTGGAATTAATGGACTCAATTTCGATTCCTTTAGCTCTGGTTTATCCGCCTTCTTTTTAGACGGAAACAACAACATTCCAGGCACAAACTTCGGTTCAGGTCTGGGCGTTAATCGTTGTAATTGCCCATTGGATCAGGATGAAAATCAGTTCCAATTCGTTACCAACACCACCAAGTTCTCCGGTAATCACACCTTCAAATTCGGTGCAGATTTCCGTCGCGCTTTCAACCTTCGTGTCCCCAGCGACGTTCATCGCGCTGGAGAATTAACCTTCAATAATGCTCGCACTGCTGGCGTCAGCGGTGGTGGACTTGGCTTAGCTACATTTTTATTGGGCGACGTAACCAGCTTTGGGCGTTACATCAGCACCAATACAGATGCACGTGAACGTCAATTCCGTCATTTCTACTACGGACAAGATTCATGGCGCGTCAATCAAAAGTTGACCGTTAACTACGGATTACGTCTGGATGTTATCAACCCACAGTCCATCAATGCGGCAGGAAATGCTGGATATTTAAGCCTTGATACTGGTCAGGTCAGCGTTGTCGGAGTTGGCAACAACAACCTCAGCGGTAATGTCAAAAATACTCCAAATTTTGCGCCACGTTTGAGCATCACTTACAAAGCTACGGAAAAATTAGTCGTTCGTGCCGGTTATGGACGCAGTTTCGACATCGGAGTTTTCGGTTCGACCTTCGGACATTCGGTGACACAGAACTTACCGGTTCTGGCAGTGCAACGAGTTGACAACGGTCAATATAATACAGCCTTCAATCTGGCTGCCGGAGCACCAGCTTTTACCCAGTATTTCGGATTGAATAAATCGCCTAAAGACCCAACGGCAGTAGCGAATACTTCGTTGCCTTCCAGTGGTCAATTCTATCTTCCAAATGGAGTCTTCGCTCGTGTCTTGCCGGATAAAATGCGGCTGCCAAGTGTAGATGCCTACAACTTCACGGTGCAGTATCAATTGACCAGCAAAATGTCAGTTGAAGCCGCGTACGTTGGCAACAAAGGTACGCACGTCTTCTCTGGTGACGGCCCGGCAGTTGATGCCAACCAAACACCAATCACTGGTTACACGCCAGGACGCAACGGAACGCTGGTCAAGCCTTACTACCAAAAATTTGGCTGGACACAGGGTATTGATTACTTCTGCAACTGCGGTAACAACCGTTACGATTCGCTTCAGATTAAACTCGACAAGCGATTCTCTGACGGTTACTCCGTGTTAGCGCATTACACCTTGCAAAAGCAGGCGCAGGATGACGGTAGTTACTTCTTCTTTAATTCCAAGTTGAATCGTGGACCGGCAGGATGGCAACGAAATCACGGTTTCGTGCTGTCACAGGTTTACGAGCTTCCAGTTGGAAAAGGTAAGAAGTTTATGAGCGGTGCTTCCAAGGCTGCTGATCTGGCACTGGGTGGCTGGCAGTTCAACTCGAACACGATGATCCAGAGCGGTCAACCGTTCGACAACTGCATTGACACCAGCGGAATTTCCGATACCGGGACTTGCCGCCCGAACGTCAACGGCACAGTAAAAACAGGTGCGACACGCAATGCTGATGGATCATTCTCATTCATTAGTGATTTGAGCGTGTTTAGCAAACCAACCGCAGTTGGAACCTTCGGTAATCAGAAGAAAAATGCAGAACGTGGGCCGGGATACTGGCGCACCGATGCATCGCTTTTCAAGAAATTCGCCTTAACTGAAAAAGTGACAGCAGAATTTCGTATCGAAGCAGTGAACCTCTTCAATCACGTCAATCTGGGAAACCCTGATGGCTTCGTGAGCAAGTTCACTGGCAGCGGCGGCACGATCAACTCCACTGCTTATTTTGGTTCAGACCCGCAGCGAAATCTTCAGTTTGCTCTCAAATTGAAGTTCTAACGGCTGGGTTACAACCTTGAAGGCATTTCGGCGGACTTGCCTTCATTCCGGGGGGAGACTGGTAACACAGTCTCCCTTTTTCTTGTAGAATAGTCGGTGCGTCAGCATCCTGCTGGCAGCTTTGCTTCATAAAGACTTTGCCACCAGGATAGTGGCACACCAAAATATGAAAAATGCCTGCGTTACAATACTTTTGCTACTCCTGATAACTTGTTCAGTTTTCGCGCAAGCTACTCCTTCTGACACCAGCATCAACGAAGCGCGCCTCCTCCTTTCGCAAAATCAATACCGTGAAATCATTCAAAAGCTGAACGGTGCCAATAAGCCTGAAGCCCTGTATTTATTAGGCGTCGCGCACTATCGGCTGAACGAACAGGTGAAAGCGATTGAGTACCTGACTCCGGCAGTTAATGCCTTAGCTAAAGAATCAGCCGAGCGCAAAGAAGTGATTCAACTGCTCGGCATGTCACATTATATTCTCGGACATTTGCGCGAAGCCGTTCCTTTTCTTGAGCAAGCAATCGCGTGGTCGCCGACCAGTATTGAATTAACTTACGCGTTGGGAATGGCCGCCATTCAAGCGCAGCAGGAGGCGAAGGGACGAGCCGCCTTTGCCAAAATGTTTCGCGTCGCGGAAGACTCTCCGGCAGCCCATTTTTACGCGGCACAAATGATGATTCGCGTTGAATTAAATGAGCAAGCCGAAGCCGAATTAAAACAAGCTCTCACGAAAAACCCAACCCTGCCAAACGCTCATTTTCTGCTCGGAGTCATCGCTATTCAAAAATCTAACTTCGACGAAGCCACAGTATTTATGCAAAAAGAAATTGCGCTGAACCCCGGCAATGCGATGGCATTTTATCGGCTGGGCGATGCTTTCACGCGGCAGCTTAAATGGGACGAGGCGATTCCCGTCCTGCAAAAATCCGTCTGGCTGAATCCATATTTCAGCGGACCATATATTTTGCTCGGCAAGTCGTATCTAAAAAAACGTGAAACGGCGAGCGCGGAAGGGATGCTGCGTCGTGCGATTCAAGTTGACCCGAACAATAAATCCGCCCATTACATGCTGGCGCAAAGCTATCAGCAATCCGGTCGAACGGATGAAGCAAAACGTGAATTTGCTATCGCGGAAAAACTTCAGGGAAGCAACGATCAACCCGAAAAATAATGCCACAAAAATTTCTCAAAAATAGCCACCCATTTTGCCTTGTCTTGTGTGTACTTTTCGCAGTGACAAACGTCGCACAAACTACAAATTATCAAGCCTCCGGCACAAAAAAAATGGCGGAACGCCTCCAGCAAATTTATCAAAATCAGGACTGGAAAACCGATCCCAACAAAGATCAGGAACGCGCTGAATATTACCGCGTCGGACTCACACAAAATCCTGATATTCGCACTGAACTCAAAGCCCGGCTCGCGCTCGCCGATGCCTTATTACGCGCCGGTGACAGCTCTGCCGCCATCAACGAAATTGAGATCCTCCGCACCATCATCAAGGAAAAAGGAATTATTCTCGCGCCATTTTTTATTCAGGAAATACAACAATTATCCGCGATTTCTAACTTACGTTTAGGTGAGTTAGAAAACTGCTTACTGAATCATGGAAATGCTTCCTGCATCTTTCCGATTCGCGGTTCCGGCATTCATCAGGCACAGCGTGGATCACGCGGAGCCATCAACGAATTCACCACCATTTTAAAAAATAATCCCCACGATTTAAGTTCGCGCTGGCTGCTGAATCTCGCCTACATGACGCTTGGAGAGCATCCCGCCAAAGTTCCCGCGCAGTGGTTAATTCCCAGTGAAAATTTTGCTTCTGAATACGACCTCAAACGCTTCAACGATGTCGCTCCAAATGTAGGGCTTGATGTGACAGGACATGCGGGAGGATGCGTCATAGATGATTTTGACGGCGATGGTTTTTTAGATGTCATGAGGTCGGGGCAAAATCCGCTGGATCAATTGCGTTACTTCAAAAATAACGGCGATGGAACTTTTGCTGAGCGCACCAACGAAGCTGGATTAACGGGCGAAGTCGGCGGATTAAATTTGATTCATGCTGATTACAACAACGATGGATTTATTGATGTTCTTGTGCTGCGCGGAGGTTGGTGGGGAGAGCATGGAAATTATCCGCCGTCGTTGCTGAAAAATAATGGTAACGGAACTTTCGATGATGTCACGGAGCAGGCTGGACTGCTGTCATTTCACCCAACGCAAACGGCGGCGTGGGCTGATTACGACAACGATGGCTGGCTGGATTTATTCATCGGGCATGAATCAAATTCCAAATTCAAACACCCTTCACAACTGTTTCACAACAACCACGACGGTACATTTTCCGAGGTCGGAGCCAAGCTCGGCTTAGCCGATCTCGATTTTGTCAAAGGCGTCGCGTGGGGCGATTTCAACAACGATGGACGCGCGGATTTATACATTTCGATCAAAGGACAGAAAAATCGTTTGTACCGGAATGACGGTGCGAAAAATCCGCAGAAGCCTGATTTTACTGACTGGAAATTCACTGATGTAACGGCGCAGGCAGGCGTCGGAGAACCGCTCCACAGTTTCGCTACGTGGTTTTGGGATTACGACAACGACGGCTGGGAAGATATTTTAGTCGAAGGCTATTACACCGAATCGCCGAATGACATCGGAGCTTTTCAGCTCGGCTTGCCGCATCACGGAGAAACGCCGCGCCTGTTTCATAACAACGGCAACGGGACTTTTACCGATATGACAAAAGCCATGAAACTTGATCGCGTGATTCTGGCGATGGGCGCAAATTTCGGAGACCTCGACAATGACGGCTGGCTGGATTGTTATTTCGGAACGGGGACGCCTGAATTCGCGGCACTACTTCCCAACAAAATGTTTCGGAATGCGGGCGGCAAAGTCTTTCAGGATGTGACTACTGCGGGAGGCTTCGGACACCTGCAAAAAGGGCACGGAATTGCTTTTGCCGACCTCGACAACGACGGCGACGAAGATGTTTTTGAAGTCATCGGCGGAGCTTATCCCGGCGACACATACCAAAGCGTCCTCTTTGAAAATCCCGGTCACGGCAATCATTGGATTTCACTGGAATTGCGCGGCGTAAAATCCAACGCATCTGCGATTGGAACTCGTGTTCGTGTGCGCGTCGAAACGAAAACAGGAACCCGCGATATTTTCAGAAAGATTGGCGCAGTTTCCAGCTTTGGCGGATCGCCTTTTCGACTGCACGTTGGATTAGGTGAAGCGATAAAAATTAAAGAAATAGAAATTCAGTGGACTGCATCAGGAATGGCGCAACGGTTTGAAAATCTTCCAATAGATCGCTTTTTTCGTGTCACGGAAGGTGCGGCGAAGCCTGTCAACATTGCTCAGAAACAATTTTCCTTCGCAGCTTCAACAAATCACACATCGCATCATTGAGAGTAGTTCTCAATTCAAATGAATAACTCCGCAGAAACCTTGAAGAATTCCGCTAACGCCTTTGCCTGCGTTTTTCCAATAGAACGATTGCCTTTCAAAATTGCTGACACGTTGCTGCGAGCACCAAAAATTGGCATCAAATCTACTTGCTTCAAGCCGCGATTTTCCAACAAAGTTTTCAGTACTTCGTGCGGTTCAGCAGGTGGAAGCGGATAGGCTTTCTTTTCAAATTCTTCAATTAGCAAAACCAGCATCCTGAGCAATAAATGTTCTTCTGCTGAAAGTTTTTTTTCGCTCTTCGTCATCAAACGGTTGACGATTTCCAGCGCACGTTCATTTTCAGCTTCGGTTTCAATAGATTTAGGCAAAGCCAGTGCAAGAAGCTCAGCGTATCTATGCGCATTGATTTTTCTGGATTTAGCAATTGCAGTCATTTTTCCACCTCTCTCGGTCGTACTCAGAATGCGTCAAAACGAACCGAATCAAAACCGTTTGCTGCTGATAATAAATCTTGGTAATCAAGCGATATTTATTACCTGCAATATTAAAAATCGTGCACTCCTCATAAGAATCCGCATGAGGAAAATCAATTCTGGTTTCAGCCAAATTTTGCCAAGTGGCTTTGGCTGTAATCCGATACCATGTTCTGAGTGGCACTTCTGCATCTGGATGAATTTCCCAAAATTCCCGCAGCCGCTTAATGCTAATAATATGCACAGAACATCTCCTCCACAAACATAAAGTTATCAAATCTGATAACTTTGTCAAGTCACTTTATCAAAGCCCTCGCCTTGCTCAAATTCGCTTTCGCGCCAACATCGTCAGGATTCAATTTCACTGCCTGCTCAAAATGCTCCGCCGCTTCCTTCATTTTTCCCTGTCGCCCAAGCAACACGCCGAATTGATTATGCGCAGCCGCGTTATTTGGATTCAGTTTCAAAGCCACCTCGTATTGCGTCATGGCTTCATCAAATTTCCCTTGTAAAGCCAGCATAAACGCCAGATTTGCACGCGCATCGGCATTCGCGGGATCAAGCTGAACCGATTGCTGAAAATGCTCTTCGGCTTTGATGCGGTCGCCCTGCATTCCGTACGCACTACCCAGACTGTTACGGATTCCGGCATCGTTCGGAGAAATTTTCAGAATTGCCTGTAAATGCTGAATCGCTTCGGCAGCGCGTTCCTGCGACAACAACAAATTCGCCAGATTATAACGAGCGTTCACATAATCAGGATTGAGCTTAATCGCCTGCTGAAAAAAATCTGCCGCTGTTTCAGATTTACCCAAAGCCTGCCACGAAAAACCAAGATTCGTCAGCGTAATAAAACTGTCCGGTCGAACCTGCAACGCCTGCTGAAAATTCTGAATGGCTGCTTCGTGTTTCGCCTGTGTTTGCAGCACAGCTCCGAGGTTAAAATGAGCCGCGTAATCGGCAGGATATTTTTCCAGCCTGCGCCGCATCAAGGCTTCCTGCAAGAGCGGTCGTGCATCTGAAGCAGCACGCGGCAACACCTGCAACCACAAATGCCCCATCTCTTCCGAAGAGCGATTCCCCGCCAATACTCGCTGCGGAGGATGATTAGGATTGCGCGGATTTGCCGCCGAATTATCGTAGCTAAACCGCATCATTACCTTCGTACCTTTCGGCAAAAAAACAGGTTGCTGATATTTGTAAACGGCCTGCCAATTCAAATTCCAGTTAGAAATACGAATCAAATTCTGGCGTGTCGCATTCGGTAAAATCGCCCACGCCTGCAAATCATTTCCCAAGTAATGCGCGTGCGGATAAATGCCCAAAACATCAACATCAGCGGGCAAAATGAATTCATCGGTGATGAGAAAGTTTTTTTCTCCGGCGGGAATATCCAGTTTTCCATCGTGTTCCAGTTGCAATAGCATCGGGAAAATTGTTTGTGGCGTGTCGGTAAAATACAGCCCGATTTCCGCTTGAATTTTCTCTGGTTTACCCGATGGTTGCAGGTGCATATTCAAAACCAAATCCGTCCCCGGCTCACATTTCCAAGCCATTCCTTCCGGTTCGACCCACGGCACAGTTCCCGGTTTCCAAAACAAAAAATGTCCTTCAGGGTCGAACGTATCCGATTCAATCGAAACTTCCATGCCGCCAAAGCCGGGTTCGGAATCCTGCGCATCCAAACGGCGCGAAGCTCCGGTGCGATCAATCAAAATATTCGTATGATGGACAATTTGCTTATTGCCGGGAAGGATTTCAATCGCCTTGACGAAGCGCGTTTTATCCACCGGAATTGGCAAAACAAAATTGCGAAACACATCAGAGCCTGAAGCCGGAATCGTAAAACTCTCGTTCATTTTCACAATCAAATCCGGTTTGCCAAGCTGCCAGCCTTCGTTGAATTTTGGCGCGGGCGGCAAATCTTTCGCTGCGCCTTCGGGCATTCCGTTCGCTACCCATGCGGCAATGGTTTTGATGTTTGCATCGCTCAAGCGACGCGCACCGATGAAATCGCCGTGCCCCGGCTCCGGCAACCACGGAGCCATATAACGAGACTTCGTAACTTCCACCAACATTTTTCCACGCTTCTGCACTTCCTGAAAATTCATCAAACTGAACGGAGCTGAGCCGCCCGAATGGTGACAAGCCGCGCAGTATTCAAAAATAATCGGAGCAATATTTTGATTAAATGTCGGAGCTGAATTCCGGGGTGTTTGCGCGTGTACGCCAATTAAGAAGTAAAGAGCAAGCACTGGAAGCACCCGCATCCTGCGGGCGAGCCTCACCTTAGGTATAATTTTCATCGCAGTTAATTTGCTCACTAATGTTTCGCCCGCAGGATGCGGGCACTCCCAGTTATAAGATTTCAGACTTTTCATTGGTTATGAAATAAAACAGCCTATCGCTTTCGTTCTTTTTTTCGCGACTGTTTTCCTCTTGCCGATGGCTTCAAGCATTTGCTCTAAATCGTGCGAAGTCGGCGCAGCCCGCATCTTCCCGAAAGCTACAAAGCGATTATCAATCCGTCCGCGATACATCATCCGACCTTGCGTCCAGACAACGGCTTCGGGAGTGACGGTCACGCCCAAAGATTTTACCAATTGAAGTTGTGGATCGCGCACCGCTTCAACATTAAGTGCGAATTCCTTGAGGTGTTTTTTGATGAATGCAGGAGCCTGATCTTTGCCCGGATACACCAGAAAAAATTTTGTTGACTGGTTTTGATATTTGGTAATGAGCCGTTTAATTTCCGGCGCATAGCGGTTAGAAATCGGGCAATCCGTGCTGACAAAAATCAAGACAACCACCTTCGCACTTTTCAATGGTTCGATGGGCTTCCCTGATAAATCCACGATCTGCGACAATCCCGCACAGCACGTCAAGCAACCCAGCACAACAAGCTGGAAAAAGTAAATATTTAGTTGCTGATAAAAATTCATTTTAAGCAGAATTTTCTATTAGCCCAGCCCGTTTACGGCTGGGTCGAGTGCAACATAAGTTTTCAGCCCGGTTTACCGGGCTTACAAAAAGCTTGAGCTAAAGCATGCGAAGCCCGCTAAACCGGGCTGTTTTCCATCCCACAACTTTCCCCAGCCGTAAACGGGCTGGGCTAATAGAAAAAATCATGGCGAACTCGCTTTATTTTACTACGAAATTACTTTATTTACCGCCCCGTTTGGGTTGAATCCTGCCGCCACAATGCTGATACTTAACAAATGCAATCCGCAATTTTTTCGTTGCTATTTTTCGCGCTCACAATCACCGCTTCGGCGCAACCGTTCACTGACATTTCGACTGCTGCGGGACTCAACCATTCCATCATTTACGGCGGCGTAGACACCAAAAAATTCATCATTGAAACCAACGGCTGCGGCGTCGCTTTTTATGATTATGACAACGACGGATGGATGGATATTTTGACGCTCAGCGGATCAAAACTGGAAGGCGCTCCGAAAGAAGCTACGAATCGTCTGTATAAAAATAACCGCAATAGAACCTTCACCGATGTCACTGCCAAAGCCGGACTAACACGCAGCGGATGGGCTTCAGCATTGACGATTGGCGATTACGACAACGACGGATGGGATGATTTATTCATCACGTACTGGGGACAAAATTTACTCTACCGCAACAATGGAAACGGGACTTTCACTGACGTGACAAAAAAATCAAAACTGGATTTTGAAGGGATTCGCTGGGGATCGGGCTGCACTTTTTTTGATTATGACCGCGATGGGAAATTGGATTTATTCGTCTCAAATTATTTAAGCTTTGATTTGAAAACGGCGCTCGAACCGGGCAAAGGCGCGAACTGTGTCTGGAAAGGAATCCCCGTCAACTGCGGCCCCAAAGGAATGCCGTATGCGCACAACTGGCTCTATCACAATAACGGCGATGGAACGTTCACCGATGTCTCAGAAAAATCCGGCATCAGCAAAGTCTTCGAGCGTTATCCGATGACGGCAGTGGCGACAGATTTCAATGATGACGGATTGCCTGATATTTACGTCGCATGCGATTCGACGGCGAGTATCCTTTACCGCAACAACGGCGACGGAACTTTCACCGACATCGCCCTCGAAAGCGGAGTCGCCTACAACGAAGACGGACAGCCGCAAGCCGGAATGGGCCTCGGCATCGGCGATTATAACGGCGACGGCAAAATAGACATTTTCAAAACGCATTTTGCCGAAGACACGCCCGTGCTGTATCGCAATCAAGGCAAATGGTTATTCGAGGATGTTTCCTTCTTCGCAGGCTTTGGAACCGCTACGAAATATGTCTGCTGGGGCGCAGGGATGCACGACTTTGATAACGATGGATGGAACGACATCGCCTACGTCACTGGCAACGTTTACCCCGAAGTCGAAAAGTTTTTCAAAGAATATCCGCATCGCAGCCCGCGCAAAATTTTCCACAATCTCGGCAATGGAAAATTTTCAGACATCAGCCAAACCAGCGGTGCAGCCATCAACGCTCCCCACAGCAGTCGCGGCTGCGCGTTCGGAGATTTCGACAACGACGGAGATGTAGATTGGCTGATCATGAATATGAATGAACCGCCGACGCTGTTGCGCAACGATGCGGACAAAGATGACAGCAGTAAAAACAATTGGCTGGAAGTGAAATTGATCGGCACCAAATCCAACCGGACAGGCATCGGCGCACGAGTGAAAATCGAATACAAATCCGAAGATAATAAAATTCGGATGCTCACCGATGAAGTCCGCAGCAGTGGCAGTTACTATTCACACAGCGATTTGCGCTTACATTTTGGGGTTGGAAAAGCAACGAAAATAAATTCGGTTGAAGTGAAATGGTTGGGTGGAGAAATTGATAAGATTTCGGATGTTGCGAGTAATCAAAGCATCAAAGTAAAAGAAGGAATCGGGGTTACGCATTGAATCACTTCCCCTTTGAATATTGGTAGTGTCCTAATCTTGCATTGCCAGACAAATTTCATATTAGGTCAGATATTCTTGAAATATTGTACCTATTGCATATATAATCCGCTAGACGTTTCACCGATGAAACGCGCAAAAGGAGGCAAGATGATCATTAATCATGACAGGGATAAATTAATCAACGCTATCCTTTATTTCTTGAAAGAGACATCTCTCTGCCATAAAATTAAGCTGTATAAGCTTTTATACCATCTTGATTTTGAGCATTATGCCCAAACGGGCAGGAGCGTAACGGGATTAAACTATTACGCCTGGCCTAAAGGTCCTGTCCCAAAAGAGCTTGAGGATAAAAAAGACTTAGACGGAAAAGTAGAATTCAAGCAAAAGCAGAACAGGCATGGCAACTGGCATTTAGAGATTACGGCAAAAACAGCTTTTGATCCGACCTGTTTTACAAAGCGGGAACTTGCAATTCTAAAAGATGTTTCTTACAGATACGCGCTAGATTCAGCAGAGGAAATGATTGAATCTACCCACTTACCGTCCCAGCCTTGGCATCTTGTATATAACGAGCAAGGAAAAAAACAGCAATTTATCCCATATGAATACGTACTCAGTCAAAATCCGTTAGCTGAAGAAATCCGAATAGCAGCTACCGAACATGAAGAAGTCCTAGCCAATTATCTATGACCCTTGGATCGGTATACTTTGACCGACAGTTTAAATTTCAAGATGGCAAAATAGGAGAAAAACTTTTTATTTTGCTTAACGACGGGAGTGTAGGTTTTTATATCGTCGTCTTACTCACTTCTAAACAGCACAGAAAAGGAAAAAGATCAGGTTGCCAACCAAGCGATTTCCCTCTTAATTTTTTTATCCCAAAAGGAATGTGCGAGCTTAGTAAAGACTCATGGGTTCTTCTTGACAATTTTTATGCGTATGATTCGAACTTCAATGAGATGTACGCTTTGAAAAAATCTGGACGATTGAGCCTAAGTTGTAACCTGCCTGAGTCATTAATAAAGCAACTTCTAAATTGCGCCAAAAATTCCCTAGATTTAGAGATTAAGTGGGAAGAAATTATTGATAACGAACTGAATAAATTTGTTCTGTAATTAAGGCTTTCCTAGCTCGCTAATTATTTATACTCACAGCCAGTACAACCAAGACTAATTTCGCAGCTTGACAACATGAACCTCCCTTGTTACTCTCCACAACTTGAAAATTTGACTCTCTTAGGCTCGTAGCTCAGGGGTAGAGCACTACATTGACACTGTAGGGGTCAGCGGTTCAAATCCGCTCGAGCCTACCATTTATTAAATGGTTTTTTAGTCAACCTTCATCGTTCAACGCCAGCTCCAGAAGTGTTGTCAACAAACGGGTAAAGCAACCAGCGAAATTGCTTCCCTGACGACCGCTGACGTAGGACCTGACCTAAAACGCACTTTTCTTTTTAAGCTTTTAGTACGGCGTCCTTAAAAAATTTTCTGAATTGAGAACTGATATTTTCAGTTTTTAGTGGCTATTTGAAAAGTCCTGCAAGGATTTGCAGCTGTAGGG
>JAYVZE010000123.1:0-9091 GCA_043783625.1 Blastocatellia bacterium | reverse complement strand
TTTTTTTACATAGCGAAAAAACGCCCTTACGACGTGCGGGCTTCTGCATTTTCAAACTTAATTCATAAACCCTAAATTCTTCACCAAATAATTATCAATCGCCGGAAATACCGTATTCATTGCCGTACTAGCAACGCCAAACCACGATGCCAAAGTCGCGCCATACTGCTCCACCGAAGTCGTAGGAATCCATCTGCCTTCGTCTCCCGCATCGCTGGCTCCGTTTAATTGCAGCGTCGGGAAATTGCCAAAAAAGTTACCACCACCTACGGCTCCACCCATAATGAAATGGTGATTGCCCCAGCCGTGATCGGAGCCTGCGCCACTCGCAGCTTTCAGGGTTCGCCCAAAATCTGACAAGGTAAAAGTTGTCACCGCTGAATCCGTTCCGAGTTCCACCATAGAATCAGAAAATGCCTTCATTGCTTTGCTGACTTGCGTGAGCAAATT
Organism: Blastocatellia bacterium; assembly: GCA_043783625.1. Taxonomy (GTDB): domain Bacteria; phylum Acidobacteriota; class Blastocatellia; order RBC074; family RBC074; genus JAFDVL01. The sequence continues at coordinate 8,641 of JAYVZE010000123.1, read as the reverse complement.
CGCCTGATTGTAGAACTGATTCGTGTGCGTATCGAATCCGCCAAGTGAAGCAAAAAATACTTGTCGCTTCAATCCGATGGCGTTGCGAGCTTTGATCGTTGTCGCAATTTGCTTCAATTGACTTCCTAATGAAGTTGACGGGAAAGCCGTCGCTACTGTGTTTCCAGCCATTGCGGTAGCGTAAGTATTATTGTTGTCAATCGCCGCACTCGAAATTCCGCTGCTGGCGTTGATGAGCGTCGAATCAAGATCGTACGTCAAAATGCTGCGCAAAGATTTATATCGTTGATGGCGCGAAACATCCGCCGGAAACCCAAACAACGGAACCCCGGGGACGAACGTTCGCGTTTTTTTGCCGATGCCATAAAGCACTTCTCCCGCAGCCGAAAACATTGGTGGAAAGGTATTCGTTCCATTCAATCCCGCCGTAGCTTCAACGGCTCGCGCTCCCCAACCCGAACCCGCTTGCGTCGTGCTGGTCATTGCCGATTGCCATTGCACTTGCTGATCCGAATGGGAAAATAAATGTTCAGGACGCGGCGCATTATTCAAAAATGAAGTCCGGGTCAGCGGCTGTACGAGCGTTCCGGTATTACACAAAACAGCGAGCCTGCGCTGTTGATAAAGTGTTTGCAATTCAACCAAACCCGGATGCAATCCGTAGTCTGCGCCGTGACTGGGAACACTAATTTTCAGCAATTGCGATTGTGGAATATTGATCCCCGTACTGCTGCCGCGCACAGTGTTATACGCCGCATAATTCGTATAAGGAATCACCGTATTATTGCCGTCATTCCCGCCAAATAAAAAGATGCAGACGAGTGCTTTGTAATCGCTGGCAGTTTGCGCTTCGACGCGATTCAAGCCGTCGAATTGTGAAAGCATCGCTGCTGCGCTCAAACTCATTCCGGTTTGTTTGATAAATTTTCTTCGTGAGTGATTCATATTCTCCTTCAAGATTGATGCCTGAAATTATCGTTGCACCTGATATTGCGAGGAAGTCGCTACCAGATAAATCGCCGTCTGCGCCCGAAGTTTGGGATTCGTCGTTTCGACGGCATTCACGGCTTTCAAAACATCTGCTTTCATCGCGGCGGACATTGAATTGTGCAACAACAAACGATTGAGCGATTCAACTAACGCGATTGGATCACCAGCCATCGCCTGATATTTCGCCAGATCAATCGTGAAATTTGCAGGCGCATAATTCGTCTGCTGCCCCGTAATAACCGTATGAATAAAATTCAATCGCGTCATCGCCGTCGAGCTGGATTGAATCGCAAATTCCGGTCCCAGCGCGGTCGTATTCGGCAATTGATAATCAGGAGGAAAATAATTAAAAACCGAAGGCGGATAATATAAATCCTGCCCCATTGATTTCACCTGCTCCGCGTGGATGTAATCAGTGGTTGAATTCAAAGATCGCAACAAATTCAACACGTACTGCACCGGTTCGCGGAGCTTCCCGTAATTCGTAGCGGTCTTGTTGTCGCCACGCGCTTCAGGGTCAAGCAGAATGGCTTTTATCACGGCTCGCAGGTCACCGCGAATGCCAGCGCCGTTGTTATTAAAAACTCCGGCGACGCGGCTGATATACGCAGGTGAAGGATTGCTCGTCACCAGATGTTGAATCAATTGTTTGCCGATAAACGGCCCGACATTCGGATGAAAAAAGATGTTATCCAGGGCGCGTTTAAGGTCTGTCTCTCCATCCATCAAACCTGGCACAACCGACCATTGTGCATTCGGATAACTCAATAATAACTTTTCTGCCTTAGAGTGGTTCGCGTCAACTCCATTCGCATCACGATACAACCACATCGGCTTCGTGAAGTTTTCAGGATTATGAACCAACGCTGTTTTTCCGGTTTGTGTAGCATACGTCCAGCCGGTGAAAACGTGAGCAAAGCCTTCGATTGATGCTTGCGAATAACTGGGAATAGTCTTTCCATTGATGTCGAGAATGGGAGTCCCGTCTTGATTCAGCATCACAGTTCCGAGCGAAAATAATTGTAGTACTTCGCGTGCATAATTTTCGTTTGGAGTTGTTCCCAGATTCAGATTTGGTTGATCGTTATTAACCATATCAAGATACCTGCCCATCGCCGGATTCAAAGTCACTTTCTGTAGCAATTGACGATAATTTCCGAATGCCGACTCCGTTAACAGATCGAGATAAGGCGCAACCGAACTGGGCTGAATGACCTGTTTTCCTGAGACAACAAAAATCTGGCTCAAGGCAAAAGCTGTGCGCTGACGGAGCTGGTCTTTACCATTCATCGCACGCTTGAAAAACTGTACTTGCAATGGATACATTGTGTAGTTATCACGATAGCAAAGGTCTTGTTGCTCGATAGTTCCAGTGGCACAGAGCAGCGTACTATTCGCAGGAGTTGGCGCGTAATACGGGAGCCAGGAAATTGGAGCAGAAAACTGCGATTCAATCCAGGCATCGGCTCCAAGTAATTTTATTTCGGAGAGAGAGGTTTCGGTCGGCCCGAAGGTGGCTTGTTCCAACAAACGAATGGCGTCGGCTTCAGTGATAGTCGCACTTGTCTGCGCTTTGAGCACAGGATTCCCCAATAAACAAAAAACAAGTAACAGCGACCACACTACACGAACCAGCCGGCTTAAGGTGTTAGGCATAGAGTGAAAATCCCAGTTGTGAGCGTATCTCAAGGGGCACTTTGAGATGGTTCTATTTTTTCCAACTGAGTATCCGGCAAGGAACGGCTTCAGTTTACATAAGTTAAACAGATTTGCAAGGACTGGTGCCACGCCTGTTCAAGCTACGCTCAGAATCTCAAGAAATGATGACAAGTCAGATTCTTTCCTGTTACTTTCAATTAACCAGGCCGACAAGCCTGCATTCCGGGCAGCCTGAAAATCTTCGATGAGACTGTCACCGACATGAACAGCTTCAGAAGCAATGATTTGATTGTCTTGCAAGGCGGCCTGGAAGATTTTCGGGTTCGGTTTGGCAAAGCCGACCCGACTGGAAAGATGAATTGAGTCAAAATATTTTTTCAACCCGAAGCCTTCTAATAACCCGGGCAAGCGCGAATCAAAATTTGAGATTATCCCTATTTTTATTGACCGTGATTGCAATTTTTCTAACGTCGGAACAACCTCGTCAAAAAGCTTCCACGCTTTGGTCTGCGCATAATGCGAATAGGCTGCTGCGAAAAATTTCTCAAAATTCTTGAATTCCCCACTCCCGGCAAACACTTCAGAAACCAGCCGGAACCACCATTGATATTCAGCTCCGGCTAAGGCTTCGGCGCTTAAATTTTCCTCAAAAGCCAGCGGCGGCATTCCTTTAAAAGCAGTTTGGAAATTTCTCTGCAAAATTGCGGGCGCAACTTTCTTGTCAAACTGTTGCGCCAGTCTTGAATATGTATTTCCGACTGGCTCAGCGACATCAAAAAGCGTTCCGCCCGCATCGAAAAAAACCATCTTGATCTGACTGCCGTTGATTTGCATTTGCGCCATAACACGTTTAGTCTATTGCTGTTTTCGGATTGAAAACTCCGTCTTTTTTCGGAGCGCGGAAGAAAAATTTTCATTGGAGTCAACGTTAATGAAAAATCAGAGCTACCTGCGGCTCGCTTGCTTTGTCGCTATTTTACTCACTCTCACGTCATCAGTGTACGCACAACTTTCCAATTCAGAAAGCTACGCGATCAAAGGCGCGACTATCGTCACTGTTTCCGGTGCAACGATTCCGAACGGGACTGTCGTCATCAGAAATGGCTTAATCGCCGCCGTCGGAGCTGATGTCACTGTCCCCGCTGATGCTCGCGTTATCGAAGGCAAAGGGATGACCGTTTATCCCGGATTGATTGACGCTTATTCAACGTATGGCATTAAGCCACCAGCACCTCCGATCAGCGGCGGTAGCGGGCAAAATGCTTTCATCGCGCTAAACAGCGGTGGCGATCCAACCGCTGGATTATTACCTGAAGTCACCGTCAACGACCTGCTTACCGTGAATACTGAAACGTTCGATCAGCAGAGAAATGCCGGAATTACCGCTGCCTTAACTTCCCCGCGTGACGGGGTTTTTCGTGGACGCTCTGCGTTTATAAATCTAGGAACTGAAACCGGAGAAAAACTTTTGCTTCGCTCGCCACTCGCACTAAGCATTGGATTTTCTGGCGCACGCGGCGGCTACCCTGGCTCATTAATGGGCGTGTTTGCCTTCCTTCGTCAATCATTTCTCGACGCGAAAAATTATCAGGAACTGTGGGACAATTACGGAAAAGCGCCACGCGGGAAAGCGCGTCCGACGCACAACAAATCACTCGAAGCTTTACTGCCCGTCATCAGCGGAAAAATGCCGGTGATTTTCAATGTCACCAGCGAACGCGAAATCCGCCGCGCCATCACACTCGGCGAAGAATTTAATTTGAAGTACATGCTGAGTGGCGCGGGACAAAGTTACTTGATTCCCGATTTGCTCAAACAAAAAAATGCGACGGTACTGTTGAGCCTGGGTTTTCCGCAAAAACCTGCCGGACTGGATGATCCTGAATCCGAATCCTTACGAGCGTTGAAAGATCGCGCCGAAGCGCCGAAGGCGGCGGCGGCACTCAGCAAAGCGGGCGTAAAATTCGCTTTCACATCCGGGAATCTTACCAAAGCCTCTGATTTTATTAGCAACGCTTCAAAGGCTGTCGAAGCCGGACTTGCCAAAGAAGAAGCTCTCAAAGCCCTGACGCTCTACCCGGCGCAAATCTTTGGAATCTCCGAACAGCTCGGCAGCATTGAGCAGGGGAAAATTGCCAATCTCATTGTGACGACGGGCGATCTTTTCAACAAAGATACGAAGATCAAATACACGTTTGTTGATGGCAAACAATTTGAAATTAAGGTTCCAGAAGTTCCTAAAAGACCGGAAGGAAACGGACGACCGGGAGCAGTGCCTACTGCGGCAAATGCGAATGCGGCAGGAAACTGGACGCTGACAATAAATTCTCCCGCCGGAACCATGAACGCGCCATTATCGCTGCTGGTGAACAATGAAACCGTCACAGGGGAAATCGGTTCACCTTCTGGAACAGTCGCCATCAGCAATGGAAAACTCAACGGAAATGAGTTGAGTTTTACCTATTCGATCAATTTTGACGGGCAACAATTAACCATTGCTGCCAAAGGGAAAATCGAAGGGAATGCCATTAACGGTTCAATGGAAACAATGGGTACAAGCTTTGATTTCAGTGGCGTTAAGAAGCCGTAGCAAACTGGGCGCGAGTTCTTTACTCGCGTCTCTAATTTGAGCAATTCGTGCAAATAAAGAATTCGCACCACATCGTGAAGCAAGAAATTTATGAAACACCTACCCTCTCTTTTCTTACTGACAATTTTAATTAGTGTTTCCGTTTTTGCGCAGGAAGAAACGCTGATTAAAAATGCGACAATCATGACGGCTTCGCACGGCACAATCGAAGGCGGTTCCATCCTCATCAAAAACGGGAAAATCACCGCCGTCGGGAAAACTGTCAAAGCCTCTGCAAATGCCAAAGTTATTGACGCGACCGGAAAATTCGTCACGCCCGGCTTCGTAGATTCGCATTCGCATACAGCACTTGATTCCGTCAACGAAGGCTCGCTTTCCGTCACCGCGATGGTCAGAATGCGCGATGTAGTGAACCCCACCGACATCAATATTTATCGCCAATTAGCAGGCGGCATGACGACGATTCATCCGTTGCACGGCAGCGCAAACGCCATCGGCGGACAAAATACCATGCTCAAATTAAAGTGGGGGAAAACCGCTGATGAAATGTATTTTGAAGGCGCACCCCGTACGATTAAATTTGCGCTGGGAGAAAACCCCAAACGGGCAAATTTCCGCGCACCGGGCATTCAACAACGCTACCCCGCCACGCGCATGGGAGTCGAGGAAACGATTCGTCAAGCCTTCACCGAAGGTCGTGAATATATTAAAAAATGGGACGATTTTGAAGCCGCCAAAAAACGCGGCGAAGATGTTGTCGCTCCGCGTAAAGACCTCAAGCTGGAAGCCATCGCCGATGTGCTGCGCGGCAAAATTGATATTCATTCGCATTGCTACCGCGCTGATGAAATCGCCATGCTGATAAATTTAACAGAAGAATTCGGCATCAAAGTTCACACGTTTCAGCACACGCTGGAAGGCTACAAAGTCGCTCCGGAAATCGCCAAACACGGTGCGAGTGCTTCGATTCTACCGGATTGGTGGTCATACAAAATGGAAGCGTACGACGCGATTCCATACAATGCCGCTGTAATGATGCGCAAAGGAATCAAGGTCGCCATTCATTCCGACAGCCTTGAGACTTCCAGACATTTTTATCTGGAAGCCGCGAAATTAATGAAGTATGGCGATCTCACTGAAGATGAAGCTTTGAAAATGATTACGCTGAATCCGGCTGAAATGATGCGGATTGAAAACCGCGTCGGCAGCATTGATGTCGGCAAAGATGCTGATCTCGTGATCTTCAACGGGCATCCTTTCAGTGTCTATTCCCGACCTGACATCACCATGATCGAAGGCGAAATTTATTTCGACCGCGCAAAAGATTTGACGATGCGCGAAGCCTTAGTCAAAGAGAAAAAAGCACTGATCGAAAAAGAAAAGAAAACCGGAGGTGCGGCACAACCAACCGTAATGCCTGTCCCTCCAACACCAACGCAAGCAGAGTGGGACGCGCATCCGCATCATCAATAATGGGTACGCCAGCATCCTGCTGGCAGCTTTTCTCAACAAACGCTTTGCCAGCAGGATGCTGGCGCACCGACAGTGAGGTCTTGTGATGAGGAAATTATTTTTCAGTTTGTTTTCGATCATGATTTTTTCAGGAGTAGCGGCTGCTCAAGCTACGACCACTGATAGCTGCAAACAGTTTTCAGGAATCGTAGTAACTCCACCTGAAAACATTGATAAAGGAATTTTCATCAAAGGAACTAACCGTGCAATCGAAGCAAAAGGAATTGTTGTGAATCCTTGCCAGCAAAACCCGACTGCGGTGCTTCAAAGAATTTATTCTACAACCCCGAAATTCGCAGTTCCGATTCGGAACCCATTTCAATTGAACAAACCAGAACCCAAAAAATTCTTGAAGCGATTTTCTGGAATGAAATTACAGCTCCCTGAATCAACGAAAGAATTATTCAAAAAACCGGGCATTTTCTAATGAAATCATTCATTCAACTCACATTTTTACTATTCGCTTTTTCGTGTTCGACTTTCGCGCAGAGTAAGTCCGACATCATTGTCATCCGCAACGCAAAGATCGTTACTGTCACCGGAGCCGTCATCGAAAAAGGCACGATAGTCATTCGCAGCGGGAAAATTACCGAAGTCGGCGCAACTGCCAGCGTTCCCTCAGGTGCGAAGATCATTGACGCGACAGGGCTTTCAGTTTATCCGGGCTTGATTGATGCAGGAACGGTGCTGGGACTCGTGGAAATTAGTGCCGTGAATTCCACGGTAGATACCAGCGAACTCGGCGATTTTAATGCCAATGCCAAAGCGCTGACTGCTGTGAATCCGAACAGCGACCACATCGGCGTAGCGCGTGCCAACGGTGTCACGACAGTTTTGACTTCGCCACAAGGCGGATTAATTTCCGGGCAAGCAGCGTTAATTAATTTGGATGGATGGACACCGCAAGAGATGAGATTAAAGGCTCCCGTGGCGATGGCGATGAATTATCCATCGCTTCCCAATTTCGGCGGCGGCTTCGGCGGTGGAGGCAACTTCACTCCCACCGAAGCGATGCGCCAACAACGCGACAAACGGATCGAATCTCTTAACAAAATGTTCGAAGACGCCAAAGTTTATCTGAGGGCAAAAGAAGCTTCCGCCGCTGATAAATTAATTCCCGCCCGTCCGGTTGATTTAGGAATGGAAGCCTTGATCCCCGTTTTAAAGGGCGAAACTCCGGTGTTGATGAATGCTCATACTGAAAAAGATTTGAAAGCCGTGATCGAATTCGCCAATAAACACGGCCTCAAACTCATCATCAATGGTGGCGAAGATGCCCTCAAAGTTGCAGCGCAGTTGAAAGAAAAAAATATCCCCGTCATTCTTCCCGCAGTCTTGAACGAACTCAGTGCCGAAGACGATCCGTATGACGCCGAGTACGCACGCGCCGGAGAACTTTTCAAAGCCGGAATTAAAATTGCCTTCAAGTCGGGGAATGATTCGCCCGGCAGCCCGGGCGATATTCGACTGCTTCCCTTTCACGCCGGAACCGCCGCCGCATTCGGATTACCAAAAGAAGAAGCTCTCAAAGCCGTCACCATCTATCCCGCCCAAATTTTTGGTGTCGACAAATTGGTTGGCAGCATCGAAGTCGGCAAAATTGCCAACCTGATTATCACGGATGGCGACCCGCTGGAACCGCGTACGAAGCTGAAATATATGCTGATAAATGGCAAGCAAACTGATTTATCCAATCGCCATTCCAGGCTCTACGAAAAATTCAAAGACAGATAAATGTAGCGCAAACTTTCCAGTTTGCGTTTCGGCTACAAATTAATTTCGATGAAGCCAGTTTCCCTGTTTCAGGTGTGGCTCTTTTGGGAATCTACTTCTAACCAAAACGCAAACAGGAATGTTTGCGCTACATCAGACAACCTCCCGCATTCCCTT
>JAYVZE010000122.1:0-7010 GCA_043783625.1 Blastocatellia bacterium | reverse complement strand
TTATGATGTTTTCCCACACTTAAAATGACATGCGCTTTGAAAGCACTTTTCATGAGTGTATCAAGCTTCGCAAAATGTTCTTTAGTATGTTCTTTGATGGCAGGAGAAACGGTGAAATTGCGACCGGTAAATTCGACTTGCATGGCACTGCTCCTTTGAAAAAGTTATTGGTTAATGACGCGGGGCAGGGAACTTACAACCTCAATGAATAAAACGAATGAACTCGCTAAAAGTTCATTTTGTGGACTTAAAAACTTTGTCTTCTTTCGCGCGATCCGGGGATGCGCAACTGGTCACGATATTTGGCAACTGTCCGGCGTGAAAGCTTTTGTCCGTCAGCCGCCAGGCGTGAAGCAATTTCATCATCGGTCATCGGTGCTTTACTGTCTTCGGCTTCGATCATTTTCTTGATCTTGGTTTTGATGATGCGGGTCGAAACTTCTTCCCCGTCATCGTTGACCATGCCTTCTGTGAAGAAGCGGCGCAGCTCAATCACACCTTGCGGAGTATGCGCATATTTACCATTCACGACACGCGACACCGTAGACAAATGAATGCCAATATCTTCAGAAATATCTTTCAGCATCATCGGCTTAATAAAATCTGCACCGTGATCTAAAAACTGACGTTGACGATAAATAATTTGTTCGCAGACGCGGTAAATCGTTTGTTTGCGATGCTCAATATTTTTTAGCAAATCAACGGCTGAACGAAAACGATCCTTGATATAATCGCGTGTTTCTCTGGATGTTTCTTTATTTTCCATCATTCGCCGATACTGTGTATTGATGCGGAGCTGCGGCAATCCATCATCGTTGAAGCGGATGACGTAGTCGTCTTCCATCTTTTCAATATACACTTCAGGTTCGACATAATGCGCATCGCGTGGCGCGAATTTGCGTCCCGGATGCGGCTCCAGTTGCTTAATAATTTTCAGCTCTTCCTGAATATCCTCAATGGTAATATTCAGTTCACGCGCCAGTTCAGGTAACTTGTGATTTTGGAGTTGCGGGAAATGGTCGCGGACTAAACTAACGGCTAAGCGATCTCCGCAGCCCATTGTTTGTAATTGTTGTACTAGACATTCCTGAAGCCCGCAGGCTCCTATTCCCGGCGGATCAAGCTGCGCCAGAATCTTGAAAGCGGCGTCTATCGTCTCAGTTGACCAGTTGCCAAGTGCCGCCATTTCTTCGCGCGTACCTTCAAGATAACCGTCATTATTCAGATTACCAATAATGGCAGAAGCGGCCTCTAAAACCTCTTCCGGCGCAACTGTCATGCGCAATTGCCAATCCAGATATTCGCCCAGAGATTGCTCAGAAGAGAGGAATTGATCGAAGGAGGGAGCCTCTTTGACTTCGGTTTCGCGGGTGCGATAACCCGGATCAAGATATTCTTCAAAGGTTTGTCCGAAGTCAATTTCCTCAAAAGAATCCCGCTGTCCGATTTCTGCTTCAGGCGAATCTGTATTCGTTGTCGAGCTGTCACTCGCGGTGAACCGTTCTTCGTAATTCGATTCACCAAAATCTTTGGTCTCGGCATTTCCGTTAATGTATTCCGGCATTTCAGCCGCGCCATTCATGTAATTGGGATTATCGCCGGGAACTTCGTAATCTCGATTTCCGTTGAGTTCACCGCTGGGAGCATCTACTGCAAAGTCGGCTCCGGTTAAGCTGGGAGAGACGGAAATTTCATCACCGGGAATTTCTTCAAGGACGGGATTTTCCTGGAGCTGTTGGTTGATTAATTCTCCCAGTTCCAGTTGCGCCATCTGAAGCATTTCAATTCGCTGACGCAGTTGCGGCGTCAGGATAATGCTTTGTGATAATCGCTGTCCTAGTGAAAGCCCTTGTTTCATAAAACTCTAAGTGAAAACTACATTCTGAACTTTTCGCCCAGATAGACTCTGCGTACTTCTGAATCCGTTGTCAATTCGTGGGGCGTTCCGGTACGGAAAATTTGCCCTTCGTTAATAATGTAAGCGCGATCAGTAATCGCCAAAGCTTCGCGGACATTGTGATCCGTGATTAAAACTCCGATGCCGCGATCTCTCAGCCCTGCAATGATCTGCTGAATATCGTCAATCGCTTTCGGATCAATGCCGGCAAACGGTTCATCCAGCAAAATAAATTTCGGTTCAATCGTTAAGCACCGCGCAATTTCTGTGCGCCGACGTTCTCCGCCGGAAAGTGCGTAGCCTTTGTTGCGCCGGACGTGACCAAGATTAAAATCTTCGATCAATCGTTCCAGTTTTTCGTAACGTTCCTGCCGTGACAGCTTGAGTGTTTCCAGAATCGCCAGAATATTTTCTTCAACCGTTAATTTGCGAAAGACCGATGCTTCCTGGGGCAAGTAACTAATACCACTTCTGGCGCGTTTATGGATGGCAAATCTTGTAATATCGAGCGCGCCTAACCAAATTTTTCCAGCGTCGGGGCGTTCTAATCCTAAGACCATATAAAAGGTCGTAGTTTTTCCCGCACCGTTCGGACCCAGCAGTCCGACGATTTCTCCGGGATTCACATAGATTGAAACATTATTGACGACGCAGCGAGCACGATAGGATTTTTTGAGGTTTTTGGCACGTAATGATTCAACAGAACCTAATGATGATTGCTTTTCAGATAACAGTTGCTGCGAAGACCCGACTATTTCATTTTCGCTTTTCGGCATCGCTTCTGCTTCGATGCTCAACTGATTCATTTTGTCAGTCACTACTGAGGCCTCAACTTCGATTTAATACGCGCTTTGGTCGTCACTCGCGTGTTCGTGCCGCCCTCATCATTGGCGGTGATCTTAGCATCGCGTAAGTGCAAAGTCAATCTTGGACTTTTAGTCATTGCTTTGCGTTCCAGGTCCTCTAAAGTCGCTAAACTACCTGTTAATATTGCCTCATCTGTGGCTGCGGTGTAATCCATCTTCTCGCCTTTTCCTCGTCGTTGCGGTTGCGTTAAGACGACATTTTGCTCTGCGACAAAATGCGTCATTTTGTAATCTTCATCCAAAGTCGCGTCCGCTTTCACTGATTCAATCTGATCTGTCCCTTGTCGGATTTTGACGTTATTCGTATATCGCACCAGCTTCTGAGCATCGAAATAATGAATCTTATCGGCGGCTCCAAACACCGGAACAATTTCTTTTTTTCCTTTTTCAACTTCGCGTTCCATGTTGTATAAAGCCGATTGCGCGTTTCCCGTCGCGATCATCGTTTTTTCACCGTTATCCATCTCCAAAATATCACCGCGCACAAAATTATCGTCCTGCCACGCGCGCGCATTGCCTTCGTATTTCGCGGCGGATTCACGATGTCGAAACGTCGCCTGATCGGATGAGACAAAAACCGGAGATTTAGATTTCTTGAAGGGAGCCGCGCCATTCGTGGTTGATTGGCTGTAATAAGTCGTGCGGACGCGGGTGCGAGCGAAGCTTTCGCCGCTGTCAAGATTCGCATCAATTTCCTGCGCATCGGTACGCATCACGCTATCCCAGAGCTGTGGTTTTCCGCGCATCAGCACTGTTCGTGAAGAGCCGATGTAATTGGCTTTCGCCGCAGTAGCGTGACGCTCACCTTCATCAAGTTTTGCATTGCCGTCAATGATAAGTTCTGAAATGTCCTGATTTTCCTGCGCAAAATTTGCCGTCATTTTCGTTCCGGTCAGCGTCCGCTTGACGTGTTTTTCGGTCGGTTGCATCGGCGTGAATTCGGCAACTCCGTTGGTCTCAGCATTGAAGACTTTTAGATCATTATTCGTCTCAAAAAAATCAGCGACAAATTTCGGAGCGCGTAATTTTTTGATTTCAGATTTTGGCGTCGAAATGGTTGGCGTCACGGTCAGAACTGCATTTCCATTGGCTTCCGCTTGTGACATGAATTTTCCGCCGGGAAAATAATTCACGGTTGCGCCATCAGCTTCAAGCACGCGTTCGGCATTTTTTTCATTTTTCTCAGCCGGAGTAATTTTAACTGTCGTACGCCCGTTCGTGACGATGGTGTTGATTTCGTTGCCTTTTTCCTGTGACGTGTAGCGGGCTTCCATGCGCTCGGCGGTAATCTCTCGCGGCGCATCTTTTTCCAGTGAACGCGCGACAGCTTTTCCGGTCGCTAAAGCTTTAGATAAATGTTGCAGATCATCAAAGAAAAAATCCAGATCACGCGCTCCGATTTCTTGATTTTTTCCTTTTGCACGAGACTGCAAAAAGCTGTTGCCACGGGCTTCGACACGTTCAATTTTGTCAGAATCTTTGCGATAAAATCCGGTGATGCCATCAGCTTTTCCGAATTGTTCGCCTTGCGTGATGGAGGCGTTACCCAGGAATTTTACAATGCCTTCCATTTGAAAATAATCAGCCTTTTCGCCTTTTAAATCTACGGGCGCGGCTTTTGGGTCTTTTGAAGCCACAATGACATGCGCATCTTTCAGCAACGATAATTTCTTCTCTTTGACCAATAAAATCGCGCCCATGCTCGATCCGGTCAATCGTTCACGCTTAAAATTGATCGCCACCGGACTCGTCGCAATTTCATCTTTTGTGTTGTATTTCAGCACTTCCGTAGCGACTTCCAACCCCTCTGCATTCGTGGCTACAACATGTCCCGCAAAGCTGACTAAACCTTGATCCAACTGCGATTCTCCGGTGTCGGCTTTGATGCGTCCGTCTTCTTTGCCTGCGTCATCGAAGCCAGTCAATTCAAGTTTTTCAAGTTCGTGTTTCCCCGAAGTGTAAGAGGTATCTTTGGCGGCGATGATTTTAAATTTCGGCTTCCCGTTTTCGGAGTGGAGGAATTCATAACCCTCGGTGATGGAGACAACTTCTTCGCCCAAAGTTTTCGCGCCACGCGGAATCGGCGGCGTCTCCACTCGTTTGTTGCGGTACTTAATAAAAGAAGTGACAAGAATCGCAATGACGCCAACCAGCAGGACTAACGAAAAGAACCGACCCAGATAATGCATTTTATCGCGCAGCATAGTTCAGCGATTGTAGTTTGCCACGATGCGAGATTCAAATCCTATTTTTTGTAAGTAAGGAGAATAACGTCAGGCTAAGATTTTATCGCGCCAACGACGCACACTCATCACGTCAAAGCGTTCGCCCCTGAAGACAATTTGCTTCACGGCTTTTTGGACATCGTTGCTTTCCCGCTTCAGATACTCGCGCACTTCCATCCAGCGGATTTCGCCAGCAGAATTGATAGCTGACCAGCACCACCGGATAGCCCCCCAACTCCGCGCGTTCGCGGAGGTAATAGCTGGGGAAGACGAGCAGCGCCCCCTGGTCGCCGTGTTCGCGCAAACAGAGGCCGCGTTCGACCAGCGTCTGCTGCATCGCCAGCAACACGAAACGTTCCTCGTCCGGCGGCAGGCGTTCGAGCGACGAATGATAAGTCAGGTCGCCCTGCAACACGCGCGCTTCGGGCAAACAGCCGCGTTCGTGTTCGTCCGCGCGCATCGTCTGGATCACGGCCTGAGCGTAGGCGTTGATGCGCTCCGGTTGCAACAACACCCAACTGCCGAACTTCAGTTTTGCAAAGCGGGCGCGAGATAATTGGCTCAGACTTGTATTGGTTCAGAATGAACTTGTACTCCGAGGGGATTTTCCCGACTTTTTCTTGTTGCCTCGTACGGCAAGAACGGTTCCAAGACTATTGTCTACGCGTTCGGAGATACAAAAAGCGTTGGAGAAACCGACCCTCCAAACAGACTTCTCATCTTCTTTATGATCAGCAGTCCAAATCCACGGCAAGCTAATCTCTGACATATCAAAGATTGGATTGATATACATATGACCTCTGGTATACCAGTGATCTCTGGGAGTTCTTGGCTCAATCAAGGACATGGCCTCTTCCAGCGTCGGCAACCTCCAATCATTGTATCCTGCAAAAGACCCCTCATTGATGTTCAGGATATAGTTTTGGGCTGATATAAAATCCATCCTTCTAGAAATGGCCCGTTGCCACAACAAGCTGGTTGTTTTATCGAGAATGGTTTCGCCGTGACTTATGAAATCATGGGCGATACCTTTACCGTCCGGATTATTCCTTTTTTCGTTCAAAGGGCTAATACCTGCACAATAAAAATCATACTTTTCCAGCATTAACTTAACGTCGCTTTCTGAAAGTATTCTGGGTACACAACGAAAGTTATAGCTAGATATTGGGGATTTAACCTCCGCTAGATTCATTTTCGCTGTTTCTGATTCTAAGCGGAGTGCGCCAATAACCTTCGCAAATCCTCCCCTTACAAAAATATCCACGCGTTGCAGGTGAGTAAAACTTTCAGGGATTATACAATCATCTAACCGTGCAGGAATAATATAGATCTGATCTTCAGGAATTTCCTCAAGAGTTTTAAGGGCCAGTTTGAATTCTTTTTGAACATAGCCACGTTTACGTACTGAGGTCTTTGAAAAGAATATCAGAACAAAATCGGACTCCTTCATTGCCTTAGGGATTTCCTTTCGCCATTCCTTGCCCGCCCCAATATCTTTCTCATCCAGCCAGGGTTTGAAACCTTCAGATTTTAAGCGTTCGTATATTTTTAGAACTTCTGGCTTGTCCTCGCTGGCGTGGCAGAGAAAAATTTGAGGTTGTTTTAATTGTTCGGTTGGCATATCTAGATTCCAATTTTAAGGTAGACGAACTGTCCCTCAGAGCGATCATGGTCGCTCTTTACCTTTCTCTTTTGAGTGACGCTTTGTGAGTAATCTACACAGGGCGTCTTGCGAGCAAGGCAAACCGTCTCAACCCTAGCTTCTGAGTTCTTTCAATGCGAGAGAGGCGAAGTATATGACTGGCTGAAAGTGAATTCAAGGGATAATACAGAAAAGGTAGTCAGTCATAACGCAAATGACCTGCTGACGGATATATTATCCCAATATTTTTTTGAGCAGAGTGTTTTGATTTTAACCTGCGGTACTGCCGTGCGGTAGTTAGTTATAAAAAGCAACGGCGGGATGATGGAAAAACTGCTTGATCAAAGACGGTGTCTTTTGTAACTGCTCCAGCGCCGCGA
>JAYVZE010000121.1:0-10560 GCA_043783625.1 Blastocatellia bacterium | reverse complement strand
AAGCCATCGAAGTGGCAGTTGAAAATGCTGAAATTAATCAGCTCGAAGATTCCATTCAACTTGAAGTCAACAAGCTCGCATCCTTTCACGATCAACAATTCGATGTAATTTTAGCCAACCTGACAGCCGATGTTATTATTCCTCTCGCGCCTGATTTTCCGCCTGCCATGAAAGCGCAGGGAACACTGATCGTCTCTGGAATTTTACAGACGCAAGGCAATGAAGTTTTAGAAATATTATCGAACCATCATTTCGCTTTATTGGAATCCAAGCCTGATGGCGAATGGGTAACTTTTGCTTTGAAATTTGAGAAATAATTATGCAGCGGCATCGTTTTTTTGCGCTACCAAATCAAATCAATGATCCTCTGATTACGCTTGATTCCGACGAATCCCATCACTTATCACGAGTGCTGAGGCTGTCATCAGGAGCAACTGTTTTTGCGTTCGATGGACTTGGCAACGAATACGAATGCGAAGTCGCTGAAGTAAGCAAAAAATCTGTTGCGCTCACCATCACTGCACCTGTTTCCGATCCGGTAGAATCGCCGCTCAAGCTGACGCTGGGGCAAGCCATTCTCCAAAATGACAGGTTTGATTTAATTGTCCAAAAAGCCACGGAGCTTGGTGTCACACAAATCGTCCCTCTCGTCACTGAATTTTGTGAATTCAGAAAAATTTCCGGGAATGAGCAACGCTTACAACGCTGGCGAAAAATTGCACTCGAAGCTACCAAGCAATGCGGTCGAAGAATGCTAACGGAAATTGCTGAACCGCAAACCTTCGCTGATTTTTGCCAGCAGCAACAAAGCTCACTGCGGCTGATTTTTTCTGAACAAGGTGGAGGGAAATTAAACGACCTGCCCTCAGCAAATTCTGTCAGTGTTATCATTGGCCCCAAAGGCGGTTGGAGTAAATCTGAACTTGCCATTGCTGAGAAAAATGAATTCACGGCAATTTATCTTGGCAACCGAATCCTGAAAGCAGAAACAGCCGCCATCACAGCGACTGCTTTGCTTCAATTACAATTTGGCGATTTAAGTTAACATCACAAATGCTTCAAAGCTTCGCGGGCAAAATAGGTGAGAATCATATCCGCTCCAGCCCGCTTAATTGAAATCAACGATTCCATCATCACCCTCTCTTCATCAATCCAACCCAATTTTCCAGCGGCTTTGATTTGCGCGTATTCCCCTGAAACCTGATACGCCGCCAACGGCAAATCGTAGTTCTCACGCAATGTTTTGATAATATCCAAATACGGCAAAGCAGGTTTCACCATTAACATATCTGCGCCCTGCTCAACATCAAGATCAGCTTCGCGTAAGGCTTCGCGGGAATTGGCAGGATCCATCTGATAGCTGCGACGATCACCGAATTGTGGAGTACTATCCGCAGCCTCACGAAACGGCCCGTAATATCCAGAAGCATATTTGACCGCGTAGGACATGATCGGGGTGTTCTGAAATCCTTCATCATCCAGTGCTTCTCGAATTGCCCCGATCATCCCGTCCATCATTCCCGAAGGAGCAATAATATCCGCTCCGGCTTGCGCCTGACTGACTGCAGTTTTGGCAATCAATTTCAGCGAAGGATCATTATCAACATCTTTATTTTTGATAACCCCACAGTGTCCGTGCGAGGTATATTCGCAAAGGCAGGTATCTGCGATTACCAGAATGTCTTTGATTTCAGATTTTAGCGCACGAATTGCCTGCTGGACAATTCCATTTTCAATATATGCTCCACTGCCATTTTCGTCTTTGCTTTCCGGTAATCCAAACAAAATGAAAGAGGTGAGTCCCTCGCTTTTAGCCCAATTTGTTTCTTTCACAACTTCATCAACTGATAAATTGAAGACTCCCGGCATTGAACTAATTTCTTTTCTAATCCCCTCACCTGCACAAGCAAAAAACGGGTAGATGAAATTCTCTGGTGCAAGTTTTGTCTCACGAACTAAGTTTCTAAGCACAGAATTCTGTCGTAATCGTCGGGGTCGGTGAATCATGTTTTCCTTAAAATGGATGACGCCACTTCCCTGTAATTTACAGGAAAATGGCGTCAAATTTAAATATTAGATTGACTGGTTTAGTTATGGTCTGAACTGGCTCAAAAGGACCGTGCCATTTGAAACAGCGTTGTCACCTTGCGTTGCAGCAACGATTCCAACTACTGCTCCGCCAACACCTAAGAGAATCAGAGCCGCTAAAGCACCACCACTCAACGCGCCTATACCACCCATTTTCTTTCTCGTTGCATCTTGTGCAATACGAGCACAACGAGCAGCATCTTGTGGCGTTCCGACTGAAACTTCCTGACCAGCAGGAACGATTTCAACCCGGCTGCCAGCCGTCACTTTGGCTTCGTTACGTGCAGAGATAACACGAATATTACCGCAGCTAACATCAACTGTAAGAACAGAAGCATCTTTTCCTTCAGATGTGGCAATTCCCTCAGCGGTCAGAACATTGACGCTCACGCCTTTAGGAGCAGTCACAGTTGCACGACCTACTCTCAAACTTCCACCGATCAGGTGCTGTTCCAGGCGTAGTACTAATTCACTGTCTGCATCTAATTCAACCTGTCCTAACTTGCCCAGATTGATTGTTGCGCCGCTATTGCTTCCAGTACGGATTCGACCATCGCTAAATACTGTTGCACCATTCGTAGCTGTGACACCATTCAGCATCACACTTCCTCGAACAACAACATCACCAGCTAGTTTTGGAGCTACCTGCGCCATTGCCGTATTGGTGAGCAGGCTGCTAAAACTTCCGACCGTCATCATCATCACAACGGTTAGAACTTTTCTGAGTCCAGTAATCTTACTACGCATTATGTTTACCTCTGTCGGGGCGGTAAGCTATTGTTGTTTCAGATTCTTAGGGTCTAAATCCGCTAATATTTAATGAGGACGCGGGCGTGTCATTACCCTGTGTGATAGCAACAATGGCAGTGATTGCCCCACCAATACCAGCAATCAACAACGCGGCTAAAGCACCTGAACTTAATCCGGCTGCTGGTAATATAACAGGAACTCTCTTGCAAGTCGGTGCATTTTGAGTACCAACAGTTACTTCTTTTCCTGCGGCTACTACTTCAACTTTAGCACCAGTGTTAACTTTCGCCTCGCTACGTGAAGAAAGCACATGGGTATTTCCACAATTCACATCAACGGCCAGAATTGAGGATTCATTGCCTGCTGTGGTTGCGACACCATCTGGGGTCATCACATTCACGCTCACGCCAGCAGGAGCATTGACAATCGCATGTCCAGAAATTAGATTTCCGCCAATTTCTCCAGCCGAGAGTTTCAAAACCAATTCGCTATCCGCAGCCAGTTCAATTTGTCCCAGCTTGCCTAAATTCAAGGTTGCGGCACCGTTGCTTCCGGTCTTAACACGTCCGGCATCAAAAATGGTTGAACCGTTGGCGGCATTAATTCCATTGAGCATGACAGCTCCACGAACATTAATTTCACCAGAAACTTTGGGGGCAATTTGAGCAGCCGCGCTGCCCATCATCATGCTATTCAGACTTCCAACCGCCACCATCACAGTGACTGTCAGTGCTTTTCTAATTCCCGTAACTTTGATCTTCATATTTTTCTTTCCTCCGGGATCAAAATAAATGTTCAAGCTAATCCAGCTTGAAATCAGCCATTACAAATCGTTGAAATAAAATAACTTAGATTGGCTTTCTGTTGGGGCAAACAGGCAGTCCGTACTTGTGTGAGCCTCCTTTCGAGGAGACAGGATTAAGGCTGTAGCTTTTTACCTCAAACAAGTGTTGCTGTCAACCAAAATATAAGCCATCACAGGACTTTTCGGCTTTTGCGGACCTCTTATACTCCTGCTTTCAGACTCAATTGTTGATACCAGTCAATAGTTTTTTTCAACCCTTCTTCAACGGGAACAACCGGCTCCCAGTTAAGAATCGCCTTAGCACGAGCAATATCCGGCTGGCGTGTCTTCGGATCATCTTCCGGTAAAGGTTTATATTCAATCGTGCTACTGCTTCCAGTTAACTGTAAAATCAGCTCCGCAAACTGTAATATTGTCATTTCGCGCGGATTTCCAATATTTACCGGACGGTTGTAAGGAACATCCATCAGCCTGCGCACTCCGTTCACCAAGTCTGCAACATATTGAAAACTACGTGTTTGCTGACCTTTGCCAAAAACCGAAATAGCTTCACCGCGCAAAGCTTGATTAATAAACGTCGGGACGACTCGCCCGTCATTCACCCGATTTCGCGGGCCGTAAGTATTGAAAATTCTGATGACTCTGACATCTACCTGATGGACGCGATGGTAAGCAAAGGAGATCGCTTCGGCGTATCTTTTTGCTTCATCGTAAACTCCGCGCGGGCCAATCGGATTGACATTCCCCCAATAATCTTCCGGTTGTGGATGAACCAGTGGATCGCCGTACACTTCCGAAGTTGAAGCCAGAAAAAATTTCGCCCCTTTAGCTTTAGCCAAGCCAACCGCATTATGAGTCCCCAAAGCTCCAACTTTCAGCGTTTGAATCGGAAGTTGCAAGTAATCAATCGGGCTGGCAGGGCTGGCAAAATGTAGCACCCAATCCAAATGCCCCGCAACGTGAATGTGGTTACTAACATCGTGATGAATAAACTCAAATTTCGGATTGGAACGATGATGAGCAATATTCGAAATGTCGCCCGTTACGAGATTATCCATCGCGACGACTTCATGCCCTTCACTGAGTAAACGATCTGTCAGATGGCTTCCGATGAATCCGGCTCCACCTGTAAGTAATATTCGCATTAGCGTCCGATCCCCCGATAAATAAAATTCGCGTCGCGCACGGCTTGTTGATCCAGCACGTTGCGCCCGTCAATAATAACGTTTCCATTCATTACTTCTTTTAGTTTCTGCAAATCAAGATGTTTGAATTCTTCCCATTCTGTCACCAACACCAAAGCATCACAGTCGCTGGCAAGACTTTCAACATTCTCAGCATATTCAATATTAACGTCAGGATATTGCTGCTTACAATGCTCATTGGCAATCGGATCATAAGCTTTGACCTTGGCGCCCATTTCCAATAAGCGTTGCGCAATCGTCAACGCTGGAGCGTCTCGCAAATCATCAGTATTGGGCTTGAATGCCAAACCTAATAATCCAATGGTTTTGCCCTTAATGATCTTGAGCGTTTCCTGTAATTTTTGAACGGCAATGCCGCGCTGCTCACTATTGATACCAACTGTAGCGCGTAACATTTGCGGTTCGTAATTGTATTCTTTCGCAATATCAATCAAAGCCGAAACATCTTTTCCAAAACAGGAACCTCCCCAGCCAAGTCCGGCATTCAGAAAACGTGGCCCGATGCGATTATCCAGCCCAAAACCGCGCACAACTTCATGCACATCAGCTCCGACACGTTCGCAGATATTGGCAATTTCATTAGCGAAACTGATCTTCGTGGCGAGAAAAGCATTCGCGGCATATTTAATCATTTCCGCCGAAGCCAAATCCGTTGTCACGACTGGCACAGCCATCATATTGGAAGCACGCGCCGCCGAAGGAGGAGCTGTAAAAGTTTGCTCAATCAATGGTTTATACAAAGCCCGGAGTTGTTCAATGGCAAATGGATCACTGGAACCAAGCACAATGCGATCAGGATAAAATGTATCGGGAATTGCCGAGCCTTCACGCAAAAATTCTGGATTGGACGCGACGGCAAAAAGTCCTTCAGGTTTTAACCCTTCACACTCTTTGTTGCCTTTGAGTCCTTCTTTCACCAACATTTCGACCCAGTTTCCAGAGCCAATCGGAACCGTAGATTTATTAACGACGACACGGCGACGAGTTCCGTCAAGCGAAGCTCCGATTTGACGCGCAACCGCTTCAACATAAGACAAATTCGCTTTGCCGGAAGGCAACGGCGGAGTGCCAACCGCAGTAAAAATAATATCCGCCTGTTTCACTGCGGCATTAATGTCAGTACTAAAATGCAGTAAACCTTTCTGGATGCAGATCGTTAACAATTGATCCAGACCAGGCTCATAAATCGGTGATTTTCCGCTGCTGAGCATTTCAATTTTGCGCTGATCAATATCTATACAAGTGACTGAATGCCCCAGATATGAAAGACAAACGCCAGTGACTAAACCAACATAACCGGTTCCAACTACACAAACTTGCAAGGCTGTTCTCCTTTGAACGATGGGGAAGCGCTACTCACTTGCCGCAGAAATCAGGTGGATCATTTTGAAGAGAGCGGGGTAGGGCTATGGCGCAATATAGCAAAAGGCTCTGAGCGTGAAAAGGGAAAAGATATTTTGATGGCAAATGTCATACTTTTATTTATTACATTCCGGTTAATAGCTCAAATATTCATTTTTGTATTCTTGCTGATAAGCATTCAGTCGTCGCTGTTTTTCCGCTTCATCCCAACCTAATTCTACTGCCATCAAATCAGCGACCTTGGATGAACAATCAATGCTGGTCAACATCGCCAGCCGCGTACGTCGCGCTAGGACATCGGCAATCGTCATCGCTAATTCGTACCTGACAGCATAAATGACTTCGGCAGCGATGTTCGGCAAATCTGCCACCAGCAATTCGCGTAAGTCTTCGCTTTCCCGAACGAGTTCGAGAATTTTTTCAAAGTCAGAGCCGTAGGCATTAATTAAATGACGTGCAGTTTCAAGAGAAAGATTTTCCGACTGAGAAATTTTCTGCGCTAACGGTTCAAATTCTTCCCGTTTGAGATTTCCCCCACCCAGCACGATATTTTTAGTATTTACTTTTTTTGGCTGAATTCCTGAATTTTTCAACTGCTCCATCGCCAAATCAATGCCGCGTTCTGCCATCAACCGATAGGTTGTGAGCTTGCCGCCAGCCAGCGAAATCAAACCGTCTTCGTCCGCAAAAATTTCTTCTTTGCGTGACACCGCCGCCGTAGATTGATTCGTATTCCCGCTGCTAATCAACGGGCGCAATCCCGCCCAGGCTGAAATCACGTCGGATTGCTCCAGCCGGGCTTCAGGAAAATAAGCATTGATCGCTTGCAGAATATTGATAACTTCAGCTTCGATAGCTCCTGGTGAATCTTTGCCGTCTTGGTAATCGGTGTCCGTAGTCCCGATGTTGACGCGACCTTCCCAGGGCACGACAAAATAAAATCGTTTCTCGCCAATCGCCGGAATCAACCACGCCGTTGCGACCTTCAATCGCTCCGCCGAAACCGTCAGATGAATTCCCTTTGAGGGACGCAATTGCTTATCTTCGTGGCTCAAATCCGCGCTCAAACTGCGCACTTCATTCATCCACACGCCTGTCGCGTTGATGACCGTACGCGAATGAACATCGAATGTTTCTCCCGTCAATTCATCATGCAATTTCACGCCGGAGATTTTTTGGTTGGCGTCTTTGAGAAAGCCTGTCAAAGAAATGTAGTTGGCTATCGCAGCTCCATAAGTATTGGCGGTTTTGATAATTTCAATCACCAACCGGGAATCATTTGTCCGTCCGTCGTAATACACCAGCGCACCTTTCAGCCCACGCGGATCAAGCTGCGGCGCGAGCTGCAAAGTTTCGTGTAGTGAAATGCGGCGATGCCGTTGAATGTTATATTTCCCCGCCAGCAAATCATACAAAATCAATCCTGCTCGCACGAGCAACGGATGATCGTAGTTTCTTCGTTTATCCTGATAAATCGGAATCACGAACGGAAACGGTTCGTTCAGATGTGGTGCAAGTTTGAGCAGTTCCGCGCGTTCGCGCAAGCCTTCGCGCACCAACGCAAAATCGTAATGCTCAAGGTAGCGCAATCCGCCATGAATCAATTTCGTCGAACGGCTGGAAGTCCCCGCCGCAAAATCCCGCTTCTCAATCAATGCCGTTTTCAATCCCCGCGCCGCCGCATCCAGAGCTAAACCTGCGCCTGTAATTCCACCGCCGATAATGAATACATCAAACGGATTTTCTACGCTGGCAGCTTTCATCTGCGCGATAGATTCGATTCGGGATTTCCACGAAAAAGGTTTCATAACGACACGTTCGGCAGCTTTTAATCGTGCTTAGATAGCTGCACCATAAGTTCTGACCATGTTGTTCGACAAAGATTTCCACCCGTGAAAAAAAGGTCTTCTGTTACCTCTTTCTTCACATATGAAGGCAATTCAACTGACATCAATTCATCCAGATTCTCTGCTTCTGTTTCACAAAGAACAAGCCCCTCAAGCTCACCCTCAAACACATCAATAGCAAACATTTGACCAAGATAATTGTGATAGTAGCGAGTTTTATTGAGTTGATCTCCATCTATCTTGGCTAATAAATTATATTCATTTATCGAAAGTAGAATTCGGCTAATAGTCTGGAAATAAGGAGAGTCAGAATCGAACTTCTTGTTCAGCTTAATTAATGTTCGCCCAGTTCTAGAGTCGGTTACCTGCCGGAGCCGGAGCTTAGTGTTACGCAAATACTTGTCTTGAAGTCTCTTTGTATGTGGCTCGATGAAACTTTTCCAGTTACTAATCGGAGCAACAAGAAAACGTCTTTCATATTCGACTCGTGTGTACTTTGTTTCTACAGAATCCATAGTGTTTGGATCAATCTCATCTCGCTTTGCCGATAGCTCAACGTGAGTTTAGGATTAAATTATTTCTGCCTCATCGCTTTCAATTCACTACTCAAATAGTCAATCAAATGCGCCTTTTCTTCATCAGAAATTTCCGTTCCCCAGCGCATCATTTTTTCAACTTCTTTCGTCCACCCAGTTTTGGATAAGCGTTGCTGTTTAATTAAATCTTCGCCGTGGCAGGTCAGGCATTTGGTTTCAAAAATTGTTTTGCCGTGTGCGATAATTTTTGCATCCAGCACAGCCGTAGGAGTCGGAGGCGGCTCTTTTGAAAATGCGCGTGAAGGATAATTTGCTGCCAGAAAATCAATCAATGGTTCTTTGTCGGAGTCTTTGACTTCTGCACCCCAGCGCATCATTTTCTCAACTTCTTTTGTCCAGCCGGGTTTTCCCAGACGCTGCGAAGCAATCATATCCATGCCGTGACACGACAGGCATTGCGCTTTCATAACCGCTTCGCCGTGATTGCTGAATGTGAGATTTGAGACAGGCGTATTCTTACAAGCAATCATCACGAAAGTGAATGCTAAGATCGTCAAAATGATTTTGGTAGTTTGCGTTGTCATATAAATCAAAAGGCAAATATCAAAAGTTAAAAGGCAAAAGGGCGGCACTTAATTTAAGAATTTCAGAAAAAGGCTTTGCTTCCGAATAGTCCTTTTCATTTTTGATATTTGCCTTTTGCCTTTTGATTTTCTTATCCCTCAACATTAACGCGCACACGATCAATCACGTTATATAAATATCCCGACGGATTCCATTGCGCAGCGACAGGTTGTTGACGACCTTTGTCATCGGTCGCGCGCGCCATCACAAGGTATGATCCGGCGTCGGTCGGCTTCCATTCAAATTCAAATTGTCGCCATGTAAATTTCGCCTGCTCTTTGCCGAGCTTCGCGGATTGCCACGTTTGTCCGTTGTCGAGCGAGATGTCTACTTTCGTAATATTCGCTTCACCTGCCCACGCGAAGCCGGACACTTTTATTGCAGAACCGACCTTCGCCGCAGCTCCGTCATTCGGTGCGCTGATTAACGATTTGACGACAAGACCACTGACCGGAGCCATATCTTTCGCGTCTACGGCTGCGCCTGGTGCGACGCGTTTGGTCGGAAAACGATAACCCGTCTTCACCCAAAAACTTTCACTTTCTTTATCGCTCACCGTGATTTGATTGAGCCATTTGACGGCGTACGCGCCTTCCCAACCGGAGACTACCGCACGCACGGGAGCACCGTGCAATTTGGGCAACGGCTCACCATTCATTTCATACGCGAGAATTGTGTCGCCAGCTTTTTCAATTGGCACTTGCCGCACAAAATCCGGTTGTTTGCCGATACCAACATCTGCGCCGTTCAAATATACAAACTTGCCCGTAGGCTTGATTCCTGCCGCTTTGAGTACATCAGACAATTTCGCGCCGCCCCATTTCGCTGTGCCGACCGCGCCTTTTTCCCATTGAATTCCAGCGACCGGCGGATCCATAAATGCGCGTCCGTTGCCTGCACATTCCAGTGTCACGGTTGATGTAATTTTCGGCAATTTTTTCAAATCGTCGAGTGTGAGTGTTAATGGTTTCCCGACTTCGCCTTCAATCGTGAGCTTCCATTCGGCAGCGGCTTCCGGCATGTAAGAATGATGGCGCACATAAAATAAATCATTCGGCGTGAGCCACGAATTCAGCAACTCTATCGGAGTTTCTAAATCTTCAGGACGAGCTGAACGAATGATGAGTTTTTCTTTGCCTGCGATTTTGGCAGCAGCAGTTTGCGCGAAGTCTCTGACGCTGGAAGGCAAAAGCTGTGTGAGTCCAATTGCTGCACTGACGCGACCGATATTAAGAAGAAAGGTGCGACGTTTGTTTGAGTGTTTCATATTTTTATAGGTGATTCGCCAATTGGTGCGCCAGCATCCTGCTGGCTGCAAATACAAGTCCAGCAGGATGCTGGCG
>JAYVZE010000120.1:0-6503 GCA_043783625.1 Blastocatellia bacterium | reverse complement strand
CGCCCTTACTGCGTGCGGGCTTCTGCATTGACTATTTTACCTGCTAGTTTCAACCTGTCGTTTTAAATTTAAGGCGTCCCGATCTGTCGGATCAATTTCCGTCGCCAGTTTGCTGTGCGAAAGTGCCCGCGCCCGATCATTTCGTGCCAGATAAAGTTGCCCTAATGCAACGTGCGCTCCAACCAGCCGGGGGTTCCAATAAATTGCTGCGGAAAAAGAACTTAACGCCGTCTCAAGTTCATTGCGGCGCTGCAATATCTGACCGCGCAGGTAATGCGCTTCCGCCAGAGTCGGATCGCCATTAGTGGCATTTTGTAATTCCGTGAGTGCTTCTGCATCTCTTTTTTCATTCATGAATTGTCGCGCCCGCTCAAGACTCTGAACGGCGCGGCGTGATTGCACCGACGGCGCTCCCAAGCTATACGATTGTTTGCGAATCAACTTATAAAAAATGGTTCGGTTAAAATCAGTTTTCAGCCTCGTCAAATTAGGAATTTTCGTTAATTTTTCCGCCTCTGGCAAAACTTCCCATTTGGCATAGTTGCCAAGATATTTTCGCGCTTCCTGATCCGCTCCGACTGATTCCTGCTCGCGCCCGGCGGACTTCAGGCATTTTGCCAGTAAATATTGCGCTTCGCCGTCTTTCGGATTCACCATCACCGCCGCTTTAAATTCGGCGACAGCAGCGTCATAATTTTTATTTTTCCAAAGCGCATAGCCGTGATTGAATCTGATCGTATCGTCGTTCTGCGCCGAGAGCGAGGCACGTTGCAAATGCATAATAGCCCGTGGCAAATCCGCCTTCGCCAGAGCTGCGACTCCCGCATTATTCAAGACTTCAACCATTGGCAGCCCGATCACCAATTTCTCAAAAGCGTCCAGCGAATCACTAAAGTGATTTTGATAATTGGCCGCCAAGCCCTGGTAAAACAAGCCTTCTAAATAATACGGATCATCTTTGATTAACTCTCGAAAATTTCTCTCCGCTTCGGCGTATTCTTTATTTTTGAATTTCACCAATCCAAGCTGAAATAACGCTTGCGCGTAATGTCCAACCGGTTCAGCTTCGTTATATTCCTTAATCGCCCGCTTGACAAAAATCTCACGCGATTTCAGGTCGGGAGCCTGCATGCCTTTGACATAAAATTCGTATGCTTTCGGCGGAACCATTCTGGCGCGACGACGCAATTGATCCTGTGAATAAGGCAAAGCCGGATCGCGTTCGTACAAAATATTCCACGCCAGAATTCCCTGCATCGCCTGTAAATCGCTGAGCAAACCGCTAAACGTATAAGGCTTCACGCGCCCTTCACGAGTATCAATAAGCTTGGCAGTAATCGAAATCGTTTTCGTACTTTTATCTTCGAGGACTTCATACGCCCCGACCAGCGCAAGATTCGCTTGCAGGGTTTCCGCCAGCTTGATTTCACTGGCTCTTGTCATCGGAGCGCCACTTCGTAAGCCAGCCTTTTCATAAGCCGCCGCAACCTCTTCAGGCGAAAGTACAACTAATCCCGGAGTGTCCAGCAAGTCCGCCATCATCACCGTGAAGCTGTCGCTAATCCACTGGTATTCCGTCTTAGAAGTCCCGTTTTCAAACGGCAGTGGAAGCAAAACATCATTCGCGGCGTGAGCCTGCAAACTAAAACCGCTCAGAATTAAAATCGTAAAATATAGTGTGGTTCTAACTAATCGCATTACTCGTGGCTCCTGTTGGAATCGTAACTCAATAATCCGTCTGACTCTATCTTATAACGTCCCAGCTCAGATTTAGATCAAAAAATTTACCGATACTGCAAACGGTCATTAACTGCGCTTTTTTTCATCCACGAAGAACACGAAGAGGCACGAAGTAACCGCGAAGAAAACTCCTGAGATGATCGTCTTTCTTCGTGTTCTTCGTGGATGAAAACCTCAGATTGTTCCTCTGTTCGGCATACCATGCAAAAAGCGCTGAAACCATATTAGATTTCAGCGCTTTAAGAAGGTGGCGACCCGTACGGGATTTGAACCCGTGTTACCGCCGTGAAAGGGCGATGTCCTGGACCGGGCTAGACGAACGGGTCATAAATGAAAGAACTGCTTCGTAGTGAAAAACGAATTTGTGATGTTAGCGATTAAAGCCAGGTTCGTCAAGTGGGTGTGCTAATTTTTCTGCTTCGACAAAGGCGATTAGCTCAGGGAAAAATTGCGCGAAGCTACTTTCAAACGCTTCGTAATTTTCTCGCAGCTCAGCAATTCCTGTTGCTATCGCTTCGCCGCGCCGGACTCGTTTCGCTAATCTGGTCAGCGTAAATTCCACCCAATCAATTCGCTGATAATTTCCCAGCCAATCTTCCCGGCTCATCAGCGGCACAACTTTCGCCAAATCCGGCGTCAGCCACTCCGCCTTCAATTGCAAGCCTTGATATGCCTGCGTCGTAAAATTACTTAAATCAATCGAACTGTATTGCCGCCAGTTTTTCGCCAGATAGTGATCGAAAAAAATGTCGAGTAAAATTCCTGCAAACCTGCGGCGTTCGGCTCCGAATAATCGTTTGGAGTCGCGGACAATTTCGTGCGCATCGGTAAACGAATCAATACTGCGATGCAATTCAATGCCCCGACGAATGACCATCGGATAAGTATCCTTCATCGAACCTTTGACGAAATCGCCCAGCATCGCACCGACTAAAGCTTCGGGCGATTCAGAGGATAAATATAAATGGGCGAGATAATTCATTCTTTTACTTTTACCACCACAAACGTCACATCATCATCCTGCGGACGCACGCCGCCCCAATCATCGCCCAATTTCACCAATCCATTGATGATTTCCTGCGCTGATAACTGTGCATTCTCAGTGATGAATTTCTGAGCGGATTCATCTTCCAACATTTCGTTCAGAGAATTAAACCTCTCTGGCAATCCGTCGGACATCAGCACAATAATATCGCCGGATGACACTGCGAATTCCTGCTGATGGTACTGATAATTCGTGATCCCGCCCAGCGGCAAAGCTCTCATCATGACCTCTTCAATATTTCGCTCCGACCCGCGATAAATCCACACTGGCGGCATTCCCGCAATACTCACCGATAAATTGTAATCTTTCATTTTGACCATCGTCATCGCCATAAATAAACCGCGCAGCTTCATTTCTTTCAGCACTCGACTCATCCGATGGAAGATGTGTGAAATGTCAGGATGATAGGCGAGCGAGACAAATAGACTTTTCACCGAAGCCACCATCGTACCCGCTTTCAACCCATGTCCCGTCGCATCACCCACTGCAATCGTCAGCGTGCCGTCGTCGCCCAAATGAAAATCGTAGTAATCGCCGCCGACTTCCGAAGCGGTTTTCATATACGCGGCGATGTCGAGGTGTGGCAGGTCGGGCAATTTCTTCGGCAGCATCGAAAGCTGAAGTTGCCTGGCTTCTTCCAGTTCAGCAGCGCGGCGTTCATTTTCCGCTTCGACGATGGCGAAACGTGATTTTTCGCGTTCGTGTTCGACTTCTTTGATTAACTGCGCTTCGAGAGTTTTGTTAGTTTGCGCAAACTGCCGCGCCAGATAAATGGCTATCGGAACCGTCGCTCCGAGCGTAGAGAGTTGCCTGACAATGGCTAGAAACCAGCTCGACAACGGTAACTGTCTGCCTGTGCCGAAAACAAAATTCAGAATAAGCGCGATATTAAAGAGCGGAATTGAAACAAACAATGCTATCCCCACTCCGACAATCAACGCGCCGCTTTGCTTTTTGTTTAGTGCTGTAATTACGATTCGAAGCGATTCGACCATGAAGAACAAAAGAGCAGAACTCCATAATATCGCTTCGACGTAATTTCTTGAAAAAATTAAAAACGTCAGTACTTGTCCGACGGTGATGGCAACCAACACCCAAAAATGTTTTGGAATACATTTGCCAAACGCCGTGTATAAAAAAACCAGCAGAAAAATATTTCCGCTCAGAAGGAAGGATTGCGCATAAAAATCAGCCGTTTCAACCGTCAACAATCCATAATGTGTCGCATCGCGCAGATAGACACAGACGGTAAAAGCCACCAGATTCAGAGCGAAAATCGAGAAATAAAGATTGACGCGACGATTTGGATAAAAGACATACAATAACAGAAATAAAATGCCGATCATCAAGATCAATCCGACTCGCCAAAACCTGTTTCCTTCGACAAAAATTTTGCCCGCTTCATGCTTAACAAAAGTGTTTTCCGATTCGCCGAGGCGCATCATTACGCCTGCGCCGTTCGGATTGCCATTCATACCTAAGTTATGAAGATGCTTTCTCAGATACCAACTGCGAAACGAAGAATCATCTCGTAACTGAACCACCGAATGCCGCACCGCAATCAGATGTTCGCTACGGTTGCCGTGAAAGTCGAAAAGAACCGGAATTTTATTCGGTCGAAACGCCTCTTCAGTTTCCACTGTCGTGCCGACTTTGCCGAACCTATTGATGAGCTTGCCATCAACATAAACTTCGGACGCGCCCCAATGATCCATTATCAAAGCCAACTGATGATTCACCAGCGCATCATC
The DNA here is from genome assembly GCA_043783625.1 of Blastocatellia bacterium. GTDB lineage: Bacteria > Acidobacteriota > Blastocatellia > RBC074 > RBC074 > JAFDVL01. Next base: position 1,967 of record JAYVZE010000120.1, on the reverse strand, counting down.
AATTTTCACCCGCAGCCGAAACCAGCCGATGCCGCTCCAACCGCTTTTCGGAATATTGTCGAGCGTCAAAATAGTGCCGCTCAGAGTTTCCCACGTGCGATCATCGAACTGCGGATCGGCAAAGCGCGGCTCATCGCCGGGCGAATACTTCCATCCCAGCTTGTCAAGTTCGAGGGCTTGACCGTTTTGCAATTGGTCGGCAGTTAAGGTGAAAATTTCTTCGCTCTGCGCGACGGTTGAAACGGACAAGCTGAGCAGAAAGAAAATTGTCAGGAGGAGCGTTGTTTTTAAGAAAGTTCGCCGCATATTAAAAATATTTGCATCAAAGCATAAAAAATCCGTATAATCAAAAAATGAATTCGAGTGTCTTAAAAAATAGGGTGACCAGAAGAACGACGGTGACTTTAGAAGCCGATGTCGCGGATTTTATTCAGAAAACTCTCAGCCAAAATAAAGGACTCAAAGAAAAGCAGATCATTAATAAATTGATCCGCTCCGGCATCAAAAACGAACGCAGTCAACCCGTCGTTACATTCAAAATCAAGAGCTTTAAATCCGAGCTTTTGCCCGAAATATCGGCAGCGAATTTGGAACAAATGCTCGACGAAATTTAGCCTTCGACAAATCAAATCAACGCCCGGAAATTTATGGATTATTTGCTCGACAGCAATATTTTGCTTTATGCCAAGATGGATGCGATGCCGGAGCATAAAATCGTTTCTAAATGGCTGGAAGCAACCGTCTCTGATCGAAATAACACGCTGCACATTTGCGAAACCAGCGTTTTGTCATTCTTAAGAATCGCCACCAACGAAAAAGTTTTTCAGCCGGTTTTGCCGACAAGCGATGCGCAAAATTTTATTGCATCGTTGCTAAATTGTCCTAATGTCAATTTGCTGTGCGCTTCGGCGAATCATTTTCTTGAAGTGACAAAGTTAATGAACAAATTGAATTTGCGGGGCAATTTGGTAATGGACGTTCATCTGGCGGTTTTGGCTTTGAGCATCGGCGCGACGCTTGCCACCCGCGATAAAGATTTCACCAAAATTCCTTATCTAAAAACCTTCAATCCACTTGCAGTTTAAATCCGAAATTTTACAACCCAACTAAAATATCACCCCTATCTGTTTTAACTTTCAGCACAACAAAAGTCACATCATCATCCTGCGGACGAATTCCGCCCCACCCATCGCCCAGTTTCACCAATCCTTCGATGATTTTGGAGTGCGGTCGGCTTGCCACCGCTTTGGCGTTCGTTGCCGAACTATTCGGGTTTCAGCGGGAGTCTCACGCTATGAACGGAAAGCGGCGTCAAGCCGACCGCACTCCACATATTTCACCACAACAAACGTCACGTCATCATCTTGCGGACGCAAGCCGCCCCAATCATCGCCCAATTTTGCCAATCCTGTAATAAGTTCCTGCGCTGAAGCCTGCGCGTGCGTAGCCAGATATTGTTTGGCAGCTTCTTCCTCTAACATCTCATTTTGCAAATTAAAGCGTTCCGGCAAGCCGTCGCTCATCAGCACGACAACATCCTGCGCCGCAAGCGTCAATTCACGTTGCTGATATTGATATTTCGTCATCCCGCCCAGTGGCAGCGCACGCATCACGACTTCTTCGACTTCGCCGCTCAACGCACGATAGAGCAGCACCGAAGGCATTCCGGCGATGCTCACGCTCATCTGATTGCCTTTCACTTTCACCATCGTCATCGCCATAAACAGGCCTCGCAATTTCATCTCTTTCAGCACGCGGCTCATCCGATGAAAAATGTGTGAAATATCAGGGTGATAAGCCAGTGAAACGAACAGCCCTTTCACGACCGAAACCATCGTTCCCGCCTTCAAACCATGTCCCGTCGCATCGCCCACCGCAATCGTCAGCGTACCGTCTTCGCCCAAATGAAAATCGTAGTAATCGCCGCCGACTTCCGAAGCGGTTTTCATATACGCGGCGATGTCGAG
>JAYVZE010000119.1:0-36367 GCA_043783625.1 Blastocatellia bacterium | reverse complement strand
TGCGCCATCATTGGTGATGATGCGCGATAATACCGGGATTTGCGTGTTATTGGCAGGGCCGTTGTTGTAATAAATCCCTCCCGCAAAATTCGTATTGATCGTAATATTCTCGTAATCAAAATGCGCCCAAAAATGGCTTTGTCCATTCCAGATTTGGGTAATGTCGGTCAGATGGTAGTAAGCATCATACGCAAAATTCAGGACGCGACCTAAGGTGTCTGTAATGGTATTGATCTTACCGACGCTCGTGTAGGTGACCGTCATAAAATTGCCGTTGGAATCTTTAATTTGATTACATTTATAGCCGCCCACCATTTGTTGAAAGCGAAGCTGCGTGCCATCGCTCGCCCGCAAATACATCGTTTGCGTTCCATAATTCGTTTCTAATTGAAAATAGGAGGAATCCGCCGATTCATAAAAATTGCTAGTCCCAACCTGTCGTAAATCAATTCGTTGTCCCGAAGGCAGGATCATTAAAATGCTCGTCTTATTGGTAATGGCGTTGTACGTGGCTGGCTCCAGAATGGGGAATCCTAACCGGAAGCCGGGCGAAGGAAACCCGTTATCCTTATCATAAAATACGGTATTTCCTGATTTGTTCCAGACCAGTGAGTTATACGACAGTGAAAGCCCTAAATCCATTCCACTGCGCCCTGGCAAAGAAACAATTGGCATGTTCCAGTTGTAATTGCCCGAATGCAGGTCTTCGCCCGATTGACCGACGCGATTATGCGAATCAAGACGCGAATTTAATTGGTCGCCGAAATCCTGCGCCGGAGGTTGCATCATAATGGGCGTTGCGGCGGACGAAACAACTGGTATCCACGAGCGATTTTCCAGACCTGAAAAGAGATTGCTGGCGATCATCTGATCCAACCGATTCGTGACCTGCGAGATTTTATTCGGTTTTTCGCCTTTGTCGCGCTTGCAAATGTCATCGCTGAAACCACATTGCGTAGATGGTTTGGCAATAATTTTATCAGGGCCAGTCTTTTCGTCCTTTTGCTTTCTTGTTGTATCCAGATTTGGCAGAGCCGTTGAGGGCGCGACATCAGGGAAGCCGGATTTATTCGCAACAGTGGTCAGCGTTTCACTCGGCGTTGTCATCGTAGCCAAAGCAGGTTTGAGGTCTTCTTTGATTGTCGGCGCATCCGTGCGCGGCGGTTTCGGTTCTCTTCGTGGTCGTTCCTTTTTCTGTTGCTGCGCTTGTACCTGAAGCGGTGGTAAGCACGTCATAGCTGCAACCAAAATAAACATCACACTGAGACGGAAATATTTGACAACCTCTGCTCTACGCAGCCGACGAAATGAAAAGGGCATAGCAATCTCCTAAATGAACGGACACCGTGGCAGGTAGGCACACTTCGCCTGACCGGAAATATTTTCTGACTTGGAATTGAATTTTTTGCAGGAAGGCGGGAACTAAAGCGAGCGGAATTCGTTGCACTTTGCACTTTGCAGGTACAGTCAACGCTACTGAAATTTTCGTTCGTTCTAACGAAAGCATCAAGGACTCCTGTTCGTAAAATCCTGCCATGATGATGGTGATATGAAAATGAATCCGTCTCAAAACTGACTACAATTTACTGGCGACAAATTGCTTTTTGAGATGGCGCGGAATGTAACACGCCTGTTACGGTAGGTGTCAAGCGCGTGAAGGAAATAATCGAAATATATTTTGGCTGAAGTGGTGCGGGCTGTTAGTTCGCGCCTTCACAAATCCGTGCGAACTAACAGCTCACGTGACTATTTTTTAGAAATTTTTCTCACCTGTCTTGTGGTTCCCGGAGCGGCTGGTTTTTCACTCACCTGGGATTTTGAATAACTCACCAAATTCGCAAATAACCGATACGCGCCAGGGACTCCGGCAGGGAACTGACGGAACCACGCATAGCCGGTGAAAATGTAATTTCCTTTGCCGTATTTGGCGACCATCTCACCGCCTTTTTGAATCGTTCCTATGTCGTCAGGAGCCGATAACAAGGGCTTATACTGCGCATCCCACTCGCTTAAAAAATACAGTCCACGCTCCTGCACCCAGGCTTTCCAATCGTTATCGTTAATCTTATTCGGGAAGTTAAAAAGTGGATGCGCAGGTTCTAAAATTGTGACCGGAGCCGTCTCGTCGGTGACGCGCAAACTGCCTGCCATTTTCACCGGATACGGCGCAAAATTTCCATTCGCAAATTCCTGTTTGTTGTATTGCACAATCAAGGTTCCGCCGTTGGAAACGTATTCCAGCAGGCGTTTGTTGTTCGCAATCACGTCTTCATTTACTTCATAAACACGGATGCCGAGAATGATGGTGTCGTAGCCGGATAAATCACCGGAAGCCAATTCGTTCGCACCGATGAGAGTAGTTTTCACGCCCAGTTGATGCAGCACTTCGGGGCCGTCATCGCCGCTTCCCATGACGTATCCGACCTTTAAATTTTTGGCGACATTGACATCGAAAACTTCCACCTTGGAAGTTGCGGCACGATAGATAAAATGTGGATTGATGTGCGGATAGGCAATCACCTGATAGCCGTTGTCGTACGTGTTTCCGTTCGCTTCGGCAATGGCTTTGAGTTCAAAATTTCCAATCGCTCCGGCGGGCGGAGTCACCTTAAAAGTGCGCGAAGCTTTTTCGCCCTGCTTCGTGAATGAAAGCGGATGTTGATCGCCTTCGACTTTCCAATTGGCGGGGACATTAAGCTTGACTTCGCCTTCGGTTTTACGGCTGGCGTTATGCACAATTTCAACTGAAATTTCACGAGTACGGTTTTCCGCACCTGCCGGAATCACCAATAAAGATGGGTGTGTCGTGAGTGTTAGCGCCGGAGCGACTTTTAAATCACGGCGAAACTCGCCGAAGGTTTTGTCCGAATAACGATATTCGACGGGTTGCACGATGACGACCTTTTCGCCGCTCAATGTCATTTCGACTTGCGCCTGTAACAGCGGCGGCTCAAAAGGTTGATTGAACGGCCAATCGGCGTCTTCGCCTGGCCATTCGTATTGATCTTTGGTGCGCGGCTTAGCCAGCCAGTATGGTTGCGAAGACGCCGCATCCGTCGGCGCAACGGCTTTGAAACGTTCTTTGACATCGGGAGTTTCGCGGTTGCGGAAGAACGCGGGCACAGAACTTGGGGCTTCGACCTCCGCACCTGCTGTGGTGACTTTCCAGCTTTTGGGAGCTTGCAGGGTGATGCTTGCCGCAGGTTTCGCCGCGCCACGCAGGCCGACATAGACATTCGCGGAAACTTCGACAGCCTCGCCCGGGGTCACGATTTCCGTGTTGCTGAGCGCGTCTACGACTACGCCGTGAGCTTTGGCGAGAGCGGCACTAAATTGCAATTTCTTTTGCGCGAGCAAACCATCCACCGTGGCTTTCGCCGCCGGATCAAGTCCGTCGAGTGTTTCGCGCAACTGGCGCACTTCGCGCAAGCCTGCGGCGAGGTGCGGCGCACTCAAGTCGGGATGTTCGATGCGAAAATCAGCCAACGCCTGCGCCGCATGTTCCTTGATTCTGGTGAGCGCGGGCAACAGACGTTCGCCGTCTTTGCCGGCGAATTTGGCGATGCCTGTGATGCTGACATCAATCCCTTCAAATAAAGATTTTTCGACTTGCGGCAACTCGGCTCCGGCGAGTGCGCCGAAGGTTGCCAGTCGCGGAAAACTGCGGACGAACGTCCCGCGCGGTTGCACTTGTCCGAAATCCTGTGAGCGATGGCGGCTGCGTCCGTCGGCGGCGAGTTCCATGAAAGATCGCCCCAGCACAGCATCATACGCACCTGCATCAAATTCGGCACGCGGCCCTGTTTGTCCGCCGCCAAAACGTCGGGCGTAAAATTTCAAGACCTGCCAGGGTTGCAATCCATGCTTGATTTGTTCAGGAAAACGCGCCGGATCAGCCGCCGCTTTAATGGCTTCGGGCGTCAGCAAGCCCGCGACCTGATGTTGTCCGTGACCGTCCTGCGCTGTGCCGGAAAATCCGTTGACGATGACCAACGGACGCATCATGCGGATGACGCGAACCATATCGCCGAGGATTTCTTCCCGGTTCCATTTTTGCAAAGTTTCCTGCGGCGAGCGCGTGAATCCAAAATCAAAAGCACGGCTGAAATATTGCTCCGCGCCATCAAGTTTACGCGCCGCCAATAATTCTTCAGTACGAATGACGCCGAGTCCATCCCACAATTCCGGTCCGATTCCGTTCTGACCGCCTTCGCCGCGATTGAGCGCCATATACGCAGTGCGCGCACCTTCCTTGCGAGCGCAATACGCCATCATTTCAGTGCTTTCGTCATCGGGATGCGCGGCAGTATGCAGGACGCTGGCGATGGTCTGAATGCGTCGCAGCGCCAGCGCCAGTCCACTCGAACCGCGATCTTCAGGCGCAGGTCGCGTATCGGCTTTGAGAGAAATAGAAAATGATTGAGAAATAAGGAGAAGTGAAAGGGCGATGCGAAGCAGTTTTTTCATGATGTTGTCAGCGAAAATCATTGATTAAATTTTGGTGCATTAGAAAATTGAATAATAAGGATTGTGAGGAAACTAATCAACTTGAGAAAGGGCATTGAGGTAAGGGGATTGGTCTGCCAGCATCTTGCTGGCAGCTTTCCATCATCAATATTTTGCCGCCAGAAGGTAGCGCACCAGAAGGAAAAATTAATCCATCAACACCACCGAAGTCATAACAGTCTGCGCTGTTTTGCCAATCTCTTCCATTCGTCCCATCGGGCATTGAAACGTTGAATGTCGGAGAGAATTCGTCTTCGAGTTGGTAGCGAAAAGATGAAAAATTATCTGATTGCCTTCCTGTAAAACCACCATGGTTTGCGTACGATCACCTGATTGATTTTGGTTTCTGCCGACGACCTGTTTGTCCTTGATAATTTTTTCGATCATCGCATTCGCCTGCTCCGTAGCTGAGGTCTTACTTCAGGAAGAAGGCATTGCCACGCGGCTCTTCTTCATCACGACGTTGAGAAACTGTTGTGCCAGCACAGGCCAGTTAAAATATTTCTCGACCTGCGCACGGCCTTCGGCTGCCAGGTCTTGCGCCTTCGCGGGATTCCCTAATAAATCCTCTATCGCGTGAGCGAAGTCGGCAGCGTCTTCGCCGAATGAAACCCAGCCCTGTCCCATCCGTTTGACTTCATCAATGGGCGTGCAAATGATGGGCTTTCTCAGTGCGGCATATTCAAATAATTTGAGTGGCGAAGAACCGTCCGAAACAGCATCGCGGGTGAAGGGAACGAGGCAGATATTCATCGCTGCCATGCAATTCATCGCTTCTTCATAAGGGAGCGCACCAGTTAAATGAACATTCTGAAAATTACCTTCTTCGACCGTTTGTTTGATTTGCGGGAAGAGACGACCGCCTCCGACGATGAGGAAATTGACATGGCGCATGCGGCGTGCGACGCGCAGCAGTAATTCAAAATCTACCCAGTATTCAAAGGCTCCAACGAAGCCCACCCAGGGTCCGGGTTTTTCAGTAATCCAGGCGCTGGCGACGGCTTGATCCAGAGCTGTCAAATCGGCTCCATTGGGTAATAAATGCGTCGTGGTTTCGATTTGATCTTTCAGTACGCTGGACGCTACGGTCACGGTGTCTGCCATTTCAAGCATGCGGTTTTGCGTGTATTGCGCAGCGGCAAGGACTCCGGCTTTTCCGGCAAATCCGCTTTCATATCCGAGCATCGCAATTAAATCGTCAGCCAAATCAAAATGTTTGTGGCACTCGACATTTTCCAGTAAGCGGACTTGGGGAAGATTATAAACCAGCAGCAGGTCAATTTCTTCTTCCGCCGTGAAGCGACGCACCTGATCTACGGAGGAAAGTGAGAGCAAACCTTTTTTGAGGAGCTTGGATTTTGGAAGCGACATCTGCATAAATTTTCGCAGTGCCTGCGGTGCTTCAAATTCGCTGATCGTTAGATTTTTGATGTCGCTGAGACCGTTATTCATCTCGGAAAAACTAATATCTCCGAGTGCCATGTTTGGAGCTTTTAAGACGAAGACCTGATGTCCGATCAGGCAGAGCTGCGTAAGGAGTTGATGATAACGGCTACGATTGGCGGAATCCCATTTTGCGAGGTAGGGGAATAAAATTTTCATAACGTGAGGTTGCCTGAATTAATTGTCACACCAGCATCAGCATCTTGCTGGCAACCAAATGCCAGCAGGATGCTGGCGCACCAACTTCTCAGCGTCCAGCGCGTAACCATCCACGCTTGACCAGCAGTAGTGAAAAGCTGAGAACCCAGATCAGCACATATCGTGGAGCCGCGAGCAAATCGCGCAGATACTCCTTCCAGTTGCTGATGAGCGGGGCTGCTGCCAAATAATAAAAAGCATCAAAGCACAGCCCCATCAGTGAAAAAGATAGTAAAGTCACAACAAATAACTGATCCGTGAAACCTGAAAGCAGTAAGGTCAGCGTAGTAATGAAGACGCCCATCCGACTTGCCAGAAATAAAATCTTTGGACGCAGAAAAAGCAGTGGTAATAAAAACCACGCGCTCGCTCCACCATTTCCGAGAGCTAAAAATATTTCACGCCAGTAACTTTTCAAAACTTGTAATTGTCCACGAAACCAACGCGCTCTTTGATTCGCTACGCCTCGTTCTTTCTGCGGCTTCGGATCAAAAATTACTGCCTCAGCCAGAAATTTTACATTGGCTTTTTTCTGCGCGAATAAAACATCCAACTCTAAATCTTCCGCCAGTGTATGTAGTCTCGGCGCGAGTTCTGCCAGTAATTCAGCCTTGATTGCCATGCCGGTTCCGCGCAAAGGAATTTGCCATCCGTAACGAGTGCGTGTCGTGTCATCAATGAGCTGCATCAGCACTTCCGACCATCCGGCGAGCCGACCGGATTGCGTTGTTGCGAGCGGCTTGACAAACACTTGAACCGCATCGGCTCCCGTCTCAAAAGAATTTTTCAGCGCGAGCAAGGTTCCGTTTTGAATCCGGCTGTCAGCATCAAGCACAATGATGATTTCACCGGATTTCCAATCGGATTGATGAGTCGTTAACCACCAGTCAAGGACGGCTCCTTTGCCGGATTTTCCGCCACTTCTGACGGCGACGTTGACGCCTTCACGAAGAGTTTCGGCGGCGGTTTCATCAGTGCAATTATCTGCCACAATCCACAGCCGGGCATCTGTCCATTCGCACAGATGCGGCACTAAAGCTTCAACTGTTGGACCTATCACTCCGGCTTCATCGCGGGCTGCAATCAGGATGATCGCGCCGTTTACCATGACGATTTTCTGTGCTGCCACTGCTTCTTTCGGGATCAGTCGCAGGCATAAAAGAATGCCACGAAGGACGCTGTCACAGATCAGCAATACGCCGAAAATAAATCCAGCGAGTGCGGCGAAAATTAATAAAAAATTACTCAGTGACGGCATACAAAACCTGACCAAAGGTCTTCAGTTTTAAAATAAAAAATGAACGTCGGGACGCATTGGTTAAGCCGAAACTAACTAATGGGGGAGTAAAAACGTATTGTTCAGAGTTACATTAGGAAGTTCGGTAGTGTTAAGCTTTTTGAAGAGAAGCCAGTGAGAAACAAGTTCAACAGGCAGAGATTATCCGTGAAAGACTTTTGAGTCAAATAATCTTTTCGTATCATCTGGATGATTTCATTCAATTTTTTATTTGCACGGGCTATATTAAAAGTGTATTTTGCCGGACAGCCGCGGGAAAAAATGATGGACGAATTTGTGGACAATAACTTCTCACCTTTATTCCTTTATGACATTTAACCCGATTGATTACCCGCAGACCTTTACGCAGCCTGAATGGATAACCCGCGTTAACTCCTGGCATGGGCACTTACCTTTCGGATCATTTTTGGTGAGCGCGCTAAAACCGCGCCTGTTGGTCGAGCTGGGCGTGATGTTTGGGGATTCCTATTGCACATTTTGCCAGGCTGTCAAAGCACTGGCACTAGACACACGCTGCTATGGCATTGATACCTGGCAAGGAGATGAACACGCCGGGGTCTATACGGCGAATGAGTTCTTACCTGTCCTGCGAAAGCATCATGACGTCCGTTACGGCGGATTCTCGACTTTGCAACAATCCTTATTCGATGAAGCCTTGCCTGACTTTTTAGATAACTCGATTGACCTCTTACATATTGATGGCTTGCACACATACGAAGCGGTCAGGCACGACTTTGAAACCTGGTTGCCGAAAATGAGTGAGCAGGGAGTAGTGCTTTTTCACGATACGAATGTCCATGAAAACGATTTTGGCGTTTACCAACTGTGGGGCGAAGTAAGTAAGCGTTACCCGCACTTTGAGTTTTTACATAGTTACGGGCTGGGCGTTTTAGCCGTTGGAGATTCTTTGCCGGAAAGCCTGCTTCCATTCTTTCAGGCCACTGCGCTAGAAACTCAAAAACTGCGAGCATTTTTTGAGTTTCTAGGCCATCGGACAACAAGCGAATCGCAGTGCTGTGCCAGCTTGGCACAGGAATTAAGCAAGGCTCAAGGCGTCCTTGATGATTATGCGAATAGCCTTGCGCTGAAATTAGTTCAGAAGGCATGGCGTATCCGTAATTTTATCGCCCCGCGTGCGTGAGTTGTTCCGAAACCACTTTCACTGAATTGGAGAATCTGTGCATCTAAGTTCCTATCAACACATGGAGCGTCTGGTAAATAAATACTTAGACCCTCAAGCCAAGCTTAACATTTTGGATATTGGCAGCTATGACGTGAATGGCAGCTATAAGCCACTGCTCCAGCAACCTGGCTGGCATTACACCGGTGTAGACCTCTCGGCAGGGCCAAACGTAGAGTTGGTTTTAGCTTCTCCTTACCGCTTGCCTTTGCCGGATGCCTCCGCCGACTTAATCATTTCAGGGCAAGCCTTTGAGCACATTGAGTATTTTTGGCTAACCTGGATGGAAATGGTGCGCGTCTTAAAACCCAATGGGATGATTTTTTTGCTGGCTCCTTCACGCGGCTCCGAGCATCGTTATCCAGTTGATTGCTGGCGCTTTTATCCTGATTCATATCGGGCTTTGGCCTCATACGGAAGAATTACGATACTTGAAGTAACTACCGACTGGCAGCCTCATTCAGACCCAGGCAGTGCGGAATGGGGAGACACGGTGGGCGTATTTCGTAAACCCAAACATGGCTGGGTTGGTTTGCTCAAAGAGAAATTGAGTGCGCAGCTCCATACCTCTCTCTCACCTGCCGATGCCGCTTTTTACCGTAGTGAGGGATCAAATGCATCAACTAATGAAATCAATGACGGATCGAATGTATCAATTCCAGATGCTCCCAGACTTGAGACCTCTTTAGATTGGCCGCTCGGAAAAGTATTGCCGTATCTGCAATATAAAATCGTAGAACGAAGCACTTATTTTGGCGTTCCGACGCTCAAAAGCCCGCTGGATTTTTGGGTTTATCAGGAATTGATCTTCGCCCATCGCCCTGATGTGATTGTGGAACTCGGTTGCCGTTACGGTGGTTCAGCTCTCGCGCTGGCGCATCTGTGCGACTCATTAGGACATGGGAGGATCATCAGTCTGGATATTTCTTTATCTGACGTTGCGGCTGAAACACGTACCCATCCACGTGTCACGCTCATCGAAGGCGACGCTTGTGCAAACTTCGCGCAAGTTCGTCAGCTCATCGGGAGCGACGAAAAAGTATTGGTAATTGAAGACAGTTCGCATACCTACGAGAATACACTTGAGGTTTTGCGTACCTATCAGAAGCTGGTCAAACCGGGAGATTATTTCATCGTCGAAGACAGCATTTGCCACCATGGTCTTGAACTTGGACCTCAACCCGGTCCCTACGAGGCGATTGAATCCTTCATTGAGGAAAATTCAGATTTCATGATAGACCGTAGCAAGGAAGCCTATTTGATTACGTGGAACCCGAAAGGTTACCTCAAACGAATTGCCAGCAATTTTCTTTGAATTAGTAGGCTTCGTTGAATGAGTTACATTTGAAGAATTCATTCATTAGGTACAAGAAAATAATTTTGTTGTCGTCAATAAAGTTGCCAGCTATGATGCACGCGCATGAAGGTTTCTATCGCACTTTGCACCTATAACGGCGAAAAGTTCTTAATGAATCAGCTCGAAAGTTTTCTCAGGCAAAAACGTTTGCCGGATGAATTAGTCGTGTGCGATGACCGCTCAACGGATGCGAGTATTAAGCTGATAGAAAAATTTTCTCAACAGTCCTTGTTTCCGGTTCGAATTCACGTCAACGAAAAAAATATAGGTACAACAAAAAATTTTGAGAGAGCGATCTCGCTTTGTACCGGAGAGGTAATTTTCTTGTCCGATCAGGATGATGTCTGGCTGCCGGAAAAAGTACAGGTGATAGAGTCAGAATTTGAGCAAAATAAAAACCTTGGGATGGTCTTTACCAATGCAGAATTAGTTGATGAAGACCTCAACCCGTTGAAGCACACCTTATGGGATTTTTCCTTTCCCAAGGATAAACAGCTTCGTGCTCAAGATGGAAAACTGTTTGAGGTTTTACTTGGCTATAACGTTGTGACAGGTGCAACGATTGCATTTCGGTCATGTTATCGAGATCAATTTTTGCCGATTCCCATTGATATCCCCTACGTTATTCACGATGCGTGGATCGCGCTGGTGATTACCGCCAATGCCGAAGTCCGAATGCTCTCAGAGCCGCTCATCAAATATCGCCAACATTCCAATCAGCAACTTGGCATCGGGATCAAGCGGAAAAGTTATACAAAGCGTAATGATGAGTTCGACGAGTTAATAGCTTTTCAGCAAAATGAACAGATTAGACTCAACAAAATGGCGCATGTCATTAAAACGTTTCCACAATTTAAATCGAAGCAATATCTGCTCAAAGAAGATTTTATTACAACTCTGTGCAACGAAAAAAATGAACATACCGAAAAAGTTGAACATTATACGGCGCGTAAAAATTTACCTGTAAAAAAACTCCCTCGCGTTGTACCAATTATCCGTGAGATTAAAACCGGACGTTATCACAGATTTTCGAATGGTTATTTCAGCGTCGTGAAAGATTTATTTAAGCACTGGGGTCCATCGCCTGAAGGAAAAATAATGAGAAATATGAAGTCAATCGTGAATAGAATCTTTCGGGGAACGAGTTCAATTAGCACAGTTCAACCAAATAAACTGGACTTCCGTGAATCGTACCCAGCTTTGGTTGAAGCTCTCAAAAGTAATTTCGACATAGACCAAGCCATGAAAAGGGCAGTTGGCGGAGATTTTGAAGCGGTTGGAGCAATGGAACTTGAGACACTAAGGTATTTTGGGCTTCAGGAGGATTTCTACCTTCTCGATATTGGATGCGGTTCCGGGAGACTAGCCAAACCTTTATCGCAGTTCCTCAAGGGAAAATACTTAGGGATTGATATTGTTCCTGAATTGGTTAACTACGCACGCCAAATCGTAGAGCGCGAGGACTGGCGATTTGAAGTTGCCAAGGGATTGAGTATTCCTGAAGACGACGAGAAGGCAGACATGATTTGCTTCTTTTCTGTCTTCACACATCTTTTGCATGAGCAGTCTTATCTGTATTTGCAGGAGGCGAAGAGAGTGATTAAACCTGGCGGGAAGATCGTCTTTTCGTTTCTGGACTTTTCAAATCCAGAACACTGGCAAGTATTTGAAGGTAACCTGCTGGACTTGGAACTTAACGATCACCCTCTGAATATGTTTATGAGTAAAGATGCCATTCGGGTTTGGGCTGATCGTTTGGGGCTTAAAGTTCTAGTCATCGAAGATGCCAATAAGCTTAATGTGCCATTATCAAAACCGATCCGATACGAATCAGGTACTGTTTCTGAAAAATCAGGTACGTTTTGGCAGTCCCTTTGCGTATTACAAAAAATGACCTGAGGTTTAATGCTTAAATGCTACTGGATGGAACGTTTGGTAATAATTTGTTGACTTGCCAGGGATCGTCAACTATAAGTACCTTGTAGCTGAACCCAAAAAGAGTAGGTTTATAACTTCTTCCCTCACGAATAACCTAGACAAATTTTTAAGAACCTGCACGTGAGGCTCCTCGCAGGGTTCAATCAAACCTTACAATTCCACTATGGAAAATACACTTCCAATTTATGATTCTTCAAAGCGCCGCTCACCATTAATTGAAGAACTTGTTGAGCTGTATCGTTATCGCGATTTAATTGTTCAGCTCGTCGCACGCAACATCAAAACCCGTTACAAAAGATCAGTCATGGGAGTCCTCTGGACGATGCTCAATCCGTTATTCATGATGGGTGTGCTGACGCTGGTTTTTTCTTCGATGTTTCAGTTGCAGACGCGATATTACGCGGTTTATGCACTGAGCGGGTTAGTCTGCTGGAATTTTTTTGCGCAAACCACCAGTGCCGCGATGAGCGAATTATTATGGGGCGGGAGCCTCATGAATCGAATTTATATTCCTCGCGCGGTCTTTGCGGCTTCGGCTCTGGGAACCGGAATTGTCAATCTTTTACTTTCGATTGTTCCGTTGCTTTTGATTATGCTTGTCACGGGAGTCCCGATTACACCGTGGATTCTGTTTATGCCAGTCCCTTTGATTTTATTGGCGATGTTTACGATTGGCGTCGCGTTATTTCTTTCCACTCTCGCCACCTACTTCGCAGATGTATTAGATATTTTTCAGTTGCTTCTCACAACATGGATGTACCTGACACCGATTGTTTATCCGAAAGAAATTATTCCTGAAAAATACCGCTGGCTCTTCAACCTGAATCCGATGTATCACCTGGTAGAAGTGTTCCGCGCACCATTTTATGCGGGCTGGTTACCGGGCTGGAAAACCGTGCTGGTCTCAACTGTGGCGGCAGTTTTTTCAATGATTTTTGGCTGGGTCTTTTTTGCAAGGAGGGCGGATGGTCTCCCCTATCGAATCTGATTTGGAAGTTGGTCTGCCAGACAGTGCGATCTGGTTGGAAAATGTTTCAGTGCAATATCGTGTGCCTCGTGAACGGATCACGACGATCAAAGAATACGCGATTCGCAAGATTCGAGGTCATATCAAGCACGATAATTTTTCAGCTTTGCGTGAAGTTAGTTTTGGCATCAGACCCGGCGAAGTCTTCGGCATCGTCGGGCGTAATGGAGCCGGGAAGAGTACGCTGCTGCGCGTGATTGCCCGCGTTATTCAGCCCACCTTCGGACGTGTTGTCGTCAAGGGAAGGGTTGCCCCGTTATTGGAACTTGGGGCCGGGTTTCATCCTGAACTGAGCGGGCGGGAAAATGTCTTTTTGAATGGAACTTTGCTCGGTCACTCCCACGCAAAAATGGTCAGCGTGATGGATGAAATCATTGATTTTGCCGAGTTATGGGATTTTATTGATGCGCCGCTGAGAACCTATTCAAGCGGGATGTACGTGCGCCTCGGCTTTGCGGTAGCGACTGCCATCCGACCGGATATTCTGATTATTGACGAAGTCCTCGCCGTTGGTGATGAGCAATTCAAAATTAAATGTCAGAAAAAAATAGATGAATATAAAGCGGCAGGAACTACGATTTTATTAGTCGCACACGATTCAAATTTGATTGCGCAGTTTTGCCAGCGCGCAATCTGGTTAGACCGTGGACGCATTCAAATGATGGGGAAGTCCAGCGAGGTGATTCAGCAATATCGTAGTGTCGGGCATTCACCGGAACCTGCTAAACCCGATGCTTTATCTGCACGTCAGTCATAACTTGAAGAAAAAATATGCTATTCAGTTGGCTTGAGCGACAACAATTCTATTGGCGCTTTAGAACGTCAATCAAGCGGCGAGTGGCGCGACTGCTTCCGGGGTTCATTAAACGTGCCATTAAAGCCAGTCGTTTATATGTTCGCCAGGAATTTTTTCAGCCGAAGCTGTCGAAGCCCGTCAATGTTGTAGCATCGCGGCTCCCACAAGAATTTCAATCACTGGTGATTTATCCTGAATTGAGTGTGCAGCATCAACTTTTACAACTCGAGCCAGGAAAAACACTTGGTAAAACAGATATTATTGCTTTTCCGGTTTTTGATTGGGATTTCCGTTTTCAGCGTCCTCAGCATTTGATGACGAAGTTTGCTGAGAAAGGGAATCGAATTTTCTATCTCAGCACTTCTCAATTTCTACCGAAAGATTCAGAAGCAAAAGTTGCTGTTCGTGAGATATGCCAAAATGTTTTTGAAGTTTCCGTCGCCGCTCATCACGTACCTAATATTTACGCAGAAGTGATGGACGGAGAGAATCAAAAAGTAATGCTGGAATCCTTGCAGGAACTTCGGCGTATCTATCGTATTGATGAAGCCGTGAGCTTTGTGATGCTTGCCTCCTGGGGAAGCATTGCTTTAGCGGCGAGAGATCAATGGGGATGGCAAACGCTTTATGATTGCATGGATGAATGGGCGACGTTTCCCGGTATCGAGCCAGCACTGTTGGAAATGGAATTGCAGCTAGTTCAGGAATCAGATTTGATTGTCGTGACAGCGCAGCGACTTTTCGACAAATGGAAAAAATACGAACGCCCAATGGTGCTGGTGCGCAATGCGGTTGATTATGATTTTTATCAGGAACGCTGCCAACCCAATGATTTGCTGCCTGAAGTAAAACATCCAGTGATTGGTTATTACGGAGCCATCGCGGATTGGTTCGATCTTGAACTGATGGAATACGTCGCTTCTCAAAGACCGAATTATACCTTCGTGTTGCTGGGTGGAGTTTTCAAGGTGGATGTTTCCGGCTTGCAGATTTTGCCAAATGTGAAATTGCTGGGGCAACAGCCGTACGAGACGATGCCACAGTATCTTTATCACTTCGATGCCTGCCTGATTCCGTTCAAAATTAATGCGGTCACGGAGGCCACTGATCCGGTGAAATTCTATGAATATCTGAGCGGCGGCAAACCTGTTGTTTCGGTGGCGATGCCTGAACTGGAACTGTATCGTGACTATGTTTATCTGGCGCAAGATAAACATGAATTTGTCGCGCAACTGGATCGCGCTTTGGCTGAAGACACTCCCGAACTGGCAGCCGGACGCCGCTCACTGGCGCAGCAGCATACCTGGGAAAATCGTCAAAAACGGATCGAAGCCGGGTTAATCGAAATCACTCCCAAAGCCAGCATCATCATCGTCACCTGGCATAATCTGGCGATGACAAAGCTCTGTCTTGACAGTCTGTTACTCAACACGAACTATCTGAATTATGAAATTATTGTGGTAGATAATAATTCTGAAGATGGAACGCGGGAATATTTGCGCGCCCTTACGCAGCAACACCAGCACCTGAAAATAATTCTTAATTCAACTAATAACGGTTTCGCCAAAGCCAATAATCAAGGGATTGCGATTAGCGCTGGCGATTATATTGTCCTGCTCAACAACGATACAATTGTGCCTTTGGGC
Source organism: Blastocatellia bacterium (assembly GCA_043783625.1). Classification (GTDB taxonomy): domain Bacteria; phylum Acidobacteriota; class Blastocatellia; order RBC074; family RBC074; genus JAFDVL01. The sequence continues at coordinate 20,979 of JAYVZE010000119.1, read as the reverse complement.
TGGCTCAGCCGCTTGCTGCATCATCTGCACGATCCGGGCATCGGCATCGTGGGGCCGATGACAAATTCCATTGGCAACGAAGCGAAAATCGAAGTTCCTTATCGCACCTGGGCGGAGATGGAAGATTTTGCCGCCGCGCATACCGCCGCACATCATTTGCAAATTGCCGACATCAAAATGCTGGCGATGTACTGCGTCGCGTTTCGTCGTGAGACGTACGAAAAAATCGGACCGCTGGATGAACAGTACGGCATTGGAATGTTTGAAGATGATGATTATTCCGAACGGATGAAAGCGGCTGGACTCCGCGTCATTTGTGCGGCGGATGTCTTCATCCATCACTTCGGACAGGCTTCGTTCAAGAAGCTGATTACGAGTGGCGAATATAATCCATTATTTGAAGAAAACCGGCGCCGCTTCGAAGTGAAATGGGGGAAAGAATGGGTTACGCATCAGCACGCAAAACTGAAGTATCGCGCCCATTTGATTCCGAAGGAACTGTATTTCCATGAGAAATAATCTGCAATTTCTGATCTGGATTATTTCTCATCAGGGTTTCTTTGCGCTCATGATTTTGACAGCCATCGGGGTTAGTAATCCACTGCTGCGCCGGATCAAATTTCATTCGCCGTTGGAGCGTTTTGTTTATACGCTTGCCGTTGGATTTGGAATCATCGGGTACCTCTTATTTCTGCTTGGATTAGCTGGGTTGCTTTACCGTGAAGTAATTATCACCGGAACAATTATTGGATCATTCTTCGCCTTCCTCACTTTTATTCATTCACATCGCGGCAGATGGAAAGAAAGCCTTCATCGCTGGAAAGAAACTTGCCGCCCAAAGGGGACGATGCAGATCGGCTTGGTATTTTGCGCAGCGGGGTTTTGGTTGCTTTTGTTGTTGCTCACACAGTATCCGCCGATGAACTGGGATGCGACCATGTATCATCTGGTATTGTCCCGCCAATATCTCATAGAACATCAGATCACACCGCAAACAGGAGTGGTGTTTCCTGTCCTGCCGATTCTCAATCACCTTCTTTTTACATGGGCACTCGCACTTAAAGACGATATTCTCGCGCAAATGCTGGAGCATCTTTTTCTGGTGCTTACAGCCCTGGGATTGTATGCATGGGGCAGCAGAAAAGGTGGAGCTGGAATTGGTCTCCTTGCGGCTGTTTTCTGGTTAGGGCATCCACTGGTGCTTTGGCTAAGTGAATCAGCCTATGTTGATTTAGGAGTGACTTGCTTTGCTTTACTGGGTATTACTGCGCTCCGAAATTTTCATGATGAAGGTTCTAATGAATGGTGGCAACTTGGACTTGTGTTACTTGCACTGGCGGCGGGAGTCAAAATTTCAGGGCTGGTTTTTCTTGCCATTGGTGCTTGGTTTGGTGTTTGGGCTGGTTGGCGATCCCGCTTAATGTGGCGAAATTTGGCGCAAGGATGGATGCTTGCCGGAACCCTTGCTATCCCCTGGTATGCCTTTATTGCATGGCATACCGGCAATCCGGTCTGGCCAACATTTTCGCAATTTAGTCATGGAGTTTGGGCCGACGGTAGTGTTGCCAGACTTCTCAGTGCTTTTACTTCAGCAGGCGTGCCAAAGACTCCGCTTAATTTTTTGTTTATACCTTTTTATTTAGTTTTTAAGCCTTTTCTGTTTATGCCAGACAATCGCTTTACTCTCTTTCCACTGATTGCAGCATGGCCACTGGCGTGGATTCTTTCGTGGCGTGAGGCTTCAATTCGGTGGTGGAGCTTGTGGGGAATTGGCTTTACTTTGTTCTGGTTTGGATCTTCACAACAGATGCGCCTATGGGTTCCAGCGCTTCCCGTAGTTGGACTAGCCATCTGTGAAAGCTTCGCGTGGGTTTTCGCAAACGTTCGCCGCTTTCCAATTCCCGCCCGGCTCGTCGGCAGTATTTTTGTTTCTTTAGCTTTGGCATTTAGCGGGATGTGGATGCTCAGCCGTCTTCGGGCACGCGGGAAGCCTCCTCTACACGCGCAAGCCAGAGAATCATATCTGGCGATGAATTGGCGGAATTACCGTGCTCTTCAGTTTGTAAATGAACACGCGGATTCTCAAGACGCCGTGTCGGTTATTAATTCCAGTTGGCTGTGTTATTATTTCAAACCTCGTGTTGTTGATTCCGCCGGACTCTTACAACTAAAATTTTCACCGATATTCAAATGGCCGGAAGATCAACTCTGGATCAAGTCGCTTGAAGAGCAGAACGTAAAATGGATTTTTATTAATCGGGAACCACCATTCAATAACATCTCGCAAGAAATATGGCCTGAATATAAGCTTGTCTATTCAGATACTCATTCTCTGGTTTTCCATCATCAGACAGGTCAGTAAATTTAGTGTAATAATGCAACTAAAATACTCGTCTTTTTAATACATCAGCCGTAAGCTTCATCTTTCTATCAACTTTTTTTAAGCAAATCTCAGACAAACATCAATATTTTTCCCTCCCTCCCTTGTTACAGTAGAGACTCCTGAAAATTCTCAAACTGATCCCGTAAAGAATCGGCGTTGCTTGCGATTTCGTTCATCTGGAAAGGAATGCTTTGAGCTTTGCTTTGAGTCCTGTCCCGGATGGTTTTCTGAGCAATTCAATTTCATTTTTTGCCCACTGATTATCGTTTTGAAGCTGGCTGATGGTGGTGTTCAAGCGCACAATTTCTAAGGAATTTTCCCGGAATTTATCAGCCGCTTGGGAATCAACTGCTTGGAAAGTTTTTGTCAGTACTCCATCAGTTTCTCTCACCAATGCCGGAGTCTCACCGGGAGCCTTCAGCTTTTCAAACAACCTATTGGTGTCTATTTCCTGATGCGTAGAGACGGCGATCAAATAGCGATAAGAAGGCTCACGATAATCATACGGGGACAATCGTTCATTATAGATTTTGTTGAGAGCTTCGAAGACGGCTCCGTCCGGCTGACGATATTGGAGGTCAAAGTAAATCAAAATCTGATGAATCCACCGATACACGTAATTGCAGGGAAGCGCGATGACATCAGTGGCTCCCTGTGCTTTGAGCGTCGCTAATGTTTTTTCAATCGGATCCACGACAAATTCAACGTGCTGTTCCAGTGGTTCAAATCTCTCAGCGTATTTTCCCCAGATAAAATCGAAAACAATCCGGTCGAATCTTGTGACGATTTCATTCCCTTGCGGCGCACCAAGCAGGACTAAGCCATTGGTGACGCGCAACATTTCGCGCATTAGCTCCGGTCGAAGCTCGGCGGGAATATGTTCATATACGTCAGAAATCAGGCAAGCATCAAAGGATTTATCAGCGAACGGAATTCGTACCGGGCTGCTGATCGTGGGTTGATTATTTTCGTGGGTGGCGTAGCGTTCAATCAACGCTTCCGGCAGATAATCACCAAGCCCTGTTTCTCTTCGTGACAATTCGAGGACACGCGGCTGCTTAATGGAACGCTGATTTGCCGCTTCACGAATGCAGGCAGCAATCTGCATCATGTTTTGATAAGCATCAAAAACGCGACCCAACAGGCTTTGATCGGAAGGTAAAATCATGCCGCCAGATTCCCTTTGATAATGTTTGCCATTGCCTCAGCCTGGGCGCGAATCGTTGTTTCGTCCTGACCTTCAATCATCACCCGCGCCAGATTTTCTGTGCCTGAATAGCGCAGCAATAAACGTCCATTCCCGTTCAGTTCTGTATTCAGTTTATCAATCATTGCTTTAATTGGAGCGACTGATTCCAGCACTGGTTTGCTACCGACTTTGACATTGATAATGACCTGGGGATAACGAATAAATCCGGCAGTCAAGGCGGCTAAGCTCTGACTGGAATCTTTCATCACGCGCAGCACTTCCAGTCCCGTTATCATTCCATCTCCGGCGAGGCTGATGCTCGGAAAGATGACGTGCCCGGATTGTTCACCGCCGATGCTGCCGCCATTTTTGATTAAATCTTCCAGCACGTATTTGTCACCAACGTTCGTGCGTATCAGTTCAATGCCACGCGCCTGAAGCCCCAGCTCTAATCCGAGATTGCTCATTACTGTAGCGACGACGCGATTGCCTTCAAGTTCATTTTTAGCATGCAAATATTCCGCCATGACAAACAGCACCTGATCGCCGTCAATCAAATTTCCATTCGCATCTACAAATAATGAACGATCAGCATCGCCGTCAAAAGCGATGCCAAGATCGGCTTTCGTGGCGAGAACTTCGGCTTGCAGTTGTTCGGTATGCAACGCTCCGCAATCGAGATTAATGTTGGTTCCGCTGGGAGAATTATGAATGGTCGTGACGTTCGCGCCAAGTTCGGCGAAGAGCTTGGGAGCCAATAAAGACGCGGCTCCATTCGCGCAATCAAGCACAATTTTCAGCCCGCTTAAATCCAGCTTGCCGCAAATTTCTTCACGCAGAAATGCTACATATCTGGATTGTAAATCTAATTCATGAGCGGCATCGCGGACGTCATCAATATTCGCAATAACAGGAGTGTTGGCAGCATCGGCTTTCAAATCCGCTTCGATCAACTGCTCCATTGCTTCTTCTAATTTTTGACCGGAAGGCGAAAATACTTTCAGGCCATTATCCTGAAAAGGATTGTGCGAAGCCGAAATCACGATGCCCGCATCCGCATCAAGCAGGCGGGTCAGATAGGCGACGCCGGGAGTCGTAATGACTCCGGCAGATTGATAACTGGCCTGCGCCGTAATGATGCCGCGAACGAGTGCCGCCTCAATCCATTCACCGGATTCGCGGGTGTCGCGTCCAATGATGATGGCGGCTTTGTGTCCCAGTTTTTTTTCAAGCTGCATCGCCAGCGAAAATCCAAAGCGTTCAATAGTAGCAACATCCAACGGATATTTTCCGGCTTCGCCGCGCATTCCGTCTGTTCCGAATAATTTACTCATATAATTTTTTGTAATGTGGGGACATTAAATGGAAGTCGTGAGTTATGACGCAGAAAGATAAACGAAATTGCCGCTTTACGCTACAAAAAAATGAAAAGCAGAATCTACATAGCTTTCGCCAGGAAGCGGGTTGCGGTAGCAAAAAGGATAATTTAAAAAATATTTTTATTTTTTGGCGGATTTGGACAAAAAAATCCGCTTTATAGTATGACAGCAAATTTTTTTGATTTTGTCTTTACTCTGAATGATAGTTCTGACTCGCGTGTGGTCAGAACTTTAGACGGTAAAGAAAAGTGGGGAAGGGGAACTGAGCTTCGGCTCAGACAGCCATAGCCTTCAGCCACACACGCACATTTTGATGTCCTCAGCCGTTGGGTATGTTTCAGCTTTTGGGTAGTAACTTAATCAGGTCAGGACTGGTTGGATTTCCAAATGTCAGTCAGGTTGTTCTGGGGAGAAACGCTTGATTGGCGCGAATATTTCTAATACTTTCCACCTGATTAAGTTACTACCTAAGAGTAACTATTAATAGATGTAATAACGAATGTGGGAGGGAGTATGATTGAATTTTGGGCAGTCATTGGTTTATCTACCATTGACCATGTTTTCTATGATGAGATCGTAGGCAATTTAAACAATGCAGATGCTGTTGCGGAAGTTTTACGAAAGTACAATTTTCGGCTTAGCCGATATGAAGTTGGCGAAGTTTTCAGAATTTACAATAAACCCGATTTTCGTGCTGGTATTGAGGCTACGCAATCTGACGGGTGGATTCACGGCGGAGGTGCTGAAGACACTCCATGTTGGACAGGATGCTCAATAAGTGGCATGAATGCACCAATTGAAAATCGTGTCTACTTGCATCCTTTTGTTCAGCCAAAAACTGATGGGACGGCAGAAATTGCCTTTGCTGAATTAGACCATTTTAAATAGTCTAAATTGCGTGAAAAGTGAGCGCGGCTAAATTCTTGATGGTTCTCCTTTGTGAATTTAATCGCGCTTCACAGTCCAATCTTCTCAATAATTTTTTTGAATCTCACCTCCTCCTTTAACTCTGCCAATACCGGATCCACTTTAAGAGCCAACAAGGTCATTGATTGCTCTCTTAAAGCCACTTCTAGCCAGTTAAACGATTCATTCTTTTTTCCTAATTGTGCGTAAATCCCCGCGATCTCGTAGGGAAAAGATTTTTTTGCTTTATGCGTTAATTTCTTGGTTATTTTTTGTGCCGCTTTGAAATCACCAGCAATTGCATACGTGGCTGCAAGATAGGTTTGAAAGACCTCATTATGTGAGGATAGCGAAAGGGCTTTGTTGATATCTGAATAAGCTTCATTGAATTGTTTTTTTTGGGCATAAGATCGCCCTCGTACACTATAGCTTTGAGGTAGGCTCGCATCAATTTTTATGGCTTCATCACATTCCTTAATCGCCTGATCGTAATTCCCCGCATAATAATAAAGTAAACCAACGTCTTTTCTTAGCGAGGCTGATTGAGGGTCAAGGGATTGGGCGTGATGAATTTCAGTTAATGCCTTTTTGTGGTTTCCACTTGCACTTAAATAAAAGGCATACCAACGATGTGCAGTGAGATAGTTTGGGTTAAGGCGAATCGCCTCTCGAAATTCGCGTTCCGCTGCCGACCAATTCCAATCGTATAAAAACTGAGTTGCGGCGAGGGAGTTATGGGCTTCGCTCAATGAGCTATCAAGGTAGATCGCTTTGAATGCTTCATTCTGGGTTTTTAATTTTGCTTCGCTTGGGTTAATTAATTCATCGCCGACGATATAAACATCGGCCAACCCGGAATGAGCGAGCGCGTAATTATCATCCAGCTCAACTGCTTGTAAAAAGTTTTTCAGACTTTTGCTATAAGCCGACTCGTCTCGCAAATTAAAAAAATAACGTCCGCGTAAGTATTTATCTAATGCCTCTGCGTTATCTGTATAAATTTTGGCTAATCGCTGAGTTTCTTCCTGATTGACTTCAATGCCAAGCTTCGAGGCAGCGGTAAGCGCTAGATTCTTTTGTAGTATTTGAAAATCCCGAAGTGATTGATGCTGTAAATCATCCATCCAGATTTTTTCATTGGTTTGCGTATCTGTCAGTAAAAACTGTACAGCAAAGCCATCTTCTTTTTTCGTAATTGTGCCGGAGATGACGGCTTTGACATTTAATTCTTTGCCGATTGCCTGTGGCGTTTTGCTGGTCTTTCGATATTTAAAAATTGCTTCTTGCGATAAGACACGCAACTTGGAAATTTGTGCTATTTTATTAATCAAACCATCCGTAAAACCTTCACCCAGATAATCGGAATCGGGTTTGTCACTGATTGTGGTGAACGGCAACACCGCCAGTGATGAATATGTTTTCGTAGGAGTGGACGGACGCAATCTGATTGCTCCATACAAAACTGCGCTGAAGATGAGGAGGCCGGCGGCTATAACTGGTAAAGCTTTCTTTCGCTGTTTCCAGGTCTCCCAATGATGAACCGTGTCGCGCAATTCAAGTGAAATGTCTACGGCGGATTGCATTCGCTGGCGTGGATTTTTTTCCAGGCAGCATCGTAAGAGGTGAACTAATTTCGCAGGAGTTTCTGTCGGGGGCGGCTTTTTTTCCAGCGGGTCTTCGTTCAGGATGGCGTGAAAATTGGTCTCGATTTTTTCATAGCCAAAGGCACGTTCTCCGGTCAGCATTTCAAATAAAACACAACCAAATCCAAACAAATCGCTGGGGATTCCAATCTCTTCGCCTTTGATTTGCTCCGGCGAAACGTACCCAAGCGTTCCCATCAGCGAACTTTTTTCCGGTGAAATCTCCGGCGTTGAAAATGGAGTTTCAGCGGTTGTTGCAGTCAGGGTTGAGACGAAGTTTGATTTTATCCGTGCCAGTCCAAAATCAAGAATTTTGACGCCACCATCCTTTAATAAAAAAATGTTTTCCGGCTTCAGATCGCGGTGCAGAATATTTTTGTTATGCGCAGCGGAAAGTCCGTTGGCGATGTGCGTGGCGATGTCAACCGCTTCACGCCAGGGCAAAGCTCCGCGTTCGGTCAGGCGTTCGCGCAGGGTTTGCCCTTCCAGAAATTCCGTCACTGAATAATACAAATCATCTTCGACGCCGAAGTCGTGGATGACCATAATGTTCGGATGCGAAAGTGCGGCGACGGCTTTGGCTTCAATTTTAAATTGCGCGAGAGCTTTGGAATTTTGGGCGTAGTTTGGCAGTAGCACTTTGACGGCGACAGGACGTTCCAGACGGTCTTGCCGCGCCAGATAGACTGCGCCCATGCCGCCTGCGCCAAGCAATTCAAGAATATGGTAAGGACCAAGCTGTGTGCCGATGAGAGCTTCGTTTTGTCGTTGGACGATAATTGCTCCGGCGATTTCCGCGACAGGTTTCGTGAGAAAATGATGGTCGGTTTCATCGGCTTTGAGGAGGGCTTCTACTTCGTGCAACAGGTCGAGGTCGGAGCTGCACATGACCGATAAATAATCCTCCCGCTCTTCCAGCGGCATCTCACTTGCTTCTTGAAAAAGTTTTTTGATTTGTTGCCAGCGATCAGCTTCCATGGGGCACCCGCGATTGAAGTTCTTTCCTACTGATGAAATGTTGACTAAAGTTCAGAGGTCAAACTTTAGTTTGCCTAACGCCGCGTTGCGCGAGCGTTGGCACGCTGAAGCGTGAACTCTGAGCGGAAGCCAAACTCCTCCCAAGTTTTTTCTTACCCGTTTATTTCTTTAATAATTGTGTATACAGCCAGGCTTTGGCTGTCTTCCATTCGCGCTCGACGGTTCGCGTTGAAATTTGTAAAGCCTCTGCGATTTCATCAACGCTGCGACCGCCAAAAAATTTCATCTCTACGATCTGGCTTTGGAGCGGATCGAATTTTTCCAGTGCGGCTAACGCATCGTCGAGGGCTAAAAGTTCAGCACTCTGATCGGTAGAAATGACGGCAACATTATCCAGCGAGACTTGTTTCAGATTTCCACTTCGGCGTTGTGCGTTATGTTCGCGGGCGTAATCAACGAGAACGTGGCGCATGAGGCGGGATAGAATGCCGAAAAACTGCGCCCGATTGTGCCAATCAATATCTTTCCAATCCAGCAGGCGAATGAACGCTTCATTGACGAGATCGCACGATTGCATGACGCGTCCGGCGCGTTCTCCGTAAAGATGGTGATTTGCCAACCGACGCAGTTCTTCATACACCAGCGGGGTGAGTTGCTCAAGAGCTTCGTTGTCACCACCGCTCCATTGTTTGAGGAGTTGTGTCACCTGATACGTTGGGGGTTGCACCATAAAAACTATTTAAGTATCTGCTGACTCGTTCGTTCATTAATCGCAAGTCTCTTTTTGCAGCTTAGCGAAATATTAAGTAGTTCGCAATTGCTGGAAGAAAAACGAACTCCAGAGAAGAATACGTGGATTCTTCTCTGGAGGTTTCAGTCTGGATTTTCTGAAAAGTTATTTAGATTTTTCAGTGCGGAGATTATTCGTCACTGAAAAGACGTTGGCGACTCCATTCGCAGCCAGAAAAGCGCGCGTTTTATCACCTTCGTTAAGGACTACGCCTTCAAGCGTGACGGCGCCATTTTTCACGATGATGTGAATGGGCGGAACGGATTGCAACGACAGCCGATCAAGTCCGGTTTGGCTATAAATTGCGCGATAGGTGGCGATGCGAATGCGGTCATCAAAATTTGAGAGCGGCAACACTTCGATCTGATTGACGACTTCCTCAACGCCTTCAAGGCGAGCCACAACGCGTGCAGCATCCGATTTTAAGGTCGGGCGCGTGACCTGACCAAAGAGAATTACTTTGCCGTCTTCTAATTTGTAACTCAAATTATCGAAGACGCCGAAGTACGGCAACATTACTAATTCATGCCGAACTTTTTCAGCTAAAACGTAATCTGTATTATTTTTCGCCAGCCCCGGCATGACGGCAAAAATACTCAAAACAACCAACAAAATCATATTCGTGAACTTTTTCATAACGCATTTCCCCCTTTAAGTTATCCGTGTTACTACGTGACCTTAGAGGGAAATGGATTGTGGCGGGTTGTCTGAAGAAGTAAAAAATAGTGAGAAAACGTTCAGAGTTCACGCTTCAGCGTGGTAACGCCAGCGAAGCGCGGCGTCTGGCACGCTGAAGCGTGAACTCTGAGCTTTATTTTTTATGCAATACAAATTCGTGGTAATAAACCAAACCAATAAACAGCAAAGCAAAAAACGAATTCATTTTCCCCCACAGTAACAAGTCGGGGACAACGAAAAATTCAATGAGATTCATCGTCGCCACGATAGCAATTTGCATCATTGCATTCAGTCTGGATTTTATTCCGCTGAGAACCCAGACCGCCATGAGGATTTCCGAAACACCAATTAATTTCGTCAAAATCCCAGCGTATTCCTGGCCGACAATTCTTCCGACAATCTGCTGGTGGCGTGGGGCGAGATTCAGTACTTTGCAAAATAATCCATTCGCAATCCAAATCGCTGCAATGAAGTAATTGATTACTTTGGAAGAACCCATAGCCAGGCATCTCCAATGCCTTCGTCTTGTACGATGCCGGAAAAGACAAATCCGTTTCGTCCTAAAATCTTCGTCGAAGCGTTATTTTCCGGTGCTGTTTTGGCCGTAATAATAATTGTTGGATCAGTCGTTTGGCTAATGGCAATTAATTGCCTGCAAACGAATGAAGCGATTCCCTGACCTTCGAATGGCTTAAACGTTCCATAAGCAATTTCTACTTTTCCGTCGGTCGGTTTTCCAGTGAATCCGCCACAGCCGACAGCCTGATTGTCTCTGATGACAAAATACGCGATCCACGGCGGATTGAAGCCCATTTTGGGGTAATAATCATCGTATACTTTCAGTAGTTCCTGACAATCAGGCGAGGCATAAATTTCGATTGACTTGTCTTCGTTAAGGTTTATGGATTGAATCTTCATAGCTTGAAATATTTTTCTACAAAGTACTGGTTGCCATCCGCAGCTTTTCCAGTTCTGCTTCGAGAATTTGCAAGGATTCTGCCGCTGCGGAAAGGTCTCCGCCTTTCCCTATTTCTTCCAGTACGCGAGCCGCTTTCGAGGTGGCTTCGGCGCGAATATTTCCGGCAGCTCCTTTGATGGCGTGTGCATTATTACTGACTGAAGTAGCGTCGTGGTCAGTGATTGCTTGACGGATTTTATTCATTTGGGCGGGGATTACATCAAAGAAACAGGTCAGTAATTCTTTGACAAACTCAAGATCGTCGCCGACGATCCGCATTAATTCTGCCTGATTAAAAACTTCAATATCCATAGTACTACTCCAATCGTATCCTAACGCAAGCACGACGGTCTCGACAATTTATTTTTGCTGCGCTACGAAGCGGTAGCCTACGCCGCGAACGGTTTGCAGGTGTTGTGGTTCCGCCGGATCGTCTTCAATATATTTTCTGAGGCGGACAATAAAATTATCAATCGCGCGCGTGTCCGTGTCTTCGCGCAATCCCCAAACTTCTTCCAGAATCGCTTTGCGCGAAACAGGTTGTCCGTCGTGCTGAATCAGGTAGCGCAAGAGTTCGGCTTCCATCAAGGTTAAGCGGACAGTTTTGTTTTTCAGGATTAATTCTAATGAGCCGAAATCGAGGGTCTTGCCCGAAAAAGTGAAAGTATCGGTTGCAATCGCGGGAGTTATTTCTTTTCTTGACCATTGATTGCGGCGGAGCAGTCCGCGCAATCTGGCAATCAAAATGGCTAATTCAAAAGGCTTGGGCAGGTAATCATCCGCGCCTGATTCAAAGCCGCGCAGCACGTCTTCCGGGCGGTTCCGCGCAGTCAGCATCAGGATCGGAATGAAATTTTCCTGTCGTCGCAGTTCGGCTGCAATTTCAAATCCGTTTTTACCGGGCAGCATCACATCAAGGAGGACGACATCGAATTTGTTCTCACGGTTCAGGATTAACTGGAGAGCCGCTTCGCCTTCGTGCGCAACTGTGACTTGATAGCCTTCCGCTTCCAGATTGAAGCGTAAGCCTTTCGCTAAATGTAATTCATCTTCGACAATGAGAATTGAATTCATAATTAACGTTTGTCGGCAGGCGAGACGCCTACCATTCCTACTTCATTAGCGGCAGCTTAATCGTGAAGGTGCTGCCCTGACCTTCGCCCTCGCTGTGCGCGGAGATTTTTCCGCCGTGTCGTTCAATGATGGATTGAACGATAAATAATCCCAGTCCCGTACCTTTCACCCGCGCCATCATTTGTCCTGGCACGCGATAGAAGCGTTTGAAAATACGTTTCAGTTGCGCCTTGGCAATGCCGATCCCGTGGTCTTTGACAGTGATGACAACTTTGTTTTCGGGAGCTTCGAAGATTTCGACAGAGACTTTAATTTCATCCACGGAATACTTGATGGCATTGTCAATCAGGTTTGATAAAACGGCGCGTAATTCTTCACGATCCCCTTTAATGACAGGGCGATGAGCGTTCTTCACGTAGTCAGTAAAGGTTAACGCATGCCCTGGCAAGCGGTAACGGGTCTGCGCCAAATCCGTACATTCTCTGGATAATTCGCTGATGTCAACGGGCGCAAGATTAAGCTGACCGCGTTTTTGTCCGATCTGTCCGGCCCGCAAAACCTGTTCGACGGTATTCAGCAAACGATCCGTATCGGCCAGCATAATGCCGTAAAATTCCTCGCGTTTTTCAGGATTGACTTCGCGGGTCTGAAGCGTTTCAAGATACAGCCGGATCGAAGCAATGGGCGTTTTTAATTCGTGCGTGACGGCATTGATAAAACTGTCGTGTTGTTCATTGCGACGAATTTCGCGGACGAGAAAAATTGTGTTTAGAACTAAACCGACAATGATCGCAATGAAAAAAATAATGCCGAAAACAAGGAGTGCGACTTCACGCCAGTTCAGCAAAACCCATCCGACATTGAGCGCAACGGTCAGTGTGACGAGGACGGTGCCGAACGCGATAAAAAAGGCAATGGATTTTCGACGAGTATTGGCGAACATAAAAAAGATGCCAGATGCTGGATGTTAGATGCTGGGAAAGGATTCCGCAATCTATTCCCAAGCATCCAGCATCTGGCATCCAGCATCTTTAATTTAACTTGCGCTTTGAAAGGCGGGATCAAAATCTTCCTCAAGTTTTCGAGGAGCAGTATGCAAATCTACGGCGCGAACTTCTTTGGCGATGCCGAAGAGTTTTAGTGTGCTGATGGCGTACCAGTTCAAATCAATTTCGTACCAGGCTAAGCCGTGACGCGCAGAAGCGGCGTGAGCGTGATGATTGTTATGCCAGCCTTCGCCGAACGACATCAACGCGACCCACCAGTTATTGCGCGAATCGTCTCCGCTTTTGAAACGTTGCGTCCCCCAGACGTGCGTCGCAGAATTCACGAGCCACGTGATATGCAAACCAACCGTAACACGTAAAAACGTTCCCCACAGCACCATTGGAAGCCCGCCGAGAGCGAATAAAATCACACCCAGAATGATTTGCGGAACGTAGTGGTAATTGGAAATCCAGACGTAAAATTTATCTTTCGCAAGGTCAGGCGCATAGCGGCTTAATTGCGAACTGTCACTGTGCAATCCCGTCCCGAAGATAATCCATCCCATGTGCGCCCAGAAAAATCCTTCACGCGGCGAATGTGGATCGCCTTCCTTGTCAGAGCGAGCGTGATGAATGCGATGCAATCCGACCCAGAAAATCGGGCCGCCCTGTAATGCGAGTGTGCCGCAGATGGCGAAGAAATATTCCAGGTACCTCGGAACTTTGAAGCCGCGATGCGTCAGCAAACGATGGTATCCGATGCCGATGCCGAGGCTGCCCGAAACCCACCAGAGAAACACCGCTGCGGCAAATGCCTGCCAGGTAAAATTGAAGAGCGCGGCAACGGCTCCGACATGAAACAAGCTCATGAAGATTAGCGTGATCCAGTTAATATTTTTTGGTTGCGTAGCTGAATTAGTAAGTGGACGCAAAACGTTTCTCCTTCTCAAAGCTGCTTTTTCGTGATTGGTTACAGTGACCAGAAGTGCAAAAATTCAGTACCCGATTGGCACTGATAAGACGAGGAAATCCTAGCAGAGAAAGGCGGATTTGTTTGTAATAGTTTTGTAAGGTTGTAGGGGGGGTGCTTCGTTGCACTTATTCCTTGAATCCAGCTTATTGCTTTGCTTCACTTGAAAATGACCTGCCCGAAACGTATTTTGTAGAGAGTTGAAAGGCTGTCAAAATTTTATGAGTAAAATACCTGCCAATAAAAATCGTGCCGTAACGAATGAGATACTGGAAACTGAACAGGCTTTACGCAAGCTCCAACCGGAAAATCCCCATGTCCGCAAGATGATTGATCTAGCCATCAAAGGTTTGTACGACAATGTTCCCCGGATGAGTTCTGAAGAAATCTTCACGTACTTAGGACGAAACCGATGATCCGAACGTTTTTAGATACCAGTGTGCTGATTTTCGGTTGGCGCGGGATTCCGTACGGCAAATCAAAGCCTTGACGATTCTGAGCGACCACAAGCGCGAATTTATTTGCTCGCCTTTTGTGCAGTTGGAATTAATGACGAAACCAATCTGGAATAAAAACACAGATGAACTAAATTTTTACGAAGAATATTTTAAGACGGTCAACAGTTGGGTAGATAATTTTGCTCAAATGAATGATGAAGCAATGCGCCTGGGTGGGAAGTATGGACTTGGTGCGATGGATGCTTTACATATCGCCGCTTCCCATCTGACAAAGGTAGATGAGTTCATCACGGCAGAGCGTCCAACTTCGCCGCTGAGTCGCGTCAAGGAATTTACTGTTTTATCTATTCATTGATGATGCAACCAGTCGCAATTTTGAAGTTGGTAAAAGTTCATTTCTACGCCTAACATAAAAATCCTAGTCTAATTCCAGACACAAATAAGACATTGTTTTCAAGAAAATACAGGTTTCTGTAAGTTTTCTCAATTTAGGGCTTTACAATAGTTTTGTAAGGATGTGCGTGTATCGGCAAGAGTGGTTTATAGGTTTTCAAATTCTTCTGCTGTAAGTCCGGCTTGCCTGATAATGCTGCGTAGTGTGCCAATTGCGACAGGATTATGTTTGGGAACAATGGCAGTAAGAATTTCGTCGTCATCCATAATGCGAGCATATTTGACGTGACTGCCTTTTTGCGAAACTACCGCAAAACCCGCAACTTCAAGCTTGCGCTTGACTTCGCGGTACGGCAAGTTCTTAAGCGGCATTCGCTACCTCAAGCTGGTATATTTCAGGGACAATCGTAGCGACAGGTGGCGTAAGATGTAATTCAATGGCTTCACCAAGATTACTAATTGCATCTTGCTTAGTACGCCCTTGACTGGCAATTTCAATCTCGCGGCATTGGGCAATATAGATACGACCTTCACGCCAGACGGACGCAGTGAAGAGGCTGGGATTTTTATTTTGCTTGTTCATCAGTGGATATATTACAGGAGACGAAATAAACAGTCTACGCTGAAAAGGAACTTACCCCTCTGTCCTTTCGGTCAGAGTGCAGTTGCAGTAGAATATGGGCGTAAAGGAGTTATGATTATGTTGGAAACCATCTCATTGGAAGAAGCGCAATCCAGCTTGCCAAGTTTGATTGAACGATTAAAGCCAGGCGCAGAGATCGTCATTACGCGCAATCATCAACCTGTTGCTACCCTGCATGCTTCAGGCAACAGCTCCTTGCCACAACCACGTTTTGGAAGCTGTCAAGGTGCGTTGACGATCATTGCCGAAGATGAAGAACACCTTCAAGACTTTCAGGAATATCTATCGTGAAATTGCTTTTGGATACGCATACACTACTTTGGTTTGCATTGGGAGACACGCAATGACACAGTGAGGCAACTCATCGAAGCTGCCGCCAATACCAAATTTGTCAGCCCCGCGACATATTGGGAAATAGCGATCAAGCTTAGCATCGGAAAATATGCGCTGCACGAGTCTTATGAATCCTTCTTTGATCGTGCCATTCGACAAAACGGATTTCTCGTCTTGCCAATTGAGCCGCATCATACAAATGCATTAATCAATTTGCCATTTCATCACCGCGACCCGTTTGATCGAATAATGGTAGCACAGGCAATGGTCGAAGGTCTGCGTATCGTGAGTGCCGATACAGTTCTTGATGCGTACCCAATCCAGCGTGTCTGGTAATAATTTTTTAAGAGACGATTGTTGCCAATAATAGTTCTGCTGGAAGCGACACCTCAAGCAATGCAAGCCCCGCGCCTGCTCGTAACGCATATCCTGTCCCCGCAGGAATGACACAAGTAGCGCCCGTCTGTAATTGATGATTTTCGTCTATATTTAACTCACCCTGTAACACGAACCAGAACAGAAATTCTCCTGTGTGCGCAGGCTGTGTAAAATTGACCCCGGCGCTAGACCGCAGTACGCGCACTCCTGCTAAACCATTAGTTGCGGCGGCGATGCCTGTGTCGCGTACTTCCAATCCTGCAATTTGTGAAGGATTCCATTGAGCATTTTTCGCGTGATGCCTGACGAATTTTTGACCACTGAAAATCCGTTCGGGTAAAAACTGCGAAGTCGGAAGTTTTAATTCATGATCCACCCAGGTTTCGTGGATTGCCGGACTGCTGATTTCGATGACTTCGAGGCCGGCGGAGGACTCTAAAACACGATGACGAATTTCCGGGGGTTGCAGCACGCAGTCTCCGGCTTCGAGGACGAAGGGCGGCCCCTGATCTTCGTAGACCACGCGCACCCATCCGGTTTTACAATAAATCATCTGAAAACGAACTTTGTGATAATGGACGTAATCAGGTGTCTCTCCGCCGTCGGGGATGCGAATGTGCGAAGCGATGAATTGCCCGCCGAGCCGCCCCGGAACCAGGTCACGATATTGCATTCCGGCGCGCCCCACGCTCCACGCATCGTTTGAATGCAAGCGGCTGATGATGAATTCCGGCTGATTATTTGCCGCATCAATCATTGTATGTTTTGTTTCTGCTTCAAGCCGCAGTGTGACGCCTTGCCCTGAAATAACAGCGGTGTTCGGAGCATCTGCCGGGAAAATCATGTCTACGCGAAAGCCGAGGCGGGAGGTGAAAAAGTCGAGTGCTTCGGTCAAATCAGGAACGGCGAGAACTGGAGGGAATTGGGGTTGTGAATTTGGTGTCATAGACCAATTGATGTGCCAGTTGGTGCGCCAGCATCCTGCTGGCTCGGCTTTGTCATACCGTGCCAGCAAGGATGCTGACACACCAACTCTTATTTTTTCTTTTTCCGCAGGTTCACATCTGAGCTGAAACTGACAATCGTAATATTCGCACCGGATTCATTGCCGTGTGATCCTTGTAATCTGGCTGGTCGAGATCCGGTGGTCTTGAGGTTGAAGTCGTTGGAAATTTCTCCGCTGAAGCTTTTGGCCGAGATTGAAAAATTGCTGTTCTCGGCGGCGTAAACGGTAATTTCTCCGTTGAAGCTTTCAAAATTATACCGCCCATTTTCTTTGAATACTCCATCAAAAATAATAGTCCCGCTGTGACTGTTGATTTGTACTTCGGAGGAATCAATCAGCTTCAAGGTGATGTCACCGTTGGTGGAGCGAACTTCGGTCAGTCCTTTTATTTCAGCTAATTCAACGTCACCGGAAACGGAAGTGATGCGGACTCCGGCTCCGATGGAATGCATAATAGTCGTTGTATTAACACCCGTTACCGTAGCGCGTCCACTAACGTTGGCAACGGTAATATCGCCGCTGACATTATTAATATTCAGGTCTCCGCCAACATCTTTGATGATTAAATCTCCACTGGTTGCGGCGGCGGTCACGGTTCCAGCGACCTGCTCAACGAGCAGATTCCCACTCGTTGTTGAGACGGCAGCTTTCGCTCGCAGTCGCCGCGCTGCAATGTTCCCGCTGGTACTGTTGACGATCACGTTTCCACCAACATCTTCTACTCGAATGTCACCGCTGAGCGAACGAGCTTCCGCCTTACCTTCGATCTGAGTAGCGATGACTACGCCGCTGTTTGAACTGAATGTACAGTTATTTTTCAAATCCTGAGCGTGGATGTCTCCACTCAGAGAATGCGCTATCACAGCACCGGCCAGATGGGTCAGCGTAATATTTGCACTGATCGAATTAATGGTTTTAAGCGTGACTCCGTGCGGAACTTTGAGGTGTAATTCAACCACCGCATTCGTCCGTGAATTCCAGTTCGTTGTCGGATATTTTACGCTAAGACTCAGGGATTTTGCGTCTTCAACGACGCTGATCTGAATCTGTTCAAAAACCGAACGATCCCCTTTTTTAAAGGCGTCAATTTGCACTTTTTCTTCGTCCCAACCGGTGATGTGAATTTCACCACGGGCATTCGTGATCTCAATTTCGCCTTTGGCGTCGAACGCCACATGGCGATGAATTTCATCCTGACACACGGCGATAATTGACAGCCAGGCAATCGAAAAGACAGTTAGCAGATGTTTCATAATGGTTCCTTATCGCATAGCGATTTCCTGCATCAACTCAACTTTTTTAGAATAGGCTGCAAGTAAAAACTGAGCCGCCGACGGATCGTTGGGATGTTGCTGCAATGCCTGACGGCTGGACGCAATTGATTTGTCTATCAATTCCAGACTAGCTTGATATTGAAGCCGTGTTCCGGGGTCAAATTCATTTTGGCGTTTGGCGATAGCACGGTTCAGCAATTTTATCGCACTCTGATATTCGCGTCCGGCTTTCGCAATTTGCCGCGTCAATAACTCATCATCATTGACTTGAGGGGCAGCAGTTTTAAGTGCTGGTTTGCTGGTTAATTTCGTGGGGTTTTTAGCCTTCACAATTTCAATGGGGAGCTTATTTTCTGCGGGTAATTCCGGCGCAGGAGTTGGTTGGTTGTGAGCTGTTTCCGGCGCCGGGCTGCCTTTGACTATCACCTCACCAGCGGTTTTTCGGGTAGAAAAATAGAGTGAGGTGAGTCCCACAGAAACCATTACCAGCAGAGCCGCAACGCCGATTTGCCGGAGCATTGATGGCATCAAAACCGGAGCCAGAAGATCAAGAACTCTTACTTTCCATGAGGTTTTATTTGTCTCTTCTTTAATCCGGGCATGAATTGCCGCCCACATTTCGTTAGAAGGCTCCAGTGAATTTTGCTCGTAGAATGATTTAAAAAACTGATGTTCCTGTTTAATTGCGCTTAGCTCTGCCTGGCAGTTGGCACAAGTAGACAAGTGGCTGTTCAGCACCGCTTGCTGCGCAGCGTCAAGTTCACCATAAAGAAAATCTTCAAGCTCGTTTTGGCAAATAGTACAGTTCATAAGTTGGTGGGCGGTGGTCAGTGGTTGGTGGTCGGAAGGGGGAGAAGAGGTGAGCGGTGGTCGGAAGCAAGTGATCGGTGGGCGGTATTTTTTACAAAATGACCTCTACCTCTGATCCTTTACTACCACCCCGCCCACTGACCACCATTCACCGACCCCCTCCCACCGACCCCCGATCACCAATATACCACTCCAGTTTCTTTCTCATTTCAGCGCGTGCCCGGTGCAAATCAGTTTTTAATTTTCCGATAGAATGTCCGGTGATGGCACTGATTTCTTCGTAACTTCTTTCTTCAAAAATCTTCAGACTGAAGACGATTCGTTTGTCTTCGTCCAGACCAGCTAAGGCCTGTTTGATGGTTTGATTCAGCTCCCGATCCAGCATTGCTCCATCGGGATTTCTGCCAGCGGCTTTAATCCGTAACGACTCCGGTTCGTCCAGGGTGATATTTCTTTCATCCTTGCTATTTTTTCTGACAGCTTCACGGGCGACATTGCGAGCAATTCCGAAAAGCCAGGTGGAGAGTCGCGCATCATCTTTCAGAAAATTGAGGTTGCGGTAGGCGCGGACAAACGTTTCCTGCGCTAAATCTTCTGCCAGCGTCCGGTTGTTGACGTGATGATAGAGGAAGCTGGCAACAGGACGACCATAACGGCGATAGATCGCGTGAAAAGCGTCTTCGTTGCCGCTGCGTGCCTGCGCAATAATATTCGGGGCAATTTCCGGCAACACTCGGTTGTTCGCTCCTGATGGTACCACTACTAACTTCGAGAAAAACCGGATTATCCTTCTCGTTTTCGCACTGAACTGCACATCATTCCAGTAGGTAAGTGCAAAAAATAGATCGAACGTTTCATCCATCACTTAAATTTATCACTACCCAAAAAGAATTTATGAAAAACAAAAAACGATTGACAGTTTTTATAGACAACCGTTATAACAGGTAGACCGGATAAATTATCGGTGAATTTATGTTTCCAGTCATTTACTGGATTGAAAGGCAAAACAATGACACGCTACGAAATAAATCTAGTATCATCACGCTCCTGGTTCAAGAGTCGTGCACTTGCAGTTAATTCAAATGTTCTCTCCTCCTCGACCGTTTCCGCCTCTACCTCTGCTTCGATGTCCTGCTGTTGTTGTTGCCGCTGTTGTTGTTAGTTCTCAACTAACGAAATCCCTTTCTACAATTTATTAAGTTTGTTGCCAGCTTTTTCAGAGTTTTGGCTGATAGTTTTCCTCAATTGTATTTTTGCAATTGAGATCAAGCGAATCACACTCCTAACCTGAACAGCTCAGCAAACCAGAAGTTCGACGAAGGTTTATGACTCTTAGCTGAAAGCAGAGTCAGTTATCTGTCAGACTTCGTCGAACGAATCAACCGAAGATTTGCACTTGAGCGAATCCATTACATTTAAAATATAAGGAATATTATTATGAGCTTAATTCAACCACACGGCGGAACTTTAATTAACCGCGAAGCCGTCGGCGCAGAACGCGATGCCCTGATTGCCGCTGCCGCTACCTTGCCAACGATCACCTTAAATGCCCGCGAAGAGGCTGATCTGGAACTCATCGCCAATGGTGCGTTTTCACCGCTCGAAGGGTTTCTCGGTGAAGCCGATTATCTTTCTGTCCGCGATAATAAGCGTCTGGCGAATGGCTTAGTCTGGTCAATCCCCGTCACGCTTTCCGTCACCGAAGAAGAAAAAAATCAACTGACGATTGGCAACGATGTAGCCTTGAATG
>JAYVZE010000118.1:0-9613 GCA_043783625.1 Blastocatellia bacterium | reverse complement strand
GTACCAGTAATAAATCGCCAGCCCCGCGCTGATAAAAGCCATCATCAAACTAATTGAAAGTAGTAAAAGCATAACGACACTTCCTCCTTACGCTTCGATCCTGACAATTCGCCGGATAATCAACCATCCCACGAACTGCATAAAAATACCTGCTCCAATCACGTAATAACCCATCGGATGTTTGTAAAGCGAATCAAGATATTTGGGATTGGCGAGGTTAATCCAGAAAAATAAAATAAACGGTAAGGCGCTGATGATGTAGCCTGATAGCCGTGCCTGCGCTGTCTTAACGCGAATTTCTCCCTGAATGCGAAACCGGTCACGGATCGTATGACTAATGTTAGAGAGCACTTCCGTCAGGTTGCCGCCGACTTCACGTTGAATCAGGATCGCGGTGACGCACAATTTTAAATCCATTAAGGGCATTCGTTCCGCCAGATTTTCCAGAGCAACTTTCATGCTCAAGCCAAGATTTTGTTCCTCGTAAGCTTTGCCGAATTCACGGGCTACCGGATCGGGCATTTCAGTGGCGACGGCCTGGAGCGCGGCACTAAAGCTATGCCCGGCCTGCAATGAGCGGATCATCATTTCGATAGCATCAGGAAGTTGCTCAATGAAATTTCTCAGCCGGACACGGCGGCGATTCAGGACGAATAATAAAGGAATCATGCTGATCACAATTGTCGTGACCAGCATCACAAAAACAGAACGACCATACACGCCAAGAATGATGCCCACCACAAACCCGGCAATCAGGCTGGACGTAACAAAACGATAAACTGTGATGCGGGTGTAATCTGCCTGCTTGAGAATTGCCTGTAGTTCGTTGAAGACTTCAAAGCGCAGCAGCGCCGCATGAATAAAGGGGACTTCGCTCAGCAAGTCTTGTTTGATTTCTAATAAATCACGCTTGGAAATCGTGGCCGGGCCGCGTTCTTCAATCAGTTTTTGGAGACGCTCTTCGACACGCCGCTGGTATTTTTCCAGATCGCGGCTGATATAAAAATAAAATGCCAGTGCCAGAAATGTGACGGTTAAAAGCGTGAAAATTATGACGGTTAATTCCATAATTTTTAAAGTGAAATTAGTACCTTGCGTAGGAACGCGAAGTCAGTTCGAAGCCATTTATCAACAGTTTTTCATGACAACGCGGTGGAATTTTCGAGGCAATAAATTCGCCGCGAATTTCTCCAAGCCGACTAGAACCGGTACGTTGATACGAGAAAACCTCTTCCAATCGAATATCGCTTTCGTCAATGTCGCTAATGATTTCAGAAATGCTCGTAATTTTGCGCGTTCCATCGCTGAAGCGCGAAACTTGAATGACCAGATTGATCGCGGAACTGATTTGTTGTCTGGTGGAACGATCCGAAAGCCGGAGTCCCGCCATCGAAACCATGGTTTCAAGTCGTGACAGGGCATCACGCGGAGAATTCGCGTGAATGGTGGTCATGCTGCCGTCGTGACCAGTGTTCATGGCCTGTAGCATATCAATCGCTTCTTCGCTGCGCACTTCGCCGACGATGATCCTGTCGGGGCGCATTCGCAATGAGTTTTTCAATAAATGTCGTTGCGTGATTTCGCCGCGTCCTTCAATGTTCGGAGGGCGCGTTTCCAAACGGACGACGTGCGGTTGTTGTAAGCGTAACTCGGCGGAATCTTCGATAGTGACTAAACGTTCTTTCGGCGGAATAAACGCCGAGAGACAATTGAGCAAGGTCGTCTTACCCGAACCCGTTCCGCCTGAGATCAAAATATTAAGATTGGATTTCACTGCCGCTTCTAAAAAATCTGCCATCGGCTGATTTAACGTTTCGTATTCCAGCAGGTTTTCGACCAGTAACGGATTGACGCCAAAACGACGAATCGAAAGCACTGGGCCGTCCAGTGCCAGCGGCGGAATAATCGCATTCACACGCGAACCATCAGGCAGTCGCGCATCAACCATCGGAGAAGATTCGTCTACGCGGCGTCCGATGCGTGAAACAATCCGATCAATAATCTGGAGCAAATGTGCGTCGTCTCTGAAATTCGCCTCAACTTTTTCGAGCTTCCCGGATCGTTCGATGTAGACGTTGCGATAGCCATTAATCAAAATATCTGAAATTGATCTGTCCGCGAGTAAAGGTTCAAGCGGCCCGAAGCCGAAAAGCTCGTCATAGACCTCGGTTTTGAGGCGTTCACGATCAAGGGTACTGAGTGCCGCAGGCTCCTGTTCAAGGATGTACTCAATGCGTTCATTGACACTTTTTTGACGGTAAGCAGCATCGGCAACTTCAAGCTTTGCCAGTGGAAGTTTCGCAATCAGAGTGCGATGAATTTTGGTCTTGAGTTCCTGGTACTCATTGGAGCTGTTGTTGACAGCTCCAAGCCGTTGCTGTGAGGTTTGTTCGAGACGATCTTTAAGCGAAGCCATAAGTTAAAAGTGGTGGGCGGTAGTCGGTGATCGGTGGTCGGTAGAAGGCAGTTTCGTGAACCCGCCGACCACCGACCACTGTTCACAGACCACCACATCTTATTTTCTGCCAAAAGAGAACCAGCTACTGCGCGAAGGTGCGTCAGTGTCTTCCTCAGTTTTGACATTTGCCAGCTTGCTCGCCAGGGTAATAAATTCGTTCTGAAGTTTCGATTGCGTCTTGGATTGAACGAGCGGTTCCCCCATGTTGATGGAATTAATAGCGGCTTTATAATCGTTTGAAAGCGAGGCGTCAATTTTATGTTCGAGTACTTTTTCGATTTGTTTGGGTTCAAATTCGGGGGATTTGGTGAAGCGATTCAGAACGACTTTAATGCGGTCACGTTCGTAACCAAGGCGGCGAAAAATATCCAATGCCCGTTTGGCACTGCGAATCGAGGGAATATCCAGCGTCACCAGTAAAATTAAATCATCCGCTAAATCCAAAGCCGCAATTGTATTTTCGCTCAGCGCGTGTTGCGGATCAATTAGCACGTTACCGGGTTGCGAACGAAGCATCGTGATGATTTGTGTGATGTGATCCGGGCGCACATCTTCGTCCCGACCAATTTCGGTGGGAGCCGCCAGCAGGGAAATCATTTTGCCGCGCGGAGTCAAATATGTTTTCAGCAGGTCTTCATCCAGCCGATCAAAATTTCTGACGACATCGTAAATCGTGTAGGGCGTATTTTCGATACCCAGATAAGTTGGTTGATCTCCGGCTTGTAAATTCAAATCTACGATGGTCGAAGTTTGCCGTGTTAAGCGCGCAATGGCGACCGCCAGATTCGCCGTCACAAAAGTAGTTCCGCATCCGCCCTTGCTGGAATAGACCGCAATGACGCGCCCCTTCTGCTCGTCTTCTCCGGTTCTAACCTTGGTTTGCTCAATTTTTGTGAAAACTTCTCTGATTTCGAGATCATTCAACGGGAGCCGCAAAAACTCTGTTGCTCCCATTCGGTAAGATTGCAGCAAAACATCCGTAGAAAGATCATCGCTGGAACAGATAATGGCCGTTTCAGGCGCATCATTTTTGAGTTTCTCGACCATTTGCAGGCTCTTGGGCAGATCGCCATTGAGCATAACCAGCGCTGCATGGGGACGTAAGCGGCTGATCTGATCCAGTGATTGTAAATTATTGGGCAGCTCCGCGATAATCGAAATTGGCACACCTGTCGCGGAGCGCATTTGCGTGCGTTCTTGTTGAGTTAGACTCCGGCCAATAATGACGACTGAGATACTTCTTAACACGAAATTATTTTCCTCACACCATCCACCTCTGGATAATTGCTAAGTCCGAATTGCGTCCCGTTGCAAGGACAATTTGTGAGGTGACAACACATAATTATACGCTGAATAAATGCTAAACTACAAATCAATACAGCCGTGGACAGTGGGCGGTAGTCGGTGGTCGGTAGGGTTCTCGAAATAAGTGCCCTTTACCGACCACTGACCACCAATTACCGAACAAGGTTCACCGAAACCGGGAGCAGGTTTGGACTAACGACCGTGTTTGAAACCTCAAGCGGCGTTCCGGCGGTGATGACTTCGCGGACGAAATAGCCGGAAATACTTCCATCATCAGTCACAAAATCAAGAAAAAATGCTCCGAAGTTGGTCACAATAAACTGACCGTTATTCGCTGAATTTGAAAACTCAATCGGGTTACACAGGAGAACGGGGATGACTCTGGGGCTGGAATTAGGCGTTAAGTATCGTTGCGTTTGCGCGTAGCGATATTGATCGGAATTGTTGGTCGGGTCTTTTCCGTAGTTGATCGCATCAATAAAGTTCTTCCTGAGTTGATGGTGGAAATTGTCATACGTTGAAGCGAAGGCACTGGGCGGAGCCAGAACTTTCAGCAGTTGCCCCACACGAACCTGAGTGCAGACACCTTTGTTAAGCTGCTCAATCGGATTTGATGGAGAAACATGTTCAAATCCATCCGACGTTGCAAAATTTATGATTCGATAATCATCTGGTCTGAGCCGCATTCGCACACCGATCAGATTTCTTCCACCGCCGCCACTTCCCCCGTGCGGCGCGTAGCGTAACTCGTTTAGCGAATTTGTGTCACGAAGCCCGGTTGATTCAATCGTCGAAGGCTTGTAGTCCCCGAAGGCACGAGCAAAGTCGAGATTGCTTCGATTGGTTCCGCTCGCTTCTGAGTAATAAGGAGAAACATAATAATCTCCGTTTTTTCGCGCACCTAAGGGATAGTCAGGGCGAGCCAGTGATTGGACTGCGGTGGCAGGATCGCTCACTGCCCACACGATCTGATTCTCATCATAAAATGTGTCGGGCATTAGAATTGGACGCCAACAACCACTCACGGTTCCTGTTCCGCCGTCAACCGGGAAGGTGCTGGCGACTGCTACAGCGCTGACATTAAAACTGGAAAGCCCGAAAACATTCCCAAAAATAGTTGGCAGAGCCGTCCGGTTTTTAATAATTACCCGTGCTTGATGGATCGGATAATCAACTGGGTATTCAATTAAAATATCTGAATCACCTAGAACTAATCCACTGTTCCCGCTAATTTTTCTGACCAAATTGAAGGACGCGAAATCCTTCGCTAAATTTCGTGTGACAACTTCCTGATGAGTCCTGGCTCCGCCTGCTTCAATAGTAGTTCTCAGCCCTTGCGCTCCTGCTAACGCGGCTGCGTCTACGGTGTTCTGAAGCTGACCGCGCCCACTCATCAAATATCCAATATCCACCGCCAGAGCCAGCATCCCAACCAGAATTAATAGCGTTGCCATAGCCAATAAAACTACGGTTCCGCGTTCGGTAGAGCGTTTGAATTTTCGACGAATGGAGCGATTCATAAAATTGCCGAAGCTCGCACGAAGTAAGGGCGAGCGGTCTGATTTCTAATTTTCCTTTTTCGCCTTACGAGGAATTGCGTGTCCCGAATCGCCTTCCAGTAATCCAGTAGCAGGTAATGCCAGTGGAGTCTGCATCGGTGCAGTAGTCGGTAGGAATGAATCCGTCTTTGAACTGCTTTCTCGTAAGTGAGATTTTAATTGAGATTCGCCAGGCATTCGCGGAATCTGATCAGGGTTGAGTGGGTTATCAATTTTGACCGTACAGAGAAATAACAGCTCAGTTTCTTTGCGTTGGAACCTACGGCTTTTGAAAAGTTCCCCAATGATCGGAAGATTACTGAGACCCGGAATCTGACTAATATTACTGCTTTCGGAGTTATCAATTAATCCTGCGATTGCAAAACTCTGACCGTCCATTAGTTCAATCGTTGTGGAAGCTCTTTTCACTTTGAAGATTGGTAATTTGACTCCGCCAAGATCAATCGTTGTACCCTCGTCTATACTCGAAACTTCTGGTTCAAGCAGGAGTCGGATATGGTTTTCGTCAAGAACTGTCGGAGTGAAAGAGAGCTGAACGCCGTATTTATGGTACTGGATAGTGGTGGAAGATGGACCACTTCCAGACGAATTTACCATTGGAACAGGCGCTTCGCCTCCCGCTAGAAAATAGGCTTTTTCACCATTGGAAGCTGTTAAAGTTGGCTCCGCAAGAGTACGAATTGCTCCACGCTTGTTGAGAGCGTTAATAAATGCAGCAGTTCCATTACTTCTTCCCAGTAAGATATTAACTAGAGAATTAGAAGAAACATTGGTGATAGCTCCTGAACTGAAGAGTGCCGCAGGGCCTGCAGACCCAGGACTAATAAACGCTGGAACAGCACTGTTGAGGATTCCAAAAGCTGAACCCAATTCTCGGACAGTCTCACGGGAAACTTCAGCAACTCGTACTTCTAGTTTTACTTGAATCGCTTGAGCCGCAGGCGACTTGAGCAAGTTGATAACATTTTTATCGTTATTTTTTTCAGACGCTACGATGATGCTATAAACATCTTTGGCAATCTCAGGTTTGGTGACACTGCCAGAAATGACGACGGAGTCATTGACCTGACTCAGTTCAATATTTTCTTTGGGATATAACAGCTTGATCTTCGCATCCACTAACGCCAGATTTTTCACGACGGTGATACTGAAAATCAACATTTGGCTGGCATCGGTTGGATTTGCCTGAGCTTTTAAAACGACGAGATTTGCTTGCCCTACATTGGTAGCGTTGACGACCAAAATCCGATTTGTCATTGCAGTAGGATCAATAATCTCTTTCCCGGAAACCTGAATAGAGTTGTAGTCCTGATCGAATTCTATGACGCGCGACTGTCCCTGCATCAGGTCAATATTGTTGGTTTGATTGGCATCACGTCCGAAAGAAACTTTAAGGGTTTGTTTTTCTTGCGCTAACACTGAAAGCGAGACCAGAAAAATAATTATGCTTCCTGTCAAAGTCTGCAAGAAACGATTGTTCGGTATCATCATTTTCATATCGCACCTGTAATTCAAAGTCGGGGATTGAGGTTATTTTGTTACCTGAACTTCTGTCAGGGTTGAGCCTTTCCAGACTTTGATAGTCTGCGCCATTTTTGTCGGAGCTACAGATGGGCTTGGCTTAATCGTTGGACTTGGCGAAGGTAAAGGAGGGAAGGGATCGCGCGAAATATTGCCGGGCGATCTTGGCGTTGATGAATCAACCATTGGTTTATCCACCATGCTGTTGACGACAACTTCGACTTGCGGTAATTGCTCACGGTTGCTGGGATTACGACCAATTAAATGTAAATTACCTTCGCGCATGGCAAGTGTTAGAACTGCAGCCTGTGCTTGTGTTACTTCTAAAGTTACCGTCCCGCCTAACTTGATTGCAGCTCCACTGATTTCTTGTGTGTTCTGATTATTCGCTAAAATTTTTAAATCTTGGGCAATAACTTTTGAGACTTGTTTAGCTCCACTACCCGGTGAAAGTACTGCGACAACGTCTACGTGATTTCCCGGATTAGCGAATCCTCCAATGCTACTGGCTTCATCTACACGAATTGCCATGGCGCGACTATTCTCTGATAATCCACTGAAAATAGGGCTATCGCCAGGTTTCATGAGATTTTGCGCAAGTACATAATTGTTGGCTCCGATTTCAGCTTTTGCAATTTTGCCTACAACTTGAGTTAAATCCGCAGTGGTTCCGCTGGGAATCAAAACTTTTTGGTATTCCGCTAGTTTAACCATTTGGTTCGTAATCGTAGTGCCTGAAGGGATGGAAGTAGCTGCGACGAGTACTTTAGTAAGGTTAGTTGGCCTTTGAGAGTTTTGAATTATTCTCTGCGTAATCCAGATGGCAATTAATCCGCAGAGAACAGCTCCCAGTAATGAAAACAGAAAACGTCGGTTCATAGACTTAGCCCTTTCAGCAGACAGCGAATACTGTAATTACTCGTGCCGCATAACGCATGTTCCCAGCATGTCTATCGTATTGTCAGGCTGAGTAGCGATGAATGCCTGGACAGTGCTGACATACTTATACTTAATCGTGACTCCTACGAGGTCTCCGCTAATCATCTCGCCGACCAGTGGTTCAGAGGTGACGGAATCACTTTCACTATGCACTTGCTGGCGCACAAAATTAATTTCAACGGCGGATTCGTCAGTATTTAAACCAGCACTCGACATGTGAAATTTTACTGTATGCATGGCCGCAGCTTTGACGGATTCGGCATTTGAGCAATCAATTTCCAGACAGTTCAGACCTTGCCCATATTGCAGGATTAAAATCCTGGCACCTTCGCGTGCGGCGTTGGTAACTGCCTGCTTGACCGACCAGGCGCGACCAATCTCGACGACTCCAATCGTGACCAATAAAAATGGAATCAAAATAAAGGCAAACTCAACCAACGATTGACCCGATTCGACGCGGGATGACTTTCTTCCTGAGTTTGCTTTTCTGACACACATATACCTAATTCAAAAAATAGAGATCACGAATTATTTCCAGACTAAACGACCACTGTAGGTTTAACATTATACGGCGCAATCGTTTAGGAAGCAAGTTTAACAGTGATGATAAAATGTATAGCAGGCTTCACCCCTGCTATTTTACTTATGAACCTCGTTTGAAGGTATAGCTTGAGCGCAGGCGAATTGTTATTATTTCAAAGCTGGGGGATGGTAGTTCAAAATCCAGAGTTAATAATAATTTTACTTTTGAAGCATCCATGGCGCTGCGATCAGGAGACAGTCCTTGCCACTGTGCTGCATTCAAGTCAGCTAACGTCTCGCTTCCGTCCTCGGTATATTGCAGGTCAATTGGCGAAATAATTAATTTGTCAGTGGAATATCCATTATCGGTAATGATCTTCTTAATGACTGGAGTGACGTTATGCGCGAATTCGCTGTTATCTAATTCAGGATCACAGGGAGAAATACAGTTTTCACAACATGGATTCGTTCCGGTTCGTGCGCTTGCCCAGGCGCGAGCACCTTCGCGCGCCGCCGTATTCAAAACCATCTGCAAATTGAACGCCATCGCAAAGTAAACGATGGCCATCATCATGATAATCATGATGGGCAAAATCAGCGCGAACTCGACGATTGCCTGTCCGCGCTCAACTTTAAATTTTGGTTGGAATTGTGCCATTACCGTAACCAATTCGTGTAAATTGCGACTAATGTTCCCGCGCTCAAACTTAACGCAAAAGGCGTCGTAGCCGAGGGAATAGTTTCGTCATTCAGCGTTTCCAGCCGCGTTGCATACAAGCGAAAATATGGAATTACGAATCCAGCCGCTCTTGATAAAACCAGTCCGAATCGTCTGAGCGTCATGCTTAATTTTCCCTGTTGCAAGACAAAAAATAATGCCAGTAACGGATAAATTAATAACGCGAATAACAAAGAACGAAGAGAGCCGAAGGCTCCGACAAAAGCACCAATCGCCGCCAGAAATTTAACGTCTCCGGCTCCCATAACTCTGACTCCTAGTGATCTGAAAAGATATGGAATAAAGAGCAGAGCAAAACCTGCGACTAAGCCTTGCAGGCCAAATCGGAGACCGCTCCATCCGTTCCATGCATTTAGGCTTAAGCCAATCAGTGCAGCAGGGAAGACGATGACATTGGGAATACGACGTTCACGCCAATCGTAGAATGAAATCATTCCCACGAACAACGTTAATAAGCCGCTCATCAATGCGTCATGATTGGAAGCCATAATTACAACTGGCTACTATACCATCGCCATCAAAGTGCGCCAAAAGAGGCTCTCGAATTTTACAAGCTTGAAATTACCCGGA
>JAYVZE010000117.1:0-11462 GCA_043783625.1 Blastocatellia bacterium | reverse complement strand
TGGGGAAAAGCTTCAATTTTGGGAGCAATACCTTATTCCTCCTGTCGAAGAAGATTTGCTTATGGGTGATTTAATTCGTGTTAAGAAAGAGAATAAAACTCAGCCAGTATCGTATCGCTTAATACTTACACCGTCTTGTGACTTAGCTAGGAATGGTAAAGTTAGAAGCGTTTTGGTAGCAAAATGTGAATCTTCAGATACTATTATTCAAAAGCTAAATATTAAGCTCGCGGAGCTTACTAACAGAGATAGTAAAAAAAATGCTGTTAACAAGCTAAAAAGTAGCCTTAATGATTCACATGTTCAAGGCTATGTTTATCTCCCTGATTTTGCTTCAGAGATTCCAGCGATGGTAGCCAATTTACGAGACTTAGCCTTAATTCCACTAAGCCACATTAAAGGCACTCAAAAGCGACCACAAAGCTACGAAAGAGTCGCATCTGTTGATAGCCCCTTTAGAGAACAAATCGCATGGGCGTACCTTCAGATTGCGGGAAGACCAGGAGTACCTGATCGTGACTCGGAAAAACAGGCCAAAAAAATTCTAAACCTATAACCACTAATTATTTATTACTATTATGATTGCTATTGATTTCTTTTGTGGCGCGGGCGGATTAACAAGAGGACTGCTTGATGCAGGTATTCAAGTTGTGCTTGGGATAGATAATGATGAAAGTTGTAGAGAAACCTATGAGAGAAATAATTATCCCGCCAGATTTTTGAAGGCAGATATTGTTAAATTAGAGTTTGATGAAGTGCGAAGGCACCTTGTAGGGGTAGCTCCAGAGAATTTACTATTTGCAGCTTGTGCACCTTGTCAACCATTTTCTCAGCTTAATCGTAATGAAAATAAAGATGATAGAGCTACACTGCTCGGACGATTTGCTAGATTTATTGAAGCTTTTCAACCTAAGTATGTTTTTCTCGAAAATGTTCCAGGTCTTTCAAAGGTTCGAGGCTCTAGTACGCATAAAAGGTTTCTTGAAATGCTTAGACGGCATGGATATTATTTTGATGATGGTATAGTGAATGCTAAATCATATGGTGTCCCTCAATCTCGAAGACGATATGTTTTAATCGCAGTGAGAGGTGCAATCCCTTTTTTACCGACCCATACACATGGAAATAGTGAAGGATTAATACCATTTGAAACGGTAGAAAGTGCTATTCGCCGATATCCTCATATAGCAGCTGGAGAATCCCATCCTACAGTTCCTAATCATACTGCTGCATCAATAATTCCAAGAAACATCGAACGATTAATTCACACGCCAGAAGATGGAGGAGATCGAAGAGCTTGGCCAAAACATCTTTGGCTTGAATGCCACTCAGGGGAGCATAAAGGTCATACAGATGTATATGGTCGTATGCGATGGAATAGTCCCGCTCCTACTTTAACTTGTAAGTGCACTAGTATTTCGAATGGCAGGTATGGGCATCCAACTGAACATCGAGCGATCTCTCTCCGTGAAGCGGCAAGCCTGCAAAGTTTTAGTGATGAGTATATATTTTATGGAGAGAGTTCCACTAAACTTGCTACTCAAATAGGTAATGCGGTTCCCGTTAGGATGGCTCAAAGGTTTGGCGAATATTTATTGTCCGTTGCAGCTGAGTAATCGTACCTAAAGCATGATCTTATGTCCTATAGTCACTTCAAATTAGAGACAGTCAAAAGCCGCTTCAATCTGAATTTCATCAGAGATAAATCTTTATTTGCAGGTACGGAGCCGGTTGAGCCAACTCATTTGCTAAAACAAACTCTGGAAGAAAATGTTCCGCTGGCATTGGCAATTCATACTGAAAAAGCCCGATCTGAATTAATTGTTGCTCCAATTTTGGTGGAAGTGCGACGACGGCTAGATCATCGCATTAGTTTATTTTCAGGCTCAGAATTCAATGTTGATAAGTCACAGGATTTGACAGGTGTCTGCGATTTTTTGATTAGTTTATCGCCTGAACAATTAACGATTACCGCGCCGATCATCAGCATTGTGGAAGCCAAAAACGATAACATTAAGAATGGCATTCCGCAGTGTATTGCCGAAATGGTAGCGGCGAAAAAATTTAATGAATTACAAGATAATCGTGTTGAGGAGATTTTCGGAATTGTTACGACCGGAAGCCTCTGGCAGTTTCTCAGGCTCAATGGCAGCACTGTCGAAATTGATACGGACGAATATTATTTGAAGGAAGTAGACAAAATCCTCGGCATTATTATCGGTGTTATTGAAGAAGCTTTGGCAAAGAAATAATCGTACAGAGTTCACGCTTCAGCGTGCAAACGCCAGCGAAGCGCGGCGTTTGGCAAACTAAAATTTGTACTCTCAACGCTTTACCCGCACTACCATTAACGTCTGATCGTCCTGCGGAGGCACCTCGCCGAGGAAGTTTCCTACATCGGTCATGATGGCGTTCATGGCTTCTGTCGCGTTCAATCCGTCAGCAGCTTTGGTGGCTGCCAGCAGGCGGTCTTCGCCGTACTCTTCCTGCTCCCGATTCATCGCTTCCGTGATGCCGTCGGAATAAAAAATCAAAATATCATCTGCCGCTAATTGAATTTTTTCCACTTTCAATAAACGATCAAACGTCTTCCCTGAATTTAATCCCAATCCGATTCCTGAAGGCTTGAGCCATTTGTGTTTGGTCGCGTTATGCCAGAGCGATGGATTATGTCCGGCGCGGGCGTAGGTCATTGTTTTGTCGTGCGGGTCGAGAACTCCGAGCGCGAGCGTGACAAAACTTTTTCGCTTACAGACTTCGTATAAATGTTTGTTGACTTCGCGCAGGATTTCGCCCGGATCGGAATGCGTTTCGCTGATCGAAGTCAGTAATCCTTTCGTTAAAGTCATGTACAAAGCGGCGGGTACGCCTTTGCCGGAAACGTCAGCGACGACGATTCCTAATTTACCGTCACTTAATTCAAGGAAGTCGTACAAATCTCCGGCGCATTCGCGGGCGGGACGACAGAGGGCGGCGATGTCAAAGCCCTGTATTTGCGGGGCTTCGGTGGGCAATAATTTTTCCTGCGCTTTACGGGCGACACCGAATTCGGCTAATAAACGGGCGCGTTCATCCTGATCTTCATCGGTGTTCAAAAGTTCCCGCTCGACGATTTTTTTGTCAGGTGCAAGCTGCGTCAAAACCAGCGAAACAATGGTTACCAGTCCGAGTAAAATCAGGGCTTTAATTCCGGCAGCATGGACGACGGGCGATGGTTGGTGATAAAGCGCAAGTGCATTCAGGGTCAGCGCGGAAGCTGTATTGGCGGCCAGCACAGCGAAAAAATCAAACTTTAAATACAGCAAAAAGTACAAACCCAGGATCATCGCTGCAGTTATAAATTTGAGTGAGAGCGAATATTTTGAAGTCAGGCTGTTGCTATCAATGAAAAAAAGTATTCCTAAAAAAGCCATCGTGACAGCAAAGACCTGGCGCGATTTCAGGTATATTTTCAGGAGGGGAAATAAAAAAGCAAACAAGATGGTCAGATAGAAAAACTTGCCCTCAACAACCGAACCAAAGATTACCGCCAGCGCAGGCGAGACGGAAGTAAAAGTATCATTTGCATCTGTAATTTGATGCGGCAGGGAAGGCAAGTGAGCAAAATAAGCCGCAAGAAAAGGGATGATTGTGGCGATGCCCCCACCGAATAGCCCGGCCAGCAGGCTTTGAGCAAAGCGTTTTGAATACCAATTTCCACGCAGAAAACTGGACATGACGGCAAATTTTCCAGTTTGATTTTGGGCGTGACAGGCTTCACCGGATGCCCACGCCAATCCCATAAACAGGGCTAATCCTATTGAAACCATTCCTATCACCAGATAGGAAAGCCCCAGCCTGATGAATGGCGAAATAGGCGGTCCGCCTCCGATATTTACTACAACGCTTTGTGAAGCATCGGTCAGGATGCTAAGGCTTATTGCGCTCAAGAAGGTGATCCCGGAGAAGATGAGAGCTGTCCGGTGATCGAGTACTTTACGATTCAGGTTCAGAAAATAAAGCACACAGGCAGCGATAAAAATCAGCACCAGAAGGACGGCTGTCAATGAATCAAGCGCGGCGGTAGATTTCGTCCGGGGTGACTTATAAGCATCAGGAATACCGGGTTTCAGGTCAAATGCTGTCAATTTGTTTGCGGTGTAACTGGCTTCCGCACGAACAGTTAATTCCGGGTCATCGGGTGAGGTATGTTTCCAACTGAATTTTTTTGCTCCTTTTTCCGGTTCAGATTCAGAAATGAACTGAAAGTCCGACGCCGAATTCCCGAGAATTTCAGCGAATGATCGTTGTGCCTCTTCTTTGGAAAAAGAATTCGCCTGCTTACTCTCACCGGAGGGTTTTTCAGTTTTCTTAAATTCCATTACCTGCCCGGATGGTGACAGGGAAACATTCACGCTCCGGTTGTTCTTAAAATCAATGAATCTGACTTTGAAAAGAGTTGGTGCTAAGAGCCTCGCTTCGGTTTCAGAAGGTGAACGGAATTGCAGATACTCTATCGTTTCTTTTTCATCTTCTGTAGTGACCCCGATACTACTACCTGAAATGTCATATCCGTTTTTGGTGACAAACTCGCTAGCTCTGGCGATGCTTTGGGCGCGATCAAGTTGAAAATGAATTTTTGCGGAATTGTCGAAGCGCGGAAATAAAAACCAAAGTAATCCGTACCCCAGGCTACCGAGAATTAAAAGCACGAAGAGCCAGTGACGATTTTTCATTCGTGACCTCCGGCATTAAATTTCACGACGACGGCAGTGAGGTCATCATTCACTTCGGGAATGCGCCGATGACCTTCTCGCAGCGCGTGTGCGAGCGAAAGGTTAAGCTGCATGGTTTTCTCGGCACTATTAATTTTTTCCCAGAAAAAATCGCGCATGGCAGGTTGATTCAATAGTTTTTGCGCTCCATCGGAGAGCAGCGTCAGGGTCTCGCCGGATTGCAGTTCACAGCGCCCTTCCGTGACTTCAATAATATTTTGTTCAGGCAGCGAGAATTTTATTTTTCGTTCCTCCGTCTGAGACTTCGCATTCACGTAGGGGCGTGGGAAATTGCCAGTTCCGGCGTAGCGTAACGTTTGATCGTCAGTGTCAAAGACCGCATAAATAAAGCCTGAAAGGTCTTCTTCTGCCATTGTCTTGACCAGTTGTGTTTGTAAGCCCCGGACGATTTCCGTGGGAGAATTATCATCGTAACTTTCACTTTTAAGACGCGGCATCAGATAGCCTTTGGCGTAAGCGATCATTAGGGCAGCCGCTAACCCGCGTCCTCCACCATCGGCCATAAAAATGCCAAGCTTGTTATCTTCGAGTTGAAAAAGATCGTAATAATCACCACCGACTTCGTGGGCTGGATGGCACGCGGCAGCAACCGTTAATTGCTTGATTTGTGGCAGGCGGTCAGGCATCAGGCGAATTTGAGCTTCACGTGCGGCATTGACTTCGGCACGTAACGACAGGCGTTCAGCTAACAACCCGGCGTATTGTGGTCGAACTTCGTCTTCGAGATAGGTACGACCGCGAAAGTAAAAATACAACGCTGCCAGAAAGATCACCACCGCTGTCGTTAGCAAGATGATTCCCGACTGACGAAGAGCGGGGGCAGGTTGTCCAAGCAGATAGGTCGTAGCTTCGACAAAGCTCAGGAAACTGCCTGCGAGCAGAGCCGTGAGAAGATCAAACTTAAAAAATGTGACCAGCAGAATGATGGAGGCACAGAGAGCCGGAGCCAGCGCGACCCACCACGGATAAATTTGTTGAAAAATCAGGTAGGCGTTGGTGAGAAAAGCGGCAAATAAAACTGTGCCGATGACTAATCGTTGATCTTTGAAGTGCCGTCGCATTAATGGCAGCGGCAAGAGCAAGCTAAAGATGGCGAGAATCGTTCCGGTTGCAATCCAGCCTAATAAGATGGGGAACCAGGGGAACATTCCAAAATTGGCTTCAAAACTGGAAACCTTCCATCCCCATTGTTTATTTTGAGAAAATAACGCCACGAGGGATTGATTTAAAAACATCACCCATCCACTGATCGCAGCTCCAAAGAGAAAAGCCTGCGCAACGTTGCGCGAAGCCCATCTGGCGCATAAAAAAGCGTCAAGCGAAGTCAGCTTGCCAGGGTAGTATTCACGCAAATCACCTTCGCCGCTGGAGTATGCGACTCCCAGAAAAAGTCCCAGAATCAGGAAAGGAAGGTTGCCAATCACCAGGAACAAGGAGAGTGTTTCGAGTGATTCCAGCTTGAGAATTTGCTCGTAAATTGCCACATCGCTTTGTAACGTGAAACCCATGAAAGGAATGGCTACACTACAGGCGATAATGAAAATTCGGGCATACGAAACTTCTTTTTGGCGAACTCGTTCGGCGAATCGAAAAATCCCGAAAGTCGTGACGATGAGTAGTAGTACAACGACGAAAATAACCAGAAGAATCATCGGAAGTGGTCCGCCGCCGACAGTTCTTGCAATGTTTTCATCCGTAATTCGTGGGCTGATCTCTTCACCAATGAGCTGATTTTCCCGCACTGAAATGGTGGTTGTGTATTCAATTTCGGGTGTCGCAGGCAAATTCCACTTCCAGGCAAACCGGCTAATTGTTGCTTCAGAACTCCGATCATCCGGCGTAAATGGTTGCTCCGTCACTTCAATATAAACAGCCTCAGGTCGAGCGCGTAAAGCCTTTTCTGCCAGGCTGCGGGCTTCAGCTTGATTTGTTTCAATTGAGTTGGGATCCGCAGCGAAGTGGCTTTGATAACTCTGGACTATTCCGTCGGGTTTAAATCGGATCTCAAGATTTCGCTTTTTTTCGGGGGAAAGGAACAAGACACTGATGCCAGCTTCGTAGACGAACTGATGAGCAGCTTTAGTCGCTGGTTCGCCTTTGAGCTTAAGATATGTTCGTAGTCGGTCATCTCCCCGCCCGTCGCGAGCACTGACATACGCACTCCAGCCGTCAACGATCAAACCCTTGGAGGCGGCAAATTCCCGACCTTTTTGAATCGCCGTCGCGCGGTCAAGCTGAAATTTTATTTCATTCTCAACACTGTATCGCTGATAGAGATTGAGTGCCGCAAAGTAGGCCAGCGGAGACAGTAAGATCAAGGCAAGCCAAAGGCGGTTGGCAAGTTTTGCAGGCAAAGATTTGACGCGCATAAATACTCTAAAAGGGTTTTTAAGTTTTACTATAATTAGCGCACGAATACAAAAAAAGACCACCGATTGTGCGCTTGAATTTCGCTTAATCTGTGGTCTTCTGGATTTTGTGCAGGCTTACTAAACCTGTCCGGCTTCAACTAATTTACGTCTTCTGGAGCGGGTCGCTAAAAATTCTCTCGCTTCTTTGAATAAGCGCATGCGGTCATTGTGATTTGACATCGCGCCTTTAACGATTCGGTAAATTGGTTTGGGACGGAAATAATATTCATCATAAAATTTATGCACCCAATCCAGCATCTCCGCGCCTGATAAATGCGGGAAGTTCGCCATCGGCAATTGCTGTCCTAATTCGTCCGACATCTTCGTATTCATAATCACGCCGTTCGCCTTGAACCAATCGTACATTTCCGTTCCCGGATAAGCGTGTGCGACGGAAACCTGTAATGTTTCAGCATCCATTTCTTTGGCGTAGGCGATGGTTTCCTTGATGGTTTCGCGGGTTTCTCCCGGCAATCCGATGATGAAATCGGCGTGGACTTTGATCCCGACTTTTTTACAGTTTTTGACGAATTCGAGCGAACGTGCCGCTGAAATTCCTTTCTTGATATTTTTCAAAATCTGATCGTTGCCGGATTCAAATCCAACGATAAATAAACGACAGCCCGCATCTGCCATGACTTTTAAAGTCTCGTAATCAAGGTGCGAACGCGAAGTTGAAGACCATTGAAATTTCAGGGGCTTAAAGGCGGCACTCATTTCAATCATTCGTTTTGGATTGTACGTGAACGTATCGTCATCAAAGAAAATTTCCTTGAGTCCTTCCGGCTTGAAAGCATCCAGCGTCCATTCGACTTCTTCCTTAACATCCAGCACCGAACGCTGACGCCAGCGATGGTCATCGAAAGTTTGCGGCCATAAACAAAACGTACAGAGTGCCGGACAGCCGCGTGTCGAATAAAATGCGACAAACGGATTCAGGAGAAATGGAACATTATATTTTTTGATGTTCAGGTCGCGCTTGAAAATCGGAGTGACCCACGGTAGTGCGTCAAGATCAGTGGTCAGCGGCTCCGGCGGCGTCGAAATCATTTTTCCGTCTTTGAGAAAATGGACACCGGGAATTTTTTCCAGCGGCTCACCATTCGCAAAGCGCGTGACGGTGTAATCAAATTCTTTGTGCGTCACAAAATCAATCGCCGGACTCGCCATCAAGGCGACTTCAGGATGTGTCGTCACTGGTGGCCCCACGAACGCAATTTTCAATGAAGGATTCAGGCTTTTCATCAGCTCTGCCAGCTTCACGTCGTTAGTGAATCCAACGTGCGAAGTGAAGAGGATGACGAACTCATAATCTTTGGCAATTTTTGCCGTTTCTGCGGGACTGACGTGATGCGGCGGCGCATCCAGCAACCGCGAATTCTTAATCATCGCCGCCGGATAGCCGAGCCAGACCGGATACCAATAGCTTTCGATTTCCCGCGTCGCCGGCCAGCGCGAAGACGCGCCGCCATCGAACTTTTCGAAGGAAGGTGGATTGAGTAAAAGTGTTTTCATTGACATAAAATTAATTTCAATTCCTCGTGACACTCAAGAGTATAAGCCCGCTGACCATTTCGCAAGTAAGGGAAGAATGAAATGGAACGAAGGTGTCTGATGAGAAAGAAAAAAACGCTGCTTCGCCTGGATGTCAGGGTAGTTGATGAACAAAGTTGGGCAACAGTAATGCTTTGGATAGGTTTTAACCGGAACCGACAGACTGGAGCGCATCTCTAAAGACGGTTCCCTTGTCAAGAAGAAAAAAGACAGAGAATGACAAGGTCGCGGCGAAGCAACTGTTTTCTTTCTTTTTTGTTTTTTGACAAGGGAACCGTCTTTAGAGATGCGCTCCAGTCACGCACACTTATCACTGAGATATTACAAGCATACCTATCAAGATGAATAATTATGGCTAAGAAAGTTGCGACTACGCAGATTACGAAGGACATTCCTTAACCATGCTGAACCGGATTGCGGCAGCCTTGCAACAGCGCGTCGAAATCAGTTTTGTCCTGCTGGGGGAACAGCGGCAGGCGGCGTAAGTTTCAAAAATCGTACATCAGAGCGATATGTAGCGCTACCCTTCCAAAATTGGCGTTGCGTTGGTTCGTGCTTTGTGAGAGCATTAAATTTGCAGCAAATTAATTACCGAGGTTTTACCATGATTGATCTTCGTAACAGTATTTATTCACTCTCTGATTTCAAACGTAACGATCCTGAAGTGGTGGCGCAATTAGAAGAAACAGGCGGCCCGGTCGTCCTGACCGTCAATGGCAAAGCCAAATATGTAGTGCTGGATACCGCCAATTATCAAAAAATGGTGGAGGCCATCGAAGACGCCAAAACCTTACGCGCCATTGCAGAAATGAAAGCAGGGAAAGGACGACCTGCCGCAGAATTTTTTGCTGAACTAGCCAAAGAATTCGGAATCAAAACACCGGGTAAAAAATGAGCTTCAACGTTTCGACGCATCCACAGGCGGAAGCGGATATTCGACAGGCAATGCAGTGGATTGCTCAATATTCCCCGCCAAAATCTACACTTTGGTATTTTGAAGTCTTGCAGGCAATTGATAGTTTGCAGGACTTTCCAGCGCGATGCGCCTTTGCGCCGGAACGTAAAGCTTTCGGATTGGACATCCGCCAGTTATTGTTTGATAAGTATCGAATTTTGTTTATGGTTGAGGATGAAACGGTATACGTGTTGCGAGTGCGCCATCAGGCGCAACAAACATTGCAGCCTGAGGAATAAAGCAAAGTCTTGCATCAGCCCCTGCAGAAACTGGTCAGCGCCATGGCGGTCATTTGAAATGAGTCGCCAGCTTTCCTGAGCGGGGAAGTTGTACTTAACCAATTTGAGTAATTTACTAATCCGATGACCCGCTTATTCGTCAAATATGATCTCAAAAAATAACGCTTCATCTTTTCCAGCTAAAAACTTTTTTATCTCTATGAATATTTCCTCTTGAGTTAAGGTTAACCTACTAACGTCTATACTATTAGCAAGACTTGGTTCCGTATTATTTTCAGTAATGTAAA
Organism: Blastocatellia bacterium; assembly: GCA_043783625.1. Classification (GTDB taxonomy): domain Bacteria; phylum Acidobacteriota; class Blastocatellia; order RBC074; family RBC074; genus JAFDVL01. Next base: position 1,241 of record JAYVZE010000117.1, on the reverse strand, counting down.
ATCCATCTATTCCCAAAATAAGGATTGATTGTTTTTCACATTCATTAATAATTTTCAAAGTCGTATTTTTTGAATAGAGCCGAATCCCATATCTTTGAAGTTCACTTTCTTGGAACAAATTTTCTATATTATTCATAATTTATTAAGGGATAAATGGGTTAATAATAGTTGCATCTGGTATCCACTTAGGGTCTAGTTTGTTACTGATCTGGATGATTTCGTTTGTAATATTATCTTTTACAACATAAGAACCGTTCTTTTCAAAGAATGCAGTAGCTCCATTTCCCGTGGCTCTATTAGTAGCTGCCCTTGTAGTAAATGGATTATTTACTACATCGTGAACTATTTCTTTTGTCCAGCCTCGGCGCGCAAGTTGCTTTGCAATCTTTGGAGTGATATATGAAAAAATGCTACTAGCAGATTTAGTTGCTACTTTTGCAGTAACTGCTTGTGTAGCTGTCCTAACTGCTAAGCGTGTCCAGACAGAATTAATGCCTGAGCTGACTCCAGTTATAGCGGCATTTCCTCCACTAAAAATAGGTCCAGCCATTAGAAACATTATATCAACATTAATTCCAGCCCCTCTCCCAACTTCTGTGTTTTCAAAATGCTGCTTTCCGTCTGATTCTAGTACATATGAAGCAGATAATGCACCACTACATCCTCCTGCAACAGTGCTGCAAGCAACTTGAAATACAAACGGTTTACTCTCATCAAAACCTACCGCTTGCCACCCGGTTACAAGAGCTTCATTGTATTCTGCATCAGTATTAAACCACCTGTAGTATGTCCTTCCATCCGCTCTTGTCTGTTGAGCCCACCGTAACCCACTTTCGTCAGTTAGAATTGTAGGACGATTCCCTACATAGGCATAACCATTCCAACTCTGAGGTTCACCGATGTCGGCCCCAATGCCATCAGGGTCAACGGAGGTAAATCTACCCTGCACACTCGCATACATCCGCGCCTGCGCATAATCCAAGCCCGTCTCAGTATCGCGTTCATAACCAGTGAATTTCTGTTTGGTATTCGTCACAGTGCCGTAGCCATTAGCACTACTGCGCATCGTTCCCGCTAACTCTTCACCAAAGGGTAAATAATCATGGCGTAAGACATCGCCGATGGCTCCGCCGACACCAATTTCCATTCGTGTCGAGCCGAGATGATCCTGCACCAGCCATTTCACGACCGTCGCACTTTCCGCGACGATTAACAGATGACCTCCCCGGTACCCAAATTCT
>JAYVZE010000116.1:0-35409 GCA_043783625.1 Blastocatellia bacterium | reverse complement strand
TAACAAAGCCATTCGCAAAACACGTTCGATATTAATATTCATTCCCTGCGCGACAGCACGATCAGCAATAATCATCGCGATAAAAGCGACGCCAAAGCTGTGGTCGGCAATAGATTCAACCTCACGGACACCGCGTAACAACCATCCCGTACGCGGCAAAACTTTCAGACGCATCAGCTCCGCCAGAAATTTAATTGTTCCAGTTGCTTCCATTGAGACAACGCTACTGTTTTTGCCGGAGCGCGTCAAATGTGCGTTACCTTCAGCACAGTATTTAAGTTTTTCGCTTCTCGTGGTAGAACATCGTTTCTCACTTTTGAATATCAACTCTCATCAAAAGAAGGCTTCCATGTCACAGAAAAATTTGCCCCGTCGTGATTTTATCAAGGCTACCGGTTTGGCAGCGATTTCGCTGGCGACCCCTGCACTCCCTATGTCGAAACCAAAAGAAATGCTTGTCTATGTCGGAACCTACACTAACAAAGGGAAGAGCGAAGGAATTTACGTTTGCAAACTAAATCTTGCTTCAGGAGAATTGAAACAATTCAGCACCATCAAATCTACTGATCCAGCATTTTTGGCAATTGATCGCAAGCGTAAATTTTTATATGCGGCAAATGAAATTGGGTCATTTGAAGGCAAGCCGACTGGTACGATCAGTGCCTTTTCTATTAATCAATCAACTGGTGAATTGACCTTTCTCAATCAACAAATCTCGAACGGAGCCGGCCCGTGTAATCTCACGGTAGACAAATCAGGGAAAAATGTTTTAGCCGCGAATTACTCCGCTGGTAGCGTCTCCGTGATTGCTGTCAAACCTGATGGAAGCCTCGGTGAAGTCACGGATACCGACCAGCATCAAGGCTCCAGCGTGAATCCCAACCGCCAGAAGGAACCGCACGCGCATTGCATTATTATTGATGATTCCAACCGCTTCGCATTTTCGGCTGACCTTGGAACTGACAAAGTCATGATCTATAAACTGGATGCAAAGAAAGGGAAAATCACTCCGAATTCCCAAGCCTTTGCGTCCCTCAAACCCGGATCGGGGCCACGTCATTTTGCGATTCATCCCAAAGCAAATTTCGCGTATGTCATCAATGAAATGGGCTCCAGCCTGACAGGTTTTGCTTTCGACAAAACTGCTGGAACTTTGAAAGAAGTGCAAAGCGTCCCGACAATTCCATCCGATTTTAGCGGTACAAATTCTTGTGCGGATGTCCATATCCATCCTTCCGGTAAATTTATTTATGGCTCGAATCGTGGGCATAATAGCATCGTCTCTTTTATGATTGATCCAAATTCCGGCAATCTGAGCTACATCGAACATCAATCTGTGCAAGGCAAATCGCCCCGGAATTTTGCCTTTGATCCGACCGGACAATTCTTATTAGTAGCGAATCAGAACACGGATAACATCGTCATTTTTCGCATTGATGAAAAAACCGGAAAGCTGACGCCGACAGGAAATTCGCTGGAAATCCCTGCGCCTGTTTGCCTGAAATTGATTCCATCATTTTCATAATTTGACAATTTGCATTATTCTTCAGCTCTCAATATCTCCCCTAGTTTCAGCCCATAAAAAGGAGATACAGTTATGCCTTCAGAGCTTTTCAACGAATTAATGTCGGACATCAACGAACGTCAGGAAGAACTAAACGCCGTTCAGGTTGCCCTGGAATGGACGGCGAAGCGAAGTTCCGATCTTGGCAAATTCCTAAAAGTTGCGGTAATCGTGTTAGGTGCTTTTTCTGCAACCAGAGATGTTGCCGATAAGATTTTTCCGAATACGATGGTGATGTTAATTTACACGACAGTCGCCCTCGCCATCACAATTATTGGCGGTATTGTCACGGCGTTTCGTTACGAATCACGCGCCTCTGATGTCAATTTATTAGCCGTCGAATGCAGCAGCTACATCCGAGAAATTGATGGGAATTTACCGCGCAAAGGTGATCCTGCACCAATGGATCATCAGGTCGCAGCCGCGCATGAATTGATTGATTTACAGAATGATCGAATTCGTACCGTGCAGGATAAATCCGCCCGATTGGGAGTCAATATCAATCGCCGCGTTCGCAAAATAAAAATGGAATGGATACCAGATAATCGCATTTAGCTTTGACGGGAGCGGCGAGCAGGGGTAGAATTTCAGTGTTGTATTTCTCAGCAGTACCAAAATTAAAACATTGAAAAGCGAGTTTATCTTATGCCCCCAATTCGATTAATGACCGTTGCTCTCTGCTTGATGGCTCTGATGCTTTCATCAGCTTCAGGTCAGACCTTCAAAATCAAAAAACGAAACAAAATTATCCCTGGCCAACGCGCCATTGTGTACGATGAACGGCTCTCAGCATTGCGTACGCAACCCGATGTCAAAGCTGAATTAATCTCACGCCTCCATCGTAATCGAGAAGTCGGAATCATCGGTGCGGCGCGAAGCATGAAAGGCGGCCCTGACTTTTTTCCAATTGCAGTTTCACGCAATATGCGCGGATGGATTGTGGCAGAAGCTCTGGCTCGCCCACAGCGTGCACAGGATGCCAAACGCCTGATGAATTTGATCGAAGATACGAAAGACGACTTTACAAGAACACGTCTGGCGCGTCTGGCGGCTGATCAATTTCGTGGCATGTCAGTCGCCGCCAATGCTTTATTGACGCTGGGGAAAGCTGCCGAACAAGCTTCGATCAAGCTTTCGCGTGACGCCCGAAAACGAGCCGGAGAACCCGACGAAGTAACTGATAAAAATTTAAGCGAGCGTGATTTTATGCTGAATTACGTTGGGCTGGATCGTTACAACAAACTTGGTGTAACGTTCAATTACGATAACGACAGACTGGTTTATGATGGCGCGGCGTATCGTGAAATTTTGCAGAAATATCCGCGTAGCTATGAAGCCGCAGAAGCGAAAACGCTTTTGGAAAAATTGAAGCCAGCTAAGAAATAGCAATGCAGAAGCCCGCACGCAGTAAGGGCGTATGTTTATACGTCATTTCGTGCTGATGAAAAGGCACCCTTACTGCGTGCGGGCTTCTGCATTAGTGTTAGGTAGATTTTACTTTTGAATTGGTAAGCAATAACACTATCGCAATCAGCGTCAACATCACTGCTTCACCCATCAAAACACGTGCTAATGGAATATGAAATGGTTTATCGGTCAGCCATCCGGTGAGCATCGCGCCAAGCGGGATGCCTCCGCGAAAAGCAACCATATAAATGCTCATCACGCGTCCGCGCATTTCGTCCGGGACTAATAATTGCACCAGCGAAGAAGTTAACGAAAACGTAGAAATTAAACATCCGCTGGCAATAAATACCATCGGAAACGCCAGCCAGACATTCGACGATAAGGTCACCAGCATTAACGCTACGCCTCCGCCGATTTGCAGCATCAAGATTTTCTGACCTTTGTTTTTCGCATCTCCGAGCCACGCGGAAAATAATGCTCCGGCAGCGGAACCGGCACCAGAAATAGAGAGCAAAGTACTGTACGTTCCTAAGCCTTTGCCCAAATGCTTAATCGTCAATGGATAAAGAAACGTTATAAATTGAATGCCGAAAAAAGTTGCCGAAAATGAAATGAAAGTCAGCGAACGTAAAATGTCCTGACGCCAGACGAAGCTGAGTCCCTGCTTCATCTCTCCGCCAATATTTTTTCCCTTACTGGCGTCGCGTGTAATGGGCGGAACTTGCAACATCATCAACGCGATAACCACGGCAATAAACGTAATTCCGTTAATCGCAAAGCATACCGCCGCCGCATCATAATTCAGGTTATTGGCACTGGCTCCCATAATGGCAAGCACCCAACCTCCGAGTGCCGGGCCAAGCGTCCGCGCCAAATTAAACTGCATCGAATTCAAGGCAACAGCGTTTGCCATGTCTTCTTTTTTGCTCACCAGAACCGGCATCAAAGCCTGATACGCGGGACCGCCAAAAGCCTGTGCGCAGCCCGTCAAAAACGAAATCATCAAAATGGGAAAAATAGAGCGGAACTGATAGAACGCCAGCGCAGAAAGTGAGAAAGCAAAGATCAACTGCAACCACTGCGAAGTCATCAGAATTTTTCGACGATCAACCCGGTCGGCAATGACTCCGCCAAGTAAGGAAAAAAGCAGGATCGGAGCCGCCGCCAGCGCACTGTTGAGCGATTGATACCACTCGCGCCTGGTCATTTCATAGACCATGAATCCCATCGCTGCTTCCTGCATCCACGTCCCCGAACTTGACGTAAACGCGCCAAACCACAACAAGCGGAAATTACGATATTTAAAAGCCCGGAAGGTTCTGCCAAAACCGCGCACTGGTTCAGATTGGGATTCGATGATTTCAGGCTTGGCGGCAGACGACATTAGGTGTGAATTTTTGAAGTGCGGAAAAGTGACGGGAAAAATTTCCCGTCACTCAAATTCTGACAATGATTAATTGCTAACGTCGTGGGTGCGGCTTTCCAAACGAATTGGCAGATAAATCTTGTACCATTCATCACGCGCAGGATGCGTCGTATAAGCCTTTAGTGCAGCAGCATCCGTGAATTCCATCGCAATGATCGCATCGTAATCTTTCCCGTCTGCTGTCTGGGTTTGTAACACAATTTTCTTGACCCAAACACGCTGTAGCCCAGGCACTACACCTGCCATTTTCGCTGCTCCATCAAGCGCAGCCTGCCGTTGTTGCGCTGTCGCATCATCTTTCCACTTGAGGGTAATGAAGTGAATCAAGCTAGTTGGCGCAGTCGCCTTTGCCATGTTGCCAGCCTTCGTAGCTTTCTTTTGCAGAGCAAAAGCTCCACAAGCTACTACCAAAACTAACGAACAAATTAATAAGGTTTTTTTAAGCATCGTTTTCTCCTAAAGTTGTTAACTGTATTATTTTCGTTTCGCTGTCCATGTCCCTGAAGCCTGATCGCCGAGGCTGACTTTACCGCTCATTGAATCTTTCTCAATGGTTCCGGTATAAACCACCATGCCGCCACCAGCCTCAAAAGAAAATTCAACTTTATTTCCTTTGACCGTCCCTTTCAGATCGGCTTCGCCTAATTGCCCACTGTACTTTCCAGTTAGGGTTTCGCCTTCTTGTTTGAAGGTCATCGAAGGTGCTCCAGACCCGGCGGAAGTTTCGACCGTAAAAGCCCAGCTTCCGCTAATATCAAACTTATCTTGTGCGGCATTAACAAGAATTACCGTCGCACAAAGAAACATAATGCTGAATGTCAGCTTGAGTATTTTTGCCATAAGTCAGAAATTCCTTTCAAAGGATTCGTGTGGAATGGGAGATCATAGCAGATAACCCGACAAAATCAGAATAGCTTCAGTCATCATTATCATTCACCTCATCAGGAGCGTCTATCCGCTTTTCACCTAAAATTAACGCACTCCGCAGCGCAACCGAAGCGTGCGATTCAACGATCTGCGAAATACCATTTTTAAGCTGCGAAGTCCCGACCTGCCGCCCATCCCCATAAATTTTCCATCGTCCTGGCGGGATTTCAAATTCTACGGCTTTGCCATTTGGATTCAATAAAATCAAAGCTCTGCGCCATTCATCTCCGCCGCCGAGGTCTTCGATCTGGTAGGCAATACAACCACCCGGAACCGATAAACCTAATTGATCGTCTAAAAATTTTACCGCCCCGGTAGCTCCACGTGCAGTCCGATGCCGGAACAGACGATGCTCATGAAACAGCGCGATTAATCCACGGTAATAAGCAAACACATCGTAGTTCTCAGCTTTCTGCTGCCACCGAATCATATTCACCGCATCGGTTTTATTGTAGCTGTTATGGTCGCCATGTTTAGTTCTGAGCCATTCCTGACCGCTCTGAATAAATGGAATTCCTTCCGACGTAAAAAGGATGACTGCGCCCAACTTATCCATCGCACGCCGATCACCATCCGTCACCGAAGCATCGTTAATTGTGCTAATTAAAATCCGATCCCACAGCGTATGATTGTCGTGGCATTCGATAAAATTAATGCTTTCCAGCGGAGAAGCGGCAAAGCTATCAACGGAACCGCGAATGCCTGTTTTTACTGCTCCAATATTATTTCCTGCCTGAATAAATCCAGTCGTTCGCGCATCGAAAACATTGCCTTTCAAAGCATCCCGAAATTCGTCATTGAAGACCGCCCAGCCACGTCCCCATTGCTTGCCTTTCGTCGTTAATTCAATCGGCGAAGTCCCACCCGCCCACGGTTCGCCATAAATCAAAAGATGTGGATCAATCGCCCGTAAATCTTCAACAATCATCATCACGGTTTCCTGATCCGTGAGTCCGAGCAAGTCGAATCGAAAGCCGTCCACTTTGTATTCCGTCACCCAATATTTCACGCAATCCAAAATATAACGTCGCGCCATCGGAGCTTCTGATCGAAATTCATTTCCCGTTCCCGAACCATCCCAATAACTGCCATCCGTTTTCATGCGGTAGTAATAACCCGGCACTAACCCTTCAAAACTATAAATAAGATTTTTGGTGATGAGTTCAAAGGTATGATTGAAAACGACATCCAGCGTCACGCGCAGCCCGCGTTTATGCAGCGCATCAATCATTTGTTTTAGTTCGCCCACACGCCGCGCATCGAAGCGTTCCGTTGCGTACCAGCCTGCCGGAGAAAAATGATGCACAGCGTCGTAGCCCCATCCATACACATCTTCCGCCGCGTTCGTATGAAATTCACTAATCGGCATGAGCTGAATGACATTGACGCCCAGCTCCGTTAAATGATCCAGACCCGTCGTAATATCAAGGCGATCTGTCAGATGCGTTCCGGCTTCGGTCAGTCCCAAATATTTGCCGCGCCGTTGAATCCCGCTGTCAGGATCAATCGTAAAATCGCGGACGTGCATTTCATAAATCACCGCATCATTCGCCGAAAAGTTCGGACGATCTGCGATAAGTGTCTGGTCATTCACGACTATCGAACGTCCGTTGTGCGCAGTGACCGCACGAGCATACGGATCAAGTAATTCGCGGTCAGGATTGAAACGCGGATCATCGCCTTCCGCTGTGTAGGTGTAATACGTGCCGTTGAGATCGCCAGGAATTTTCGCTTCCCAGCTTCCATCCTCATTTTTTTTGAGCGTAATGCGCCCGGCTTCATCGCCCGCCGGGGCCGGATATAAATGCAGCGTAATCTGATTGGCAGTTGGTGCCCAGACGCGAAAGACCGTTTGCTCTTTTGCATAATTCGCACCCAAAGGCTGTGTACAAATAAACCCGTCCGCCGGATGCTGTGCCACTTCAGCGGTATAATTTATTTTGCGACGTAAGCGAGAAATGTATTCTTCTGAAGTCATTTTTTTACAGTAGATTATCTGATTTTCTTTAAGAAACCCAAGCCTCTGCTAACGCCTCTGCTTGTTGCAAAACTAATTCAATCGCACGTTTTTCGAGATCAGGCGGGTATTTATATTTTTGCAAAATCCGTCTTACCATCACGCGTAATCTCGCTCTGATCGTCTCTCGTACTGACCAATCCACCGACACGTTCTTTCGTAATTTTTCTGTTAGTTCCACCGCAATCTTACGCAGTACATCATCGCCCAACTCGCGCACCGAGGCTTCGTTGCTTTCGAGCGCGTCGTAAAATGACAGCTCCGCATCGTTCAATCCGACTTCTTCGCCGCGTTTGGTCGCTTGGTTGAAATCCTTTGCCATCCCGATGAGTTCTTCGATCACTTGCGCGGTTTCAATGGCGCGGTTGCGATAACGCAATAATGACGCTTTCAATAAATCAGAGAATTTCTGATTCTGCACCACGTTCGTAGCGAATTTCGATTTGATCTCATCCTTCAGCAAACGTTCCAGCAATTCAACCGCCAAATTGCGATGTTTCATCAACCGTACATCGTTCAGAAATGCATCTGACAAAATGCTGATGTTTGGCTTGTTTAATCCGGCCAGCGCGAAAATGTCCACCACTTCATCCGACACCAGCGCACCACTCACAATCTGGCGCAGCGCGTGTTCCCGTTTCTCGTCATTGATTTTCTTTGCGGTGGTCTCCTGCTTGTACAGCATCGCTTTGATCGCCTGATAAAAAGCGACTTCCTCACGATAAGCAATCGCTTCATCCAGCGTGCCGCACAGTCCATAAGCTCTGGTCATTGCCGCGACGCAATCAGAGAACCGGAGCCGCCCATCTCTGCCGTGAATGTCTTCGTGCAAGCCAAGAATATGATCCGCCGCGCCTGGCATTAACTCGTACGCTTCCGTCTCGAAATCCTCATAATCAAAGCCGTGCAGCATTCCTCGTGCAAACTCAATTTTCTCAAGCAAGAGAGGCAACGCCTTTTTCAAGGCATCTTCAACAGGTTTTCCCTCACCTCCACTGCTGGTGTACTCCTCGACCGCCGCACGCAAATCATTCGCAATGCCCAGATAATCCACGACCAGACCGCCGGGCTTGTCCTTAAACACGCGATTGACCCGCGCGATAGCCTGCATCAGTGAATGCCCGCGCATCGGCTTGTCCACATACAGCGTGTGCAAACACGGCGCATCAAAGCCCGTCAGCCACATATCGCGCACGATCACGAATTGAAAATTATCCTTCGGGTCTTTGAATCGCTTCGCTAAATCTTTCTTGATTTGTTTGGAATAGATGTGCGGTCGCAGCAACGCCTTGTCGCTGCTTGATCCCGTCATCACAACCTTGATGACACCTTTAGTCGGGTCGGAGTCGTGCCATTCAGGTTTAAGTTTTACGATTTCGTTGTAAAGATGAGCGCAAATTTCGCGGCTCATACAGACGATCATCCCCTTACCTTCAAGGGCGGATTGTCGCGTCTTAAAATGCTTTACCAAATCTGCCGCGACTTGTTCCAGGCGCGGCGCGGCTCCCACCAATTTTTCCAGCGCAGCCCAGCGCGATTTGATCCGTGCCTGTTCTGATTCTTCTTCGTCCTCGGTTAAGTCTTCGACTTGTTCGTCTACATTCGGTGTCTCTTCCGGTTTCAGCTCAAGTTTTGCCAGCCGACTTTCATACAGGATTTCGACCGTCGCGCCATCCTGTTGCGCACGCTTCATATCATAAATGTCAATGTAATCGCCAAACACCCTGCGGGTGTCTCGATCATTCATCGCAACAGGCGTTCCCGTGAACGCAATGAACGAGGCATTCTTGAGCGCATCGCGCAAATGCTTCGCATATCCGTATTTTCTCTCTCCAGTGTCGGCATCGAATTTCGCCTTCATCCCGTATTGCGTGCGGTGCGCTTCATCACAAATCACGATGATGTTGTCGCGCTCACTCAGCACCGGAAAATTGTCTTCTTCTTCAAACGGGCTGAACTTCTGAATCGTAGTGAAAATCACGCCGCCCGATGGACGATTATTGAGCAGAAACCGCAACTGCGCGCGTGTCTCGGCCTGCACCGGAGTCTCGCGCAACAATTCCTGTGCGGTGCTGAACGTGCCGAACAATTGCCCGTCCAAATCATTGCGATCTGTGACAACAACGATGGTCGGATTTTTCATCGTTGGCGCGGTGATAATCTTGCCCGCATAAAAGCACATCGAAATGCTCTTGCCCGATCCTTGCGTATGCCAGACCACCCCGATTTTCTTGTCGCCGACCGGAGCCGACGCACGGATCGTATCGGCGACAGCCTTGCGCACGGCGTGAAATTGATGATAGCCCGCGATCTTTTTAATGATGACGCCGTCATCTTCAAACAGGATGAAATTGCGCAAATAATCCAGCAATAGTTCACGCTGAAACATCCCGCGAATCAAGGTTTCGGATTCTCGAAATTGCCCCAGCGGATCAAGCTTCTCACCATCAATTGTCCGCCATTGCATAAACCATTCTTTGTCCGAAGTCAGCGAACCAACTCGCGCTGTTGTTCCATCCGCAATCACCAGCAATTCATTCGTGATGAACAAATCAGGAATCTGTTCTTTGTAAGTCTGTAATTGATCGAACGCTTCCCAGATGTCTGTTTTTTCTTTGCCGGGATTTTTCAGTTCCAACACCGCCAGCGGTAAACCATTGACGAACACAATGATGTCCGGTCGCTTCGTGTGGTTGGGACCTTTAATCGTGAATTGATTGATGGCTGCCCAATCGTTGTTATCGGGATTGTCAAAATCCAGCAGGCGCACAAAATCGCCGACCGTCTCGCCATTTCGTTGATACTCAACTTTGACTCCATCGCGTAACCACCGATGAAATTGCCGATTGGCTTGAATCAGCGAGGGCAGATTCGGGTTCACGACCTGATGAATCGCGTCCTCAATTGTGGCGGCAGGAATAGTTGGATTGATGATGTGTAATCGTTCGCGCAACCGATCCACCAGAATGATCTGGCGATAATTCTCACGTTCGGGCGTGCTGCCGTCGGGTGCAGGTGCAATGTCGTAGCCGGAAATTCTCTGATAGCCGAGGTCAACGAACCAATCCAGCGCGGATTGCTCAAAGAGGTCTTCGTTGATTTTCATAACATCAACTCAATGGGGCAAGCTGAGGTTTATTTAAATGGAGGAATTGCCGATGGCAACCCAACACGCATAAAAAAGCGGGCAAAGGCTTGCGAAAAATGTTCGAGGTATGGGGATTTTAAGCGCCAATGGTGCGTCTGTGATTCAGCTTGTTTAGTAAGAAGTTCGAAGGGCAGACTGTAAATTTCCCGGAAGTCTACGACCAGGGCTTCTTGATTTTTATCAGGATTTTCAGGAGAGGAGAGCAAATACAAGGACTCTATCCTTCCCTTGCGTACCTCTTCCCATCGCCCTTTTTTAGCCAATACTTCATTTACTTTTTCGTAGTTCGCAACCGTGTAAATCGGGCAGGTCGCAACTAAATTTACTTTCGCATTTTCTAAATCACAACTCTGCGTCATGATTATCAAATTATATTCTTTGATAGGAAAAAGATGTGGTCCTGCGTCATTCGGGCGGTACTGAATAACAGGAACAGGGCAATCAAGTAAGTAATCGCCCTGTCGTAGTTTGTTATCGTCTACTGCCGTCCAGAAAGACTCCATTGCAGCAATTACTCCTCATCTTCATCATCATCGAAATAATCACCAAAATCATAAGGCAATGGTTCCCCTCGCCCCGCGTAATAAAAGTGTGCTTGTGCTGTGTACGTTTTGTTTGGAGGCATCAACCTCAGCTCAAGCCCCTCAATAGGATCATCACTTTCTTCGCTGTGAACACTTATACTGGCAATGCGCACACCTTGCCATTCACGGCTTTGTTCTAACCGTTCGGAGATTTTAGCCAGATAATCATCTAGCCAGTTACCACATTCACCTTGTGCCTGTAGATGTGTTGTATCAGCGCGTCTGACAATAGCTGGCGGTTCGGCATATGCTACGGCTGCGATCATTGCATTAACTCCTTTCTTGTCTGTTCCGTAATAAGAGATTCAAAAACCGTATTCTTGAGTTGTTTCAGGCTACCAAAAATTTCCCACAATTCTACTTCATCATTAGGTAAATCTTCGACCCGAAAAACGTTAATATCCAACAATACCAACCCTGTTCCAGGGGTTTCCGAAGGAACGGTCGCTTCATTAATTAACACGGTTGCTCGATAATCAGGGCGAGCAATTTGCGTTTGTAGGAAAAAACCACTGACCTGTCCCTCTTCACTCAAGACTTCAGTCGCAAAGCAAGGGTAGATTTGCAAATAACTTTGGAGGGGAGCATTTTGCGGTAAGTGAAAGCGGTTGATATAACGCAAACTGAGTTGTTTGATTTGCGCTGGTTGCACATACTGACGATACGCCCTCCAAAAAATTTGGGCTTGCGCATGAAACGACTCCCAACCTGAATACGGCGCAAGTTCACTAAAACTCATCCCATCTGCCTGAGCGCGCAGCATTCGTTGGTTATCAGCACTCCTCCTCGCAACTCCAACAGGTACTTGCTGTGCAGAAGCTCTTACTTGCGCCCCAAATGAAACTTGACTCACGACATCAATCATCTGAGCTGTTTGTGGATATTCACCGTCGAACTGCACCAACATCTCGTCCAGTCCCGATTGCGACGGCTGAATTGTCGAGTCAATACGAATATCTAGCAATGCTTCTGTGATTGGATCCTGACTATATCCCGTTCGCTCTTTCATCACGTCGAATCTTAACTATATTATTCCAAAAAAGCCAACTGATTTCTTTTACAACGCCGCCTCTGCCATCGCTTCCGCTTCAGGAATGCGAAGCTGACCGGAGATGAGTTTGGGCAGCAGTGTGTCGCGGATTTGAGTAAGCGTCTTGGATTGTTGTTCGTTCTGCAAAATAGTATCAAAAAGAGGAGCGACTAAAGCATTGTATGAAGCCGCAACTTCGATAGTAGGAAGCAGCACCCGCATCCTTGAAAAATCCCCGGTATTTAGATTAGAAAATACAGAGCCTCCACTACCACGATTACCAATTTCACTTCCTAGCCGTTCCAAAATGCCATAACAAAAATAAGAGCCAAAGTTATTATTAGGGACAATACTGTTGATTTGTTGATTCGTCTGAGATGTTACACTGGTTAACGCGACAAGGCCGGTCGTTGCAATACAGCTAACACAAACTGAGTTCGCTGGAAGCATCTTTTTCTGCTGAGATGTTGCACCACTCAAAGATAATGCGCGAGCCGTTTCACAAACAAAAACTTTTCCGTGCATATCGGGGATTGTGATGAAAGGAATTTCCGAGCCGAAATTTTCAGGCTCTTTTGTTGACGGAGTTTTCCCACAGATAACATGTCCTAAATCTGATACTTGCCCTGCTGCCCACCCCTTCGGAATCGATCCCAATTCGCTCTCAACAAACTCGCCGGGGAAGAGTGCGGCGGTGTCGGCATCCATTCCTTCGGGCGCGCGGCCTGCGGCTTTGGCTTTGACCGGATCGAAATCCACGAACCACGACTTGAAGAGCGCCTGCGCCATCGCTTCGAGCGTCGCGTTCATTCGGCGGTTGAGTTCGATTTTGTCATCGAGTGTGCCGAGAATTTGTGCAATGGCTTTTTGTTGTGGAGTGGAGGGAGTGGGATTTCTAAGTCCTCAATCTGCGCGGCGCTGATGTTTGCTTGATTCGCGCTACCGGTTGCGATTGAAACTAACTTCCACAACGTTTCGTCCTGAGCCAACACATAGAAAAGGTATCGCTGGTCTAGCTTGTCGGACGCTTTGACCAAGATACGTCCAACGCGTTGATTGATTAAAAACTGGTCGCTTGCCCCAATGAAGCGCGCAACTCGACCCACTACTGAGTTGGGTGCTTGCGGGCCAGATCCTGTCATCGAGATAAGCAGATCGCCTGTCTTGCATAGATAACGAGCAGCAGCTTTGGCTACTGATCCATCCACATAGGCAGGTTCCGTGGTATCCACTTCACGTAGGCGGACATTTTTGATTTTTAGAACTGGGACGCCCGAGTCTTTGAAGTCAGTGCTTTTGAAGGCAAAACCTCCTTGCACAGAGGCAAGTGCGCCTAATCGTGCTAATGGATAGCCTTCATTCATACCCAAGCCTCCCCAGATTCTTTTTGATCTCCGCTTCCAGCCGCGCACTTTCGGCGAACTGTTCGCCCAATTGCGCCGTCAATCGCTGCATCTTTTCGGCAAAAGTCATGTGGTTATTCCTGCCCATATCGGCTCAGATAAAGTTTGCCTTCGTAATCCACCAATCCGATACGCAAATGATCCAGTCCGCCGAACCGGCCAAGGACATTGCGGTGGAAGCTTTCCTCGGCGGCAAAGAAAACCAGTGCATCAAATTCGATCCCGGCCACCTGCAACGTCACCTCGTGTCCGAAGGCCAGGAAGCGGCCTGTGGCGGTGCTGAACCACTGCCGATAATCGTTTTCAATCGTCAAGCCAAGCTGCTCACCCACCTGACGCGCAAAGATCGAATTTTCGGCTCCGGTATCGAGCTTGACGGGGAGCGTCACGGCTGCATCCCGGAGCGCGAGCCGCACTTCTACGCTAATTCCCGCTACACTCGTGTCGTAGCTGATGAGTTGATCGAAACTCAATTGATACGGCATTTCTACCAACCTCCGTCCAGGACTTCGTTTTCCGAAGTCAGGCGCACCAGAAACGGATCAGCTACACCATTTTGCCGTGCCTGTTGATGCGCGTCGGCCAGCGTGTGGCCTTGCCCGACCAGCCGGTCGCCATCCAGCGCAACATATTGTCCGGCGTACTCTTCGCGGTGCACCTTCATCCATTCCATGTGTTGCTGGCGTTTGCGTTCGGCAGCATCCATCGCATCTCGTGGCGCGGTTGCCGAAGTCGCCACGAGGTTGTCTTTTTCCTGCTGCTCCGCCAGATACTGTGAAAGTTCGGATCGTTCCTGTCTGGACAACGTGACCACTTGTTGTTTGATTGTTTCGACTAACTCAACTGACATAAATTTACCTCCAACTCAAATTGTAACCGTAAACCCCAGTCGCCCCAAATTCGCGCGGATTTCAACTTCTAAGCGGGTGCTTTCGGCAAACTGTGCGCCTAATTGCGCCGTCAACCGCTGCATCTTTTCGGCAAAGGCTTCGCCATCATCTTCTACATCTTCTGCGCCAACGTATCGCCCTGGCGTCAGCACATAATCGTGCTTTTGAATTTCTTCCAGCTTTGCCGCACGGCAGAATCCGGCTACGTCCTGATAGGTTTCGCTCGTTTCGCCGTCCTGTCGCCACGCGTGGTAAGTGTTCGCAATTTTTGCTACGTCTTCGTCATCAAACACGCGATTGACGCGATCTATCATTCGCCCCACCTTGCGCGCATCAATGAACAGCGTTTCGCCTTTGCGATTGCGTTTGTCTTTGGTCAGGAACCAGAGGCAGGCGGGAATCTGGGTGTTGATGAAAAGCTGCGGCGGCAAGGCGATCATCGCATCCACTACGTCAGCCTCCACCATTGCCCGGCGAATTGCGCCTTCGTTGTTCTGGGACGAAGACATCGAACCGTTGGCCAGCACTACGCCCGCCATTCCATTGGGTTTGAGATGATACAGGATGTGTTGCAACCACGCGTAATTCGCGTTGCCCTGTGGCGGTGTGCCGAATTGCCAGCGCGGATCGGCTGCGAGTTTTTCATTCCACCAATCAGAGATATTGAACGGCGGATTCGCCATCACGAAATCGGCGCGCAAATCAGGATGTTGATTGCGCAGGAACGAATCGGCAGGCTCTTTGCCCAGATTGAAATCCATGCCGCGAATGGCCAGGTTCATCGCTACCAACCGCCACGTCGTTGGATTGCTTTCCTGTCCATAGATCGAAATATCGCCGAACTTGCCGCCGTGACTTTCAACGAACTTTTCTGATTGCACGAACATTCCACCCGAACCACAGCACGGATCGTAGACCTTGCCCCGGTGCGGTGCGGTGCGATCATCTCCACAATCACCCGCACGACCGAACCCGGCGTATAGAACTGCCCGCCCTTCTTGCCTTCGGCATTGGCAAATTGTCCGAGGAAGTATTCATACACTTCACCCAGCACGTCTTTGGCTTTGTGTCCGTCGCCAGTGAAACCGACAGCGGAAATCATGTCTACCAGTTCGCCGAGCTTGCCGGGTTCCAGTTGCGTGCGGGCGAAGCGTTTGTCGAGGATTCCTTTCAAGCGCGGATTTTCAGTTTCAATCGCCGTCAGCGCATCATCAATGATTTTGCCGATGTCAGGTTGTTTGGCTTGATTGCGAATGTGTTCCCAACGCGCTACGTCAGGAACCCAGAACACATTGGCTTCGGTATAATAATCGCGCTCTTCCAAATCCGTCAGGCGAAAGGCTTCCCGTTCGATAAAGTATTCATCATTCGGATCAGCAAAGCGTTGGGCCAATTCAGCTTGCCGTTCGCTGAACGCATCCGAGATGTATTTCACGAAGATCAGCCCCAGCACAATATGTTTGTATTCCGCCGCATCCATATTCGAGCGCAACTTATCCGCTGCTGCCCAGAGTGTTTTTTTAATGTCGTTATCAATCATTATTTATTTTGATTTGGTGGCGCGATTAAAGAAATTGCGCCACCTGGTAAAATTTATTTCACAAACTACTAAATAATTATGGCGCAATCTTCGGCTTCGTGAATGTCTGCGAGGTGCATCTTACGAGAAAAGAGGTTCGCTTGGAAGGTCAAATTGTGGTTCCACCGCCCGCATGTCAAAAGCCTGTTTAGAACTCTAAACAGGCTTTTATGATGGCAGAAAATGGTGGACTGTGCCGGATTCGAACCGGCGACCCAATGATTAAGAGTCATTTGCTCTACCAACTGAGCTAACAGTCCTGACGCCTGATGTTAAGTTTGCGTTAAGTCTCTTTCGGAGGCTTTGACTTCCCTCAAGCGAAGTGCAAAATACTATAACTTCTTGCACCATTTCAAGTGTTACGCGGTCAATTTGATTTTCATTTAACTATTCAGGAGTTTTTTATGTTTGGTCTTCTACCGAAAGAAGAGAAGTATTTCGACCTATTCAATCAAATGGCAGTTCATATCAAAGAGTGTACGGCACTGCTCAAAACTTTATTTGAAGATGCTTCCCGGCATCAGGAAATTGCCGATCAAATCAAAAAAGTTGAGCACCAGTGTGATGAAATCACGCATGATATTGTGCGCAAGCTGAATCAGACTTTCATTACGCCATTTGACCGCGAAGACATTCACGCCATTGCCAGTAAATTAGACGATATTGTAGATCACATTGAATACACTTCCCGCCGGGTTGTTCTCTTTCGTGTGGGTCAGCCGACAACCGATCACGCTCTGCGCTTAACGGATGTGCTGATTCGTCAGGCAGCGCAGTTGGAAATCGCCGTAGCTGCGCTCGCCAAAAATAATGTCAACGTGATTCAGGAATGCATCATTGCGATTCATACGCTGGAAAACGAAGGCGATGCGATTCACTATCAAGCCATCGCCTATCTCTTCGATCATGAAAAAGACCCGATCAACCTCATCAAATGGAAAGAAGTATATGAAAAGCTTGAGCGCAGCATTGATACCTGCGAAGACGTGGCCAACGTCATTGAAGCCGTGACGCTCAAGAATGCCTAGTTCTACCCTCTGAGGTCTTATGTTATCAACGTTCAACCTGGTCGCCCTGATTGTTCTACTTGCGCTTGTTTTTGATTACACGAATGGTTTTCACGATGCCGCAAATTCCATTGCAACCGTAGTTTCAACGCGGGTGCTATCGCCTGGCAAAGCTGTCATGCTCGCGGCCTTTTTCAACTTCATTGCCGTCTTGCTTGGGACAGGTGTTGCCAAAAACGTCGCCAGTGGTTTTGTGGATACCAAACAAATCAATTTGTGGGTGGTGCTCGCCGCCTTAGTTGGAGCCATCACCTGGAATTTAATCACCTGGTATCTGGGATTACCAACCAGTTCATCACACGCCCTGATTGGCAGCTTTATGGGTGCGGCAGTCGCCAAGGCAGGCTTCGCTTCATTGATTTTGAAAAATCAATTTCCCAAAGGAATCTGGGGGACTTTGGCTTTCATTGTGATTTCGCCCATGCTTGGTTTAATCAGCGGATTGGTCTTGATGACGGCGGTTTTCTGGATTTGCAAAAACATGGCTCCGTCGCGCGTAGATAAATATTTTCGGAGCTTGCAACTTGTTTCCGCTTCGCTCTTCAGCCTTTCACATGGCAGTAATGACGCCCAGAAAACGATGGGTATTATTCTGACTGCGCTTTTCATTGGCGCCTCACAGGATGCGACAGTCGCAAGCATGATCGGGCTGACACCGGAAGCAATAGCTGGCATGAAAGACGCCAGCCATATCGTCATTCCAATGTGGGTCAAATTAGCAGCGTTCGCCGCGATTGGCTTCGGGACGTTATCCGGCGGTTGGCGCATTGTGAAAACCATGGGTTCTAAAATTACCAAACTCCGACCCGTGGGCGGTTTCTGTGCCGAAACAGGCGGTGCCTTAACGATCTTTCTAGCAACTTATTTTAATATTCCTGTTTCGACGACACACACGATTACCGGAGCCATTATGGGCGTCGGATCTACGCAGCGATTTTCAGCCGTGCGCTGGGGCGTCGCGGGACGCATTGTCTGGGCCTGGGTCATTACGATTCCGGCTTCGGCTTCGATTGCGGCAATTATCTACTACGTGACCAAACTCTTTCAGTAAATTTGCAGAAGCCCACACGCAGTAAGGGCACCTTCACATTTTAAAGTAGGCGAATTAGAGGACTGCAAAAATTCGAGTGAAGTGCTGGCGCCCTTACTGCGTGCGGGCTTCTGCATTTTTGGAATCAATTTTGAAATGAAAGAAAAGCGCCAAATCATCGTAGCAACTTTAGCGATGCTGGCGCTTTTTACGGGTTATGAATGGACGAAGACGGCACTCTTTCCGGCAATGAGCGTGACGACTTCGCACCTCATCACCGTCTGCGTAGCTGGCATCATTACTGCCATCATTGCGCGTCAGGTCATCCAGCGACAATCGCGCTTAGTCACTGAACAAAAAAACAGCAATGAACGTTTACGCGAAGCTCTGGCGACCGCCGAACGCAGTACGAACCTGCTGCAATCTATTCTGGCTTCCGTTGACGAAGGACTCGTCATTATTGATCGCAATCAACGGCTGCTCTTGATTAATGACGCTGCCCAGTCGTTGCTTGGTTTGCGAAATAAAGATTTCGCACGACTCCCTGACATTACTCGTGATCCACCCGTCATTGAAGCTTTTTTGAGTGTTCTGACCAAAGGTGAACGCGCCTCGGCAAGAATCGAAGTCAATTCCGGGATCAATAAACGGATTCTGCAATTGCAAACCACTCCGCTGCGATTTCGGGATGAAAATGTAGATGGCGTCGTCGGCGCTTTTATTGACATTACACAGCTTGAACGTCTGGAAGGAATCCGACAAGCCTTTCTCGCTAATGTTTCGCACGAACTGCGCACGCCTTTGACTTCCATTACTGCTTATACGGAAACCCTGCTTGATGGTGGAATTGACGATCAACCCAATAGCCTAAAATTTCTAAAAACCATCCAACGTAATGCCGAACGGATGCGCAATCTGGTCAATGATATTTCTGAATTATCGTTGATTGAATCAGGCGCAGTGCGGCTCACTTTTGCTCCGGTTCGCCTGGCAGCTATCGTCAACGAAGTCTTTACCGGACTCGCTCCTCGTAGTAAGAAATATCAAGTACAACTGCGGAATGAAATTCCTCCCGATTGTGTTGTCACCGCCGACCAACGCCGATTAGAACAAATCCTCATCAACCTCATTGACAACGCCATCAAATTTAATAAACCTCATGGCGAAGTCGTAGTCAGTGCCGAGTCACAGGCGGAACAAACCATCCTGCGCATTCGTGACACCGGAGCAGGCATTCCGCCGGAGCATTTACCTCGTGTCTTTGAGCGTTTCTACCGCGTAGACAAAGCTCGTTCGCGCGATCTCGGCGGCACAGGATTAGGCTTAGCGATTGTGAAGCATCTGACCCGCGCCCACGGTGGCGAAGCCGAAGTCAAAAGCGAAGTCGGCAACGGCTGCGAATTTATTATCAAATTACCGCATCGAAAAATTCTCAGGAACGAAAATTTATGAACCTCGAAAATTCTCCAATCAAAGTCAAAAAATTACACGAACAAGCTCAACTTCCCAAGCGCGGATCATCCGCCGCCATCGGCGCAGATTTGTGCAGCGTTGAAGATGTCACCTTACAACCGAACGAACGAAAATTAATTGCTACCGGATTAGCCATCGAAATTCGGGAAGGATATTACGGACGTGTGGCGCCGCGCTCCGGCTTGGCCGTCAAGCAAGGCATAGATACCATGGCCGGCGTCATAGACAGCGATTATCGCGGCGAAGTTCGTGTGCTCTTAGTCAACTTGAGCAATGAACCTGTCAGCTTCAAAACCGGAGATCGCATCGCCCAATTAATTATTGAAAAAGCCGAAGCCTTTGATTACGAATGGATGGAAGAATTAAGCGACACGTCACGCGGCGCAGGCGGCTTTGGTTCGACGGGACGATAGAAGCTTTACATTGCAGATTTCCTGCCACAAACTACGATCTACAATGTAAGCACTTGGACAATAATTTTACGGTGTTTTCATTTTCCATCTTCCATTTATGATTTTTTATTTTTCATTGCAGCAGCAGCGGCTTGAGCCATGAGAAATGGCCACTGACCAATCATAAATGGAAAATGAAATTACCGCAGAGCTTCTGCCGTTGTGCTTAATTCCATCAACCGAGGATTCCACCCATGCGACGACCAAATTTTTTGCAATTCATCACCGCCACGATTGTTTTCTTTTCACTCACACTCATCCCGGCATTCGCACAGGATGCCAGCCAGGTTTTGCGGCTTTCCGTTGGATTCAATACGCTCAAAAACAGCGTCAAACTCAGCGATGAAAAGAAACAACAAGTTGCTGAGTTTGAAGCCAAAGCCAGAACTGCTAACGGAGAAAAACGATTTGGTGATGCGTTGCGAAATCTCAATCAGGGCATTGCACTGATGCGTGGGCAGGAATGGACTCCGGCGCGAGCATTGGGCATTGCAATGCAATTAAAATCAGACCGCGTGATTGCTGATCCGGGCGATAATTTGAAGCTCAAAATCACGCAACTTTTCACACTTGAAGAGCCACTCAAGGGCAAGCTCAGCGGCAACCTGACCATTGCTCCAGCGAAAAATAAAGACGCCGCCAAAGAGTTAAAAAATCTAACTGAAATTGCCAGCGATTTTATGACTGCTCCACTTGAGCTGGAAGCAAAACTTCCTGAACTTGAAGATGGAGAATATCTAGTAACGTTGAGCTTGAAGCCTGTGGATGGCGAAGCAATCACCAAGACTTCACTCCTGAATATTGTTCGCGGATTAGCTGCGCAGCAAAAAGCTCTGCGCGGTCGTGCGACTAAAGCCTCCGCTGAATTCGGCGGCAAACCGGAATTACTCAATGCTTTGGCAGCCGTCAATTATCAACTCTCAATTCCTGAATTAGTCAGCGCAGGGCAAATTTCCGGCGCCCGCGATTTCAAAAAAGAAATTGCTACGGCATCAGCCTATCTTGACCAAATCACCAAAGGTGAAAACCCGTTACGTGCGATGAAAGGCGATTTTCGTTGGGCTTACAAATCTGCCGTAGACAACGAACTGCAACCGTACCGCGTGTTTGTTCCTTCAAAATACGACGCCTCAAAACCAACGCCGATGGTGGTCGCGCTGCACGGCATGGGCGGTGATGAAAACAGTTATTTCACGGCGTACGACAACGGCATCGTCAAACGCGAAGCCGAAGCACGGGGCTACATCGTAGTCTGTCCGAAAGGGCGAGGTTCGGCTTCAATGTACGCAGGCGATGCTGAAAAAGATGTCATAGATGTAATTGCCGCGATGCGCCGCGATTACAACGTAGACGCCAACCGCATTTACCTGACCGGGCATTCGATGGGCGGTTATGGAACGTGGTCAATTGCTCCGAAATACCCTGATTTATTTGCGGCGATTGCTCCGATTTCCGGCGGTGGAAATCCTTCGGCACTCAGCAAAATCAAGCACGTCCCTGAGATCGTCATTCACGGCGATAACGACCCAACCGTCTCTGTCGAAAATTCCCGCAAGATGGTCAAAGCCGCACAGGAACTCGGCATCAAAATCAAATATGTCGAAGTCCCCGGCGGCAATCATACTGATATTGCCGTGCCTGCGATGAAAGGTATTTTTGATTTCTTTGATGAAAATAAACGCGAAACCAAAGCAGAATCCAAAGCGGTCAGTGCCAATTAATCTTAAAGCGGTTGCGGCGATATGTTAAGCTGAACGCCAGAATGAGAGGTACTCAAAATCATGCCTGAAGCATTAGTTCAATCGTCTTATGATCTCAAAGAAGTAACACGTTCATTAGTTACCGAGGATGATACCCCCGTGGACAATTTCTTTTCTGCCAAACAACGCCGCTTACTAGTGGAGCCGCTCTACAGTTCGTGGCAGCCTCCCCCGCTTGAAGACGAAGATGAACCAATTTCCCCAACGCCACGCAAGTTTTTAGTGGATACGGATGTTGGCATTTTCACTTCACCCTACAAACCACCCATCGTACCCGACATGTTTTTGAGCCTCGATGTCGAAACAAATCCTGAATATTTTTCCGACGAACATCGCGCGTATTTTGTCTGGGAATTTGAGAAAATCCCCGAAGTCGCTGTCGAAATTGTCTCGAATCGCAAAGGCAATGAGATGCACGGAAAGCTGCGCCGTTACGCGCATCTTGGCGTTACTTATTACGTCGTGTTGGATCCGTTTCTGGTGCTGGGCGACGAAAAATTGTACGTGTACGAATTAGGCTTCGGACGCCGCTATCGTCCGCGTCGTGATTTGGTCTTGCCGAATGTCGGGCTTAGTTTACAACTTTGGCGCGGCGATTTTGAGGGAGCCACTGATGAATGGCTGCGCTGGTGCGATATGGATGGCAATCTCATTCCAACTGGTGCTGAACGCGCTAAAACCGCTGAATCGCTTTTGGCGACGGAAACGGAGCGCACGAATGCAATGGAATCTGAACTTGAAAGGTTACGAGCAGAATTGCAACGTCTGAAACCATAGCCACAACTTATTTATTTCATCGAAAAACACGCCCCACCTTGCCTTCATGTCTGGAGAAATTTTATGCAATTGAAATGGTCTTTGCTCTTATGTGTCGCACTGGTTTTTACGGCTTTCGCACAAACGAAACGTCCGCTCACCTTTGATGATCTCATCGCAATGAAGCGCGTTGCCGATGCGCAGATTTCACCGGATGGGAACAAAATTGCCTACGTCGTGAACGTCATCAACAAAGAAGCTAATCGCGGCAAACGCAGCATCTGGGTAATTCCAACCAGTGGTGGCAGTGCGCGACAATTCATCACGTCCGACAAAAATGATGACACGCCGCGCTGGTCTCCTGATGGAAGTAAAATCGCGTTTCTTTCGACGCGCGCAGGCGCACCGCAAATTTTCATCGCCAATGCTGATGGTAATAATCCGCAAAAAATCACGGATGTTCCCGAAGGCGTCAGCGAATTTATCTGGTCGCCGGATGGAAAATCTTTCGCCTTCACGACTGACATTTATCCCGAATGCAAAGACCTAAAATGCGTCGCCGAAAAATCCGCTGCTGCTGAAAACAGCAAAGTCAAAGCCGTCATCGCCGATCATTTGCTCTTTCGTCATTGGACTGAATTCAAGCGCGGCAAGCGTTCGCATTTGTTTGTGATTTCTTCCGACGGCAGCGAGCCAAAAGATTTGACGCCGGGAGATTTCGATACGCCTCCGTTTTCATTGGGTGATCCAACGGCGTTTTCTTTTTCGCCTGACGGAAAAGAAATTTGCTTCACGCGCAACACTGAAAAAAGCGAAGCGACCAGCACGAACAATGATTTATTTCTCGTGTCAGTAAATGGCGGCGAAGCGAAAAATATTACGGATGCCAATAAAGGCTCCGACACTTCGCCGCGTTATTCGCCGGATGGAAAATTTATCGCGTATCGTTCACAAGCTCGCAACGGTTCTGAATCAGATCGTTTTCGCTTGATGCTCTATGATCGCAGTGCAAAAACCGCAAAAGAAATTTCGGTCGCATTTACAAATTGGGTCGAAGATTTAGCGTGGATGCCAGACAGTAAAGCACTCGTCATCAACAGTCAGGATCGCGGACACGAAGCAATTTTTATTGCGCCAATCAACGGCGATAAATTCGGGCGCATCATCAACGAAGGTTCCAGCAACGGCGCGACGATTTCTGCGGACGGCAAAACAATTGCCTTCACGCGCAGCAATGCCGCGATGCCCGCTGAGGTTTTTAAGGCAAACGCGAACGGCTCCGGCGTGATGCAGTTGACGAAAACGAATGGTGATTTGCTCACGCAACTTGAGCTACCCGCTGCTGAAGAATTTGAATTTGTCGGTGGTCTGAAAGCCAAAATCCACGGCTTCATCGTCAAGCCGCCACAATTCGACAAAGCGAAAAAATATCCGATGGTGTTGTTAGTTCACGGCGGCCCGCAAGGCGCGTGGATGGACAACTGGGGCTATCGCTGGAATCCACAAATGTGGGCGGCGCGTGGCTATGTGACGGTGCTGATTAATCCACACGGTTCGACCGGATATGGGCAAGCCTTCACCGAACAAATCACCGGCGATTGGGGCGGCGCGGTCTACGAAGATTTGATGAAAGGCGTAGATCACATGATTAAGCTGGGCTACGTTGACGCGAATAGAATTGGCGCGGCGGGCGGTTCGTACGGCGGCTATATGGTGAACTGGATGAACGGTCACACAGATCGTTTCAAAGCGATAGTTTCGCACGCCAGCATTTACAACGCCGAAAGCATGTATGCCACCGAAGAGCTGTGGTTTCAGGAATGGGAATGGAAAGGCGCACCGTGGGATGCGAACAGCACCTACAAAAAATGGTCGCCCCATCTGTTCGCCAAAAATTTCAAAACGCCGACATTAGTTGTGCATGGTGAATTAGATTACCGCGTACCCATCGGCGAAGGGCTGCAATTATTTTCCGCTCTGCAACGACGCGGCATTCCCTCGAAATTATTATATTTCCCCGACGAAGGGCATTGGGTTTTGAAGCCGCAAAACAGTGAGCTTTGGTATAAAACGGTGCTGGATTGGTTCGATCAATATTTAAAACCGACTGCATCAACAGCTTCGCGGTAGGAACAAAACAAAATTAATTGGTGTCAAAAGCGCAGAGCTTTTTTCGTAAAAGTTCTGTGCTTTTTTGTGCTATGCTGTGCGCCGTCTCAGTAGCCTTTCCGCCCCTTAACTATTTTTCGCAGGAGAACGCCATGTCTACTCTCACTCCACGATTGATTCAAAAATTTATTGTTATTAGCTGTCTGGTTTTCTGTTCAGCATTTTCCTTCGCGCAAGGCGATGCTGATTACGAAGCCGCGAAACAACAAGCAATCGCACTTTATAAACAAGGTCGAATGACTGACGTTTTGCCAATCGCAGAAAATTTATATGCCAAAAATCCAAAAGATATGCAGGTCGTAGAGCTTTATGCTTTTTCGACATTTGCCAGCACGCTAACGATGAAAGACCCTGCCGAACGCAAGCAGGCAAGAAAGAAAGCCCGTGATTTGGCTGTGATAGCCAGAGAATTAGGCGATGACAGTAATCTGCTAAAAACTATTCTTGAAGTTCCGGCAGATGGCGGCGGCGAAGATGGATATTCCAAGCGTAAAGATGTTGATGCAGCTATGCGCGAAGCCGAGACTGCATTTGCGCGTGGTGATTATAAAAAAGCATTGGCGGCGTATAGTGTCGCTTTTCAGTTAGATCCAAATTTGTATACTGCGGCTTTGTTCAGTGGCGATGTTTATTATAAACAGGGCGACGTACAAAAAGCGGGTGAGTGGTTTGCCAAAGCTATTGAAATTAATCCTCATGCTGAGACCGCTTATCGCTACTGGGGCGATGCGTTGATGAATGTCGCCAAGAAAAAAGAAGAATCCCGCGATAAATTTATTGATGCAATTATTGCTCAACCTTATGACCGCAGAGCCTGGATGGGGTTGACGCAATGGGGAGAAAAATACGGCGTCAAACTTGGTCATCCGCGTGTAGACGTACCAAAAAATTCTGTCCAACGTAAAGATGACAAAAACGTAAATATCTTTTTATCGCCCAATGACAAAAAAGATGGCTCAGAGGCTTGGTTTGCTTATAGCATTGCTCGTGCAGCTTGGATGACAGATGAAAAGCGCAAGGAAGAATTTCCGAATGAAAAAGAATATCGTCACAGCCTACGCGAAGAAGTGGCTGCGCTGAAAATGGTCACAGACGTGGTAGCAGGAAATGTAAAAGAGAAGAAGGTAAAAGAAATTGCACTAGATATTAGTGTTGCGAACCTCCTCAAATTACAGCAAGCGGATTTGCTCGAACCTTATATTTTATTCGTACAAGCAGATCAGGGCATTGCTCAGGACTATGCTGCGTATCGAAAATCCAACCGCGATAAACTGCGCAAATATTTAAGCGAAGTCGTTGTGAATGGCGGACAGCTCGGAAACTAAAGAATCTGTGTAAGGGAGATCACTACTCATGCTTCAACGTCTCGGATTAGCTCTTATACTAATCATCTCATCTCTTGCTGAAGCTTCCATAGTTAGCCAGCACCAGCAGAGCCAGCTACCAACTGCACTTGAAGTTGTGGAACACTACATTCAAGCAGTTGGTGGTAGAGCAGCCTGGCTAAAAATTAAGTCCCAGTACGCGACTGGAACTATCGAGGTATTGGATACGGATACCAAAGGCACGTACGAGGTTTATGCGAAGGCACCGAATCGTGACTTACTCATAATGAAATTTGCAGGTGGCGGTGGATTCAAGGAGGGGTTCGATGGTCAAAGGAGTTGGTCTCTCACACAGAAAAATGGTGCGCAGTATGATCCACCTGAAAAACAAACACGTAACAAACGTGATGCAGATTTCTATAAATATCTACATTTCAAGGTACATTTTCCAAATGCTAAGGTGATAGGCATAGAGGAAGTGAACGGTGCAAAAGCATACTTAATTGAGGCTACTCCGACTGGCGAGAAACTACCAGAACGTCTCTACTTTGATGTCCGTACCGGACTTTTAATTCTACGCGACACTAGCCAAGACGATGCTGATGGTAAGAAAATACTGAGCATGCAGTACTGCGATGACTATAGGAAAGTCGGTGAAATAAAAGTAGCGTTTAGCTTACGAATGATCGATGGCAATACAACCATTGTGACCAAAGATACTGAAGTAAGAAATAACATTGCCCTTGATAATAAAATATTTAACTTACCTGAGAGTAAATGACCACCCGAACTTGTCCTGACTCTCGTCCAATTTTTATTCTCGCTGATATTTATTTTCTCGCTCCAATAATTTCTTTTTTCTTTCCACGCCCCAGCGATAGCCGCTCAAACTGCCGTCACTGCGGATGACGCGGTGGCAGGGGGTAATCAGGGCGACGGGATTTGTGGCGCAGGCACGAGCCACCGCTCTGGTCGCGGAAGGTTTGCCGAGGCGTTCTGCTACTTGTGAGTACGAGGCGGTTTTTCCGTACGGGATGCGTTGCAATTCTTCCCACACCATTTTTTGAAAAGCTGTCGCCTGCACGTCGAGTGGTAAATTCAGGCGCGGCTGTTTCCCTTCCAGATGCGCCAGGATTTCGGTGACGGATGATTTTAATGAAGAACCATCCGCCCTAATTTCGGCGCGACTAAATTCTTTGTTTAATTCCTGCTGCAATGATTTTTCTTCATCGCCGAGCGTGACTGAACAAATGCCGCGCTCAGTGGTGGCGACTAATAATTTGCCCAAATTACAATCTACGATTACATAATTTATTGTCATATTTTTCCCCTGGTTGCGATACGTCGCCGGAGTCATCCCCAATTGCGCCGAGGATTTTTCATAAAGCCGACTGCCGGAGCTGTAACCCGCTTCATACATCGCCGAAGTCACATCCGCGCTGTTTTTGGAAGCTGCTTTGAATTTCTCAATCCGTTTGACCTCAAGATATTTTCGCGGCGAAATGCCCATTACTTTTTTGAAGCTGCGCTGCAAATGCGATTCGCTCAAATTGAATTGTACGCTCAATGCTTGCAGGCTGATACGCGCTTCTCCGTCTGCGCAGGCGGCATCAAGAGCGCGACAAATTTCCTGAATGGTTGAATTCTCACGTTCTGGTGAGCAACGCAAACATGGACGAAATCCTGATTGCTGCGCAGACTTCAACTCAGCAAAAAAGATTACGTTTTCACGGAGCGGTTTTCGTGACGGACACGATGGACGGCAATAAATTCCGGTTGACCTCACGCCGTAAAAAAATACGCCATCGAAGTCAGCATCACGCGCCTGGACAGCTTGCCAATAATTTATTTCTGATGAATCCATAAGGTGCCAAGCTTAAATCGTCAGCGCCTATGAAGCTATCCGATTCCTGCTTTCAAATTAATTCTTACGCAAAAAATATGGTATGCTTTCTAAAGCCCTTTTGTCCTGTCAACTTTCGGTGAATAAAAAATAAATGGAGAATCTAATGCTTTCTGAACGCAATATTCGTCCCCTCTTCTGGTGTTTTTTTGTCTGCTTATCGTTATTGATTAATACGCCTCAAATATCAGCACAAACCGCAGCCGCTACGGATCGTCAACACGCGATTGATCTCGTGAAAGAACAAAAACTGGTTGATGCTTTGCCGCTCCTTGAAAAGATCGCGCCGACTGCGCCTGATGACATAGAAATTCATGAAGGGCTGATTATGGCGTTATTGGCAAAATCAGAAACTGAGAAAATACCCGCTACGCAAGTCTTAATTCTTAACCGAGTTCGCGCCATTGCTGTACGCTTTTCATCAAAAGGAAAAGCTACACCGCTTTTCACACGAGTTCTGGAAATTTTTCCGCAAGACGTTAACGCCGATGCTATAGCTCCACCTGCTAACGCTTCACCAACGGAACGCGCTTTGATGGAAGGTGAGGAAGCCTTCAATAAAGGTGATTTCAAAGCAGCTCTCGCGGGTTATGGAAAAGCAGAAAAGCTTGACCCGAAACTTTACGAAGCACCGCTCTATTCCGGCGACGTGTATTGGAAAATGCAAGACGTTGCAAAAGCCGGAGAAGCCTACGCCCGTGCCATTGCGATTGATCCTGATCGTGACACGGCTTACCGCTACTGGGGAAACGTTCTGATGTCTTCTGACAAAATGGCAGAAGCTCGTGAAAAGTTGATTGAGGCAGTTGTGGCGCAACCATATCAACGCGCTACGTGGTCTTTTCTTGGCACCTGGGCAGAAAAAAATAATGTCAAGCTGGCGCATCCTCGCGTTGTCATCCCGAATGCAGTGAGTACAGAAAAAGGAAAAACGACGATCACGATTGATCCAAAAGCTCTCACCGCAGACGACGGAGCCAGTTACTGGATTGCCTACAGCGGACAAAAAGCGTTGTGGATGAACGAGAAATTTGCGAAGGAATTCCCGAAAGAAACGAAGTATCGTCACACGCTGCGCGAAGAAGCGGATTGCTTACGGCTAGTGGCGACAATGGCGAGTGATAAGAAAAATATTTCAGACCTTTCCGTGACAAATATCGTCAAGCTGGAGAAGGAAGGTTTGCTCGAAGCATTTATTTTGTTTTCGATGGCAGATCAGGGAATCTCACAGGATTATTCTTTCTATCGAAAAGATAACCGCGATAAATTGCGGAAATATTTAATGGATTATGTCACTTCGTATCAGAAATAATCTGCACCAAAAAGCTCCCCTCCTGTTTTAGGAGGGGTGTCCGAAGGACGACGGGGTGGTAAAATTCTTGACCACCCCCAACCCCTCCTAAGACAGGAGGGGAGCTTGTATGGCTCTCCTGCAAAATGTTTTCAGCAACCAAAAAATCAGGTTTCTTCGGATTGCCGCGCTTCACACGACTCGGCATTTATCTAATCCTGTTGGCAGTGCTTTTTCCTTTTATCGTGCGCGGATTGGAACCTTACCTGACTCATCATCCGTCTGCCTTCGATGGCAATAAAGATTGGGACTTACCGCCAAATACCGAAGAGACATGGCTTACCACCGCAGATAATGTCAAGCTAAATGGATGGTTTTTGCATGCGCCGCAACCATCCAAAGGCACGGTGCTTTATTCACACGGCAACGGCGGGAATCTGACTTTTGTGCGTGGCGTTGCGCAGGATTTAGTGCAGCATGGGCTTGATGTTTTGATCTATGATTATCGTGGCTACGGTCGTAGTGAAGGTTCGATTCCCGGCGAATCCGAACTCTATGCAGATGGCGATGCGGCTTATGACTTCCTCACCAAAACGCGCGGAATTAAACCCGAACAATTAGCGATTTATGGATTGTCGCTTGGCACGACAGTGTCAATAGATATGGCTTCACGGCGACCTTGCGGGGCGTTAGTGTTAGAGGCTCCGCTCAGTTCTGCCAGCGATATGGCCAGCACAATGTTGCCAATTCTGCCACGTGCTTTGCACTGGATCGGAAAAAGCCGGTTTGAATCGGAGCGCAAAATTTCCAGCGTGCATTGTCCTATTCTGATTGCTCACGGAGACGCGGACGAAATGATTCCGATGGAGCAGGGTCGCAAAGTTTTTGCCGCCGCGAATGAACCGAAAAAATTAATGATTGTTCCAAATGGCAAACATTGGTTGCCAGGTGTGAATGGTTATTTGGATTCAATCTCGGAATTTATCGTCACGAGTCTGGTTCATAGTAATTAGCTGTATGGAAAAAATGAAAAGAAAAACTCGATTTATCATTAAGGTGATCTCAGCCCCATTAATTTTCTGTACCATCATTTGGTTGGCAGGAACGGTACTCAGCCATTCGACGAATCGCCGGATTGGTGAATTACCGACTGGTTTAAAAGGTCGTAATGTAGAGTTTTTAAGTGCTTCAGGTTCGACCATCCACGGATGGTTCCTCGAAGGTCAGAAAGCTAAAGGCGCAATTATTTTGATGCATGGCGTACGCGATTCACGGCTTAGTTTATTGGATCGCGCCCGCTTTTTGTCAGCCGCAGGGTACTCGGTTTTGCTCTTTGATTTTCAGGCGCACGGCGAAAGTAAAGGCGCGCAAATCACGTTCGGTTATCTTGAAAGCCGGGACGCGCAAGCCGCTGTAAGATTTGTGCATGAAAATTTGCCGGAAGAAAAAATCGGGGTGATTGGAATCTCACTCGGCGGAGCTGCAACCTTGCTCGCCGAACCGCAATTAGAAATCAATGCGGTAGTTTTAGAGCTAGTCTACCCTGACATCCATCACGCCATCCAAAATCGCCTACATCATTATTTGAATTTTGTAGGTGACGCCATCACTCCTTTGTTTATAATGCAACTGCAACCCCGCCTCGGTCTTTCTACGGATCAACTTCGCCCTATCACCAGGATCGGAAATATTAAGGCTTCAAAATTAATCATTGCAGGCTCTGAAGATAAACACACGCTGCTCAGCGAATCACAACAGATGTATGAAACAGCGCATGAGCCAAAAGAATTATGGATTGTGAACGGCGCACAACATCAGGATATTTATCATTTTGCCAAACAGGATTATGAATTGCGCATCCTGAAGTTTTTTGAGACCAATCTAAAGTAATGACGCTTGACCGATACTTCCGAACTTCGTCTTACTGTTTGTTTGCCATTAGCTTTTTAATGCTGGTGGCGACGCGGCAACTTGATTGGATTTCTCCGGTCTTGTACGTCGCTGCGTTGATGTTCGGATGGGAAGTGGATGCTGGAAAAAGTAAGTGGAAAATCTCGACGACGTTGACTTCGTGGTTGATGTTAATATTCCTGCCGTTTCCTTTTATTGACTGGCTCGTGCTGCGTACAAACCCCATCGTAACGTTAGTCCATTTCATCTTTTTTGCTTCCGCGATGAAGCTGATTCAGGTCAAGCGTGATCGTGATTGGATTTGGCTTTATGTCGTTTCTTTTTTCCAGATGCTGCTCGCCGCCGGAATGATGATTGATACTTCATTCTTTGTTTTGTTGGTGATGTTTTTGTTTTGCGCGATTTCTACTTTGGTCAGCTATGAAATGCGACGGGCGCAGCTTCAATCACATGACACTACGACGGTTGAGTATTGGCGTGAAACTGAAACCACGCATACAGGATTGTCCAAACCACGCTGGAGAACGCTCGGATATTTTTCAGGTGTGATATTAGCTCTGATTTTATTGCTGGCAACGCCTTTGTTTTTAGCCATGCCGCGCATCGCTCTGAAAAATTCCGGTGTCGGATGGATGCAGGGAAATTCACTTTCGGGCTTTTCCGATACGGTGACGTTGGGCGAAGTCGGGCAGTTAAAATTAAATCCAAAACTGGTGATGCGCGTCCGCGTGTCACGTCCTCCCGAACAAAATTCCTCGCTTCGATGGCGCGGCGTTACGCTGGATCAGTACGATGGAAAAAGCTGGCGCGATTCAACCAGCCGAACCGCGACAGGTCACGCGCTGGCGATTCAGGTTCCGCGCCGGGGCAATACTTATTGGGTAGATGATGCGACGCAGTACAATCGAACCCAGGCTTTACACTATGTCACGCGGCAAACTTTTTATCTGGAGCCGTTGGATACTCCAACCATTTTTGCCGCCTCGAAACCATTGTGGATTGAAGGATTGAATTCTCTTTGGAAAGATGACAGCGATGGATTATGGACCAGCCATCATTCGATGAATCGCCTTATTTACACGGTTGAATCTGACACGCGAACTCCAGGCGATAGTGAGTTACAAAAAAACGATGCGCGGGATTATGACTCCGATATTATTTCACGGTATTTGCAAGTCCCGCGCGATTTTGACCCACGCGTAGCCGCGCTTTCCTCCGAAATTACCCGCAACAGCAAGAGTGTCATCGAATCCGCCCGCCTGATCGAAGCGCAGCTACGATCAAAATACAGTTACTCTCTGAATCTGCGCCGCTCCGATGAAAGCCTTGATCCGATAGTGGATTTTCTGCTCAACGTCCGCGCTGGACATTGTGAATATTTCGCTTCTTCGATGACGTTGATGCTGCGGACGCAGGGGATTCCAGCTCGCATTGTTAATGGATTTCAAACCGGCGAATACGCCAATATTTCAGAATTTTATACGGTGCGCCAATCAGACGCTCATTCGTGGGTTGAAGTTTATTTTCCTGAATATGGATGGGTGGCATTTGATCCGACTCCGGCGGCGGGACTAAGCACTTATGAAACGAATTGGGCATCTATGTTGAGGCAGTACAGCGACGCAGTTGAAATGTTCTGGTTGGAGCGCGTAATTGGTTTCGGAGTTCAGGAACAGGAAGCCATCGCTTTCCGAACACAACGTTTGATAACCGATTACCAGCGCGAGGCAGGAGCCTGGTTTGAGAATGTCAAAGCACGTATCAACGCCTTCATCAAATCATTTCGTAGAGAAAATAAGCTCTCAAAATTTGAGGGCGTTTCTTTGTTACGCGAAGTCTTTTTCCATCCATTGATGCTGGGAATTTACGGCTTAGGATTCGCTGCCTTCGGTTTTGTGCTGTGGCGCAAAAACGCGAGATCGTGGCAGCGTCGCAGTAAAGTAGATGCGCAGGCTTCGGCGATAGTTTTTTATCAGGAAATGATCCAAGTACTTGCACGTAAAGGTCTTCATCGAGCCGCTGAGCAAACCCCAAAAGAATTCGCGCAAGCTTTGATGATTCCCGCCGTTTCTGAGATTACTTCGATTTATCAACGGGTGAGGTTTGGTCAAACGACAATTGATGAATTAGAGATTACACAAGTGGAATTGGCGTTGAAAGAATTACGAGACATGAAAAAATTGGGAAAATAGACCACGGATGACGCGGATCAAGCAGGTCAGCGCGGATCAGATCAGCGAAAACCCGCGCGATCCGCGTCATCTGTGGTTCTAAGCAGACTTAACGTGCGTCTATTGCCAATCGTCTTTGCCTTTTTGCCTCGCGCTCTGTAGCATAGCCACTCCAAAGATAAGTTCACTCAACATCGTAAAATCGCAATCTGAACCGGAGTAAATTCATGTCAAGCAATGCCTCGCTTTCCCCTGTGGCTCTTCGTGCGCAAAAGCGCATCACCTGGCGATTAATGCCGTTTTTATTACTGCTTTACTTTCTCGCTTACATTGATCGAACCAATGTCAGCATTGCGGCTTTGGACATGCAGAAACCGCTGAGTGAGGGTGGACTGGGTTTCACTTCGGCGATGATTGGAACCGGAGCGGGGATTTTCTTCATTGGGTATTTCCTGCTGGAAATTCCCGGGACGCTGATCGTCGAACGCTGGAGTGCTCGTAAGTGGATTGCCCGCATCATGATTTCGTGGGGAATTATTGCCTCCCTGTTCGGCATGATTGGCACTCCCTGGTTCAATTACGCCAGCGAGCTGAAACAATTTTATATTTTGCGCTTTATTCTGGGGATCGCCGAGGCTGGATTCTTCCCTGGCATTATTGTTTATCTTTCGCATTGGTTTCGTTATGAAGACCGTGCGAAAGCCAAAGCGAATTTCATGATTGGATTACCGCTGGCGACTGTCATTGGCGTCCCGATTTCCCGGTGGATTCTGGAAAATGTCAGGTGGGGCGGACTGCAAGGATGGCGCTGGGTTTTTATTCTTGAAGGCATTCCTTCTATCATTGTCGGCGTCCTGGTATTGTTCTATTTAACAGATCGTCCACAAGACGCCAAATGGTTACCAGAAGATGAAAAACAGTGGATCATCGGCGAACTGGAACGTGAAAAGCTGGAGAAAAAAGTTGACCCAAATGCCTCGATGTGGTCGGAAATTATCTTTGCCTTAAAAAAGAAAGAAACCTATTTATTGGCGGCAATTTATTTATTCATCGTAACGGGATATTACGGGCTGACTTTTTTCATGCCGGCCATCACGGCACAGCTCAAAGGACGGACGAAAGTTGAGCAAACCATCATTACCGCCCTGCCTTATTTTTGTGGATTCCTGGCGATGCTGTGGAATGGCAAACACTCTGATAAATCAGGGGAACGACGCTGGCACACTGCGCTCCCAATGTTCCTGGGAGCAGCCGCAATGGTCTTGAGTGTTTTATCCGGTGATATTTTAGCGCTGGTCATTACCTTCTTCTGTTTCGTCGGAATTGGCGTTCATGCTTATCTGCCAATTTTCTGGACTTGGCCATCAGCCTTCATGACTTCGTCGGCGGCGGCGGCAGCGATTGGATTAATCAATTCCGTTGGAAACCTTGGAGGTTATTTCGGGCCTAAAGTCGTTGGAGAATTGAAAGACCGCTCAGGATCGTTCAACTCGGGACTATGGTTCATGGCGGGCTGTATTTTCATCGCTGGCATCTTAGCGTTATTCCTGAAAATGCCTGAGAAAAATAAAAATTAGCGAGGTAGCAAATTACTCGCATTATTATCTTTCATTGCGGAGTTGTCTGTTAGTTAAAGTTTGGGAGGGGGAGGCTTGGTGGTCAAGCCGATGGGAAGTTTACTTAGCAGAAATAAGAGAGAGTGGAACAGAGTAAAAGAGGGTTCTTCAAGGCAGTATAAGCCTTAACCAAACAGACAACTCCACAAGTATTAATTGGAAGTTTCCTTACGGAATTTCCAATCGAAAAAAATCATTATCAAACCAGTAAATAATCGCTGAACAAAAATTATAGCCAAGCTTATAGCTCGAAATAGATCAACTATCAAAATTATTAACCTTTCGTATCAATCTCAATTTTTTGGATGAGAAGCAGCGGCCCAACTCAGCTTTTTTTGTTATGTAAGAGCGCGTAATAAAACAGTAAAATTACTGGCAGCAAGAGCGGCGCGTATAAAAGTATGGTCAGTAATTTTTCACCCCACATAAATAAACTTCCTCGAAAGGGCGTTGTCTGATCTCTTCCGGCAACTTTCTCAAAGTTTTTTGCGTAAGAAGTAAACGGTACAC
>JAYVZE010000115.1:0-10863 GCA_043783625.1 Blastocatellia bacterium | reverse complement strand
GTAACCGCATGAGCTTACTTTGATTTAATTCATTGTCAAAAAGCCAAGTTGTTGATTCTGTTGACGCTGCTTCCTGAAAAAAGTGTACACAGTATTGATATTAACTAACAACAAATATCATCTATGGCAAAGAAACAACTCAACATCGGATTGGTCGGTTATGGATTTATGGGGCGCACGCACTCCAATGCGTTTCTGCAAGCGGGGCGTTTTTTTGATCTTCCGTACAAGCCTGTTCTGAAAGCGGTCTGCGCCCGAAACCCTGAACGCGCACAGGCGTTTGCGGAAAACTGGGGCTATGAATCTGTCGAGTCCGATTGGCGTAAGCTGGTCGAACGCGATGACATTGATTTGATTGACATTGCCAGCCCGAACGATACACACGCGGAAATTGCGATTGCTGCCGCCAAAGCAGGAAAAATTGTGATGTGCGAAAAACCGCTGGGGCGTACGGCGGAAGAAGCGATGGCAATGGTTGAAGCGGTCGAATCTGCCAACGTCGCCAACATGGTTTGGTACAACTATCGCCGCGTTCCGGCGGTCACGCTCCTGAAACATCTGATTGACGAAGGTCGCTTCGGAAGAATTTTTCATTACCGCGCAAAATTTTTGCAGGACTGGACGATTTCGCAGGATTTGCCGCAGGGCGGTGAAGGACTCTGGCGATTGGACGCTTCGGTCGCGGGCAGCGGCGTGACAGGGGATTTGCTTGCGCACAACATTGATACGGCTTTGTGGCTGAACGGAGCGATTACGGAAGTCTCGGCGATGACCGAAACTTTTATCAAAGAACGTAAGCACAGTTTGACCGGAGAAATTACTCCGGTTGGCATTGATGACGCCAGTTTATTTATGTGCAGGTTTGCGAATGGCTCGCTGGCTTCGTTTGAAGCGACGCGGTATGCACGCGGTCACAAGGCGCTTTATACGCTGGAAATCAACGGAGAAAATGCTTCGGCGATTTGGGATTTGCACGACCTGCATCGCATTCAATATTTCGATCACCGCGACGAAAGCCAGTTGCGCGGATGGCGCAGCATTCACATCACGGACAGCGATCATCCCTACATGAATCGCTGGTGGGTTCCCGGCTTGCAAATCGGATACGAGCATACTTTTACGCATCAAGTGGCGGATTTTCTGGAAGCCTTAGGCGAAGGCAAATCCGCCGCACCAACTTTCAGAGATGGCTTAGCAACGGACTACGTGACCGATGCAGTTTTGAAATCCGCCAGAACCCGTCAATGGGAAGCAGTTGCAAAATAATGGAAACGCAGCGCGATAGAGCGAGGTCTCATCGCAGTAACAAGCACCAGCTACGGAATGAACTAACTTATGAAAAAACTAATTGCAGTTTCCGCCGCGCTAATTGTCGCCGTTTTATTTGCTTATCAGCACACCAGTGCCCAACAGCAAGTCCCGCCTCCCGGCGCACCGCAAGGGCCAGGTGGCCCGCGTCCTCCCGGTGGTGGAATGCGGACGGGCATCGAAGCGATGACGCCGGAGGATCATACCGGATTTGAATCAATTTTTGATGGTAAAACCTTGAAAGGCTGGGACGGCGATCCGCAATTCTGGCGTGTCGAAGACGGGGTTATTCTCGGTGAAAGCACTCCCGAAAAAGCCGTCAAAGTGAATACTTTTTTAGTCTATCGCGGTGGTCAACCCAAAGATTTTGAGCTGAAATTGGAATACAAAATGAACTCGACGAATAGCGGCATCCAATATCGTAGTGTCGAACTTCCCGATGTCGGCAAATGGGTGCTGAAGGGCTATCAGGCGGATATTGATTTTAACAATCAATTCACTGGGCAGCTTTACGAAGAACGTGGACGCGGCTTTCTCGCTATGCGCGGGACGATGACGCAAATCCTGGAAGGTAACAAAAAGAAAATCGTAGCCAATCTGCGCAGCGGCGATGATCTGAAAGCTCTCATCAAAACCAATGATTGGAATTCGGTTCACATCATTGCG
Source organism: Blastocatellia bacterium (assembly GCA_043783625.1). Classification (GTDB taxonomy): domain Bacteria; phylum Acidobacteriota; class Blastocatellia; order RBC074; family RBC074; genus JAFDVL01. The sequence goes on along the minus strand of JAYVZE010000115.1, from coordinate 8,889 downwards.
CATGGCAACGAACTGACGCATATTTTCAATGGTCATCTGATGGCACAGTGCGTAGACGACGATGCTTCAGGGCGTGCCATGGGTGGGTTGCTCGGCGTCCAAATGCACGTCGGCGCACCAATGAAAATTGAAGTTCGTAACGTGTGGCTGAAGAATTTATAGACCTCTGGAAGAAAGGCGTTCCGCCTGTCCTCCCCGTTGGTTGTAAGAGAGGCGAGACGCCTCTCTTACATTGCTGGAATGAATACAAAGCGCTGTTGTCAAACAGATCGCTAACTAACAAAAGACAGTAATAAATTTAAGCTGGGTGAAGAGTCGCATTCTTAGATGAAAGCCACAGTTCTGTAGCGAGCTGTGTTCCCTTTAATCTTATTAGCGGAGAGCTGTTTTTTTCAGCTTCTTCGTTGAACTTCTATCACAGAAAATGTATGGAGGAATACATCATGATTAAGCTAAGCCCAATGTTGCAGAAGTGCAGAAGTCACCTCGTGACTGCTACATTACTAGCACTGTCACTCTGGATCTGTTCGGGAATAGTTTTGGCACAGGGACTAACCGGACAAGTTTCAGGATCAGTGACAGATTCCAGCGGTGCGGTAGTATCTAACGCAACGCTCCAATTAACCAATAACCAAACGGGGCAGGTGCGAACCACCACTTCCAGCTCCGAAGGACGATTTGTTTTCCCTGAAATCCTGCCGGGAACGTTTACGCTGACGATTGAAGCCAACGGCTTCAAAAAACTTGAGCAAGCGAATTTAGTCGTCTCCGCCGCCGAACGCGTTTCCTTGCCAGCCCTGGCCCTGCAAGTCGGTACGGTCGGCGAAACGGTGACAGTGACGGGCGAACAATCCGCCATTAAAACAGAAAGTGCGGAACGCTCAGGTGTGATCACATCACGTCAATATCAGGAACTTCCGCTCAAAGGACGTGACTGGATGAGCACAACTCGCATGCTTCCCGGTGTGGTGGATTCCAACGCGACCGGACGCGATGCCCCGGGCTGGTCAACGGCTGGCGGAATTTCAATTAATGGAACGCGTACGACCGCAGTTTACTTAAATCTTGATGGTGTCAACTTATCTGATACGGGGCAAAATGGAACGAATTATTTGGCTCCAAATATTGACGCTATCGCTGAAGTAAAAGTGCTGACGAATAATTTCCAGGCCGAATACGGACACAGCTCCGGCGGCAACATTACAACTGTAACCAAGAGCGGCTCGCGCGACTTTCATGGTGGTGCTTATTACTTTAATCGTAACGAATGGTTTAATGCGAACGAGTGGGCAAATAACCGCAATACAACTGGTGTAGCGATTCCGAAACCTAAATATCGCTTCAACAATCCCGGCTATTTTGTCGGAGGTCCGGTACTTTTACCATTCACGGAATTTAACAAGAATCGAGATAAGCTGGTCTTCTTTTTCTCGCAAGAATTTCTTCCCCGTAAGATTGGTTCAACTGTGCAGACAGTAGTGCCCACACTTTTAGAGCGTGCCGGAGATTTCAGTCAGGCTCCACTAAATGGTGCAGCTTTTGCTGCGTTGGTGAATCCGGTTACACGTGTGGCCATTCCAAATAATAATCTGGCGGCAGCAGGTCTGATTGATGCGCGCGGGCTGGCACTTTTGAAACTTTTGCCGGAACCAAATATCCCTGCGACGACAGTTTGCTCGGCAGGAAAATGTAATCGCCAGGATGATATTATTGATACGCGTCCGCGCCGCGATACGATCTTGCGAGTGGATTTTAATGCCACTTCGAAAGATCAAACGTACGTTCGTTTGATTCAGGATTTTGAAGCACGTAAAGGTGGCACCTTCCTAGGTTCGACTGTTACTTTGCCTCAATTCAAAACTATCTACACCGTTCGAAGTGTAGGTGCGGTAGGAACCTGGATCCGAACAATTAATAGCAACATGGTGAACGAATTAACGGTTGGTATTAATCGGGCGGCACAAAGCGTTGATCCGTTTGAAAATGCACTTGATCTCAACAACCGAACCAAAACGGGGTTAAGCGCCTTGCCACAGTTTTATCCGGCATCAAATCCTCGTAATTTGATTCCGAATGTTACTTTTGGCGTCACCAGCGCAACCAATTTGGCAATCGAAGGACGTTTTCCGTTTTTCGGAACCAATAGCGTTTGGGATACCAGCGATAACTTTTCGTATAATCGCGGCAACCATCACATGAAGTTCGGTATCTTCTGGGAACACACCGCACGTAACGCGGCACGTTCTACGGTTTTCAATGGCGCGTACAATTTCAGCCCGGATACCAACAATACTCTTAATAATGGATACGGGTACGCGAACGCATTATTAGGAACTGTCACCAGTTATACCGAAGCATCAGGACATCCTGATGGACATGCCCGGTATAACCAATTCGAATGGTATGCACAGGATACCTGGAAAATTAATTCACGTCTGACCCTTGATGCAGGTGCTCGCTTCATTATCGTTCAAGGCAGTTACAGTGCGGGCGATAAACTAGCGGCATTTGATCCAAGCGTGTATGACGCTTCAAAACAACCCAAATTGGTAGCACCTTACCTCTGTACAGCGGCAGATGTTTTGATTGTTGCCAATCAAGGTGTTTGTGGTACTACTGCTGGTCGTCGTATCGCAAAAGACCCGGGTACGAATTTGCTGTTACCCGCAGTTAAGATCGGTACTTTTTCTTCGGTTGGAACACCGTTTCAGGGAATGACAGTCTATGATCAGAAATTATTAAAATTACCTCCCATTCAAATCGGGCCACGCCTTGGTTTAGCCTGGGACGTTTTTGGTAACGGCAAAACAGCAGTGCGTATGGGAGCCGGAATGTACTATGACCGCTTTGCTGATGACCACGTCTTGCAATCCAGAGAATTGCCACCACTGGTAATTTCTCCTGTGGCAAATTACACCACGATTACTAATCTGGCGGCGACGCCACTTAGTTTGAGTCCGGTGAACGTGCAATTCCTGAATCGTGGATTCCGTCCACCGGCAGTTTACAACTGGAGCGTAGGCATCCAGCAGAACCTCGGATTCGGCACAATGGTTGACATTGCGTATGTCGGAAATCAACAACGACATTTGCTGGTCTCGCGTAACTTGAATGCAGTTCCTTACGGAGCTAATTTCTTAACAGCAAACCGTGATTTGACCACGGCGAGCAGCCCGTTACCGGCCAACTTCCTGCGACCGCTGCAAGGCTATGGCGACATTATCTACAAAGATTTTGCCGCGAATGGTAATTACAATGCCTTGCAGGTACAGGTGAACAAACGCTTCTCCAAAAACATGACCTTCAACGTCAGTTATACCTGGTCGAAAGCGTTGGATGTTACCGATGCCGAAGGAAGCGGCCCGACCAACCCTTATATTAATCCTCGATCACGGAATTACGGCCCTGCCGGATTCGACCGTCGGCAAATCCTGATTTTTAACTATACTTACAATCTTCCGAATTTTAGCAAGAATTTCGGGGGCAATATGCTCTCCAAGATTGCTTTGGATGGTTGGGAACTTTCGGGTGTCTCAAACTTCCAGACTGGTGCGCCAATCGGCATTGCCTGTAACCCTCCAGGTGGAACAGACCTGACCGGAGCAGCAGGTGGCGGAATTGATACGCGCTGCGTACAGGTAAGTAATCCCCGAGACCTGAGCGGATTGTCATCCGATTACTGGTTTAATCCGAATGCTTTCAAAGTTCCATTTGCCAGTGGCGCAGGCATCACCAATTGCGGTGCTGGTTGTGTCAACGGTGTCGGTACGGTTTCCAAAGCTCCAATTTACGGGCCGGGGCTGAATAACTGGGACATTGCATTATTCAAGAATTTCCAGTTATGGAGTGAAGCTACTCGTCTGCAATTCCGTGTGGAAGGGTTTAATATCATGAACCACACGCAATACCTGACGACAGGAACAACAGGATCGTTCAGTACGGCAAACGTTAATAGTACGGCCAATTTTGGTCAGTACGCAACTGCTGCACCATCACGGCGCTTCCAGCTTGGACTGAAACTTTACTTTTAATTGAGTAAAAAATAACACAGAGCGAACTTTTCATCTGAGAAGTTCGCTCTGTGTTTTGTTACAGAGTGACAAAAAAGAGAATATTTTTGTCAGTAAATCATTGAAATAATTGAATTTTAACAAAAAGAAGTCAAGTTGAACGTTTTTTAATTGCATTTAAACTTTTCTCAGGTATACTGACTTTGCTTTCGCGGTAGTAGTCAAAAGAAAGCACTTACAAAGAGTGAAGGCCGTCAACGATAACGGGGCATTGTTGGCGGCTTTTGCTCTTTTCGAATTTGTTGGGGCGCGGAGCGTTTGGAGTGCGGTGACTTGTCACCGCTTTTCGTTCATCGCTGTAGATTTGTAACGAACACCAAAGCGACGACAAGTCGTAGCACTCCATGCGCTAACGCAAATACTGCTTTTCAATCGCCATAATTTTATCTACCCGTTTGCCGTGACGCGCTTCGCCTTCATCTGTATTTAACCAGGATTCCACAACAATTTTAATTTGTGCAGCGGAGAGCATCTTGGCTCCAAGTGTTAAGACGTTCGCGTAATTATGTTCGCGGGAATTTTTTGCAGAAGCTTCGTCGTAGCACATCGCCGCGCGGATGCCGGGCACTTTGTTCGCTGTCATACACGAACCAATTCCTGCTCCATCTAAAATAATTCCCAACTCGCAGGCTCCGTCGGCGACGGCGCGAGCGACGGCGTGCGCGAAGTCGGGATAGTCTACAGCATCGGATGAATTCGTCCCGAAATCACGATGCTGGTATCCGAATTCGGTGAGCCAGTGCTTCAATAATTCTTTGGTTTCAAATCCGCCGTGATCGGCTCCGAGCGCGATAATCCGGGCTTTTCCAATTTGCCGAGAGCTTTTGCGGTAGCTGACATGCAGCGCAAGTTCACGAATCAAATCATGAGCCGAAGGCGTAATAATCGCGTCTTCACGAATCAGTAGATTGCTACCCGCCGCGAGATTTTTTACTTCGGCTTCGGTGATGACATCTTTGAGAGATTCATCAGTAACGACAGCAGTTTTATTTACGCCGGATTGATTTTGGAGTAGTGCTTCCTGGACGAGGGCTTTGATTTTTTCACGGTCAAAATTATTGTTCATTTTCTCACTTTGCAGACCTGAGCGAATCAGGAGAGAAGAAGTTGTCCACGAAGGGTACGAAGAACACGAAGGGAAAAACATTAAAAAATACGCAAGTAGGAGATATTTTTTGAGTGAACGAGTAATTCGATTTTAGTTATTTCTTCCCTTCGTGTTCTTCGTGCCCTTCGTGGATAAATCACCTAAAGACAATTTTCCCGAAGCGTTCCGGGTTATGCGGATTCGCTTTTTTCATTCCTGAGTTGCTCCACATGCTCAGGCGGCGATTGGGTCCTGTCCCGTCCCAGCGATTGAGTTGAATCTTCCATTGATCGCCTTTTTTTGGCGTAGCATTCAGGCTTTTGAAAGGAATGGCAACTTCGAGAGTCCAGCCGCGATCCTGATCGGTGGATTGATTCAGCGTTCCGCGCATTTCCGTTTTTAGTAAAACCCCTTCCAGATTTGGCGTCAGATTATGCTTTTCGGGATAAGCGAAAAAGTAATCGTAAAGCACTCCGCGTGCGTTCATTTCAAAACCGAAATAATGATCCGCCGCAGGATTCGTATTGATAAAAATTTCTACGCAATCGTCTTTGTAAACAGGATCGTCACGGTTTTCTAAGGTCGCGGTGAGGTCGGAATCTTCGCACTCATAGCCCACATAAAGATAATCTTGATCGCGCAATAACTTCACGGATGTCGGTTGTTTTTTTCCGGTTTGAAATTCCCACGGGAACATTAGGATTACGGGAGTGGACTTTTTCCAGGCTTTTTCAGAAAGCTTTCCATCCACTGCAATTTTCTCTTTTGTGCGGTGAATGTTGTAACGGGGAACAGGCGGAAGTCCCGCGATTTCAGTGTATTTATCTGCCGAAATAGCCGGAGTAAAAAGCGTCAAGAAAAAGAGTAACAGGAAAATATTCATAGCGTTCAGATAACCTTTCGCCAAAAAATATCTAATCTACCACCCCTTGCCTCAAGCTGTAGCAAATTCAGTGTATTGGCGCATCTCAGGTGATTTAAACCCAAGGACTATTTTATCTTTAGGAATACCTGCATCAACTAATTCATTGGCTAAGCCATATTCAATACCGTCGTATTGAATCCATATTTTCCCGTCAATAATTTCGATGTGAGCAATGATGCCGTGGGTGCGTCGTTTGTCGGCTTCGCGTCCAAAGGCGATCAATAAATATCGGTCATTCGCTTCGTCAAAGACGACTTCTTTTTTGGCTAGGCTATTGGCATAAGGGTAGCTCTCATAAAGGCGCAAAATATCCTTGATTTTCTGACGGTAAGATTTCAGGGAAGCCATTGAATTATTTCCTCCTTATCAGCATCAAAAATAATCAGATTTGGGTTATATGTATCCAATAACAATCGCCCCAAATCATCGCTAAAAATATCAGCGTAGATTTCCTGTGTGATGGCCAAGTATAACATGCGATCCGCATAGCTTTTTTCAATGACCGCTTGATAGACAAAATATTGTCCGAATGCTTGCTCAAGTTCACGTACTTCTGAAGAGCCGCCGAAAGTTTTTAATTCCGCTGCAATTTTTCGCCCTGCTTTTTCTGCCGTTAAAAGCTTTTCTGCTCCTAAATCAACAAACATATTTGTTTGTCCAACTTTCAGCGTCAGCGGATCGTGTGTGATTATCCACCCATCATTGATGAGTGCGGCTCTTAGGTTATCGTGATGCAGGTCTTTCGCTGGCATAACTTACTCATTGAAAAAATTCTTGATGCCTTGAATGGCCTGCCGCGTCCGCTCTTCGTTTTCGATCAGAGCAAAGCGGATGTATTCGTCACCTTCGATCCCGAACCCGACGCCGGGCGAAGTCGCTACGCCGGCTTTGGCGATTAATTGTTTGGCGAATTCCAGTGAACCCATTTTGCGATATTGCTCAGGAATTTTTGCCCAGACAAACATCGTTCCCATTGGTGGCGTGACTTCCCATCCGGCGGAATTCAAGCCTTTGCACAAGACATCACGCCGCTTTTGATAGACGCTGGTTATTTCAGGGACTACGTCGTCAAGATCGCGCAATGCAATAATCGAAGCAATTTGGATCGGCTGAAACATGCCGTAATCCAGATAACTTTTCAGCCGTGTCAATGCGTAAACAACCTGCGGATTGCCGCAGACAAAGCCTACGCGCCAGCCCGCCATCGAATAACTTTTCGTCATCGAAAAGGTTTCGACTGCGATTTCTTTGGCGCCTTCAACTTCAAAAATACTGGGCGCTTTATAACCGTCAAATACTAAATCGGCGTAAGCAAAATCGTGAATGATTAACCAGCCGCGATCACGCGCAAGGGCGACAGCTTTCTCAAAAAAATCTTTCGTGACGCACATCGTCGTCGGATTGTGCGGGAAGCACAGCACCAGAATTTTTGGTTGCTGCGACGGCGGATATTCCAATTTGTACAATTGGTCAAGCATTGATTCTGCGCCTTCGAGGACGTTGATTTTTATCAACTCACAGCCCGTAATCGTTCCCGCAAAAGAATGAATCGGATAGCTTGGAGCGGGGACGATCATGCGGTCGCCTGGTTCGACCATCGCCATCACCAAATGCGAAAATCCTTCTTTGGAGCCAATGGTGGCAATGGCTTCCGTGTCAGGATCAATGTCCACATTGAAGCGTCGCTTGTACCATTTGGAAATTTCCAGACGCAGATTCGGGATCCCCTGAGATTGCGAATAGCGGTGGTTTTTAGGGCTGCGTGCGGCTTCAATCAGCTTTTCGACAATGGGTTCCGGCGTTGGCAAATCAGGATTGCCCATGGAGAAATCAATGATGTCCTCGCCGCGATGACGCGCCTCCATTTTTAATTTATGGGTGACAGCGAAAACGTAAGGCGGAAGTTTTTCAATTAATGGAAATCGGTAATTCATAAAATGGTGATCGGTAGTCGGTGGTTAAATGCTGGTGGTCGGTGGACAGTGGTCGGTTGTCGGTTTATCTTATGCAAAGTATCAATAAAATCGAAGTGCTAAAATTGCGGAGATAGAAACTATAAATAGCCACAATCAAACGATAACTTATTACCGACCCCCGACCACGGAACACCGACCACCCTTTATATGCATATATTAAAAAATAACGAAACAGAGTTCAAAAACTCAAGCCTTGAAATTCTCATTCCTACGGATGTTTTGCAAGCCCGAATCGCCGAACTTGGTGCAGAAATTGCCAAAGACTACGCTGGCAAAAAGCCCTTATTGATTTGTGTTTTGAAGGGGGCGATGGTGTTTATGGCGGATTTGATGCGGGCGACGGATTTACATTTGAACATTGATTTTATTGCGGTATCGAGCTACGGAGCCGGAACTCGTTCGACGGGTGAAGTGAAAATTGTGAAAGACCTTGATGGGCCGATTGAAGGACGTGATTTAATTTTCGTCGAAGATATTCTTGATACCGGATTGACGCTGAGTTATTTACTGGAAAATTTTCGCGCACGCGGAGCCGCTTCGATTAAGCTGGCAGCACTCCTCAACAAACCAGATCGTCGCAAAGCTGAAATCTATCTGGATTATAAAGGCTTTGATATTCCCGATGAATTTGTCGTGGGCTATGGACTTGATTTCGATGAACGTTATCGCAATTTACCGTACATCGGAGTCGTGAAAAATCTGACCTCATGAGACATAAAATGCAGAAGCCCGCACGAAGTAAGGGCGCCTTCACAGTTGAGACTACCCGCTTGCCCGGAAGGAGCTTCTGCAACGTAAAATTCCTTTCCTTAAAAAATAAGTTGACAGGAA
>JAYVZE010000114.1:0-23597 GCA_043783625.1 Blastocatellia bacterium | reverse complement strand
GTAACCGCATGAGCTTACTTTGATTTAATTCATTGTCAAAAAGCCAAGTTGTTGATTCTGTTGACGCTGCTTCCTGAAAAAAGTGTACACAGTATTGATCTATCTTACACTTTTCTATCTGCCTGCAACTTGCTTCGACGTCGTAAACGCTTTCGTCAAGCGATACAAATATTCCTGTCCGTCAAAAAATGATTGCATGAGGATGCGTTCGTCTTTGCCGTGCGCACGCGAATCGTCTATGTCGCCAAAAATTCCCGACGTGCCGTACATGGAAATTCCGGCTTTGCGCAAATACAAACTGTCCGTCGCGCCCGTGCTCATCGTTGGTACGACCGCTACCCCAGCCCACATTTCACTGGTGACGCGTTCAATTGCGCTCATCACGTCAGGACGTAATGGCGAAGGCGGACTTGGTTTTGGTTCTTTGATTGGCGTGATGGAAATACGATTGTCGTTGACGGTTTTGATAAGTGTTTGCTGAATTTGATCGGCGGTTTCAGTGGGGAGAATACGGCAATTGACGCGGGCTCGCGCCGTTTGTGGCAAAGCGTTTTCGGCGTGTCCGCCTTCCAGCATTGTCGCTACACAAGTCGTGCGCAGCGTCGCGTTGTAAGCAGGTTGATTGCCTAGCGTAGCCGCTGCGTTCATGTCCGCAGCATTTGTGGCAATTGCTTTCATCGCGGCAGCAGTTGCGCCCGATTCATAATTTGCGCCGCGCTCGAAATATAATTTTGTGACTTCGTTGAGGCTTACTGGAAAATCAAACTGTGATAATTTTTGCAGGCCATTTGCCAGCGTATAAATCACGTTATCTTTGACCGGGCGCGAACTGTGACCGCCTTTGCCTTTCACTTCGAGCAGAAAACTTTGGTAGACCTTTTCGCTGGCTTGCACCGAATTAAATAATTTTTTACCATTGCGAATCGCGCCGCCGCCGCCTTCATTCAAGCCAAAATCCGCGTCAATTAATGCACGATGATTTTTGACGAGCCAGTCTACGCCATTGAAATCGCCGCCTTCTTCGTCAGATGTCAACGCTACGATAATGTCGCGGTCGGGTTTGTAGCCTTCCTGTTTGAAGCGAATCAGATTCGCCACAAAAATTGCCGCCATCGCTTTATCATCCGACGTGCCACGCCCGTAGTAATAACCGTCCTGCTCTAAAAATTTGAACGGATCAAATGACCAGTCCTCGCGTTTGGCTTCGACTACGTCAATGTGCGCGAGCAATAAAATTGGCTTACGCGTACCCGTACCGTGATAGCGAACGACAAGATTTTGTTTGCGCGGATTCGGGCCGAGAATCTTCATGTCTTCGTCAGGAAATCCAGCGGACTTGAAACGTGCCGCCATCGCTTCGACAGCTTCGGTGCAATTGCCGACAGAATCGGTGGTGTTGATTTCAATAAGCTGTTTGAAGATGTCGTAGGCGAGTTGACGCGGTGGTGAAAGTTTTTGTGCTTGAGTGCTGGCAATTGCTCCTGACAAAAATAAAAAGACAAACAATATTTTTTTCACAGTTACTCTCCTGATTGAGGAAACGAAAATTTGGTGAGCCTGACGATCAGGTTATCAAGATATGTATGTAGTTCCTGCCTTGAAACATCTCCAGGAGGAATTAAGTCTTCGCCTAATTCAATTTGTTGCAACACCCATGCAAGTTGCGCAGGCGTTAACCCGCGATCTTTTTTTTGAGCAGCGACCAAAGCATTTTCAAGCGAATAACCAAGGGCTTCTAAAGCACGAACATCAACTAAATCCCGGATTTCTGAACGCGAAAGCAACGCACATAATTTGTTCGCTAAAATTTCTTCCGGCGGGTCAACGCGGATTGCTCCGACGAAGAGCTTTTCGGGGATTGTTTGTGCGACACGTTCTCGCACTAGATCAATGACAATGGCGTCACTACCTCGGCGCAATAATAAACGTCGAAAATCAGGAGATGTTTGCAGTGCCTCGATTGAAGCATTCATTTGTCGCGCAACCTCTTGCGCGGCAGCGAACCCTTCGCTAACTACATCATCAAGTGTGAATAAATCTAAATCGTATGTTTCCCGATGTCCTAAATGAAATCCCACCAATGCCGCGCCACCTGTCAGAAAAAATCTGTATTCGCGCTGAAAAAATGCGGTCAGGAAATCCATCTGAAGCGTGCTGAGGTAATGGTTAGCCAAGTAACCCCTCTTTCTGCCAGCTCTGCAACAAAAAATCCCAGAACGCACGCCGTCGCCCTAATAATGGCGCAAGTTCGTTCCAGCGTTGCAAAATCTCTTGTGGGGAAGTGAATTGCCAAACATCTGTATCACGCGCTTCTCGTAATAATTTGGCTAACAGCCGTTTTTGTTCTGGCAGGGAAGCACTCCTAAGGCGCTGCTTGAATTCCAGGACGCTCATAGGTTCATCCCACAAAAAATAAGGGATTGCTTTTGGATTGTTCAGCTCAGTCGAAAGCATAGAAGCCTACAATACGCGCTACAAGCCGAAAGCTTCAAGATATTTCACGCCTGTGCCTGTGTTGAAAAGCACAATTCGATCATCCCCAGAGACGATTCCTGCGGTTAACATTTTCTTGAGCGCGGAGAAACAGGCTGCACCTTCGGGCGCGCAGAATAAGCCTTCGGCAGCACCTACGACTTTGGTATCGGCGATCATTTCTTCGTCGGTCACAGCAATCGCGCCGCCGCCGCTCTTGCGCAAAATGTCGAGCATGATGAAATCGCCGATGGCTTTTGGTACACGCAAGCCGGAAGCAGCGGTATGTGCGTTTTCAAATTCCGGTGCTTCGTCCCAACCGTTATCAAAGGCACGCACGATGGGAGCGCAACCTGCGGCTTGGACGGAATACATGCGCGGACGATAGCTACCGATCCAGCCCATTGCTTCCATTTCATCGAACGCTTTCCACATTCCGATTAAACCTGTGCCGCCGCCAGTTGGGTACAAAATCACGTCGGGCAATGCCCAGTTGAATTGTTCGGCTAATTCATAGCCCATCGTCTTTTTGCCTTCGATGCGGTACGGCTCTTTGAGCGTCGAAACATCGAACCAGCCTTCCGCTTCCTTACGTCTGCCGACTTCTGCGCCGCAATCTGTAATTAAACCATCAATCAACGTGACTTCTGCGCCGAGTTGCTGGCATTCGATGCGATTGGCGGCGGGCGTATCACGCGGCATGAAGACAAAGGCAGGAATTCCCGCAGCGGCTGCGTATGCCGCCATCGCACCGCCAGCATTGCCTGCGGTGGGGATCGCTAATTTCGTGACACCTAATTCTTTCGCCATCGAAATCGCAGTAGTTTGCCCGCGTGCTTTGAATGATCCGGTGGGATTTGGCGATTCGTCTTTGATGAAAAGATGCGGCAACGCGACTTGTACGCCCAATCGTTTTGCCTGCAAAAGCGGTGTCCAGCCTTCGCCTAAACTGACGATATTTTCGTCATTGACGACAGGCAAAACTTCGCGGTAACGCCACAGCGAAGAGACGCGGGTTTTTAAACTTTCTTTCGTGAGCGTTTCCGCTGCTTTCTGCAAATCGTAGCGCACTAGCAATGGCTTGCCGCATTGTGTGCAGAGATTATAAATTTTATTGGCTTCGTAATTCGTGCCGCATTTGGCACATTCAAGATGGGTAACAAACATAAAATTAGTGGTCGGTGGTCAGTGATCGGGGGGCGGTAAAAATGGAGGTTGGCCTAAAAAACCGACCACCGTTCACTGACCACCGACGACCATTAAGTAGTGATGGAATCGCCCTTGCCATCCATAAAATCTTTGTTTTTATCGCCGACCCAGTAACGCGCTCCGGCGATGCACCAGATGAATTCGAGCGGGTCTTCCTGCGAAAAAACGGGATGGTAATTCATCATCGGAATCGTCACCATATCGCCTTCGTTGAGGTTATGAACGAAGCACATTTTTTCAGGCGCTTCGTAAACTTCCATTGATCCGTGCCCTTTAATAAAAATATAAACTTCTTCCTGATCGGTGTGATTATGCGGCGGCCACGAACGCTGATATGCCTGAAAAAATGTATAACCCGCGATCAATTTATCAGCCGCTTCCGGCACATCAAACATCATGAAAACATCTTTGCCCGCGAGATGGCGGATGCGGTCTTCGCGTTTTGCGTAATCTGCGAATTTTGAATAATGCACCGGATGAACATTTTCAGCCGTCGCCGAACAACGAATTACTTTGGCCATTTCACCAGACAAATTTGAGATTTGATATGCAGCTCCGCGCGGGATGTAAATAGTATCGTATGAATCCAGTTGATAATCCGTGCCGCTCACGTTCACTTTTGCGCTGCCCTTCCACATAAACAACAAACTCTCGTCCGTCGCTTCGCACAATGTTGTCGTAGCTGATCCCGCAGGCAATTCGTATTCTCCACAACTCAGCCAATTCAAATTTGCTGTCGCGGGAGTGAAATGCTGACGGTAAGAAACTTTCGGGACAGCGGTACGAAAAACTGTGCCGGGCTTGACGGTTTCGCTTTTGTGGACAGGTTCAGCAATCGTTGCCGGAGGAACTGCCAGTTGTACAGCTTGTGAGGCTGAGTCCATTTTTACTCCTAAGAAAAAAGCTATTAGCTGTCAGCTGTTAGCGATTAGCCAGAAAGATTTTTTCCGGCTAAAGGCTAATCGCTAACAGCTAATAGCTCACCAATTTTTAGTATTCCAATCGCAATCCAAATTGCCATTGACGTGGAGTTGACAGGCGGAACAGACCAGTAATCTTACCGGCTGAACCTGGGCAATCCACACAGGTACTCGGATTCGCAAAGTTCATGTGATTTCCAAAGTTATACGACTCCGCACGGAATTGGGCTTTGAAGCGTTCCGTGATGGCGAAGTTTTTGAAGAAGGACATGTCCCATTGCGAGAGACCGGGACCAAGCAAACGATTGCGGCCGACATTGCCGAACGTTCCCGTTGCCGGGCGACGCCACGGGCCGTCCGCCGTGCCAGCGGCTTTGGCAAATGGAGTAGCAGCGGATGGATTAATAAATGCGCCTTGTGTGAGCGGCGCGGCGGCGGTAACAAACCAACCATCGCGGGTAGGATTTGAAGCTTTCCAAGCTCCTACCAAATCAGGTCGGCACCAACCCGTATCACGATCATTGTTACAATCGCGATACGTTGGCGTGAATGGCAAGCCACTTTGCAATTGCCAAACAGTATTCATCTGCCAACCACCGAGGACTGCATCCACTGCTTTGTTCGCACCATTGAGGAAGGTTTTACCCTTACCAAATGGCAGTTCAAAAATGCCTGCCAGCAGGAACACATGGCTACGCGTGTTGTCGTTCGGACCATACGCCTGTGTCGCATCAATGTTGTAATACGTGTTCGTATAATTGAAGGAACGTGACCACGTGTAATGGCTCAAAATTGAGAAGCCTTTCGAGAAACGCTTATCGGCTTTGAGTTGCAACCCGTGATAGTTGTTGCTCGCATCCGAACCGTAGTAGCGGAAGTTTTGCGACCAGCCGAACTTATTGAAGAACGGCTTGCGTGCGTTGGTGCTGGAACCACGTGTGCCATCGGCATTCACGAAGCCCTGAATCGTTGCTTGATTGAAATCGTAATCGCCGCCATTGCCTGCAAAAACGTGTGTACCTTTCGTCCCGACATAAGCTGCTTCAACCGAAATATTGCCGGGCAGTTGTCGTTGGATCGAAAGATTCCATTGATCACTGGTTGGCAAGCGTAACTTTTGCGGCAGAATGAATGCGGTCACGCCGTTCGGCAGAATCGGTTGACCGTTCGGGCCTTTTGGTTGACCATTAAGAATGGTTCCAGGATCAAGAGCTGTTGGCCCTTGTGCCAGGGTGAACACCGAGAGGTAATTCGCTGATGGAACATTCGATTGAATCCCAAGTACGGGCAGATTTTGCGTGACATTATGTCCAAAAACTGAACCGAAGACGCCGATGTCAAAGCCACGACCATACCCCATACGGATTACTGTTTTATCGTTGAGACGATAGGCAATGCCAAGGCGTGGTGCAATGTTTGTCAGTGATCCCTTTTGCGTCAGATCAAGACCGACTCCGGTGCTTCCGGCAACCCGTACTTCGCCAGTATTAACATCAATAAATCCGCCTTTACCCGTGCCAGTGACGGTTTGCGGACGATAGAGTTCCCACCGCAGCCCGTAATTCACGGTCAATTTGCTGGTCACTTTCCACGTATCCTGTCCATAGAAGAACCAGCGATTTTGACGCTCTTCAGCATCAGTAATGGTGCTGACGTAACGAGCAAAGCTGCTCACATCGCCTAACAAAAAGCTTGCCAGACCTGTGCCGCCGCCCGAAGGTCCAGCCGTGCGTGCCACATCGAAGGTGAGTTCACCAGCACGATGACGGTCGCTTGGAATGCGCAGGTTCGCGGCGCGCCGAATGTCTGCGCCAAACTTAATCGTGTGATTGCCACGCAGGCTCGTCCAATTGTTAACAAATTGAACCTGCCGTTCGTTCTCACGTAAGGGGCAATTACAGGCATTGACGCCGAGCGCATAACCGAAGGCAAGACCGGCTACGCCATTAACCTGAAAGTATGGCAAACCACCTGTAAAGCTATCGTTATTCAGACCAAGAAGACCAATATCCTTGGCTGGTGTGGTCTGGGACTGTCCCGGATCAACGTTCACATGATAGCGATAAAAGCCAAAGCGGAAGTCGGTCAGCAAATTCGCACTGACCGTGTAATCAAAGCCTGCGGCGAGGCTCTGGTTACGCGTTTTCGACTCACCGGCAAAGGTTGAATTTGGATCGAAGCCGATGCCGCCACCTGCGCTGCCAAAAACACCTGGAGAAGTCAGGCGATAATCAGCAAAGCTATAACGACCAAATGCATGCATCTTTTCGCTGACGTAATAATCCCAACGCGTATTGGTCAAATCTTCGTCAAATTTTACCGCACCCGCGCCAACATAATTGGGCAGGTCAGCCGAAGCTGGCGTGAAGTTTGGCAGTGGAATGTATTTGTTAAGCAGGTTCACGGCCTGTGGTGAAAGCCGCGCCGTTGGAATTTTGTTGCCAACAAACTGGGTGCGATTCGCTGGGGCTGCACCGCTGGTTGGATCAAAAATTGATGGCAATCCCGTCGCCGAAAAATCTCCCGTGCGTTCAGCCGCCGTTGGGACACGGACAATCACTGAACCACCGATGTTGCGGCGCGTGCCTTGATAATCACCAAACCAGAATAATTTGTTCGGGATCAGTTTGCCGCTCACAGCTCCACCATATTGATTGAGCTGCGTGACAGGAATGTAGCGCGTCGTGCCTTTGATCAGATTGAATTGTGTGAATGGATTACGTGCATTGAAATGATCGTTGCGAAGAAATTCAAATGCAACAGCGTGAAAATCATTCGTGCCAGAACGCGTTTGCGAACTGATGACTCCGGCATTTGCGCCGAATTCAGCATCGTAATTTGCAGTCGTAACTTTGGCTTCGGTCACGGATTCCAGCGTTGGGTTAATAACAATCAAACCGAGCATTGAATCGTGATTGTCGGTTCCATCGAGCAAGTGCGACGAACCGGCGAAGCTTTGTCCGTTGACGACTTTGCGATAAGAACCTTGCGGGTCTTCGCTCGCGGCGGTTTGTCCGGGGAAAGCCGTGACACCAGGCGAAAAGATTTCGATAGCGGTAAAACGACGATTGATGATCGGCAAGTTCGTCAGCGTTTTTTCGCTGAACGTCACCGCGACATCGCTGCGCTCGGTTTTGAGCAACGGCGCGTCGGAAGTTACCTCAACGGTTTGACTCAGTTCGCCAACTTGAAGTTTGATGTCGGCGCGTGATTCCTGATCTACAGAAACCTGAACGTTTTGCACAGTGACTTTAAAACCCGGCGATTCGACACGCACCTGATAGGTTCCTGCAATTAAGAACCGCTGCGTGAAGTTTCCATCACTGTTGGTTGTCGCCGTATAACTGACTGCCCGCTGCGTATCGGTAATGACAATTTTGGCATTCGCTACGGCAGCACCTTGCGGGTCAAGAACTGTCCCCACAATGTTACCGTAAACCGCTTGTCCAAAAACCGCAGCCGGGGTCAGCAGCATAAGCAAAGCAAAAATAGCTAATACCTTTCGCATAACTGATTTCCTCATAGAGTTGTAAAAATTCCTGAAAATTTTTACTGATGTTGACGTATTTTTTTACAATTTGAATTTGCGAGTGAAGCATTTTGCTCACCGCCGATTGCCGGAAATGGCAACCATAATCTCATCTCAACAAGCTTCAATTGAATTACCGCTTCCGTCAGTTTCGAGACTACTGCTCGATTAGTTGGTATTTAAAAGGGATGTTAACTGATTCCGAATGGTTTGACCAATGACCGCAAGAGAAATTTCACCTGAACAAAGCCTAAACATCTTCTATTATCTTTTTGCCCGTTGGATCAAATTTCATCCGCTTCTTTTTCCAATACGCCGCTTTCGCCAAATGAACCGGATTGCAGGCATCAAGACCTGTTTGAATATCGGCACTCGGCTTCGTATTATTTTTGACAGCCTCAAGAAAACTTGTCGCGTGGGCGATTTCTAAATTTTCGTTCGATTCGTAAACTTCCGGCGCACCTTTGTACGGCTGAAAGATATATCCGCTGCGGGTCAGATCAAGCGTCCCTTCCGTCCCTTCAAAAAACACACCGGGGCGTTCATTACGAATTGGCAGCACCGAAGATTCAAACGTCAGATTCCAGGTTTTGTATTGCAACACCGCATTGACGGTATCGTAATTGACGCGCCCGTCGTTAAGCTGATAAATCCCACCCGTCGCCGTGGCATTCAGCGGACGCGATTCGTTCATCATCCACTGCGCGACATCCGCCCAATGTGTGAGGATGTCCGCCAACAACCCTCCGCCGTATTCGGGAAAATAACGCCACGAATCATAACGAATCCATTCATAAGGAACTTTCTTTGCGGAGCCTAAAAAGCGATCCCAATCAAGTCCGGCGGGTTTCGGCTGTGGATCAATTTTGCGCCGTTGCCACGGAAAGTCATGCCACACCGCACGAGCAAAAATCACTTGCCCTAAACGCCCTTTGTCGAAAAATTCTTCTTTCGCTTTTTTGTAATGTGCGCCGCTGCGCTGCTGCGTTCCGGTCTGACAAACCTTGCCGCTTTTTTTCACGGCTTCGATAAATGCCGGAGCCTCGTCAAAATTATGCGAAGTCGGTTTTTCAAGATAAATATGCTTGCCTGCTTTTAGTGCAATCTGAGCCAGTGTCAAATGCAAATGATCCGGTGCGCCGATTAATATGGCATCTACGTCCTGACGGCTGAGAGCTTCTTCAATGGCAATAGTTTCGTCTGGTTTGACGCTAAGAAAATCCTTCGCACGTTGCCGTTGCACATCATAAATATCGGCGATGCAATGCAGCTCAGCGCGTCCAGTGGCAAGAAAAGCTTTCATCACTTCACGTCCACGTCGCCCGCTGCCAACTAGTGCCATTCCCAGACGGTCATTTGCGCCATGAATTCGATTGTAGGATGCCGCCGTAACGGTAGCGGTGCTCATTGCGGTTAAGAAGTCTCGTCGTTTCATCAGGTAATCAGAAAGAAATGAATTGGGGGGATTAACAGAGGCACAAGAGCAGATTTAAGGAGAATACTCCCCCAGTCGTTCTCCCAAGCCTACTCTGTGCTCCCTGTTATACGAACTTTTCCATATTTTATAGGTTTTAGCAAGGTACTATCTATTGAAAGCCCTCTTCAGAGCGACTCTTGCGGGAGCCACCGCAGACTCGCCGGGTTTCTCCCCACTCAATCTTTCTTCTTCGTTCAATGCCCAGCCCTGCCACTTTACTTTTTTGATGACCGTCGCGAGCTGCTGAAGCGGAAAATCTCCCTGTCCAAGTGGCACCTGATTGTCGCCTTTGAAATCTCGCAGATGCAATCCGATGATTCGTTTGTGATGCCTGCCAAAAAATTCCGGCACATTCATGCCACCACGCCACGCCCAACCACAATCTGTTAGAAAGTCTACGAGCGCAGGGTCAGTATGTTTATACAAAGCTTCGATTTCGAGTCCGTTATTTTGAAATTCCGGCCCGTGATTATGATAGGCAAGTTTGAGACCTTTCGATTTGCAATACTTCGCAGCAGCGTTCAGTCCATCCGCTTTGCGCTTCACTAATTCAGCACCAACTTTGCCATCTGTAATCAAACCAGTCCCGCTCAAGATCAACCGCTGTGCGCCGAATGCCGCCGCACCGTCTACGATTTTCGTCACTAAATCCATCGGCGCCACATTCGTTTTTTCATCGTATTGATCGAGAAAAATATGGCAGCCGAAAAATTGTAAGCCGTGCTTTTCAAGTTGCGCACGCGCCTGTGAAAGATTCCCGAATTGCGGCTGAAGATTTCTAAAGCCGGTCTCGAATCCATCAAAGCCCAGCTCTTTCAGTTTTGCCAAAACATTCAGCAAATCAGAAAAATTCGCAGGATTGATGCGCCACGCATTAGTTTGGCAGCCAAGCTTGACAGAAGCAGGTTTTGCAATTGTATTGAGGCTGAAAACACTCAGCGGAATGCCAGCTAAGAAGGTACGACGAGTAAGCATGATTTCCTTTGTTTGGTTAATGGTTTTAATCCGAAGCAGACTAGACCATAACGAACAAAATCATGTCAATCCCAATAAAGAAATAGACCACGGATGAAGCGAATCGGGCGGGTTTACGCCGATCTGAATCATCATAAAATTCAGACCCGCAAAAACCCGCATGATCCGCGTCATCCGTGGTCTATTAAATTAAAATTCAAATCGTAACCCAAGCCGCATCGTCCGCGCCTTCAAGGTGCGTGATGGAACCAAAAAATTTCCGAGTCCAGTCGGCGTATAATCCACGTACTCCGAACCAAAATTAAAAATCGTTTCGTTGAATGGATTGAAGACTTCCACCTGCGGCGTGAGCTTGCGTCGCTCGCCAAAACCAAAAACACGCGAAGCCCTCAAGTTGATCGTATGCTGTCCGGGACCACGACCTGCATTGCGCGGCAGATTCCCTACGGAACCAATCGTCGGAAGTGAAAACGCCGCGAACAAATTCGGGTCTATCGCTTCACTAAATTTGCGCCAATTGATTTGATTCAGGTCTCCGCTAAAGTTCGGGCGATCTGTCCCGACATCGTCAAGATTTCGATCATTGCCTCCAATGCCAAGCGCAAATGGACGCGAAGAACTCGCGCTGAAAATTCCTGACAAATGAATTTTCCCAAGCGTTTTTGGAAACTGATAGCTGCCGCTGAAAGCGAAACGATGACGCGCATCAAGCAAGCTCCGCGAACGTTCCCGCAGAAAATCTCCGGCGACCAAAGGCGATGAAGTATTCACCGTTCCATCATCCATCAACTTGCTCAACGTGTATGCCAAGTGGACAGAAGCTCCACGTGCGAGGCGTGCGCCCAGCTTCACATTCAAGCCGTGATAGAAGCTGTTGCCACGTGATTGCAGTTCCTCGACCTGCGTCAAATTTGGATCAGGGCGAAGGTTGCGAACCGTGGCAAGCGCAGAACGAAAAACCGTCGTTGTACTGCTGACCGATTGATTGTTCAGACCAAGTACGACAATCGTTTTGTTATTTTCCTTGATTGTTGCGCTGGAGGTTTGGCTTAAATTAAAACGTACCAGATCGGCATTTCCCGTCGATGTAATCGGGCGCAGTTTCGTCACCGGATCAATCGCATTATTGAAATCACGCGAAAGCAGATACGTGGTGAAATCACTAAATCCACTCGGCAAACGCGGCGCATTAGAATTACTCTCCCGCCACAGATGCAACCCTCTGCTAAAAATATACGCGGCGTCCACCGTGAGTCGTTTTGAAATTTCTCGCTCAAATCCAATTGAAGCCTGATAACTTTCGGGAATCCGAAAGCCGCTTTCGAGCTTCCGCGTAAACGAAGATTCTTTAATGCCTGCCTGCGCGATACGCGGATCATTCGCCGCCAGCGTGGCTGGAAATTGTAGGCTGGTTAGCAAATTTGCGGCGGATGGATTGTCAGTGTCTACCAAAACTTTATTAGAAGTCAGAACATAATCATCCAATGTCCTGAGCAATGCACGGTTATAGAAAATTCCATAGCCAGCGCGAATCACCGTCTTGCCGGAACCGAACGGATCCCACGCGAGCGCAACGCGAGGGCCAAGATTATTTCGATCAGATAAAATTGTTTCGTGATCCCAACGCAGTCCGAAAGCTAACGTCAAGTTCGGCTTGATGCGCCAATCATCCTGAAAAAATACACCTGTGTACAAATTTTTCAACTGCGAAGCCGTCAAAAATCTTTGCGTGAATTGCGTTACTTTTCCGGCTAAAAAATCCGCCGGAGAAGCGAAGCGAAAGGTTCCCGTCGTATCCGCCAAATCAATAAATTGTGAACGAATCGAATGCACATCAAAGCCTCCGCGCAAATTGTGCGAGCCGTGCAAATAACTAAATGTGTCCTGCATTTGCCAGCGTTCTTCGAGGCGATCTGTCCCGCTTAAATTGCTCGAACCTGCGGTCAAAGTTCCCGTCCTCGTAAACGGATTCGCCGTCGTATTGCCGGACACATCACGCGGATCGTCAATGTCAATAATCACAACTGGATTGTTATTCAGCGGAGCGTCCGCCGGAGACAATCTGGAAAATTGAAACCGTGCCTGATTCACCGCCTTCGTCGAAATCGTGAAATTATGACCGATGGCAAAAGCTTCGCTGTTACGCCCCGTCGTACGCAACGTGTCAAGCGTTCTGCGTCCACCTGAAAAGGCTCGCTCATCACGCTGTCGCGCCAGCGAAAACATCGTAAGCAAATTATGATTTTCGCTGAGATTAAAATCATTACGGAGCTGAAAAGTATGCGCGACTCGCGGCGTCGTAATTTGCAAATCGTACAATCCAACCGCTGCGCCACCGTTCACCGTCGAAGCCTTTCCAGTTTTATCGAACGTGGTGATTCCAAGATTTGCACCATTCGGAGCCGGTAATTTAAAAGCAGAACTGACACCGACAGGAACTAATGCCGCGATGTCCGCACGGTCATAAACATTGTCGTATTCATACGCGCCGAAGAAAAATATTTTGTTCTTCTTCAAGGGACCACCGAATGTAATTCCAGGATTATTATTTTGATACGGCAATCGAAACCCACGCGTTGGATCGGAATTCCGCACATAAGTATTCGCGTTTAAGGCTTCATCGCGGAAGTAGTAAAAACCACGTCCATGAAATTTGTTGGCGCCGCTGCGCAGCCGCAAATTCACGCGTCCGCCCGAAGCGCGACCATACTCCGCTGAGAACTGATTCGTGATGACCTGAAATTCTTCGACCGCATCAATCGAAGGCGTAAACCGTTCACGCGCACCGCGATCATCGTTGTTGTCCAAGCCTTCAATCGTGAGATTATTTGAAAATGGAGTCCCGCCGTTAAGCCCGAAAACTCCCGCTTCTTCCGGTGTCGAGCGAAAGCGATCTTTCGTGTCACCATCCGCCAATTGACGATCATCAAAAGCAGGCGGAGACGCGCCCGGCATCGTGAAAATCAAATCATTGATGTTGCGACTTTCGGTCGGGAGTTCATCAATTTCTTTGCGTGTCAAGGTGCTGCCAAGCACTGTCCGCGAGGTGTCAATCACGACCTGATCCGAAGCAGATTCAACCGTAATTTGTTCATTGAGCGCAGCGACTTCAAGCCTGAAATCACGGCGCACTACAGTTCCGGCGGCAGCTTCAAAATTCCAACTGACATTTTGAAAGCCATTTACTTTTACCTGTAATTTGTAACTGCCAGGTAAAATTGACGTGAACCGATAATGACCTGTCGAATCACTGACAGTTTTACGAGATTGATTATTGTTATTTGAAGTGAGCGAGATTTCTGCTTTGACGATGGGGCGATGCGTTACATCTGTAATCACACCTTCGACAGAAATATTGTCGAGATCATCAGCCAAAATGGGGGACGAGTAAGCCAAGCTGAATGCCAAAACACCAGACAACCAGCAGGCGATAAACCTTGGGGGCATAATTTATCTCCTGTTATCCTAAATTATTTGTTACTACTTTTTGAAAATTGCTGAAGAACTGCTGACAGCGAGTAGAGAATAATACACGATTACCTGATATGCAAGCAGGATAGTTCGTACTAACCACATCTTTCGTAAAAAGGGAGCAAGGTCAAAATTTATTGACCTTGCTCCCCTTGATAATATTCAGGTTTTTCCTAAAAATCAGCTCCGCAAAATCCCCCGGAAATTTGCGTTATTCACCTGATAATTCGGGAAAATTGTCTTCAAATTTGCCGCTCCTAAATGGCGCATAGCGACTTCGGAAAATACATCTCGAAAATCGGTAGTGATGGCTAAATCGCGTCCTTCGTAGAGCTGTTCATTGCGCAGCCCCGGCCATTTGCCGTGAACTTTTCCACCGTTGACATTGCCTCCGAGAACGAACATACAGCTCGCGTGACCGTGATCTGTCCCGCGATTACCGTTCTCTTTTGCAGTGCGCCCGAATTCCGTCATCGTCAGAATTACCACATCATCGCGGCGGTCTTTTAAATCTGCGTACAAGGCGGCGATGCCAGTTGAGAATTCAATCAAACGGTTCGCTAATTGTCCCTGCCCGGCCCCTTCGTTGGCATGTGTATCCCATCCGCCAATATCCGTAAAAGCAACTTCCAACCCAATGTCAGATTTAATGAGCTGGGCAATTTGTTTCAAGTTGTCGCCATATTTTCCGCGCGGATAAATCGCATCCGCCGTCGGTTGATATTGCGACGGATTTACTTTTTTGAGCATCTTGATGGCATCAAAAGTTTCGTGTCCCGTACCGCGCAAAGCATCATTCACACTTTTGTCGTACATCGCTTCAAAGCCGCCTGAAACAGCGGTCGAAGCCTGACCCGCGCGAACGTTGAATTCATTAATATTATTGATCGCCAGGCTCGGCGCACGTCCTTGCATGGAGCGCGGCAAATTTGATCCCATTGCGACAGCACGAAACGGCGAAGAGGTTTTGTCAGGCTTCGATTGCAGATAACGATTCAGCCATCCATCGGTTGTGCTTTTCACTCCCGGCGTACCTGATTCCATAAAATCCTGCGCATCAAAATGTGAGCGCGTCGTGTCATTCGATCCAACTGCCTGCACGACGGCTAATTGCCCTGCATCGTAAATTGGCTTGAAGGAAGCAAGTGCCGGATTCAAAGCAAAAAACCCATCCAGATCAAGTGCGGCAGGATTATTCGGCTGCGTATCTTTTTTCGGATTCGGAACGGCTATGTTTGGACGCAAAGAATAGTACGCAGAATCACCATAAGGAATGACGGCATTGAGTCCATCCATTGCGCCGCGCTGAAAAATTACGATCAACGTTTTGCGGCGTCCGGTGCTTTTAGTTTGTGCCAAAGTACGCGTCAAAAAAGACGGCGACATCATCGCTGAACTCACGCTGGCTAAAGCGATGCTGCTGTTTTTCAGAAAGATTCTTCTATTCATAATTTACTCCAGGATGGTCTTTGTTTTTTAGCTTCAAATTTACGCGATTGCCAAGTTGTTTCCGCCACATATCAAAGACCCAAAACCAAAGAACAAAGACCAATTTTTATTGCCTTTGGAATTCCGGTGAACCGAGAATCAGACCTGCAATTTTAGAAACATCCGTTTTGCCGTTGTTCGCAATCTGCGGAGCGGTCAACGTTTTGTCTAACGTGGCGCGTGTCTGCGCGGAAATGTTTCCATGTAAAATTGTCTTGATAAAATAATCAGCGACTTCATTCGGTTTTGAAGATTTCAGCTCCGGCGCAAAATTCACTGTCGTACCGAAAATCTTGTTTCCGCTCAACGCTAAGGCAAAATTCATCCGCTCCAATAAAGCCCCCGTATTCACCCACGTTTCAGCCGTATCAGCGTATCCGGTTGGCGGCTGCGCGAGAAATAATCCTTCGCCCATTTGCTGAATCCATTTGTGAAATTGCGGTGAACCGTTCGTCTCAGCTCCCAGCGCACGAACTGCGCTGACGGTCATTTCAAACGGAGTTTTTATTTTTGCGCGATAGCTTTCTGCCGCCCAAAATTCGTTTGAAGTCAGCATCGTTTTATACACTTCACGAAGGTCGCCATCCTTTTTCAGGAACGTTTGCGACATCTTTTCAACTAACGAAGCAGGCGGATTATCAGAGACAAATTTGCGTGCCAGCTTGGTCGAGATAAATTTTGCAGTGGCTGGATGATGCGCTAATAACTTGATGACTTTTTCACCGTCCTGCTGTCCGCCTCCGGCACTGATCTTTTGACCTAAGACAACTTTTTCACCGTTATCATGCATAATCGGAGCATAGTTAAATCCGCCTCCGTTACGCGGCTGTTTTAAGGTCCATCCGGTCAAACAACGGGCAATTTCCTGCACATCTTTTTGTGTATATCCGCCGTCTACGCCCAGCGTATGCAGCTCCATAATTTCACGGGCATAGTTTTCATTAATGCCGCGCCGACGTTTTCCCTGCGCTGGTTGTTGCGCCATCCTCTCTGCCATTTTCGGGTCAGGATTTGTTTCGCGTTGCTGCTGTCTTTCCAATTGACGCATCTCACGTCCGGAATTACTTGGAACATTCTGATTTCCCATCCGCTCCTGACGCATCTGTCGAAGTTTTTGAAAGTCAGGCATTTTGGCATCCGGCGCAGTACTCAGCCAGTTATCCAGATAAAACAACATTGCCGGACTTTTTGCAGTCGCCAATAATAAATCTTCAAATTTACCGAAAACGTTTGGGCGAATGACCTGATTTTCATAATTTGTAATCAAATAACGGTCCGCACCTTTATTCGCAAAAACATTGAAATGATTGAACCAGAAATCGGTCAGAACTTCCTGCATTTGACGCTCACTGGAAACCGCACGAATCAGCTTTGACGCCTGTAATTCGTTGACGACTTCCTGTCGCGGACGATAACCCAAATCCATCAATGCCTTCGCATATTCACGCCTTTTTTGTGGATCAGTCATGAAGTCAGCATCATTCACAGGCTTCGGCTTCTCATTCTTCATTTCACCATTTGCGGTTGCCTCACCAGTATTTTCCGTCGTCGCATTTTTAGGCTGAAAACGTTCGCGCAATTCTTTAATGACATTCTGAGGCGGATCGTAAGTCTTCACGATCTGCTCATCGCTCATTTTCAGTGTCGCCAATGCTTGCAGCTTTTGTGCAATGGCTTCATCGCTGATTTTTTCCGGCTGCATTTGCTGCTCAAGATATTTTTCCCAACCTATTTGATTAATACGTTCAATTTCGCCTGGACGCGCTCCAAACGTAATCCGATCCAATAAATGTAAAACTTTTTGCTGTTCCGTGAGCTTACTCACAGCCGGAGCCGGATTCTTACTTTTCTGCGCTAACACACTCAGCGGCGTAGCTACAGCTAAAGTTAAAATTAATATAACTGAGCAGAATTGATTAAACTGGCGAATATTATTTTGCATAGATTTCCTCGCATTGAACGTTACCATTTTGGTAAATGTGGTAACGCTTGCTTAGACGTAGCAAAAAGAAATTTGGTTGAAAGAATTTTAGGAAAGAAAAAGAAAAGGCTGGTAAATGACTGTAACATCCCCCGAGGTTACAGTCAGCTACCAGCCATCTCTCAAAGCTCTTTCTACGAAACAGAAACTCGCTCCCCAACGAATTCCCCAAGGTATCCCCCAACACATTTCGTATAGGAGCTTGCGAACGTTGATTTCATAAATAATTAGGCAAATTCAATGCCACAGCTTATTTGAGCGATATAGTGCAGATCCTAACTCCAACTTTATTAGCAGTTTAGATCATTCTATCTGAAGAAGTGTCTAATATATTCCTATAAGTATAACTGTCCTATATTAACACATTTTTCGCACTAATAAGTCTTAAAAACATACACTACTAAAGATGTAAGTATCAATTCAAGATAAATTGTCTTATTTTGGGACGTAAAAATAAATAATTTCCTAAATTGACAGGTTTATTCGAGCGTGTTAATTTGCACGCCAGTTTACAAGTTCTTTCCATTTCTTTCAGGTGCCTGAACGCGGGTTCAGGATAATAGGGAAGCGGGTGAAACTCCCGCACGGTCACCGCCACTGTAAAGCTCAGGTTTTACGCCGTGTTACAAAAGCGCATCAACCATTACGCAAGTGAGAAGGTTGTTGTCGTTTGCACTGCATTGAGATTAGTCAGGAGACCTGCCTGTCAGGTTGTTGCTTTTCTACGCTCTTCGGATGAAGGAGCGCGGCATAAGGTTTGAGGGGAATGAGTGGCTTGACTGCTGCTCAGGCTCCGCAACTTGTATTCTCCTTTCTTTCTTGCAAGCCTTAGACGCGCACTAATCTGCCTGTCTAAGGCTTTTCTTTTCCAAGCGCGTATGAAATTCATTGAAATTTATGCGCTGCCCCATTTCGCCACGTTTTTTCTTTTACTTAATACTCTTAAGCTTACTGCTCTTTCCGGGTTGTCGGTCACGAGAAAGTCAAGTCCCAAATCCCACCCAAAATCAAATCCATGTTGATGATTTAGGGCGCAGGATTTCCGTTTCAAAATCTCCCGCGCGTATCATTTCTCTGGCTCCAAATATTACGGAGACTTTATTCGCGCTTGGACTTGGCGACCGCGTCATCGGAGTCACCACGTATTGCGACTTCCCTGTTGAAGCGAAAACCAAAGAGAAGATTGGCGACACCATCAAACCTAATCTGGAACGCATCATTGCGCTCAAACCGGATTTGGTTTTGCTTTCGACTTCCAGCCAGTTGGAAAAAATTACACGCCAGTTAGATCAACTGGCGATTCCGGTGTACATCACGAATCCGCGAACTGTCACCGAAGTAATCTCTTCCATTCGTAAACTTGGAGAAGTCACCGGAACCAGCATCCGCGCTGAAGAACTGGCTTCCTCCATGCAACAGCGCATCAAAGCTATTGGATCAACGGCGCAGCATCCGCGAGTCTTGTATGTGCTGCAACTTTCGCCGCTCATTACTGCCGGGAAAAATACTTTTATTAACGACCTGATAAATATTGCCGGGGGTACATCAATTTCCGGCGCAGAGACCACCGACTACCCGCAATTTTCGCGTGAGACGGTCATCGCGCGTGCACCTGAAATCATTATTCTTCCCGAAAGTCATGGCTCCGAAATCGTTGATCTCGAAGCTGTAAAAAAAACTTTCGTCACAACTCCTGCTGTCAAACATAATCGCATCGTCACGATTGATCCTGACCTGATTGATCGTCCGGGGCCGCGTATTGTCGAAGGCTTAGCCGAACTGGAAAAAAAGATTCATGGCAAGTAAGGCAATCATAAATGTAGAGACCGGATTAAGTGGCGCGTATCTCACCAAACGCCGCGCCGCTTTCGTGATGGCGATGCTGTTCATCGCGCTCATGCTCGCTTTTATTATTTCGCTTTCACTGGGCAGCGAACATATTTCAGTGGCGAATATTTTATCAGGAACACTTTCACGCGAACAGGAAGTCATCATTTTCGGCATCCGCTTGCCGCGCATTATTTTAGCGATTGGCTCAGGCGCAGCTTTGGCGATGGCAGGCGCAGCGTTTCAGGCTTTACTCAGAAACCCGCTGGCTGATCCCTATGTATTAGGAGTTTCAAGCGGCGCAGCACTCGGCGCAATTGTCGGAATCATGTTCGCTTCACAATTTTCGTTCGCACGCCCATTACTCAGCTTTGCTGGAGCCTCCGCCGCAACCTTTGTCGTGTATTTACTTGGTCGGCGCGGAGACGATCCGGCGCGATTGATCCTTGCAGGCGTAGTCATTTCAACGCTGCTTGGTTCGTTGATGGTTTTGTTAACGACGCTCGCAGATGATCTAAAACTTCGCAACATCACGTTTTGGCTGCTCGGAGATTTATCCAGTGGCAGCAGCGAATTCATCGCATTTTTATTTTTCGCAGTCGCCATCGGAGCCATCACTTTATTCGCTAATTCCCGTGCTTTAAATTTAATGATGACGGGTGAACGTGATGCGTTTGCGTTGGGAGTGGAAACGAATCGTGTCCGCTGGATCGTGTTCATCACCGCATCTTTATTGACTGCGGCTGCTGTTTCCACCAGTGGAGCCATCGGCTACGTCGGCTTAGTCGTGCCGCATCTCGTCCGCCTTGCCAGCGGCACGGACAATCGTTTAGTCATTCCTGCTTCCGCCTTCGCCGGAGCTTTGCTTGTCTTGCTCGCAGACACGACCGCCCGCACTGCCATTGCTCCGCGCGAGTTGCCAACGGGCGCAATTACAGCTTTGATCGGTGCGCCGGTGTTGGTTTATTTATTGATTGGGAAGTGGAAGAGAAGACGGGGAGAAACGAGGACGGAGAGAAACGGAGATTTGAGAGCAACAGATTTTGCATTGATGAATTCATCAGTTGCGGCGGGTCAAAATTTACTTCGGTTAGAAAATGTCAGCTTCGGTTATTCACAGCAAATTCTTACAGACATCAATCTCGAAATTAATGCAGGCGAAGTGGTCGCTTTGCTCGGACAAAATGGTGCAGGAAAATCTACGTTGCTGAATTTGGCAGCAGGAAAATTGCAGCCACAATCCGGCTCCGTGTTGTGGCAGGAAAAAAATAGCAATGAATTTTCACGGCGGGAAATCGCGCAGAAAATCGCGCTCGTGGCCCAGGCTGAAGAATTATATTTTCCTTTGACTGCACTTGAATATGTCTTAGCCGGAAGATTCGCGCAGACCGCAGGCATCGGCTTCGATTCGTCATCAGACATTGAAATCGCCCTGCAAACATTAGCGGCAACCGATTCCTCGCAATTCGCCAACCGATCATTTAATCAGCTCTCCAGCGGCGAAAAGCAGCGTGTCGTATTAGCCCGTGCGCTTGCGCAACAACCAAACATTCTTTTGCTGGATGAGCCAACTGCCAACCTTGATTTAGCGCATCAATTCTCGCTGCTGGAATTGGTCAGACAGCTTGCACATCAGCATCAGCCCGGCATTCTTTTTGTCACGCACGAAATCAATCTCGCCGCTGAGTTTGCCGACCGCGTAGCCTTACTCAAACACGGAAAAATTATTGCACTCGGAAAACCCGATGAAGTTATGACGGCTGATTTATTGAGTGATTTATTCGAGATTAAGCTCAACGTCAACCTTCATCCCAACACCGGAAAACCGATCATTTCTATTAACACAGGAAAAACAAACCAATGAAATTAAATGCCCTGAATAAATATATCGAGATAAAAAATGGGTCGCTAAGATTCCTATTTTTATTATTCGCCATCTCGCTTTCTATTAATCTTTACGCTCAGAAAACAAGCACTGTTTCCGACCCTGAAAATAATCAAATTAAAAATGCGCACGTCATTGTGCGCAACGCCAGCGGCTCCATAGTTCGTGAAATTACGACAGACAAAAACGGCGAATTCGCTTTGTCTGATTTACAAGCTGGAGATTATTCCATCACCGCCGAAGCTGAAGGAATGACGCAAATCGGAGGCGCACAAAAGATTACAATCAATAGAAATTCCGCCGCACCCGTCGTTCAACTCAAACTTCAAATCGCAGCGATTAAAGATTCGATTCTTATTTCAGCAACCCGCACGGAAAATAATTTAGCCGAAACTCCGGTGAGTGCTTATGTAATTTCAGCCAATGATTTAGCGCGTTCGCAACGTTCTAACGTGCTTGACGCCTTGCGCTCATCGCCGGGCGTCAGCGTGATGCAAACAGCGCGGCGTGGCGGAGTGACTTCGATTTTTGTGCGCGGTGGCGAATCTGATTACACCAAAGTTCTGGTGGATGGAATCCCGATTAACGATGCGGGAGGGGCTTTTGATTTATCAGATTTCACCACGGAAAATGCGGAGCGAATTGAATTCGTACGCGGTTCTAACAGTGCGCTCTACGGCTCTGATGCGATGAGCGGAGTCCTGCAATTCATCACGAAGCGCGGCACAAGTTCGACCCCTGACATTGAATTTTCAGCCGAAGGCGGCAGCTTCGCTTTTAATCGTCAAGTCGCCAAAATCTCCGGCGCGAACAACGGGTTTGATTACTCTGCGAGCTTTGCGCATCTGCGCACGAACGGACGTGATCGCAATGATGATTATCAAAACCGGACGGCATCATTGAATCTCGGCTACCGTTTTAGTGAGCGGACGAATTTGCGGTTCATGGCTCGCAGTGGGAATTCCGGTTTAGGTGTACCAGGCGCAACTGCCAAGTATTTTCCTGATCCCGATGAACGTGCGCGACGCCGCAGAATCGCTGCTGGCATTAAACTCGACGATCAAACTTCGCGTCTTTGGCATCAGCAATTTTCCTTTGTCTTCGCTGAAAATAATCAGCTCGGACTTGATCCGAAAGCACAGGATTTGACGAAGCCGAATACTCCGCCGGACACGTTTTTTGCCTTCAATGATTTCGTTTCGGTTTTCAATAATCATCAAAAACGGCGCGGGCTTCGTTATCAAAGTGATGTCGTGTTACCGCATAGCAATTTATTGTCAGCCGGAATCGAATACGAAAAAGAAAGTGCCGTCTTTGACAGCGGGAGTAGAGTCGCTCCGAACCGCAGAAACATTGGCTTTTTTGTACAGAATCAATTTTTTGCAGCGTCGCATTTTGTCCTGACGGCGGGCGTTCGAGTCGAAAATAATCGAACGGATTTGCCTGCCAGTTTTGCATCTGTTTTGAAGACTCTCGGCTCTGCACCGTTCACAGGAAGCGTCGGATTCGGCACGAAAGCGACGCCTAAAATTTCCGCTTTGGTGGTCGCCCGCAAAGGCGATGATAATTTCGGCGCCACAAAATTTCGGGCGAGTTACGGCGCAGGAATTAAAGCTCCAACTTTAGTCGAAGCCTTCAGCCCGAATTCATATTTCCTCGGTAATCCGGGCTTGAAGCCGGAACGGGCGCAAAGTTTTGACGCTGGAGTTGAGCAACTTTTCCGGGGTGATCGTGTTCGTTTAGTAGCAACTTTTTTCTCAAATTATTTCCGCGATCAAATTGCATATGTCGGCGATCCCACCAGTTTCGGCGGCCCGATTAAAACTGCAACCGGAGTCCTCACTAGCTTTGTTAACAATGATCGCGCTCGCGCTCGCGGTCTTGAACTCAGCGCCACGATTCGTCCGACACGCAATTTAAGTTTGAATGGCAATTACACGCTGACCGATTCCAAATTAATTGCCGCTGCTGCCATCATTGATTTTGGGACGCTCAAGTTAGTTCCGAATCCTGAAGTTGGATTTTCATTGCTACGCCGCCCGAAGCATTCCGGCACAATGAATATTGCGTGGACGGCTGAGAAATTTGCGTTAAATCTGGATGGATTTTTTATCGGGCAAAGGCGTGATGTTGATCCGGTGACTTTCTCGCGTTTCGCTCATAGCAAAGGCTATCAAAAAGTTGATGTCGCGAGCAGTTACAAATTCTCTTCGTACGTCACAGGCTTTGCCCGCATTGAAAATCTGCTCAATCAGAATTATCAGGAAGTGCTCGGCTATCCGGCGTATCGTTTGAATTTTTCGGTGGGAATGAAATTTAATTTGGGGAAGAAATAGAAGAAATGTGGTGCGATTTCTTTAATC